>CAIQHB010000001.1 GCA_903871465.1 uncultured Methanosarcinales archaeon
CAGATCCTCTTGTGTCAAAAGACCGTCTTGATCCAAAGCCTCGCTGGTCATGCGAAGAATTTTATGCTTTCGAAGACCGGAAGTGCCTTTCTCGGTTAGGATATTCATATCGTTTCTATCATGAAATGTTAGATGGACTGGTACCGATTTTATCTCAGAAAGTCTCTTTCCAGGGGGCTCTGATGCAGAAGCAGCATAGAAAGTGATCTGGCCTTCATGAAGCTTCTCACTGAAGGTTTCGTTGAGAAAATCCCACATCAGATTTACCAGGGATCGGCAGGTAGCTTTCGGGAAGCTGTAGTCTGCTTCAAGTGTTTGGAATAACCTTTGCTGAGCACTTCTCACCCAAGGGCCTTTGTAAACCAGATCTGTCTCATCTACTTGTACCATCTGTCCCACCAGTGCTTGAATTTGCACGCGAAGATACTTTAATGTAGGGGACATTTGGACGGATAGTAAAAAAAAATATGCTTTTTTGGATGCTATTTAATGCCTTTCACCGGCGATCTTTCCGATTCCTAAACCCTGGCGTTGTGATGTACCACCGTCCCTTCTTGCCCTTCAGAAACTCCAGAGCCGCGTGATAATCTTTGAAGTAATAGGCTTCTTTACTCTCCAGGTCCATCACTGAGACATTCTCTTCCAGAATCAATCCTTTCTTCTCGAGCAAGGCCTCAATCTCCAGGCGAAGCTTGCTCTTCTTGACCAGAGGCATCTCTTCGTCCAAGCCAAATCCTCTCAAAGCTTGGCGGGTCTCGCCTTTTCCAGGGCCCACTTTATGTATTCTGCGGCAGGAAACTCATGCACTGAAGTGGCTACAATAAGACCTTCTCCAAACTTTGCCATAACCAGAACGGCTCTGCCCTTAGCATCCTTCAAAACGGTCTCAAAGCCCTCGCCCGACAGCAAGTAGCCATCGCATTCCGGCGTCGAGGTGCAGAGCAGGCAGGAGCACCCCTCCAAAGAGGGCGCGACATTCTGCGTGCCCAGCTCGCAGACATACTTGAGCGGCAGAGGAAGCCACTCGTAGTCATGCTCCGGCACCATCGGTCCAAAGACGGTGAGCACGCCGCCCTTCTTAACAAAACCGGCTATGTTCGATTTCATACTCTGCAGCGCCGGCAAAGTCCTCGAGTACTGTGGATTGGCAAAGCCCGTGGGAATCATCACCATCCGGTACGAAGGTAGAAAAGGACTTCCCAGAACTCCGGGCTGGAGGAACTGGAAGGTCGTGCCCAGATCCTGGAAAAGCTTCTCATACAGGAAGGTTCGCTCGCCAATAAGTGCGATATCTGACATATACTACTACCCTCTGCAAGGACGAAGGGAAAATCTTTATGGTTCATTGAATTCAATCCTATTCACGACCCCCAACTCTTAAATATCAAACATGCATCTGATGCCCCATTCACAATCGTGAACCAGAGTACAACCTAACGCGCCAAAAGCACATACGAGCATGCCGCGCGAGCGTCTCACGCCCTCTGCGAGGCGAGCGGGCCCAGGAGCAGACACAGCGGCATTGGTTAACCCGGGAGCGGTCTAGGAGAAAAAGTGAGGATATTCTTGCCTGATGGCAGCAGAAAAGAGATGGCCGTTGAGAATACCGCCATCGAGGACGTGTTGAGACGCCTTGGAATAAACCCTGTTGAGGTGATCGTCGCCAAAAACGGCAGGATAGTCTCGGAAGAGGAGACTGTAGACGCTGGGGATGAGTTGAAGATCATAATGGTTGTACACGGCGGCTAGAATCAACATGCTAAAAGATGCTGAAAAAACGAGATACTCCCGCCAGATTCGCCTTTTTGGTGAGGTTGGCCAGGAAAAGCTAAAGAAAACGAGCGTCTTCGTAGCCGGAGCTGGCGGTCTGGGCTCGATCGTTTCCATTTATATGGCAGCAGCCGGTTTTGGCAAGATTTGCATAGTCGACTGCGACTCGGTCGAGCTGAGCAACCTGAACCGGCAGATTCTACATGGCGGCCAAGACGTGGGCCGAGACAAAGCGTTGTCGGCATACGATACCATAACCAGCATAAACCCGGAGGTCGAGGTTGAAGCACTCGTGGAGACAATATCCGAAGACAATATTGACACACTTTTGCAAGGCTGCAATCTGATTATGGACGCCATGGACAACTTCCCCACTCGATACCTCCTCAACCGTGCCGCACTGAAGAGAAAGATCCCGCTCTTCCATGGTGCCATCAGCGGCTACCGGGGCCAGGTGACGACCATAATTCCCGGGAAAACTGCTTGCCTGCGCTGCATCTTCCCGCGTGCTCCTCCGGCCGCAATCTTCCCCGCCCTGGGCTCCACCTGCGGAGTGATCGGCTCCATTCAGGTGACTGAAGCCGTGAAATACATACAAGGCGCTGGAGAGCTATTGACGAACCGTCTCTTGCTCTGGGATGGACTCTCTGCCTGTCTGGATGAGGTGGCCTGCGAGCGGAATTTGGGCTGCATGGATTGCAGAGATGATACAAGATAAGAGACCACAATGGAGAGTCATCATAATAGTGAGGCTATAGTGAGTTTTAATAGTAATATTGCCTTAACTGTAGATTTGAATCACAATCAAAGACCATTAATCAATTAATCAGGAATTCAACCATAATCAACAATCGAAATTCGTCGTATCATAAACCCTGAATCATGCCAAGAGATGAGCATATGACAGAAGGCAAAAAGGCGCTATTGGTGATGGGCTGCCCGGAAGTGCCGGTGCAGATGAGCATGGTGATCTACCTCGCCCACAAGCTAAGCCATGCAGGCTGGGATGTGACCGTGGCAGGAACGGATGCCGCAGTCAAGCTGCTTAAGGCCGCCGATCCGGAGAGCTATTATGTGCAAAAGATGGTTGACGTAGACGAGCTTATAGGCGAGATCGTGGAGAAGAAGATCGACTTCGACATCTGTTTCGCCTTCATGCATAGCGATGCCGGTATGACCTATGGAGCCACATTCAGCGCCATTTCCAAAGCCAAGCCTTATGCTGTGGTCTTCGGCAAGAATGCCGAGGCACTGGGAGAGAGCATCGACTATCCGGCAACGAAGATCGTGGCCAAGGCAACCCACAACCCTAACCCGCTGAAGAACAAGATCGATAAGGTGGTCCTGTGAGCTGTATCGAGCAGATGAAGTACAAGCTTTATCTGGAGCGTACCTCCTTCAAGGAAGCCCGTGCTTATATTGAAAAGAACTCCGAAGAGGTCTACTACGTCGATCCGGGCTACAAGCTCTTCAAGGACTACTATCTCATCGGCGTGCCGCCGGTGGCTATAGGCGTCATGGGAAAGGAATTGCTCTTCACCTATGTCAAGCCCTGCCACGGCGCCTTCGTCATGGGCCTCGATTCCGAGGAGGAGATCGCAAGGCTCCGGGAAAATGAGTCGGAAAAGGTCAAGAAGTCCCTGAAGAAGGGCGGCCTTACGGAAAAGACCGAATCGGGAATGAAGCCCGTCAGCTTCAGTGAGATGTATAAGAAATAGGAGAATAACCGGGCTATGTTGGTAAGAGTCAGAGCGTTCGCCGGCTTCAGGGAAATTTTAGGAAAAGAGCGAGAACTGGATGCAGAAGAGGGCTCTACGATTGCAGATATATTGAATGAGCTTGCCAGTTACAGTCCGCGGTTCAAAGAGTCGGCCTTTGACAATTCCGGTCTCCTTCGTGATTATGTTCTGCTCATGTGGAATAAAAAAAGGATAGATCCTCTGCAGGATCTTTCTCTGGAAATGCACGAAGGCGATGAGCTGGCCATATTTCCTCCCGTGGCGGGAGGCTGAAAGTTCTATGATCGAGATCACCGAACAGGACTTCTCACTGGACGAGATGATCAAAAAGGCCAGGAGAACTGATGCCGGTGCAGTTGTGACATTCCTGGGCACGGTCAGGGATGACGGCATCGAGATGATGGAGCTGGAATCATTTAGGGAAGCTGCACTGCAGGAGCTCGAGAGCATTCGTGGCGAGGCTGTGGGCCGCTTCGGCCTGAAGTCGGCGGAGATCGTCCACCGCGTCGGTCTCCTGTCTGTGGGCGACAACATCGTGGCCATTGTCTGCTCGGCTGCGCACCGGGACGAGGCCTTTCTGGGTTGCCGATACATCATTGAGGAGCTGAAAAAAAGAGCGCCCATCTGGAAGAAGGAGATAGGAGAAAATGGAGAGCGGTGGGTCGGACGCGAATAGCTTCCGGGTGGCATTTTGCACCACCGCCCCAGGAGACGCGGATAGGATCGCCCGAGCCCTGGTGGATGAGCGTCTGGCAGCATGCGTGAACATAATGCCTGTCAGGTCCTGCTATTTATGGGAAGGGAAGCTCAATTTAGAAGGCGAGGAGCTCCTGATAATCAAGACGGAGCAGAGTATGGTCGAGCAGCTAATATCGAGAATCAATGAGCTACATAGCTACAAAGTTCCGGAGATCATTGTGCTTCCCATAGTCGACGGTTATCCGCCCTACCTGCACTGGATAACTCAATCGTTAGGATAATGCTATATTTTTGCAGAGCATTGAAGGCGATATGGGTCGAGATCTGAATGAGCGGGACTTGCAGATTCTAAAAAGGCTGGTACCTGAGCTGGAGGAGCTGCAAAACCGGGGAGTCGATATCGAATACATGAATATTCTGCCGCCAGTGGCGAATCACCATTCTCGAGGCGTCGCGGATTTCGAGCAGCGCCTGAAAAGACTGCCGACAGAGGATATGAGCTATCTTTCAGACTTGATCTTGGAAGGAACGGAAGGCCTCTGCTGTCTCCAGCCCGATTTTGCAGAGGTCTTCTTCACCGTGGCCGGACAAAGGCTTTCCAGCGATGTCGCAGACAGGCTTCGTCTGGCCTATGAGACGGGAGGAGATTGCGGCGGATGAACCGGAAGTTCAATCGAATAATGGACGACTACTTGAAGTCGGTCGAGCCATCAGGCTCGAATCCCTCCGGAGTCGTTAAATGACCACAATCGGCTTCATTGGCACCGGTCACCTGGGGAGCATTCTGGTCCGTAAGTTCGTCGAGACAGGTGCGATAAAGGCGGAAGACATCTATGTTAGCAATCGGGCCCCGGAAAAGGCCGAGCAATTGGCAAGGGAGACTGGAGTAAAAGCCGGAGACAATAGAGAGGTAGCGCGGAGTTCTGATGTCATTTTCCTTTGTGTGCGCCCTCTGGACATCAACGGCGTTTTGAACGAACTGGGGGAACTCATAACGGCAGAAAAGCTGATCGTCTCTGTTGCCGGAGACTTTTCTTTGCAGCAACTGCAGGATCACGGCCAGGCAAGAGTCGCCCGCGCCATCCCCAGCATTACCTGCGAAAACCGGTTGGGAGTCACTCTCATAGCCCTGGGAGAAAATGCCACCGAGATCGACCGATCCCTGCTTCTTTCCATATTTGGAGCGATCGGGGACCCGATCGTTGTCCCAGAGGACCATTTCGAAGTGATGGCGGATCTCACCAGCTGCGGGCCGGGTTACATCGCCGCCCTCTTGAGGGAGTTCGCCCTGGCAGCTTCCTGGATGGGCATCCCAAGAGATCAGGCGGAAGAGCTGATGAAGAAGACCATAATCGGCACAGCCCGTCTACTGGAAGAGGAAGGCTTTGAGGAGCTCATCTCCTGTGTAGCCACGAAGGGAGGAATAACCGAAGAGGGCGTGAGGGTCATCAATGCCCAGGCTCCCAAGATGTTCTGCCATCTTTTCCAGGCCACCCGAGCCAAGCATGAGCTGGTAAAAGGCCTCATAAGAGATCAGCGATAGACGGCGTCTTCAACCGCAGAGTTCACGGAGATCACAGAACATGTTTAAAGACCGGCAGGCCGCCAGAATGTGACCCCGTTGGTTCGCGCGTCAAATCAATCCAGTCCGCAGATTAGGCAGCCGTCAATCTCGCCCGGAAAAAGGGGGTTTATAGGGGGTGAGGCCTGACGATGCCGATATATATGATGCTCTTCTCAGATCTGTCAAATAATAACCAGAAGTCCTAACGTCCTCCAACAGAAATGTTTAAATAGTCTTGTATCACTAACTAGAAGTTAGTAATATCAGGTATCATATACCCGGATGGAAAAAACGATGCTCGCAGACCGCAGTCTCCAGGCAATGACTTCCTGGCGAGATGCTCTCTGTTCGAAGAATGAAATTAAGGTATCCGGGAGTGAAAAGTGGCAAAGATTAAAAAATTATTTAAGCTTACGAAGACCAAACATGTTGGAGAATTTTGATGGCAGGAGATATCACACTCAAAGTTATTGAAGCGCGCCCTACTGATGTAGGACGGGGTATCGCCCGGGTTGATCCAGCAGTATTCAGCGAGATGGGCTGGCAGGCCGGTGATGTGGTCAGCATTCAGGGAAAGAAGAAGACGGCAGCCTTACTCTGGCCCGGCTACCCTGACGACACAGGCACCGGGATCGTTCGTCTGGACGGAAACACGCGCCGGAACGCTGGCGTGAGCATAGACGATAAAGTGCCTTTAAAGATTGCACAAGCCACTACGGCGGAATCTGTGGTCTTCGCGCCCACGGTACCTCTGCGCATCACCGGTGGCGAAGAGTACCTGAAGAGGTACATGGAAGGCCGTGTCATCACCCGGGGAGACATCATTGAGATCTCGGTCATGGGCCGCAAGATTGAGCTCATGGCCACCCGCGTGGCACCCTCCAAAGAAGCAGCAGTGATAGGCGATCGGACCAAGATAGATATCTCTGATAAACCAGCAAAAGAAGAAGTAGAGAAAGTCGGACCTAGGATCACCTATGAGGACATTGGAGGCCTCTCTGCCGAGATCAAGAAGGTCAGAGAGATGATCGAGCTTCCCATGAAGCATCCCGAGCTCTTCGAGCGTCTGGGTGTAGAGGCCCCCAAAGGCGTTCTGCTCTACGGGCCGCCCGGCACGGGCAAGACATTGCTCGCCAAAGCCCTGGCATCCGAGACCAATGCTCACTTCCAGACCCTGAGCGGCCCGGAGATCATGTCCAAGTACTACGGCGAGTCCGAGGAGAAGCTGCGCCAGCTCTTCAAGACTGCTGAGGAGAACGCCCCATCCATCATCCTCATCGATGAGATTGACTCCATTGCGCCCAAGAGAGAAGAGGTGACAGGCGAGGTGGAGCGGCGGGTCGTGGCCCAGATGCTGGCCCTCATGGACGGCATGGAGACGCGGGGAAAAGTGGTGGTCATCGCTGCTACGAACCGGCCAGACTCCATTGACCCGGCGCTGCGCCGCCCGGGCAGATTTGACCGGGAGATAGAGATCGGTGTTCCCAACAGACAATCCCGGCTGGAGGTCTTGCAGATCCATACCAGAGGCATGCCTCTTTCCAAGGACGTGAACCAGGAGAAGCTGGCCGATGTAACGCACGGCTTCGTCGGCGCTGACCTGGCCGCGCTCGCCCGCGAAGCTGCCATCCGCGCTATCCGCCGCGTGCTGCCTGAAATTGATCTGGAGGTTGAATCCATACCAGTCGAGACCCTCAACAAGATCGAGGTTAACAACGACGACTTCCTGGCGGCATTGCGCGAAATGGACCCATCTGCCATGCGTGAGGTCATGGTGGAATCGCCCAATGTGCATTGGGACGATATCGGTGGCCTTGCGGACGTCAAGCAGCAGTTGATAGAGTCTGTAGAGTGGCCTCTGACCTACGCCAAGCTCTTCGAGTATATGGATGCCAAGGCCCCTCGCGGCATTCTGCTCTACGGGCCGCCCGGCACAGGCAAGACCATGCTCGCCAAGGCCGTAGCCACGGAGAGCCAGGCCAATTTCATCAGCATCAAGGGGCCGGAGTTCCTGAGCAAGTGGGTTGGCGAATCCGAGAAGGCTGTGCGTGAGACATTCCGCAAGGCAAGACAGGCGGCGCCGTCCGTGGTCTTCCTGGATGAGATCGACTCCATTGCACCAGCCAGGGGCGGGTCGAATAGCGACTCGCATGTCACTGAACGCGTGATATCTCAGATCCTGACGGAGCTGGACGGGCTGGAATCCCTGAACAGCGTGATGGTGATCGCGGCCACTAACAGGCCGGATATTATCGATCCGGCATTGCTGCGTCCCGGCCGATTCGATCGGCTTGTCGAGATCGGCCTGCCTGATGAGCAGGCTCGCCAGCAGATCCTGAAGATCCATATGGCCAAGAAGCCTCTCGCAGACGATGTCAAAGTGGAGGAGCTGGCCAAGTTGACAGACAAATACTCCGGGGCAGACCTGGGAGCGGTCGTCAACGAGGCAGTGATGCTGGCCATCCGCGAATATGTACAGAATGGATCATGCAAGGATGATGCTACGTTCTGCGACAACAAGATAGAAAAGAAGCACTTCGATGCGGCTCTGAAGATAGTCCAGCCTACCGGTGTGGAGATGGACCTCTACAGGAAGTTCCAGGCTAAGGCTAAGTAGTCCGATGGGATTTGGCCGGTGTTCCGGCCTTCGTCTTTCCTTTTTGGAGATATAATTGAATTTATTCTACCAATTATCTAGAAAATATTTTATCACTTATTCTAAATTAAATGCCTAGCTGCTTACTGAGCGGGCACGCTTCCGCTTCCCTGGACTTATTGATCGATACCAAGTGGTTACAAACTATCGAGGCCGCGGGCGCGCGCAGGAGCCCGGACGGATGGCGCGGGTGATTTTGCTACGATCCCACCCAGGAGGGTTTCCAGACCGTGATCCAATCCACTTGCTCGAAATCCTAGTCGTTAGTGGCAATATCTCGAATATCACTCAGAGAGTCACGCTTTGCACTTTGATATTTGCAGATCATGCCGAAGAGGATGAAGCTAAGAGCTTTTCCACATGGATACAAGCGAGGCCCGAAGCCGCCCAGCAAAATGGTGAATAATGTTAAATCCCTTCAAGGCATATAGGATCTTGACATGTTTGCTGAATATATTACGGCGGCACTATCCAAAGCCAAATATAAGATCCTGGATAACGGCGAGTATGTTGCTACCGTCCCTGGTCTTCAAGGTGTTTGGGCTACGGGCAAGACTATCGAAGGAGCACGTACCGAGCTTGTCGAGGTTATTGAAGGTTGGATAGCCTTACGCTTGAGATTAGGGTTGACAATTCCATCGATGGATAACCAGGCCATAGAAGCATCAGCGGAGCCTATCGCAGGTGTCTAGATTAACACCAGTATCGCGACGTGAGCTAATTGGGCGATTAAGAAAGCTGGGATTTGATGGCCCGTATCCTGGTGGGAAACACGCCTACATGAAACGAGGCATGGTAACAGCACGTATACCAAATCCTCATCATGGTGAAGAGATAGACCCCTCTTTGCTGGACACTGTTTTAGATGAAGCTGGGATCTGTCGAGAAGAATGGTTCTCAGCAGCTTGACTCAAAGAGAGATACTTCCATAAGCAGAGTATGAAAAGCAGCATCTTTCACCATTCTTCGCGGGTGAGATGGCTACCTTTGGGAACGGGATGTACGAGATTGAGGTTTGAGAACTTACTCCGACCTCATCCAAGAGGGCTTCCAGAAAATGGTAGATAAATATATTTGAATCTATGAATATCTTGCTGCCGTTCGGCACATTCTCCAGCATTTATCTTACAGCAGGGAAAACTCATCGCCATCTGCAATCTCTCTTGCAGTCCCTGGATCGAGTTTGATGATGCCACTGGTTCTGAGAACGGCGTCTTTTATTTAGATCTCGACTTCATCCCCCTGCCGCAGGCTCAGCTTCTCAAGAGGCCTGAGAACCCCATTCTCATAAACCGCTTTGGTTATCACAGAGAAGAACAGGATTTCATTCGATTTAAATCCGTCTCGCAATAATCCGATACGAACTTGCCTATCTGCCAGCCGGCATTTGGCGATGTTCGTTTAAGCGTCCGGACATGGATGCCGCTTGTCTGGGAACGGGCGCACGCAAGCATGCTTGCGGGACGCAAGGGCGGGCGAGGCCTGGGCGGAGCAGCTCTGCGCCGTGCTGGGGTGCATCATGCTGGCTGGCTTCAAGAGGATCGGGCAGGGATGGAGATTTGGCGAAGATGAGATGGCGATGATTCGGCTGAAGATGCGATTTGAAAATAGGGATCATGTGGTTTTTCCTGAGTTACGCCCTTGAACATTAGATTTTGACGGCCATATTCTGGAAACAAGAAACTCAAAAACGGTATGCATGGCTCAGCGAGCAGTTCTCTGCTCTCTGATCTTCCGGCATGTCTCAAATCCTCTCTCATCGAGCTCATACATAGTCTCGCTGCCTGTGGGATGTTTCTTTATGTATCCGAGGGCGATGAGTTCGCGCAACGCCCTATCGGTATTTATGCAATACATACCTACCTGGACAAAGTGGTGGATCGGAATTGAGCGCAAGAGTTGAGACGAAGCCTGTGGCAGCAATAGATGCTCGAATTACAGAAGGTCTTGATACCGATTACGATCTTTACAAAGTAATCAACAAAAAGCCCGGACATAGCATTTATGAGCTGGCGAAAGAGATAGGCTGGTCGAGCGGAAAGGTATACGGCTCAGTTAAAAGACTCGAAAAGGAAGGACTTGTGCATACCGAAAAGGATATCCGAGGCGGCAGATCCATATTGAAAGTTTGCGCCGCTGATTGGTCCGAGTTCTTCACGCCGAAAGAGCTGGAAAAGTTCGACAACCTGGAGTTTTGAAGGGCAGCGTGTGATGTATTTTCTCTTCGAATCCAGCAGCACTTAGTCTTTTTTGTCTTCATTTTAATTATTCTGTTTATCTAATATCAAGAATATGCACTTGTTGTTGCCTGCAATTTTCTCGGGCTTGAGAAGGGCTCTTCTTGTGTTTTTCCCCGGATATCCTCAATTGGCCATCCCCAGATCGCCGTCCCTGCGAGTGCGGCTCCGGGCACGCGGACGCGCGCGAGCATGCGTGCGGAACGCGTGGGCGGGCGAGATCTAGGGAGGCTGCACTGCGCCTTGCTGGGGTGCATCATGCTGGCTGGCTTCAAGAAGATCCGGGCAGGCGATGGATATTGAGCGGATATAGGCTTGGTGTGGAGATAGTGGAGAAACTGCGGGTAGATAAGGAGGAGTAAGCCTCAGCCGCGAAGAATTGGTGAGCTTTGCACTCTTCTTTCAAAGAAGGTTAAATTTGATTTTCTGATATTGATCGTAATGGGCTTTTCGCCAGAGTTTATATACCCCGTTGCATCCGAAGGGCTGGCGAATAGGCTCCATCTGAAAGGACCATTCAGGCACAAGATTTAAGCCAAATCAACTCCTTTTAAGGGCCATTGCAAGGCCCATCCCGATGAAAAGGGAACTGAAAGTCTTCCCCCTGCCGGTGCGTCACATGCCCCAACATTTCAATTGCAAGGCCCATCCCGATGAAAAGGGAACTGAAAGATTGTCTACCGAGGCATCGAGAATCCCTGGGATAATGTATTGCAAGGCCCATCCCGATGAAAAGGGAACTGAAAGGAGCGCATCCCGGAACCACGGCTGGAATAGGTTGTAGATTGCAAGGCCCATCCCGATGAAAAGGGAACTGAAAGAAATCATGAGTCAGTCCAAGCTCGCCGCCTTCGCAGAATTGCAAGGCCCATCCCGATGAAAAGGGACCTGAAAGTTCTCCACCCGAACGAAGCCGTTATCCCGGCAAACCTTATTGCAAGGCCCATCCCGATGAAAAGGGAACTGAAAGTGAGTTCGACCGCAAACATCCTATGGGCAACCTCGCATTGCAAGGCCCATCCCGATGAAAAGGGAACTGAAAGATCGCGATAACGAACAGTAGTTCGCTATCCGTTTTAAATTACAAGGCCCATCCCGATGAAAAGGGAACTGAAAGTTGATTGTTAAAGGAGCGACCGGGGGGAACGCGCCAAAATTGCAAGGCCCATCCCGATGAAATGGGAACAGAAAGACTAAGTGGGCTGAATGCCCGAAGTGCGGCGAAAAAATTGCAAGGCCCATCCCGATGAAAAGGGAACTGAAAGTAGTTATCAGAATATGTAGAAAAACATATCAAAAAAATTGCAAGGCCCATCCCGATGAAAAGGGAACTGAAAGAGGAAGAGATTGAGGAAGAGGCCCGGCTTCTCCTCGAATTGCAAGGCCCATCCCGATGAAAAGGGAACTGAAAGATTTATGCCGCTTTTTATGCCTTCTTTGGTTGGTTTTATTGCAAGGCCCATCCCGATGAAAAGGGAACTGAAAGAAA
>CAIQHB010000002.1 GCA_903871465.1 uncultured Methanosarcinales archaeon
ATGGGATGTTTCGACTGGCCAGGAGCTGCATAAGCTGAATCATGATGGCCGGGTGAATGCCGTGGCCTTCAGCCCAGACGGGACAAAAGTTCTCACGGGCAGCTATGACTACACGGCCCGCATCTGGGATGTTGCGACTGGCCAGGAGCTGCATAAGCTGACTCATGAGGACCTGGTGCGCGCCGTGGCTTTCAGCCCTGACGGGACGAAGGTTCTGACGGGCAGCGATGACAAAACAGCCCGAATTTGGGATGTTGCGACTGGCCAGGAGCTGTATAAGCTGAATCATGATGGCACGGTATTCGCGGTGGCATTCAGCCCAGACGGGACAAAAGTTCTCACAGGCAGCGATGACAAAACAGCCCGAATGTGGGATGTTGCGACTGGCCAGGAGCTGCATAAGCTGAATCATGATGGCTGGGTGTATGCCGTGGCATTCAGCCCAGACGGGACAAAAGTTCTCACGGGCAGCTATGACAAGACGGCCCGAATATGGGATGTTTCGACTGGCCAGGAGGTCCATAAGCTGAATCATGATGGCACGGTATTCGCTGTGGCCTTCAGCCCAGACGGGACAAAAGTTCTCACGGGCAGCCTTAACGGCATAGCCCGAATATGGGATGTTTCGACTGGCCAGGAGCTGCATAAGCTGAATCATGATGGCACGGTATTCGCTGTGGCCTTCAGCCCAGACGGGACAAAAGTTCTCACGGGCAGCTATGACTACACGGCCCGCATCTGGGATGTTTCGACTGGCCAGGAGCTGCATAAGCTGAATCATGATGGCTTGGTATTCGCTGTGGCATTCAGCCCTGACGGGACAAAAGTTCTCACGGGCAGCCGTGACAACACGGCCCGAATTTGGGATGTTTCGACTGGCCAGGAGCTGCATAAGCTGACTCATGATGGCCGGGTGAATGCCGTGGCATTCAGCCCTGACGGGACAAAAGTTCTGACGGGCAGCCGTGACAAGACGGCACGAATATGGGACGTATCGAGCGGCAAGGAGCTGCATAAGCTGAATCATGATTACCCGGTGTTCGCTGTGGCCTTCAGCCCAGACGGGACAAACGTTCTGACGGGCAGCGATGACAAAACAGCCCGAATATGGGATGTAACGACCGGCCAGGAGCTGCATAAGCTGAATCATGATGGCATGGTGAACGCCGTGGCATTCAGCCCCAACGGGACAAAAGTTCTGACGGTCTGCTCCGACAACACGGCCCGCATATGGGAGGTATCGAGCGGCAAGGAGCTGCATAAGCTGACTCATAACGGCCCAGTGAACGCCGTGGCATTCAGCCCAGACGGGACAGAAGTTCTGACGGGCAGCGGTGACAACACGGCCCGCGTATGGGAGGTATCGAGCGGCAAGGAGCTGCATACGCTGACTCATAATGGCCCGGTGAACGCCGTGGCATTCAGCCCCAACGGGACAAAAGTTCTGACGGGCAGCAGTGACAAGACAGCCTGGATTTGGCCGGTATCTGACAGGGATTTGATCGAGCAGGCATGTAGCTGCTTGCCCGAAAATCTCTCCATTGAGCAATGGGGGCAGTATTCAATATCTGACGTTAAGACCTGTCCAAAAGAAGGAAGATTTAATCAAAGCGTACTGAATAGGTTCCTAAACGATCCGAAGGGATTTCTAACCGGCTCAGATGAGTGCCAGCCCTGCATTGCAGAGGCCTTTCGCAATAGAAAATGATCGAATATGAAACGGCCCATGAGCTTCAGGATGGCTTATACATGGCAGACGAAAATCGAGATGCTTTGACATCGCTAAATCGATTGCATGCGAAAATGTTCTCGAAAAACCAGAAAAATTATTGATAGTTCGACCGACTTCACTTCGTCGAGACTATCTTTATCACGTCGCCGTCCTTCAGCTCGTGCTTCTCGCCCAGACGCATCTTCGTCTTGGCGTCAATGGCAAATAAGAAGCTCTCTCCGATATCGGAATGCACCCGGAAGGCAAGATCGCGCGCCGTGCTGCCCCGCTTCATGAGGAAGGCGTCGGGCAGTATCACTCCTTTGCGATCAGTGAACTTGCCCTCATCCTCTACGGGATAGAGAACGATGTAATTTAAGAGCTCGAATACGGCGCGGTTGATGCACTGCTGCACTCCAGTTCCGCCATACTGTTTCATCAGCGCCCTGATCTTCTCCAGGCCCGCCGTCTGGGCAGGACTGAGCTGGCCTTTGACCTCAAAGTCCGGATCGCCCGGCATATACTTGATCAAGCCCGCTTTCTCTGCCATGCGCAGCGCTATTTCCGCGGCCCCGCTAACAGGTATCACTAACTCTTCCTTGAGGGCTAAGAGCTTCTGAACGTTCTCTGGAGGCGCGACATCCATCTTGTTGGCCGCCAGGATCATGGGTTTGCTGTACTCGCGCAAAAGCATGGCGAACCTCTTTACATCTTCATCATTCCAGCTTCCCAGATCCTTCTTCATCTCCGTCAGAGCACGCCGGATGTGGTTATCCGAGACCCCAGCGCCTGCCATCTGATCGATGAGAACCTGCTCGGGCTTGCCTCCTATGCCCTTATAGTTCCTCATCAATTTGTCCCAGTTGCGCTTGAGGATGCCATTGAGCCACATGCTGATCTCGTACTCCAGGAATTTAACATCAGAGACGGGATCGTGGTTGCCGGTGCCCACCGGATTTCCTTCTGCATCCGTGCCGCCCGAGGCGTCCAGCACATGAATGACAGCTTCTGCCACCCGCAATGCATCCAGGAACTCATTGCCCAGGCCCTTGCCTAGATGGGCATCAGGAACGAGCCCGGCCACGTCGATCAGCTCGATGGAGATGAAGCGCACGCCATCCCGGCACTTGCCACAGCCTTTCTCGATACCGAGCTCCTTGCAGGGGCAGGGAACGCGCACATATGAAACGCCGTGATTGGCGTCAATAGTTGTAAACGGATAGTTGGCGATATCCACCTCTACCAAAGTCGCTGCCTTGAAAAAGGTGGATTTGCCAGAGTTCGGCTTTCCAGCCAGCCCAACGGAGAGCATGTGAGATCAGTGATCCCGGCTCATCTGGAGATGTCGGCGACAGACATCTCTTGAGACTTTGTCACAAAGCGCTTCTCCTTGTTCCCGGCCAGCTTCTTGGCGAGAGCCAGACCCTTCTCAGAGACGGCCTTCTCCTGCACGACACCTGCAGCCAAGGCAGAAGAGTAGAGCTTCTCGCCCGCGTCCGTACGCGTGAGGACAGTGGACCAGCCATCGGGAGAGCCCACGCTTCCCACGGAGACGTCCGCCAGCTCGCTGGCAAAGTCAAAGCAGGGACCGCATCCCTTGAAGGTGTACTTGTCTGTCTCCTCCAACTTCACCTCATTAACCTGGCCCTTTTTATCGATCACCCGGAACATGCCCTTCTTGATCTCGAAGCGAGCCACATCCTTGGGCTCCAGACCGAACTTGCCCTGCACCAGCCCCATCATGAGCGTCTCGTAATAGAAGTTCTCCATGCAGAATAGTCCCACCAATAGGGCGATCTTCTCCTGGCCGAACTGATAGGGCTCATCCAGGAGCTGGACCTTTCGCAGAGCCTGAATCTGGCAGGGAGTCCCCACAAATCCGATCTTCTGGCAGCCTTTCTCCAGAGCTTCCTTCACGGCTATGACGCTGTTATTGATAGTGTACTTGGTGCCGGCAGCCGCCTTGATCTCCTCGGCGGTGGTGGCGACGCGAGACACAGTTCTCCACTCTTCGTCCCTATCCGTGATAATGGCGCAGTCGATCATGCCAGACTCCAGCGCCTGGACCAGCAGGGCGGTAGCCACGCCTCCGTCCTGGGCTTTGCCCTCTCGTGAGAGTGCCTGGGCGGAGACTGCTTTCGTATAGATTCCCAGGGCCTCATCCGCATTACGGGTCCGGCCGAAGAGCTTGGACTCCATAGCCCCCATATCCAGGAAAGTTCTGGGACAGTAGGCAAAGCAAAGGCCGCAGAGGGGGTCGTATTCCATCAGGGCGGGCCTGTTCTCCTTGTGCTCAATCTTGGGACATAAGGCCTCGCAGGTGCCGCAACGGCAGCATATCATCGATGTTATTACCTTATGTTCCAGCTCTCCGAATCCACATTCTAAGTAAGTGGGCTCAGCAAACTTCTCCTTGGCAGCCATGATCCAGATCTCCAAAAGCTGGTGGCTTAAAGTTACGTCCCGACCTAAAGCTTTTATGGTTCGAAGGGCTTGGGCCCAGGGATGATTTTGGGCCTGGATATCGGCGGAGCCAACACAAAAGCCGCCAGCTCAGACGGCCTTTATGCCGAGAGCATCTATCTGCCGCTCTGGAAGAATGCGTCCCTGGATGAGGTGCTGAGCCGGTTTGCGGCATTGTCTCCACAAGCGGTGGCGGTCGTCATCACGGGCGAGCTGGCAGACTGCTTTTCCTGCAAGCGAGAGGGCATAGAGAGCCTCATGGCTGCCGTCAAGAGGACCTTCTCCTGCCCGACCTACTTCTGGGGCGGGAGCAGCTTTGGCTGGAAGGACCCCCTGGAATTGGCCGCTGCCAACTGGGCGGCGTCGGCCGAGCTTTTGGCGCGCGAAGAGGGAGATTGCCTCTTTGTGGATATGGGCAGCACCACCACAGATTTGATTCCGATAAAGGGTGGTCCGCTGGCAGCAAAGACGGACTTCCTGCGACTGGCAAGCGGCGAGCTGGTCTACATGGGGCTGCTTCGCACCCGCCTGGATGCCTTGCTGCCCCTGGCGAGGATCAGAGGAAATACGGTGCCGCTCGCACCGGAATTCTTCGCCATCATCGCCGACGCCCATTTGGCCCTGGGCCGGATAAGTGAGGATCGCTATAGCTGCGAGACTGCGGACGGTGCCGGTAAGGACTGTGCCTCTGCCATGCGCCGTCTGGCGCGCTCGGTCTGTGCCGACCTGGGGGAGATAGGCCTTGCCGGGGCCTTGGCGATAGCAGAGCAGGCGTGCGAACAACAGAAGAGAATTCTGGTTGATGCCATGGAGAAGCAGGCGAAAAAGCACGATCTTTCCAGGGTGACTGCCGCGGGAATAGGAGAAGGCTTAATTGCCGATGCTGCAGAGTTCCTGGGACTGGAGTGCGTTCTTCTCTCGGAGAGGTACGGTCCTGGGATATCGAACGTCTTCCCTGCCTATGCTGTGGCGAAAATGCTGGAAGTGGACCCTGTTTTCATGGCATCAATCCACTAACTTGATAACGGTGTGACGGCATTTGACCACTCAGAGGTGCCGGCCCTGAAGAGGAGCATCATACCTGCCTTTGAGCGAACCGTTGTCTTGAGGCATATTGCCTATAGAAAGAGAGGAACCTTTCTCTCAGTGGCAGCCATAGCTCTTGCGGTAGCCATTTCTCTGACATCCGTCTCCCTCCAGGATGGATTTCATGGTATGCTTTTTGATATTATCGTTGAGGATCTTCCTCACGTCACAATCACACCCAAGGAAGGAGACGATTACATCTACCTCTACAAAAATCTCATAGATCGCATTTGGTCAATTCCGGGAGTGGTTGCAGTCTCGCCTGGACTGGGAGCCACAGCGACCTTCACTCACAAGGATAACGTAGAGAACGTGGCGATGTCGGGAGCGAATCCGGTCGATGTGGATAAGATATACAACATAGGAAAGTACGTGGTCCATGGAGATCTCAACTCGATACGGGACGGAAAGAAGGTGGTTATAGGGCAAAAGCTGGCTGACAATTTGAAGGTCAAGCTGGGCCAGACGGTCTTCGCCAGCTTTCCTGATGCCCGAGGAACCAGCCTGGTTGTATCCGGTATCTTTAATGCGCCTACCGGATGGCCGGAGGATATTGCCTTTGTATCGCTCGCCACTGCCAGGGATTTTCTCAATAAAGGAGACGTTGCTTCATCTGTGGACGTAAAGCTGGAAGATGTCTATCAAGCAGATGCCCTTGGAAGAAGTCTGCAAGCTTACGGATATAAGGCAGATTCCTGGCAGCAGCTTTACCCTGAGATCCTGAAAACACTGGCCATTGAACAATTCCAGAACAGGCTGATAATGCTATTGATCCTGATCATCGCCTCCTTTGGAATTGGGAGCGTGATGTACATGCTGGTCAATGAAAAGACCAGCGAGATTGGCATGTTCATGGCCATGGGTGCGGGCAGACAAAACATAATGAACATCTTTCTGTTGGAGAGCGGGATATTGGGTCTAATGGGCGGTATGATTGGTGCCGCCCTGGGCCTCATTATGGCCCTTTATCTCCAGAGCCTGAAGATCATGATGGAGGCGCCGGGTGGGCAGCAAATCAGCCTGCCGGTAGTGATCAAAACCGAGAGCTTTCTGGCTGTTGTACTCTTAGCGGCAGCATTGAGCGTAGTCGCCGGTCTGTATCCTGCCTGGAAGGCGTCCCGGCTGGATCCGGCTCTGGCCATCAACGGATGAGGACAGAGATGTACGAATTCACCATAGCCCAGAGGCATATCTTAAGAAACCCCAAGATGGCATTCTTCACGGTTGCCGCTGTGACCCTGGCGGTGGCCGTCATTGTTGTTCTCATGGGCCTCATGAGCGGCTTCGAGGATGAGGTCATCACAACAACGGTTGAGAATAATCCTCACATCTATGTTCAGCCAAAAGATGATGAGAAGTACATCTACCTCTATCGAACCGTCTCTGCCATTTTATGGAAATATCCGGAGGTTAAAGCCGTCTCGGCGAGGCTCGCCGGAAAGGCGGCTGCGAAGTACAAAGACAAGGTCCGCGGGGTCGATTTCCTTGGTGTCGACCCATCCCAAGAAGACCGGCTGATGAACGTTCAGAAAGATATCATCATCGGCAGCTTTATGGATCTGAACTCCCGGAAGTATGCTGCATTTATGGGATCAACTCTGGCAGAGGAGCTTGAGCTGCATCCGGAAAACGATTTTATCCTGGCGAGGGGAAACAAATCGATCCGTCTCAAGGTCGCCGGCCTTTTTAAGACCGGCTCCGCCAAAGACAAGTCACTGATCTACATTCCTCTAACAACGGCTCAGGAATTGGTGGGAAAAGGAGATGTGGTCTCAGAGGTGGACGCCAGAGTCTCGGATATATATCATGCGCCTTACATCACCGCAGATCTTCGGAATCAATTCAGATATCAGTCCAAATCCTGGGAGGACATGAACGCCGATATCCTCAAACTGATCCAGACCCAGTCGTCTTTTTCCTTCATCTTCTACATTCTCATATTCTTGATCGCAGGATTTGGCATTGCCAACACCATGATCATGATAATATCCCGCAAGACGAAAGAGATCGGCATTCTCATGGCCATGGGAGCGACGAGGCGGTCGATCCTCAAGATCTTCATGCTCGAGAGCCTCATCCTGGCTCCGCCTTCCGCCTTGCTGGGAAGCGTTCTGGCATATCTTGCCGCCAGACTCATAATGTCTTACAACATTGAGCTTCCTTCCGAGATCTACATGGTCTCCAGGATGACGGTTTCCATCAAGCCGGAGTTCTTCTTGTATGCAGTGATCTTCGCCCTTTTCATCAACTTTGTGGCCGGGCTGTATCCGGCCTGGAAGGCTTCCAGGATGGACCCGGTGGAGGCAATAGGAAGCTGATGAAAGGTCGATGGAAAAAATGAGCCTACACAGTGGCGGGATCCTGCTCTTCAGATCCAGGGATGATAAGCAGGAAGTGTTGCTTGTCCATCCAGGCGGGCCGTTTTGGATCAGGAAAGATGACGGAGCCTGGTCGATACCAAAAGGGCTATTTGAAGAAGACGAAAGTCCGCTGGACACCGCAAAGAGGGAGTTCAAGGAGGAGACCGGTTTCGATGCGACCGGAGAGTTCATAGAGCTGGGAGAGCTGAAGCAGCCAAGCCGGAAGATCGTCCATGCCTGGGCTCTGAAAATGGATCTGGATGAGACTAAAGTTGTGAGCAATAAATTCTCACTGGAGTGGCCGAAGAGATCCGGCATCATAAGAGAATATCCGGAAATAGACAGAGCAAACTGGTTTGACATAGATCTGGCCAGGGAAAAGATACAAAAAGGCCAAATAGGCTTCATTGACAGGCTCAGGGAGGTCTTAGACCAATGGAGAGAGGTTGACACTGGTCCCGGCGAGGCCGCTGCTAAAGTCCGGGCCGAAGACTTTCAGGACTACACGACCCGTATCCTGTAGCAAAAAAAGTAGCATGCAGGCTTTTAGAAGTGCCTGATTCACGCCTTGAATATCCCGGGGATCATTTTCAGGTCGTAAGTGAAAGTTACTGAAAATCATTACGAGAACCGAGCACTTTGCATTTTCAATCATCCTCTGGCTTTATGTTTCTTGCCACGTATAGAAATGGCGTGTCTACAAATGAGACTATAATCTTGAGTATTAACGAGGTTACATAGATTTGGATTATAATATCCCAGGAAAATATGCCGTAGAAGGCTATTAGTGTGAACATGGTATTGTCTATCAGCTGGCTGAATATCACAGAAACATTGCTTCTTAACCAGAGAAGCCTTCTACCGTGGTATTTCTTCATGAAAGCGTACATCCAAACATCGTACATCTGTGAGCATATGTAGGCGGCAAGGCTGGCCAGCGCAATTCTCGGCATGAAACCGAAAATCGCTGCTAAATGAGGGGCCATGGTATCCGATGAATCAGGAATGAACATCAAAGTCACCTGCATGATCACTGTCGTCATGACTAGAACGAAAAAGCCCACATATACTGCTTTTCTGGCCTCTTTCTTTCCATAAACTTCATTTAGGATGTCTGAAACAAAAAATATGGAGGAATAGACTATGTTCCCTTCTGCAGTTACGAGGCCGAAAATCTGGATAGTTTTCATCACCTGGATATTTGCCAGTATGATCGACATTGCAACCCATGCGAAAAGACCTTTCCTGCCGAATAGCTTGTATATTAGCAGGACGGCCAGATAGCAAAGAATCATCAGCCCGAACCAGAGCAGTTCATTGGTCATATCGATGTGAGATTTATTGAGGTTCTATTTGAGAGATCGCTAAAAGAACAAGGTTTTGGCTCTTGTCTTAGGAAAGATCGTCCCGGCATTCGTAAGTGAATATCATCTGAGAGGTAATCCGTTTGGGTAATTCTGAGGAAAGTAAAGAGAAAGCTAAACTTCGATGCCAGCCATATATTGCGGGCCAAAGCCCGTCTTCGGGCGAACCCCATGAGATAGTGATCGTGGGAACTGCCCATATCTCAGAAAAAAGCGTTCAGGAAGTTACCAGGGCCATCGAGGAGACAAAGCCGGATATCGTGGCTGTGGAATTATGTCCGGGAAGATATCGGGCCCTAACCGCCAGGAAGAAGACCACGACATCAAGATCAGCGAGCTTATAAGCGGCGAGAAGCTTTGCTTCCTATTAGTCCAATTGTTTCTGGCCATGGCTTGGGCTGATCAACCCATTCGATTTGCTCAAGGGCATACTGCAGCGCAAATAGTTGTCCAAATTGATCCCAATGCGATTCGAAACATTTCGAGGCTGCTAACGTTATTGGTTACAGATAACTTAATATGCTTCAATGTATATACGTTGATTTATATAACGGCTGATTTCGCCTTATTACTCAAGGAAATGATGCGTTAGCTGCGCAACATCGCGGTATCGGACCACTCCCACCATTTTATCATCCTTGTCAGTTACCGGCAGCGCCCTGAAGTCATATCTTGAGAACATCGCCGATGCTTCCCCCAGTGTGCTCTCTTCCTCCAAGGTGATGACATTCTTGACCATGATGCCCTTTAATAAGGCTTTATCATCGGCTCTGAGCAAATCCTTCACATCGATCACGCCTAGCAGTTTATCCCCCTTATCGACAACATAGATATACATCACTTCGTCTTTGTCCTTAGCTATTTTTGGATAACCGTTTTGCACAGCTTCGACAATTTCCTCGGGATGGATACGTATATATTTTTCCGTGATGATATTGATGATATTGTCTTGCTGCTTCTCCAAAATGGATTCTATCTTATCGATATTCTCTTCATCCATCAAGTCCATTATGGCCTTCCGATCTTCGAAAGCCAGAACAGATAGCACATCTGCTGCCTGGCCCGGTGTCATTTCGTCGAGCAGCTGCGCCACTTTCTCTTTTTTCAGGGAGGAGATTATCTCTCTTTGCATATTCGGACCGATCTCCTCCAGCGTATCCGAAGCTTGTTCGGTATCGAGCTGATCAATTACCGCCACTCTTTGCTCGTGGTCCAGATCTTCCAGAATTTCTACTAGATCAACTGGCGGAAGATCATTCAGTTTTTCTTTCAATATCTTGAGCTTTACATTGCCTGTAAAACTCCCCAGGTCGGCGGGCAATGGTTGAACATACAACCATGGGATCAGCTTCTCCAGGCTTTCATCGTGCCCCTTATGAAATAGATTAACAATCCAGTTGAGGCCCAGCCTCCTCAAACGCGCATAACTGGCGGGATCGACATCGGTAACGTACAGCTTATTCTTCTTCATCACCATCTTGATGTCATAGACCAATTCCACATCGTTATCCTCCATATCGAGGATCTTCTTGTCCATGATGTGGTCTCTCAGGAGAACAAACCCTTGGGGAATTTTGCAGGAGAACTTTTCAATATCGTCAATATCTATGGCGATCTCCTTTGAATCAAACTGCCTGACCTTTTCCCACGGGACCATTAGAGAAGCATAGCCAAAAGGTCGAGTTATTATTAAATGCGTAACTTCTGCCGCTTTTTCTTTGTCTGTGATGGTAAGATCCGAGAGCTTGCCTATTTTTTTACCTCTTAGAAGGACCTTTTCATTGAGCACATCGCTCAGGAAAAAGGTATTTTCTGGCAGGTTTTTTCCTTTATCTCTTTCCATAAATCCTCTGGCTATCTAAAATGAACCACAGTGTAAAACTTGTAAACTAATATGGCCACGAGCATTATTAAATAGAGTCTAAGGATAAGGAGCATAGCCTTAACAAGAGGCGTCATCTTCAGCCGAGGCTGGCTGTATTTCTTGTTGATCTCCTTTATCTTGGCAGTCCATCCGTTAGTTATCCGGCTGATCCAGTTCTCATCTTCCTCGTAATAGCACACATTATCCACGCTCATCTTCAGAACATCTCCGGGAAGAGGACGCTTAAAGCGTACAGAGTCGATAGAGCGACAATCATAGCCACTATCGAGAAGCCAATTATATTCTGTGCCAGAGTGTTCTTGTATTTTCCCATTAGTTCCTCCTGGTTGAGCAGTAATATCAAGAACACCAGAGCGGCAGGAAGCAAAGTGACAGCGATCACCTGCACGAATAAGGTTATGAGAACTAAAGGCGCCCCTGGAATTAAGACCACAGTGCCTGCTGCAACCAGGCTCACAAAATAAAACGCATAGAACATGGGTGCTTCAGATACCTTGTTGTTGATGGAGTGCGTCCAGCCAAAGACTTCGCCCATGGCCCATGAGCTGGCCAAAGATATGCAAATTGCCCCTAAGAGTCCTGCATCAAATAGGCCAATGGCTAGGGCAGATCCGACCAGAGGATGGCTGCCCATGATAACCTGCGCTGCCTGAGCGGCATTTTCTATATCCGTGCCATCAGGAGGTTTGTAAAGCAGCATACCCGTAAGAATCATGACAAACGCTGCAACAAATATGACGAAGAAGGACCCGATCACTGTGTCGAATCTTGCCCAGGGCATATCCTTCTCGGTGAGTCCTTTATCCACCACGGAGCTCTGATGGAAGAATAACATCCAGGGAGCGATCGTCGTTCCTATGTTGGCCATCAGGAAGAAGAAGATATTCGGAGTTATGCCGTTAGGAAAATAGGGAATTAGACTCCTTTGGATTTGGTTGAAGTCAGGGTGGAGAAGCAAAGTGGCCGGGATATAAATCAGGTTCAATCCGCAGAATAGAAGCACAATCTTTTCCCATGTCCAGTATCTCCCATTCATGACTATGATGATCATCAGAATCGACACGCATATCACTGTTACTACCGGCGGCACGCCAAAGACCTTCATGGCAGCAGTCATTCCGACAAATTCCGAGATCAATGTAAGGAAATCCAGAAAGCCTAAGTCAATTAGCGAGAACCATCCCCAAAAAGGCCCAAAGGCATCGAAAATGGCTTCCGCATGTCCTCGTTTGGTGACAACTCCCAATCTTACACACATCTCTTGAACCGCAAAAGCTGCTGGGCCAAGCAGTATCACAAACCATATCAGGCTGTAACCGAATTTGGCTCCAGTGGCCGCATACGTTGTAATTCCGCCAGCATCGTTATCCGCCACCATCACAATTATGCCCGGGCCAGCAAGCGCCAAGTATAGGCTCAACCATTTTACAAACCTGCGATACTTATAGAAAAGGCGGGCCCAGAACTCCATATCGTCACCCCTCCGGGATATCTAATGCTGCTCTCTGAAGACCTTGACCTGCTCGGTCTCTTAGTTGATTTCTGAATGCCTGCATATGCGCAGCTCCCAAATTGTTGACGACCTACAGATGATCGTATTGTAGGGATGCTCAGTTATCTTAATGATAAGCGTCCCGTTCATTATTTATTAAGTTTATGGCACATATTTGCCATCATATGCATTCCATTGGCAAATTACCAATAAGACGCATCAATGCCAAGCAAATACCTGATGCAAACTCAATTGGGTAAGCTTTTATATAGTATCTTGGTCCTACATTAATAAATTCAATGCATTTAAGGAGAAAATCAGATAAACATGGGCAATAGATCGGAGTTGGATGAAATAGATTCCAATATTCTTAGATTTCTCCAGCAAAATTCGAGAATGAGCTATTTAGAAATATCTCGTCAGATGGGCATCTCAGATGCAACGATACAGCTCAGGATTAGGCGCTTGAAGGAGCGCGGAATCATAAAGAAGTTTACAGTAATAGTAGATCCTGCGTCCATCGGTTATGCGGTGGCTGCTATCATGCTCGTGCAAATCGATGCCGATAGGCATGATGCAGCCAAAAATGAGCTTTCAAAGATCCCCGAGATCTCGGAGATCTATAGTGTGCTGGGGGAGTATGATCTATTTATCAAAGTCTGGGCCAGAAGCCTTGAAGAGCTCAACGAATTCATAAACGATAAAATAAGATCGATAGAGGGCATTAAGGATCTTCTGGAGATTGTTATCGTTGAGAGGGTGAAAGAAGAGTCTTTCTCTGTATAACGCATCAGTTTTTCAGTTCATGTACTAGAGTCGAGGCGGGTCCATTGATTACGCGATTGTTATCCTATAAGATGTCGGAAATAGGTCTGGTGCTTTTAACGATTGCGATTATATTAAGCATAGGCACTATTGCTGCTCAATTTCCAGTTGGTGCCACCAGTCGCATGGCTGACCCAATCGACAGCTCAGGACGCAAGGAGATAACCTGGGATTACGCGGTGGGAAGTGCGGAGCACGGTTTTAATGGCACTCTCTTTCTCACGGAAAAGTATGGTAGATAAAACCTCACCCCTTCTTTCGACGCTAAAATGGGACCCTCGGATAGTCTAGAGCCTGCTCTACTCCAGGACTCCCTTTCCAGGTACAAGATCACCCATAACCAGACCAATCTTGCCTATGCCCGATCGGCAGCAGACTCTTTGAAAGAATATATGTTGAACGATAAGGGATTAATCAGGAATTGCGGCCGCAAAGCAGGCGCTAGCGATTCCGATCCCCGGACTCAAACTTTTATCTGCTCCCGGCCATATCGATCTGGCGATATACGATCCCTCATACAAGCCCCTGGTCGAAAAGGTTGCCTATGGAATAGTGCGCTACGGATTGAGTGAAAAAGACATTCCTTATGGTGCAATATATCTCGATGGTAGTGTGGCAGATACGAAAACCGGCTTGCCCTCCAACGGCGGCGAGGATGGCACGGTATCCATAACTATCATGGGTCTGCTGCGCGCTTACCAAGCAACTGAGAACCCGGTTTTCTTGAATAAAAGCAGGGACATACTACTTTCGTTGTGGGACAACATGTGAATGCTACCAGGTTCTACCACTATCACCCCTAAGGCAACCATACGGATGTGGACGTTGAGACCTTCCGGCCTGATCCAAAATACTACGGGCTTACCGTAATCTCGGCCTGCGACGAGTTCGCGTCTCTGGTGACCCTTCTGTTTAAAACGACGCCCAATGTCAGAATGGCCTGGGAGATCTTTCCGCGGGGAGATTGCACATTGGGGCCCTTTTCAACGTCTCACAGCGATGATGTTGCTCTGGAGATGCCGATCCTGGCCTTTGTGGACACCAGAGCCAGAAGCACCTCCAATCCCTTGCCTCAGCAGCAGCTAATATTCTCAGATAGCATGGGTTCGTTAGAGCAGTCTCATAACACCCATTTTTCAACCCAGAGCCAGGCTTCTTACCTTCTCCACCAGCTCCGCCCGGATGGCGCTCTTGCGGTCTCCCCCGCAAACGATGCCCCGCACGCCGATGATGTCCGGCTGCAAGCGACGGAGAAGCTCCAGATGCCGGAAGTCGATGCTGCCGGCCAGAGCCACTTCCAGACCGTAGTCGTGGCCGAGATTAATAAAATTCAGCAAATCCTGCTCGCCCATGAAGTCGAAGGTCGGCTTTCCGTCTTTGATTGCCGTGTCCACCATGACCAGGTCAGCGCCGGCTTTTGCTGCAGCGGCCGGCAAGAGCAGGGGCGAGATGGAGCCGACTCGGGCATAGTCGGAGTAGCCTGATGCCACCACCTTTTTCTGTGGATCCAAGTCCTTGACCGCACGCACAATACCCTCCAGCATCTCTTCCGCTTGGAGAGGAGTCTTCACGCCCAGAAGACCCGCCTTGATATATTCTGCGCCAGAAGCCGCCGCGCCCAAGGCCGCCAGGCTTGCTGTGCCTGGTTTAAACTCCAGATCGCCGATAGTAGCACTCACAGGCACTCGACCTCTGGCCAGATCCGCCACGGCCCTGATGGCCCAGGGAAAGTTCGCGCCTAAAGAACCTTCACGGGGATTCTTCACGTCCAGGATGTCTGCGCCGCCAGCCAGTGCTGCGCGCGCCTCTTCGATATTCATGGGGCTAACCAACAATCTCATATTCACCCAATCCCGACAGGAGCAAATTGTGCGATGCATCTTCGTCCTCGATATACTTAATGGTGCTGTTGTCCATGCCGTGCGAGGAGAGCGGAACCTGTATGAGCCCATAGCCGGTTACAGCAAGATCGTCTCATCTTCCGGGCCGCTGGATATTCTTCATGAGCTCCGTCCTCAGGAGGTCTACATCGCAGACCTGAATCTGCTGACGGGCAACGGCGAAAATCTGGCGATAATTAAAGAAATATCAGGTATGGCAAAGACCATGGCGGATACCGGCATCTCGAAGGCAACCGATCTGGATCGCCTGCCGGCATCCGTCTGCCCAATCCTGGGAACGGAGACCGCCCCGTTTAAGCTGATGGAAGAGTTGGCCCCACTGCGAAAAATCTTAGTAAGCCTTGATATGAAGAACCGGAAGATACTGGCCCGCGATGCATTGCTGGCAGCCGAAACGCCATTGCAGGTTCTTAATAAGTTGAACCGCCTGCCGCTGGAAGGCGTCATCCTCCTGGAGCTTAACCGGGTAGGCACTTCTTCAGGTCCGGATATGGCATTCCTGGAAAAGGCCATGGACATCTCCAAGCACCCCCTGATCCTCGGCGGTGGCGTGAAGGATGAGGATGACCTGCGGGCTCTGGATGAAATCGGTTTTTCAGGAGCGATGGTGGCCACGGCAGTGCATAATGGCTGTGTGCCCGTTGAGTGGATACAGTGACAAGAATTGACATTTACGTAACATCTGAAATGTATAGGGTTTTTGGTTTTCAGAGAAAGATCGCGTCACTTGGAGATTGAGAGATTTCAGGGGATATCTCCTTTCCGATATCTGGCAAATCAAAGGGCTGGAGGAGCAGGAATATGGCCCAAAGCCTCCGAGCACCTCTCGGCCCGAGAGGCATCTGCTGCCATCTGATCGCCATGATCTAAGCCCCTCAAAAAGAGGTTGGAATTAGCCTTCATACCCTAGCTCCTTATAATAGCCTTGGCAAAGGCAGCATTGGCTTCTGCTGTCTTGCCAAAATGCTTCACGAGCATTGCATTTGTTGGAGCTAGGTTGGGATCTAGCGTCCAGCAGTAGTAGCTCCAACAGCAGTGTTTCCAGCAGTAGTAGCTCCAACAGCAGTGTTTCCAGCAGTAGTAGCTCCAACAGCAGTGTTTCCAGCAGTAGTAGCTCCAGCAGTAGTGGCTCCAACAGCGGTGTTTCCAGCAGTAGTGGCTCCAACAGCAGTGTTTTCAGCAGTAGCGGCTTCAACAGCAGCACTTGCAACAGCAACCCTAACAGCGGCGTCATCCTCACGGGCCTTGAAATGTGAATTGTAGGCCACCGAAACGATCGCGATAATAGCTCCCACGAGCGTGGTCAACAAGCCCATTAGTCCTTCTGGGACTGCGGGTCTATCTGGATATGCTACGATCAAAAGTATAATAGCAAGTCCAAAAAACGCTAGAAGACCTAACGCTAGTACAGTCAATATGAAACGAGTATTTTTAAGATCTTCCTTAAATATATCCCACATCATTCACCATCTCCATTGCTTGGTTCTCAGCCAATTTCTGCTTAAGATGGAACATGTTTTTAAGATTGAACTTAATATTAGTGTCTCTAATACTTTAAGTTATTGCTTTTTGTAGAGTAAGGATTTATCGATGGAAATTCAAAATAACTAGTTTAATCAAACTGCGTGCGGCCACGCCGCCTTAAAGGACGGGGTATGCTCCGGGCCGCACGCCGCCGTTTTCCGGAATCCAGAAATCGTCGAGTCCTCTTTGCTTAGATTCCTTTATCTCCGCGATTAAGACTTTGCATTCGGATTTCTTTGAGTTATCACATCATAGCCATAGGCGGTGGCACCATATGAGGATAAGGTGCGAAAGAACCTCAGTTCTAGCGGAAGCAATGAGACTGAAAACTGCGCGAGAGTTCACTTCATCTCCCCACCTAAAGGTCAGGTGGGGCATGTGAAATTAAATATTGCGGCACCTAGCAGTGATGTAATTTCCAACCTTCACCATCTGCCTGAAGCTATTTGGATTTAGCCCAGATTTCTTATCGCTTCGACTACTTCATCTATTGGAGGCAGTTGCGGCAGATCGTAAACCTTAACCCAGGCTACTCTTCCGTCTTCATTCACAAGCACATTGGCCCTCTGGGAAAACCCCTCTGCTTCCCGGAATAGCCCGTAGAGAGATGCAACTCCTCCGTGTGGCCAGAAGTCCGCCAGTATTCCGGTATCAACTATCCCCAGGCTCTTTGCCCAGGCTTTTTTAGTGGGAACTGAATCAACGCTCAAGCCCACTGCAATGGTATTCAGAGAGTCAAAGCTCTTTTTATTCGCTTCCAGGGACTTCATCTGTTCTGCACAGACCGATGTCCACGCAAGGGGGTGAAAAGATAGCAGCACTCTTTTCCTCGATTGCTCGGATAGCTTGAAATCCTTTCCATTCTGATCTTTCAAAGAGAAATCCCTGAATCCGTCTCCGACCATTATGGTCTCCATTTGCTTCGTGTCAATTCTTATGAGCATCTTCTTCTCCAGAATAGGATTGACGTTCAAATTATAAAGACGTTATTGGAATCGGGACGGTTTGCGTTCAGTTCGGGCGGAATGAGGTCCAGTCGTTCCAGTTCCGGATTTAGGAGAATCTTCTAACACCGAACTTTTTTCGGCAAATACGGATGCACTCTCTCAAAGAGTGTCCGGCGGGCATACAATCATATTTATATATCCCTGCAAAGTCTCGACCTTTTTCGCCTCTGTCGGCGTCCAGTTCTCATCAACCATAGGCTCCCACGGTCCGCCTTTCTTGCACCACTTCATGAGATCTTCCACGCTATAAAATCCAGAAGACATTCCGTTGGATCTATCCTCGAAAAACCCAAAGAATCTCTTGCCGATCGGCCCGTACTCCGCGAGATACCAGTGCATATTCTTTCCGTTAAAGAGATGCAGGTAAATCCATTCGGCCCCAGTGCAAAAGTGGAATTGCGATAAGTTGGGCAGACGGGTTAGATCGCTAGGTGTTAAATCGGTAAATTTCTTGGTCAAATAATGGCCTCCATAGTCCATGCATTATTTCTGATTGGTTCTTCATTAAGTATCCGCTCCAAGCCCCAGGCAACAGATCCTTCTTGTACGGTATCCTTACGGAAACGCTCTACTCTATATATGTAGGTATCCTAAATATACGTTTAAATGATGAAAATTTGATCTGATATCCCAGGAATATAGACATGACAGAGCCATTTGTAGATACTGAAACGGATAGAACCAAGTCCAGGTGGTTGGCAAATGCATATCATGACTTTGTGGCGGAGATCGGCAGATCGAGGACCACGCTCAGAGGATTATTCTACTATGCACTGCAGCGGAAAGTATCAGATTATCCCATCTGTGGATGGTTCGTCGGCGAGATCAGGATTACAAGGCCATATCACGAGAGCGACGGGGAGAAGCTGCCTAAATGGATGGGCAAAGCAAGGAAGCTGGGATTCGTTCCCGCGGATGCCATACTGGACGAGATTCCTGGAGAGCATGTCTTCTTGCCAGAGCTTTGTCAGAAGAGACCCTATTCCATCGAAGTTTGGCTGAATAAGTCCGCTCTCAATCCACTATTATTTCCTATTTGTGAGAAACACGGCGTGACTCTCGTTTCAGTCAATGGCAAGGCTTCGGTTGATGCCATCAAGGCTTTTTACCAGCGCTGCAATGGTCCGACCGTCATCCTCTGCCTCTCCGACTTAAGCTCTGACAGCGCATTCTTTTGCCGGGATCTGGCGACCAGGATAGCAGAATCGAAGATATCAGGAAGCGATACGAAGATAAAATTGAAACACATTGGTCTCAAGCCTGATCAGGTACTGGAGCTGAAGATTCCCATGGTCCAGGGAAGAGCGGATTCCAAAGAGAACCTGGAAAAGTTCAAGATGTATCTCAAACCTCGCTCCCTTGATTACAGAAAGATGGCGGAACTTGATGCCATGGAGGTCTATTATCCAGGGGGCATAGCAGGTTTCCTGGATAAATCGCTTTCCCAATACGGTTGCGACTTTAATCTCGATGATGAATCCTGGTTATGTATTTGATTATCTCTTAATATGAGTGGTGGATAGAGAGGAGAGGGATCCAGACAATTTCGGGGTTTTCTGAAACCCAAAGCCCTCTCCCAGAGTTCCCTATCCGCCGATGATTACGGATCAAGCATCCGTACTTATGCTGCGGCCTATGCAGGCTTTTTGCTTCCCAAAGCAACCATGGCTATACCAGCGCCAGCAACTAATATATCTCCCACAACCATATTCATTATAGCGCCGCCTGAAGAGAATATCGCAGCTATTCCTATAAGGAACAATGCTCCACCAACCATTGCACTCGTTTGCATTTCTTTCCTCACCTCCTATTTTGCAAAATTGTAACCTTATGACATTGGATTTGGTTCACAATTGCATGCGGAGTATAAATGCTTTATCGTCGACTGCAACGTTTGTAGAGTCCTAAGAGCTTGGCATTTTATACTTCTAAGAGTACGTAAACTTGGCCTAACTTGAAAGTTTACGCGAGCGTTGTGGCGGGGTTCAGCCATCATCCGCCGTGCAATTGAGGGCCAGAAAGAGATCATCAATCTCTCGACCCTCATATCGTCACTCTCAAGTTCTGTCAGATCTCATCGTACCTAAAGGTGTACTTTCCGTCTATTTTCAAGGGAGGCAAGCTTCTGGTCAGCGCCATGGCGATGATATTGGCAAAAGACTCCAGAAGTCTGCGCTGTTCTGGGACAAGTAGGCGATCATGGCCTCCCTGCCTCACCCCTAGTACTCCGACAATATCATCCTTAGCTTTGAGTGGAAGATAGAACAAGGTAGCAGAGGAAAGCGTTTCCGTTCCGCGTCCAGCGGGCTGCCCTCTTCGAAAAACCCAGCTAGCTACGCCCAGCTTGCGTTCATCCAGCTCCATATTCTCGCCCAAATGAGCCAGTACCTGCAGCCTTCCCATCTCATCCGGCAGCAAAATCATGACATCGCATAGAAAGGCCTCCGAAATTTCTTTAGTTGCATAGTTCAGCAACTCTTCTAGATTCTTAGCCGCCATAAGGTCGCGACTGAATGAGTATAGAGCGGAGACAAAACGCTCTCTCTGACGGATATTCTCCCTCTGCCATCTGATCTGGTCAGTGAGGATGCTGGTTAAATTTCCGACTATTATGAAGACCAAGAACAATGGCATGTAATGAAGGTCCGTAGGGGAGATAGATAGCTGAGGGGGAACAAAGAAAAAGTCAAAAGCTAACACTGCCATAAGAGACGCCATCAAACCCGCACTTTTGCCCCAGGTCATCCCGCTGTAGACGACTGGCAATAGAAGCATTACTTCGGTGTTGACAAGCCCCAGCCATGCGTAGATTATCCAGCAAAAAAGTGTCATCACAGCCACGCTGGCAAAGCTGCCGTAGAACTGCATCAAGTCTATAGGACTTGAGGATGCTGGCATCTCAGAAACCTTCTGTTCAGTCTCAACGCTACCTATGACCAGAACATGAATTGATCCGCTGTTATTGACGATCTCATTGACAACTGAGCCCCTGAGCAATCTATTCCAGAGACTCCGACGCGGGAGACCTACAATTATTGCTGTTACGTTGTTCTGTCTGGCAAAGGAAAGGATGATCTCGGAGATCTTATATCCGTTGAGGAGTTGGATCCGTGCCCCCAGGTTTTCTGCCAGCATTATATTATGTTCCAGCTGGTCCTTTTCCGCCTCAGTGGGCGACCTTTCTTGAGGAGATTCCACATGGACGGCAAACCATTCGGCATCTTGATCGGCGGCCATGCGCTGACCTATGCGCACCAGCCGTTCCGAGAGCGGGCTGGTGCTAACGCAGACCAGCAGCCTTGAGCCGGCCTGCCACGGCCCCATGATGCCATGCTCCACCATGTAGGTGCGCATATCCTCGTCCACCTTTCGAGCAGCATACCTGAGCGCCAGCTCGCGGAGTCCAAGCAGGTTCCCTTTTCGAAAAAAGCGGCTCAGGGCCAGCTTTGCCTGGGGCGCTACGTATACCTTGCCATCTTTGAACCGTTGCAGCAGCGCCTCAGGTGGAAGATCAACTACTTCGATATCATCTGCCAGCTCCATTATCTTGTCCGGAAGGGTTTCGGTGATTCGCACTCCCGTGATCTCATATACGATATCTTTGAGGCTTTCGATATGCTGAATATTCAGGGTGGTGTATACACTGATACCCGCATCCAGCAGCTCTTCTACGTCCTGATATCGTTTGGAATAGCGTGAATCCGAGGCATTATTGTGGGCCAGCTCGTCCACCAGGGCGACGGCTGGATGACGTGCCAGGACGCCGTCCAGATCCATCTCTTCCAAGGTGACCCCCCCATGTACCAGATGGCGACGAGGAAGGACCTCCAGTCCATCCAGAAGAGCCTCGGTATCCTGCCGTCCATGTGTCTCTACCACAGCAATAACGACATTGACGCCATTATTTTTTAGGGCTCGAGCCTCTTCCAGCATTTGGTAGGTCTTGCCCACGCCTGCGGCAGCACCGAGAAAGATCTTAAGCCGTCCCCTGTTGCGAGCGGCATCCTCTGCCTCCTGCTCTTCATGCTGGAGACGCTGCAGAATTTCGTCCGGATCGGGACAGTCCTCTCCGCTCATCGCATGCGGCTCCCGGCCAGTTCATCCAGGGCAATGTTCAGCTTGAGAACGTTCACCCTCTCCTGTCCGAAGATGCCGAACTGGAGGGGCTCGATATGCCGATCAACCAGCACTCTGACATCAAACTCCGGTAGTCCCCTCGCTTTGGCCACTCGTGGAACCTGCAGGAAGGCACTTGCCGCGCTGATATGGGGATCAAGGCCGCTCCCCGAGGCCAGCACCAGATCCGCGGGCACCGTGGCATTGGCCGGCAGACCGTTCTCGCTTCTCACCTGCTTGACTCTCTCGCGCACTTGATCCATAAGTTTGGCGCTTGTCGGCCCCAGGTTGCTGCCCCCAGAGTTGCTGGCGTTATAGTCTACGGCAGACGGGCGACCATGGAAGTAGGCAGGGCTGGTGAATTTCTGTCCGATCAGCTCTGAGCCTACCAGAGTACCGTTCACGTATAGAAGGCTTCCATGGGCCTGATTGGGCATGGTCGTCTCGGCCACAAAGGTAACGAAGAACGGGTAAGCCAGACTGAGCAAACACACCAGCCCGAAGAGAAGGACGCAGGTCTTCGCCTCTCTGAGGATCTCATTCTTGTCCATCAACTCACTCCAAGTGCAAAAGCACTACTAATATGTCCACCAGCTTGATCCCGATGAATGGTATAATCAATCCGCCCAGGCCATAGACTACCAGGTTGTACCGAAGCAGCGATTCGGTTGTGGCCGCACGGTAGCTGACTCCTTTTATTGCTAGAGGTATCAGCGCTGGAATTATCAGTGCATTGAAGATGACTGCCGACAACACAGCACTGGCGGGTGTGGCCAGTCCCATTATGTTCAAAACCTCCAACTGCGGATAGGAGGTGGCAAATATGGCAGGCAGGATGGCGAAGTACTTGGAAACGTCGTTGGCCACAGAAAAGGTGGTCAAGGCTCCTCTGGTCATCAGGAGCTGCTTTCCAATCTCGACTATGTCCAGCAGTTTTGCCGGATTGGAGTCAAGGTCAATCATGTTGGCCGCCTCCCTGGCGGCCTGAGTTCCGGCGTTCATGGCCACAGCCAGATCAGCCTGAGCCAGGGCCGGAGCATCGTTTGTTCCGTCTCCAATCATTGCCACCATGTGGCCATCCTTCTGGTATCTTCTGATGGCATCAAGCTTGAATGCCGGGCGTGCCTGGGCCATGAAGTCGTCAATGCCCGCCTCTGCAGCAATGGCTGCGGCAGTTACCGGATTGTCTCCGGTTATCATGACGAACCTTATGCCTAACTTGCGCATGTTATTTAGCCTCTCTCTGATTCCCTCCTTTATAACATCCTTCAGCCTGATAGCTCCCAGAACTTTGATGCCTTCGACCACAACAAGAGGAGTCCCACCTTCTCTCGCGATCCTATCAACGGCAGCATTTACCTCATCAGGGGTGGATAGGCCTACGCTTTTTATAAGATTGTCCATGGATTCCGCAGACCCTTTTCTGATCTGAACGCCATCAATGTTTATTCCGCTCATGCTGGATATCGGACTGAATGGCACGAAAGTCGAACCTTCTTTCGGTCTGATATCCCGTCCTCTGATTCCTAGGACCTGTTTGCACAGCTCCACAATGCTGCGGCCTTCGGGGGTATCGTCCGCCAGAGAGGAGAGCATTGCCGCCCTGGCGATCTCTTCGATGGACACTCCTGGCGCAGGGATGAACTCGGTGGCCATTCTGTTGCCTAGAGTAATTGTGCCGGTCTTATCCATCAGCACCAGATCAACGTTTCCTGAGGCTTCCACGCCCCTGCCGGAGAGAGCTATGACATTGTTCTGCAGCAATCGCTCCATGCCTGCTATGCCGATGGCTGGCAGGAGGCCGCCGATTGTTGTTGGTATTAGGCAGACTAGCAGCGACACCAGCACGACAAGACTTATGCTTACTCCCACATAGTTTGCAAACGGCACAAGGGTGACTACAACGATGATGAATATGGCAGTCATCCCTATGAGCAGAATCTCCAGAGCACGCTCATTAGGGGTCTTCTGACGCTTGGCGTTTTCGACCATTGAGATCATCTGGTCCAGGAAGGTCTCACCTGGATCCACTGTTACCTTGACGGTGATCTTTCCGGATATGACCTTTGTCCCGCCAGTAACGCCGCGAAGAGTGCTGCCTGGCTCACGGACGACTGGAGCCGACTCTCCCGTTACTGCTGATTCATCCACGAGGGCAGTACCTTCTATTACCTCACCATCGCCTGGTATGATCTCGCCATTGTTCACCACATACAGATCGCCCTTGCGAAGATCCAATGCAGGGATCTGCTCAATGCTTCCGTCATGCAGCTGTCTATTGGCCATAGCCTCGCTTCGGGCCAATCGCAAGCTCTCAGCCTGGGCCTTGCCCCTACCTTCTGCCAGAGCCTCGGAGAAGTTTGCGAATAGAACTGTGAACCAGAGCCAGATGCCGATCTGTATATCGAACTTGAAGTTTCCGCCAGTGAGTACGTCGCCCAAGGCATTCAATGTAGTCAAGAACGCTCCGATCTCCACTACAAACATCACCAAATTGCGCCACTGGACGCGTGGATCGAGCTTGAGGAATGCATCCTTGACTGCCTGGCCAACTATATCAGATTCCAGGAGTTTTGTAGTCTTACCGCGCATGCTATTGTCCCTCCTAGAAGGTCCTCCCCGACGTCATGAGCAGATGCTCCAGAATCGGACCAATCGTCGCCACAGGGAAGAAACACAGGGCGCTAATTACGAAGACCACGAAGACCACCGCTATGATAAAGAGCGGGCTTGCAACAGGCAGAGTCGCAGCGCTTATGGGTATCTGTCCCTTCCTGGCCATAGAACCGGCAATGGCAATGCCCACCAGCAAGGTGGAGTACCTTCCCAGGATCATGCAGGGCGGGGTCATCAAATTGATGATATAGCTGTTCACGTTCAACCCACCCATAAATGAGCCGTTGTTGATGGACGCCGAAGTAAAGGCGAATAGCATTTCCGTCAATCCATGAGGACCGGCATTGCCGAGTACCGCCATACCTGCCGCTGAAACGATGACAATAGCAGTCGTCATCAGCGATGAGAATGATGAGAACAGGAAGGAGGCCCCGGCAAGTATGATCTCACGGAGTTCAACCTTCTTGCCGATGAGCTCGGGTGTTCTGCCGGTCATGAGCCCAGCTATGAACATGGTCACTATGAAGTAGTGAATCAATGCCATAGGGCCCTCACCGATACACCCAAAGATGGGCGCTCCGATGACTACCATGAAGATGATCGTCAATATAGTGAGGGGCATCACGCTATCGTGCTGAGATACGGTAGAGCCGTTCGCAGGAGCCATTCCGACTATTATGTACATGATATGTTCGAACATGGAAAACCGCATCTCTTTGCCCTCCATGTTCACGCCACCCTGGACGCCTAATTTTTCAAGCAGCGGATTTCCCTGATTCTCCGCGTAGAAGGGAAGGGGCATGACCAGTATGAACAGCACCAGCATGACAGAGAACAGCGCTTTGGTCGTGTCACGGCTGATGGCCAGCTTTCCTATCATTACAACAATTGAGGCCGGAACGAACAGTATGTATGCCATTGTAAACCAATTGGTAAACGGCGTCGGATTTTCGAAGGGATGAGCCATGCTGTTGGCAAAGTAGTTGGCTCCGTCCTCGCATATCAACTGGTATATTATGATTGTTGCCGCAGGGCCTCCCGGTATAAGCTGCACTCCACCTTCCAGTGTGTGAGCAACGGCATAAGGATCGAAGTTCTGCACCACGCCCTGAGAGATGAGAGGAAATACCAGGATCAAGCCAAGGGGTATCCACACATAGAGTATGGCCCTTGTGAAATCGACCCAGAAGTTGCCTACCGTGGGACAATGCTTACGGCTGAAGGATCGCGCCAGAACAACTATGGCCACGAATCCGACTGAGGGGCTGATATAGTCCTCGACAAGAACCCCAAGCATCTGTGACATATAGCTTAGATCGCGCTCGCCACTGTAAGCTATCCAATTGGTATTTGTTACCCAAGAGATGGCAGAGTTCACGGCCCAATCCCACCTGAAGGAGCTAACCCCATGAGGATTTAAGGGAAGCACACCCTGCAGCGACAGGATCATGAACGCAAATACAACCCCGAGGGTCTCGAAGCCCACAAGGGTTGCAACATATTTCTTCCAGGTCATCTCGCTGAACTCATTGATGCCGCATACCCTGTAGATTCCTCGCTCTATTGGTCGTAATAGAGGAGTAAGCAGATTTGGCTCTCCTTTGAAGACCTTTGCGAGGTGCCACCCATAGGGAAATGCCAGTATCAGAGTCACGACTATAACGGCAAAATATGCCAATTCCTGCAGCATTTTATATCGTCCTCATAGATGATGAAAATTTCATTATCTCGTTCCGAATGAAATATAGGCGAAACATCTTTGTTCATTGATTTCCGAGCTGCAGCCGTTTAGGTCTGAATCCATTTTTTTTGGCTTCAAGATGCCCAGCCCCCGCCAAAGAAAAACATCACCACAATCCACCACAAAAGGATTAATGCTACAACTATCGCAATGCCTTTGATTATCTCCTTGCCTTCTCTTTCTGAGATCTCTCTCAGATCGGCGATCATCTTGGCATCTTCACTGCTCGATGTTGACATTTTAATCACTCCATTCAGCCGGACATATTCTCATTTATCGCCTAGGAATTATATCTCATGAAATATTATTTTTATCCTAAAAATTTCTGAGATAATAGGATAATATCTCAAAATTGTGCTTCAGTAACCTTGATATATAAGCCGCAATGCGACGCAGTGTTTACTGCACGTCCTACTACTGTGGGATCTATGATATCATAGGACGATGTCATAGAGGCCTTTCATAAAAGTTCTTAATACTTAAGAATACCCCTCGATAAGAACAGTGCGACGAAAAATGTGCGAGAGATTCGCTTTGCGATGATGAAGTACTGCGAGCAGCATCCTCAGCCTCCTGCTCTCCATGCTGGAGAAGCTGCCGAAATGTGTCAGGATCGAACTTTCCTTGCCATTCATCGCTTGCGGCTCATGGCCAATTCATCCAGGGCCATGTTCAGCTTGAGAACGTTTACCCTCTCCTGTCCGAAGATGCCGAACTGGAGGGGCTCGATATGCCGATCGACCAGCGCCCTTACATCGGTCTCAGGCAGTCCCCTCGCTTTGGCCACTCTTGGAACCTGCAGGAAGGCACTTGCCACGCTGATATGCGGGTCCAGGCCGCTTCCCGAGGCCAGCACCAGATCCGCGGGCACTGTGGCATTGGCCGGCAGACCGTTATCGATTCTCACCTTTTCGATCCTCTGGCGCACCTGCTCCATCAGCGCGGCACTTGTCGGCCCGTAATTGCTGCCGCCCGAGTTGTTGCCGGCATAGTTCACGGCCGAGGGGCGGCCATGGAAATAGCCCTGGCTGGTGAAGTTCTGTCCTATGAGCTCAGAGCCCACGACTGTGCCATTCATGTACAGCAGGCTTCCATTGGCCTGGTAGGGCATAATAGTCTGGGTACTCCAGTTAATGAATAGAGTATAAACGATGCTGAGGACACAGACGACTATAAACAGCAACACGCATGCCCTCAAATCTCTAGCCAACTCATTCTTGTCCATCATCTCACACCAGGTGCAACAACACTACGAGTATGTCCATCAGTTTGATGCCGACGAAGGGCACAATCAGCCCCCCCACGCCATATATCAACATATTTCTTCGCAGCAGATCCTCTGCTGAGCTCGGTGTGTATCGAACGCCCCTCAATGCCAGAGGAATGAGCAGTGGTATGATAAGCGCATTGAATATCACCGTTGCCAGCACCGCGCTTGTAGGCGTGGAAAGCTGCATGACATTCAGCACATTCAGCATTGGATAGCTATATGCAAACATAGCAGGCAGTATGGTAAAGTACTTGGAGACGTCATTGGCCACTGAGAAGGTGGTCAGAGCTCCGCGAGTGATCAGGATCTGCTTGCCTATCTCCACGATATCCAGCAGCTTGGCTGGGTTGGAATCCAGATCGACCATGTTAGCGGCCTCCCTCGCTGCCTGCGTTCCTGCGTTCATGGCCACGGCCACATCCGCCTGGGCAAGAGCCGGTGCATCGTTTGTGCCATCTCCAATCATTGCCACCATGTGACCTTCATTTTGATACCTGCGAATGGCCTCCAACTTTGCCTCCGGGCGGGCCTGGCCGATGAAGTCATCAATGCCCGCTTCTGCAGCAATGGCTGCGGCAGTGGTGGAGTTATCTCCCGTGATCATGACCGAACGTATGCCAACCTTGCGCAAGTTTGATAGGCGCTCTTTTATGCCCTCTTTTAGCACATCCTTCAGGCGAATGGCTCCCAAAACCCTGGACCCTTCAGCAACGAGAAGAGGAGTGCCGCCTTCTCTGGCTATACCCTCCGCTGCGGCTCTGATATCTTCCGGGACATTGCAGGCATAGGATTTCATTAACTCCTCTATAGCATCGCTTGCTCCTTTTCGAATCTCTCGGCCCTCCAGGTTTATTCCGCTCATGCGAGTCTCGGCACTGAAGGGCAGGAAGGCAGAACCCTCCTCGGGCCGAATATCTCTTCCCCGAATGCCCAGGACAGACTTGGAGAGCTCCACTATGCTGCGACCTTCCGGGGTAGTATCTGCCAGGGAGGAGAGCATGGCTGCCTCTGCGAGATCATCGATGCGGACTCCTTCGGCCGGGATGAACTCAGTCGCCATTCTATTCCCAAGAGTGATGGTGCCGGTCTTGTCCATCAGGACCACATCCACATTTCCAGCTGCTTCCACCGCCTTGCCGCTCAATGAGATCACATTGCTCCGCAGCAGCCTTTCCATGCCTGCAATTCCGATGGCAGGCAAGAGGCCCCCGATGGTGGTAGGCATGAGGCAGACCAGCAAGGCCATAAGAATAGGTATGGATAGCGACACGTTCATGTAGCCTGCAACAGGCACCAGCATGATCACTACTACTCCAAACATCAGAGTCATGCCCACAAGCAGCATCTCCAAGGCTCGCTCATTGGGCGTCTTCTGTCGCTTGGCGCTCTCAACCATGGCAATCATCTGGTCCAGGAAGGTCTCACCCGGATTCGCGGTTATGCGGGCTTTGATCAGACCGGAGATCACCCTCGTTCCGCCGGTTACGCCGACCATGCTGCCCCCCGGCTCACGCACCACGGGCGCCGACTCGCCGGTTATGGCAGATTCGTCCACCAAAGCCACACCATCCACGATCTCTCCGTCACTGGGTATGGTCTCGCCATCCCCTATCTGCACGAGATCGCCCTTGCGCAGATCTAATGCATAGACTGGCTCCAAGCTGCCATCCCCCAGCAGCCTGTTGGCCATGGCCTCGCTTCGAGCCTGGCGCAGGCTCTCTGCCTGGGCACGGCCACGACCTTCGGCCAGAGCTTCGGAGAATGTTGAGAACAGCACCGTGAACCAGAGCCAGATGCTGATCTGAATATTGAGTCTAAAGTCTCCCCCCGTGAACAGATCGTAGACAGCTATCACGGTGCTAAAGGCTGAAACCATTTCTACTATAAGCATCACTGGGTTTCGCCAAAGGGCGCGAGGGTTCAGCTTCAGAATGGAGTCCTTTGCCGCAGCTCTTATCAGGTCCGATTGCCACAGATCGTATGTCTTAGTGTGCATGCGGTCCTCCTAGAACGTTCTCCCCAATTGCATGAACAGATGCTCCAGAATCGGGCCGAGCATCATAATCGGGAAGAACTGCAGGGCGTTCACTATTATGACCGTGCCTACCACCAGGATGATGAAGAAGGGGCTGGTCACGGGCAGGGTTGCTGCGGTCATTGGAATGATCTTCTTCTTGGCCAGCGACCCGGCAATGGCCAGAGCCGTGAACATAGTGGAGTACCTCCCGATAGCCATTCCCACCACGATGGTCAGATTGTAGAATGGCGTGTTAGTAGTCAGGCCCGCGGCAGGCGAGCCGTTGTTGACGCATATGGATGCATAGTTGTAAAAGATCTCCATCAGCCCATGCGGTCCGTAATTATTCAGGCCCGCGAGGGCAAGGGGCAAAGATATGGCGATCCCTGTGAAGACCAGTGTGGGCAACGATGATGACAGGAGTGATACCGCTGCCAGGATGATCTCCCGGGGTTCGATCTTCTTGCCCGCCATCTCCGGTGAACGGCCGGTCATGAGCCCTCCCAGGAACATTGCCAGAATGAAGTAATAGAGCATGGTTATTATGCCCTCGCCCCAGCACCCGAATATTGGCGCTCCCACCACTATGTTCCAGAGTATTCCCATGAAGCTGAGAGGCAGCACGCTGTCATGCTGGACGAGGGTCGAGCCGTTGGCGGGACACATGGAGGTCAATGTCCAGATCATGTCCTCGAATAATGTGAAGCGCATCTCCTTGCCTTCCAGGTTCATGCCGCCTGCGACGCCCAGCTTTTCCAGTATCGGATTTCCCTGAAACTCCGGGTAGAGGTAGAAGGGCGATGATAGCAGATAAAGCGCCAGCATGGCTCCGAAAAGCGCCCATCCAATCTTGCGGTTCCTGATCATCTCTCCGAAGGCAAAGCACATCGAGGCCGGGACGAGCAACATGATGCACATCTCAAATGCATAGGATAGGGGCGTGGGAGTTTCGAAGGGATGGACCGCATTCACGTTGAAGAAGCCGCCTCCGTCCTCGCACACTATCTGCATAGCGATCAGGCCTGCCGCCGGCCCGCCTGGTATGAGCTGCTCTGCCCCCTCCAACGTCTTTGCTGTGACATAAGGGTTCATATTCTGTATAACACCCTGAGAGGCGATGGCAAAGGCCAAGATTAAGGCCAAGGGCAAGATGATGTAGAATACAATCCGGGTCACATCGACCCAAAAGTTGCCAATGGTATCGAAGTTCTTGCGGACAAAGCCCCGGATCAAGGCGACGCTGCAGGCCAATCCCACGGCCGGGCTGAGAAAGTCCTGAACAATGACTCCCAGAATCTGGGAGAGATAGCTCATGTCCCGCTCACCGGAGTAGACCTGCCATTCGGTATTGGTGACGAAAGAGAATGCCGTGTTCAGAGCAGTATCCCAGCGAAAAGAGCCGAGCCCCTGAGGATTGAGGGGAAGAACGCCCTGCAACATGAGGAGCATGAAGAAGAAAGCAATCCCCAGCACTTCGAAGCAAATAAGCATCAAAAGGTAGTTCTTCCAGGACATCTCTCTCTGCTCGTCAATTCCACACAGGCGGTAAATTATCTTCTCCACGGGCCGGATAATCGGCGTGAGCAGATTTGAATCTCCGTTGAAGACCCTCGCCATGTACCTGCCATAGAATACTGCCACTGCAAGACAGGCGGCTATAATGGCCACATGCGCCAATTCGACCAGCATTTAGTCCTCCGTGCATCAAATTTTAGTATGTAATAAATAGCAATTTGAGTTATAATTAATAAATTGATTGATATAAATAATTACGAAATTATCGGGTACGCTGGCCCGACACAAAAGTGCTCGGGATAGGAAGAGTGTTGAAAACTTGTGCCAGGACATATGTTAAACTGAACACGACAATAGTTTTGGTTTTCATGGCAGGCATGATTAAGTTTGGAATCATATCGGAGTCACCTGTAATTCGGGCTTGGGTTTGCACTCGACCTCAGAACTTGCCTTCGTGTGCTAGGACTGATTCTCATAGTGCCATTCTCCATGGGAACTAGCATACGGTCAAATCTGATATATAAAAACTTTTGAGAATTTTTATGAGAAATTATGAGAAATTATGATCGCTCTTAAGATCATTACGTGAAGTAAATAATACATCCAGAGAGGACACCGATTGCTTCGCGTTTGTGGGTAGTGCATTTCCCATACAAATCAAAGTCCAAGATGTCAAGCATTTGATTTTTCATTTGCCACATGCTAGCCCGCTTCCCCAGGATCATAGGAGTTTCAACTATGATCTTACGAATTGGCACCTCCAATAGATCAAAGTTCAATATCTTTGCCAATTTGGACGTGCCTTGCTTCTCCCTGGGCCCTCGAACCATCCCGGAAGTAGAAGGCTCCACGACGCCAATACATAAATTTTTTATTGAATAAAAAGCAATGTGATTAAAATACTGACAATTATCTACCACATATTGAAAAGTTAGTCCGCCTCCCAAAGGCAATAAATCCAAAATACGATCTTTAAAACGCAGGATAAAGCATTTATACTTCTAGGAGTACGTAAACTTGGCCCAACGCTAGAAGTTTACGCGAGCGTTGTGGCGGGGTTCAGCCATCATCCGCCGTACAATCGAGGCCAGCCTAGAGATTGCTGGTCCTCGATCCTCTCATCACCGCTAATCATCCAAAGCTTAATTCCAAGGCGAATATGAATAAGAGCATCCCGAAACCAAGTTTATATATAGTTACGCCGGCTGCGACCCAACATACTGACAGGACTATTCTTGATCTCGAAATCTATCTAACAAATAGCAACAATTTTAGATCCTGCATTTATGATCATCGAGAGGTCAAGTCCATGGCAGAACGTTTTGGCTTATCCCCGGATCGAATTCGTTCTGAGCTAAGACGTCTCGGCTATCAATTGACTAATAACGGTCATGGCCGGATGGTCTGGAAGAGTAAGGAAGGCGAACATATGAATTATGCCAAAAAGATCGCCTCCCTGGAAGAATATATTTCGAAATGCGAAGCCAGACAGCTGCAGTTCTACGATAGATCTGAAATTGGCAGGATCGCGAAGAAAAGCGGAGTAGACCGTGACTCCGTCAGAGCTGTACTGAGGCGCAGAGGCTATAAATTGAGCCTGAATGCACACGATATAGCTGTTTGGGTTAAGAGACAGAGCACTGACACCGGATCGCTGGTTTCCGGCGCTTTCGCCGGTTCGGTTCTAGTTATGGGGACCGCGTATTGCAGCAGTCTTTATACTTGCCATCAATTTTTGTACCAGCTCTAGCTTTTCATCTATCCAAGACAAGAGGCAGCCCGGTAGAAATTTTCGTGTTTTATATTATATTACGTTTTGGCATTCTTGCTCCGTATACAGTCTCTCCAACCAGCTTACCCCAAATAGAAATGCTGCAGAGACCGCTATGCCAAGCAGAGGATACTTCTGGCCCAGGAAGATTGCTGTTAGTCCGCCTCCAACCAATGCTGCCAACGCGCCGGAAGGCGTAAGGCCCAGCCTATCTCTATAGAATCCGGCAATAACCGGCAAGAGCAGGCCACTGGTGAAGACGGTATAAGCAATAAGCAGGGTCTTAATGATGCCGGGCATTGAGACCGCCAATGCAAGGGCTGAAATCCCTATGCCTAACACGGAAAGCCTTGAGACTGCCATCAGTTTCCGTTCACTCGAATCCGGGCTTATTTTTCTGTAAATATCCAGAGTCAAAATGGATGTGGCGGTCATCAGGCTCGTGTCTGCTGATGACATGAACGCCGCCAGTAGGGCGGCTGCCACCAAGCCTTCTGTGCCGGAGGATAGCAGTCCTGTCAGGAGCAGCGGGATCGCCTGCTCAGGGGAAGCCGCAGGATAGAGCGACCGGGCGAAAATACCAAGCGAAGTAATCAGGAAGGCCGTCGGGATAAGGATGACAGCTGCGATCGCCGCCGATACCTTTGCTTCCCTGGGGCTATGGGCAGAGAACAGACGGGAATACATATCAGGACCGACCAGGTACGCCGAGCCGACAACCAATAGCATGGTCAGTACATCGCTTGACCCCATCTCAGGAGATGCAGGAAAGCTTTGGCCCTGGAGCAAGCCGGGTCCGCCGGCCTCTAAGGCTTTGAAAAAAAGGACGGTCATTCCTGTTAATATTATGACTAACTGCACCAGGTCGGTCCTTATCACAGAGCTCTGACCTCCGTGAACTGTGTAGAGCACAAAGACTGCCGTGCAGGCAATCATGAATAGGGTCTCATTTCCCCCGAATACCGCTCCCAGCACCTTGCCTGAAGCCACGATCTGCACCGCAATGACTCCCACCCAGGAGATTACAATGAGGGTGGAAGCGACAAACCTTGCCCTTTCCCCATAGAAAGAGCCCACCAGTTCGGGCAGAGTGTAGCATCCTGTAGCCCTAACTTTCTCAGCAAAAAAGGTCGCCAGCACCAGCAGGCCCGCCGTGCCGGAGAGCATCCACCATGCACCTGGCAGGCCCTTGCTGAAGCCCAAACCTGCCATGCCCAGAGTTGCCGAAGCGCCGATGATGGTGGCACAGAATGTGCCTGTAAGAAGAACCAGCTTTATGCTCCGCCCCGCCAGGTGGAAATCCTCCAGTCCTTTCATGCGAAGCCCCCAAGCGCCTATGGCAAGCATCGCCAACAAGTATACGACTATTACGACGGCAGCCAGGTCCATAGAACTATTCCTCTCGGTTTGTAAACTCCTTCTTCGCGAGGAAGGTTGACAATACTATAAAGCCTTTGCTGTAACTGCAATGTTGGTTTAATGAGAAGATTGAGAGCCAATATTTTTTTACTGGCTCTCTATTGTCGGGCAAGATAGTGGATAAACCCCACGACAATTTTGCTGTAAACCCATGGCATTGGGCAAGGTTTACATGATCAGGAGGTATAAGTATTTTTGCATGGGCCTATCTTTCACGTCAAGACCCCAAGAATACATAGAATGACTCGAACCTCTCACGCCCTTATCTTGATTTGTCTCGCGATAAGACTTGATTCAAGCTTGCCGCAAACAGGACAACTTATAGTGTTAGGGATTTTGCCTTCAAGCCAGGATATCAATATTTCCTCGGTGGAGAACTCAGCCCCACAGCCTATACAACGAATCATTCTTCCTTTTATCATTCAGGAAATCGCTATTGGACTAAGGACCTTATCAATGCTATCCTCGGATTTCAATCATCCATGCGAAGGCAGTTGGAGGTATCTTCATTCGCGAGCCTATCAAAGGAGGCCTAATTATCATTCCAGGTTGCCGGCCTTCAGGCATTACGACAATATGAAATACAAAATAGGATAATAGTAATAAGGATCCTGGCATTGGCCAGGATCGGGCAGAACAAGTTTATCTGACTTGTGCTCTGCTATCGGACCACTTGTTGAATACTGCGGGCAGTACGACTGTAAGCACGCCGAATAGTACCACAGCGATTAGCTGATCCATAAGGTTAGGCATCTATTTTCACCTCCTTTTCAGGCAATGAGTAACATAGATTTGGCTCTTATTTTCCTACTTCACACATAAACTTTGTGCTACCGCTTTCTGCAAAAAAACCATCGCTCAAGAGCGTTGACCGATCTGGTTTTATTGCGATCTAAAGCTGTATTGAAGGCCGGACAGTCGCCGGCCTCCCTGAACTAATGCATCATTGAAGCTGCCGCAATAACTACCACTGCAAGAATAGCCACCACGACAATTACATTCCGCATCTCTATGTGCATTACTTCTCTTCTGTGTTTTGGCCTATGAGCTACAACCTCTGCGATCCACTTCTCGTGCTGCAGCATTGCATCGCTCTTTACAACTGTCATGAATCTTACCTCCCGTAATCAGGCGCTGGATTAGTCCATGCCTGTCTTCTGTTATACTCTTCAGTAGAAAAACCTTACCGGCCTGATATGCGTCACTCATTTGGTCAAGTCTCCAGGGTCCGGCTCGGAATTCCTCGGCCCGCGACTGGGATTGGTCCTGTATATCTGCGCGTCTTTGCAGATTTTGCCCGTCGCCACGAGCATTCCCAGCTCAGACGCGATTTGTTCGCTCCTCTGCCTGAACTGGTCAATTACAAGCTTCTCCAGATCTTTTTTTGCCGCTCTATTGCCTTTGCCTATCCCCGGACACAGGGGATTGTAGCCTATGCTCAAGATGATATCACCTTCAGGCGTTGACTTCTCCTCCACCCGGAAGGGAAAGAGCCTGCAGGCCCTGGGTCGATCCTGGTAGATGGTGCAACCATCCTTGTAGAATACGCATGTTGTGTCCTCCTTGCTCTGCATGACTGGAAAATCCAGTATGATCTTTGATCCTTGATCATCAACATGCACGCATCGGCCATCATACTCATGAAGCGTATCCACAAATTCACGGGGTTCCAGACCAGTCTTGCGGCCGATGTTCTCGATATCCGTTTCCGTCAGATAAATGAGGTTCGACTTTTCCCAGAACTCCGGCAGCCGATCCAGAGGGACCAGGTCCCCGAACTCCTGCGGCCTCTTATGATGGCAGCAGGCGCCGCATCTCTGGCAACTAAATCTGATATCATCAAAAGCAGTCAGCACTAAGACCTGAGGCAAAAGATCCTCAAAAAAGGAAAAGGAGACGCGCTTAGAGCGTCTTCTTAAAGGGATGATCCTCGGTCAGAACCTTCAGCCCCAGTTCCTCGGCAGATTCCGCCTTCATGATGTCCACCATTGCGGCAGCGGGGAAGATCATGGGTGCGTTCTCGATGGGACCGTACAGGTAGAAGTCAGCTCCCAGGATGCCGGCTACCAGGTTGGAGCCGATATCCACGGGTGCGAAAGCTTCCTTATGCTGTTTCTTCCACTGCTTCATCCAGTCCCAGGCGGAGGCTGCGTTGTGGAAGCCAGCGCCCACGGGCAAGCCCAGCTGAGCCTTGACTGCAATGCAGGCCCTGTAGGTGGCACCGGAGCCGTTGCCTAAGGGCATCGCCGCAACATCCAGCAGAATCCTGGTGATGCCGCATTCCTTGGCGTAATCCAGCATTCCCATCTTGGCGCCGCCGGCAGCCTTGGTCAGGATGTTCATCTTGCCCACGGTTCCCTTCTCCATGGCGTTGAATGCCAGGACGATGGCGGCATCGAGGTCGCTCTCCTTTACTGCCTTCAGCTCTTCCGGTGTGATGGAGGCGTTGATGGAGTTATGGACGGCCCTGTTGGCCACGCCGATCTCAGAGGCGTACTTGACGCCAAAGGCGCGCACCTCTGGTGCAGAGGAGTCGATGAGGAACGGATAGTCCGAAAGACCTACAAACCAGTCGATCTCCTTCTTCATGGCCTCATTGCTCTCAGCGACGATCTGGTTCATACAGGAGTTGCCGGTTATGTCGCTCATCTCAACCTGTGCATTCCAGAGCCTCTCGGCCGCAGCCGTATCAAAGACTCCGTGCTCCGCATCGGAGACAATCTTGTGCCTGGCATAGAACATGGTGCCTATGCAGCACGTGGGGTACTCTCCAGGCTGGCCCCCAACCTTGAACTTGCCGAATTCGAAGACTTCTTGCTTCCTATCAAACTTAAACATTCAAATCACCCTCGTCCAGTGGCCGGCATATACGAACAATATATACCCCAATATCATGATTAATCCAGCGCAGAGCCCGTAGGCTAAGCCGAGATCCCTGCCGACGGACTTGCCGGCACGGAGGAACTTCTCACCTGAGTAGAACTCGATCTTCTCATCGATCTTATCCAGTCTGGTCATCAGCAGGTTGAACTGTTCCTGATCGACGACCGCTATGGGCACTGTCTGCTTTCCTTCATTTGTCATTGCTCACAGCCCCCCTTTGAATATGAAGAACGGCCCGATCATCATCAAGAGTGCGATGATGAACCCGGTGAAGAATCCCATCGAAACTGTAGAGATAACGGCTGAACTCAGTTTCGTCTCTCTGGCCAGGAGCTGGCCTTTATACTTGATATCCTCTACCAGGTCATCGAAATAGCCCTCTTGGACCAGGACGACCGTAGGAAATCCCTGGCCGTAGACAACTTCTTTCTCTTCTGCCATTTTTAGGTCCCTCCGTTAGGGGCTACCCTCAGGATTAAGCCGAAGAATATCAGGACGATGGTAACTCCCAGAGCTATGCCCTCCATCTTTCCTGCGTAGATGCCTGCCTGGAGCTTGTTGAGAAGACCATTGACGGTCACTGCATAATCCTGCATTCTGATCCGATCTCTGATCTCCACAACCTCGGCTGCCAGCGGCCTCGGCCCATGGGCCTCCTCTTCTTCTCCTGCGGCCTTGATTTCGATTCTCATGGGCTCGACATCCAAGGCGCCCGGATCTTTGGAGACGAGCTCCTGGATCTTGGCCTTGATGGCGCCCATGTCCTCGACGTTCATCATATTGATGGGCTGGACCTGTTGCATGACTCTCTCGATGGACTCCTCCGTCAGGTTCTGGATGAAGGGGATGGCACCTGTCGAGCCTACAATCTTTCCTTCTTTGTCCACCCCACCTGTGAGGAACGCTTCCGTGCACTGGCCGGTGATATGTCCCTTGACCTCCATTCCACAGAGAAGTAAGTATCTGATGTTGGGGTTGGAGACCATGTTGGCGGTCATCTTCTCGATGCCGATGTTCTCGGTCTTGCAGGGACCGACGAGGCTTGCTCCTACCGCCAGCAGCTCATCCGCCTTTAGATGCGATCCGCAGGTGCATACTGCTACCGGATTCTCCGGGTTTCCTGCATGATACTCTCCAGTAATCAGCGGCCATGGATCGGTAGGCTTCTTCTTCAGTACCATTTTACATACCTCCCGGATGCGTCACAGCAGCTCTTACTAGCGCTACACCCGCTGGGGTAGCGAACAGAGAGCTGATCAGGATGACAAAGGCCACCACTAGGCCGATGATTAAGCCCATCCAAACGTTGGTGTAGAGACCGCCGATGTAGGAACATTTAGCCCTGTTGGCGTAAGACTCCATGAGCTCATTGTCGGGCACCAGTTGGTTCATCATATCCTGCGCTATCCTGTCCAGTCTATCAATCTTGGGGTAGAGGGGATCAAGTGCATACTGAATGAGATCCTCCCTTTCCGTCGAGATTGTTCCCTTGATCGGATCAAATAATAGACCCAATTCGGGTGATACTCTAACAACTCCCATTTTCTAGACCTCCTATAGCGCGCTTGGTGGCAAAAGCCCTGTTCCTACCACTGCGGCAGCATCTCTCGTTGTCAGTCTGAAGTACCAGATGTAGAAGTAGTACCAGATTGCAAAGCCCACTACTATCGTCAGCATTGCCGGGGCCAGTCCCAACGTCACTAAGGAGCATATGCCTACTCCGATCATTGCCAGTCCACCTACCATCATACCATCTATGAGGGTACGGTCCTGCTTCTCATCCGGGCCCAGATTGGCGTTGAATGGATGGAATAAGGCCATGCCGCCCAGGATGAAGATGAGTGCCAGGAAGCCGGTGTTGTATACGTCAGCAATAATGGCATTATACGATAGTGATCCGGAGATGGTAACGCTCCAGGCCAATATGGCCATGGTGCATGCAGCGGCACCGTCCGTCAATCCTTCTTCCATGATAGGGATGTTGAACTTCATTACCTTGTTACAGAGCACGCCTACGACGTATCCGAAGATAGCGGCGTAAATCAGGGTAATGATGACACCTGCCCATTCAATTCCGAATCGCCCAGCGAGGTTCAGACCGAATACGGCAGCTACACATCCCATTCCCGTGCACAGCATTCCCATGGCGGGAACTCCTGTACCGAGACCGTAGGAACAGATTCTACGGATGGCGTTTGCGCCCCAAAGCACTGCAAATAGGGCCGCAATTGATCCAATAAAGGAGAACAGTTTTGTCCCAGTCAGAACATTTAGGCCTACAGTCAGGTATATTCCTACAACTGACCCAATTATGCCGTACATCCTCAGTTGCTGGGGGGTGAAGGTGAATCCTTTAAGCTGATCCATATCTATGCGCCTCCCAATGGCTGAATCAATACGGTCATAATGGCCAAGAGTATTCCTGCAATCAGGCTTGCCTTAAAGGCCAATGGCCACTTCTTGAACTTGGGGTCGTGGAATCCTTCGATAGTTCCCTGGATGTTCCAGGAAGGAATCACAGACTGCACGAAGAATATGCCCAACGCGAAGATAGCGCTCTGTGCCGGGTTGCCGCTGATCTGCATACACGGATAATAAATCATAGCTCCACCGACTCCACCGAGCAAGGCTCCAATGGTGCCGCTCACGAAGCAGACCGTGGGGATGCCCTGACCGACTGTACCCGGGGCCACATAGGGTGGCTGGGGGAACATGGTGATGGGGTCGTAGTTAACCTTGGCCGAGGCATAAGGACAGCCGACGGCATAGGAGTAGATGAAGTCACCAGTCAGCATCGTGGCGTCCATCATGATCATGGAGCCTACCGCGCCGGTAGCCAGAATCGGCCAGATGTTATCTGTGACGGACATCATGAGGCCGGCAGATAGCAATCCTGTCAATCCCGAGCCTGCTGCCAGGGTAACTGTGCCAGTACCGATACCTGTAGCCTGCGCCATTGCTGCTGGTGCGCCGCCGACAGGTACAAAGTGTACACCCACGCTCACCAGGAGACTTCCAACTACGATCTCCAGCATATAAACGAGCGTATTAATATCAAAGGTCATGCTCATGCTGCAATGTCCCCCTTATAGCCTGGATACGGCCCGTACTTCTTCCTCGCGGAGATCTCCATATAGAGGTTATAAACGTTCATAAGAATGACAAATATGACTCCCATCGCGATTGCATACGGTGCCTGGGTAACGGGGTCGAATACGGTTGTTCTCCAGTTATCGCAGAACACAGTCAGGCCGAAGCCAAGGCCAGTGCATGGACCGCCGAACTTGGCGCAGAACCAGGCATTATCAATAGAGTTTCTCAAGCCGGCTTCTGCTTTCCTGACAATCTGTCCGGAGAGCATGGTGTTGAGGCCCTGTCCGAAAAGCCTCCACTGGAACTCACGTTCACCACCGTAGTGAATATCACCCACAGACGACCCGATAGCTCCGATGGTTATGCCCCAAATGAGGCCAATGACGGGAATCGGGAAGGGATGATGAGGCGTAAGTACGTAAACCTGAATAACTGCGATCAGGGTTACACAGAACGATGTTATCCATACATGCGCCATAATAGACGGCGTAGTGTATCTTACGATATCCAGGTAGATCCACTGATTGAACCTGGACTGGCTGGCGGACCTTCCGAAGTAGGCACTGGTTGCCATTACTCCGTCGAATAAAGCAGCTAATGAAGCACCAGCGACTGTTGCAAAGAGCAAAGGCATATGAAAGCCTTCGATAAGCACGTAAGCCATGATGCATGCGGTTGCGCACCACAAAGCGTTCGATGGCGGCTCGCCTGCAATGGCCTTATTATAAATCCGGTGGGGATTTCCTACCTGGGCAGCCAGTTGAACTTGCGAATTGGGGTTGCTTTGAGAACCAATATCCGAGTCGATATCCTCAGATGCACCCGCAACTGTCGCAAGGGCACCCATAGCAGCTACGAGCCCCATGCCAAATGCGTCCATTTATTCCTCCTCCTTTTCATTTCACCAATTTCATAGTTTTACACTATTAAATTGGCTATGACGCTCTTGGTATCAATTACCTGAACTTATAAAGCTTTCGCGATGCCGGCATGTCCAAAATTTCTATGGCGGCAAGCCCTATAGGCTTTTACCAGGGCTCTCTCTTCGCACCCATCTTGTAGCCGATGATATTGGTTGCGCGGTGCAGGATAGGAGTCATTATCAACACGATCAGGATTATGGAAGGCGTAAAGTTCTGCCAGAACCAGTGCGGTGCGACTATAATGGTGAAGAGCCAGGCGCCCATGACGAAGTCGATCTGGTCAATCACAAAAAGAGGTGCGCCGCGCTTCAGACCCAGGCGGCGCTTGAAGAAGGCAGCCACAATATCTCCCAGCATCGCACCCAGGGCAAGGGACAGAAGAATAGGAAGTTGCTCCCATCCAATGCCAAAGGACGGCAGGCCAAATGTCGGAGCGATCTGGTTTTGCAGGAGCCCCATCAGAATACCGCATACGGTCCCTGCGATAGTTCCTCGAAAAGTTTTGCCGTCGCCAAGGGTTCTCTGCCCATCCTGAAAGGTCTGGCCCATGTCCAAAGGCATGCCTCCGCCGAAGAGCGCTGCGCAGTTGTTGGGGATATAGGCAGGCAGCATTAGCCAGAAGGCGACAATCAGGAAATTCATTATTCTTGCTCAGATTGCTCTTCGCGGTCTCACCCATATATCAAATTTTCTAATGAATATCAAATTAGCAGTCTATCAGCCGGATATCAGATAATTCAGAGATTTTGGATCGAAACAGTTAAGTTCAACCTGTGAGACTTAGAGGCCGGGCGTCGATGGTCTAGTGGTTATGACTTGGGCCTTCCAGGCAGATGAATCGATTCTGCGAAGCAAGCCTACAACCCGGGTTCGAATCCCGGTCGACGCACTATTTTTATCTAGCATCATTACGTTAAATGCCGAATTATTTTCGCTACATTTATATCCTAGTTTGACCAGTTGTTGTTTTATGAAATCAGGTGGGGAGATCTCCAACGCACGAGGACTATTGGCTGAGAAGATTGCAGGAGAGATCACCCTGTCCCAGAGTCCAGGCGACACCTTGCGGAAGTGGCGGCGCAACTTCGGCATAACCCAGACCGACCTCTCCAATCACCTGGGCATATCTCCTTCCGTGATCTCCGATTATGAGAGCGGCAGGAGGAAGTCACCAGGCATAATGATCGTAAGCAAGATCATAGATGCGCTGCTTAGAGTGGATGAGAGTCGCGGCTGCAATGTCTTACGCGCTTACGAGAACATGTGGAGCGACATCTTAGGTCTTGATTCTATATGCAGCGTCTGCGAGTATCAGGATCCACTCCCCCTCATCGATATCGCCCGGAAACTGGAAGCTGAAGTCATCTTTGGCCGGACGGATATCACCATCTGGGGGTATACGGTAATAGATAGCATGAAGGCCATTGTGGAAATGCTTCCCGACCAGTTCCAGAAGATCTACGGGCGAAGCACAGCTCGAGCCCTGATATTTACAGGCGTCCGGTCAGGCAAATCGCCCATGGTGGCAGTGAGAGTCAGCAACCTCAAGCCCGGTGCTGTGGTCTTGCAGGGACTTATGCCGGCCGACGTGGATCCGGTAGCTAAAAGGATCGCAGAGGTCGAAAACATTCCTCTTTTAACGACACATTTTTCAGTTGACGAAATAACCAGTGCGTTGAGCAAAGGGTGAATCCTCTTGGTCTCAGGTATTGTCAGTTATGGGGTCTATATCCCGCGATTCAGGATACGTGTGGACGAGATCGCCAGGGTTTGGGGAGATGGAGACGATATCTCAGAGGGCCTTCGCGTCTTCGAGAAATCCGTGCCGGATCTTGACGAGGATGCAGTAACCATTGCCGTGGAGGCAGCACGCAATGCGATCCACCGGGGAGGAGTGGATCCGAAACGGATCGGCGCCATTTATGCTGGCTCGGAGAGCCATCCCTATGCCGTGAAGCCCACGGGCACGATCGTCGGCCAGGCAGTATGCACGTCATCCTCTTACACCGCAGCCGACTTCGAGTTTGCCTGCAAGGCAGGTACCGCAGCCATCCAGGCATGTCTGGGCCTCGTGACCTCCAATTTGATCGACCTTGGTCTGGCCATTGGATCGGATGTGAGCCAGGGAGCGCCCGGAGATATGCTGGAATACACTGCCGCGGCAGGCGGGGCTGCGTATCTAATAGGCAGCAGGGATCTTGCCGCAGAGATTGAGGGCTTTTATTCTTTTACTACTGACACACCTGATTTCTGGAGGCGTGAGGGCATGCCTTATCCGGAGCACGGCGGAAGATTCACAGGCGAACCGGCCTATTTCAAGCATGTGACGAATGCCGCGCGCGGGCTGATGGAGCGAATGGGAACTGAGCCCAAAGATTACGATTATGCCGTCTTCCACCAGCCCAATGGCAAGTTCCCTGTGCGCGTAGCCAAGATACTGGGCTTCAGCAAGAAGCAGATCGAGCCGGGATTGATAGTGCCCATGATTGGAAACACCTACTCGGCATCCTGCCTTATCGGACTTGCTGCCACTCTGGACATCGCCCGCCCCGGGGAGAGAATCTTTGTGACAAGCTTTGGTTCAGGCGCCGGAAGCGATGCCTTCAGCATCAGAGTGCTGGACAGGATAGATGACATTCGCTGCAATGCACCAAGCGTTCGCGACTTTATCGGCAATGCGAAGTATCTTGATTATGCCATGTACGCCAAACACAAGGGCAAGCTGAGAATATGAGGTCTGTATCCATTATTGGTGTCGGTTGCACCAAGTTCGGAGAGCGATGGGATGTCTCTTTGCGCGACATGATCGCGGAAGCTGGAGTCCTGGCCATTGAGGATGCCGAGATCGTAGGTGAGCAGATCGACGCTCTCTATGTGGGCAATATGAGCGGCGGCAGATTCATAGAGCAGGAACATATCGGGGCGCTTATCGCAGACTGCGCCGGCCTGTCGCGCCTGCACGTGCCTTCCACTCGTGTGGAGGCTGCCTGCGCCTCTGGAGGGCTTGCACTCCGTCAAGGTATCCTGTCTGTTGCCAGCGGCTATAGCGATATCGTAATCGCTGCCGGCGTCGAGAAGATGACCGATGTCTCCTCCGGCACTGCCGCGGACGCGCTTGCGGCGGCAGCCGACCGCGAGTGGGAATGCTTCTTTGGCGCGACTTTCCCTGCGCTTTACGCCATGATGGCCAAGCTGCATATGCGTCGCTACGGGACCACGCACGATCAGATGGCCCAGGTAGCGGTGAAAAATCACCATCATGCCTGCATGAATCCGATAGCACAGTATCATATGGAGATATCTATCGAAGACGTGAATAAGTCGCCGATGGTTGCGGATCCACTGCACGTACTGGACTGCTCGCCCATATCCGATGGCGCGGCGGCGGTCGTGCTTGCGCCAACAGATATAGCCAGGCGGTTTTCGGATACTCCCATCAAAATAGTGGGCAGCGGTCAGGCAAGCGATACGCTGGCTCTGCATGATCGCCGCGATCTGACCACACTCGACGCCACCGTCCATGCCGGTCGAGCCGCCTTCCGCCAGGCAGGAATAGAACCGCGTCAGGTGGATGTGGCTGAGGTGCATGACTGCTTCACCATCGCAGAGATCCTGGCCATTGAAGACCTGGGATTTGTCGAGAAAGGCCAGGGCGGAAAGGCCACCGAAGAAGGGCTGACGGCTTTGGGAGGCACCTTGCCCATCAACACCTCAGGAGGCCTGAAGGCCTGCGGTCATCCCGTCGGGGCCACGGGAATAAAACAGGCCTACGAGATCGCTCTGCAACTGAGGGGTGAAGCCGGAAAGCGTCAGGTCGATGAGGTGGAAGTAGGACTTGCTCACAATGTGGGCGGTTCGGGCGGAACGGCCCTGGTTCACATATTTACGAGGTGAAGATGACAACGCAAGCGCCTAGATTCTGGAGAAGCATACCTCAGAGGTACAACCTCCTGGGAACGCACTGCAACCGCTGCAATGAATACTTCTTTCCTCCTCGCAATCTCTGCCCCAATTGCCGCCGCGGAGCGCATCTAGAGGAATATACCTTCAAGGGGACGGGAACCATCGTCACATATACTACCATTTATAATGCTACAGAAGAGTTCGAGCGGCTTACGCCTTACAATCTCGCCATCATCCAGCTGGATGAAGGACCCAAGATCACAGGCCAGATCATCTCCTGTTCAGAGGAGGTAAAGATAGGTATGCGCGTTCGTCCTGTCTTTCGCATACTGGGAAAAGAGGGCGATAGAGGTATTATCTACTATGGCACGAAGTTCGCGCCTTTGATCGAGCCGTCTTGCCTGGAGAGTGCAGAAGGTCTATTGAATTCAGCCAAAGAGAGCGACTGAATTCGCCTCGGAGATTTTCTCGAAATCACTATCTACTACGGTGAAAAGTACCGGGCCGGTCTTGATAATGTTCTCTCCTTCTTTGATCTGGCTCAGCATTTGACCTAACCTTTTTTCACCATCTGCCTGCATAACCAGGAAGAAGTCATATTCACCAAAGAGACGATAAACGTCTCTAACTTCCGGCCTTTTCTTTAGATCGGCATAAACCAATCTTTCCTTGTCAGACCTTACCTTGATCATCGTCAATCCTATTACTATGCAAATTCCCCCACTGGAAGCCAATGATTTGGGTCATAGTGCTATTTATAGTTTCTGCTATTACGATGAAAAGAGAATTAAATATTAAATTGATAGATATATTTAAGTCCGGCTAGAAAAGTCAAAAAATTATAGATTGTTCTGCCTTTCGCTCCGAAATTATGCAGCCCTTTTTCAGAGCCGGGCAAATCACGAGCAGATATCTGACGGGATCAAATGCGAAGGATGTAAATATTTTGTAGCCGGATAATAAGACATGACCTTTGTTTCCCTCTGCTTCGAGGTCCACCAGCCCATCAGGCTGAACAAAAACTTCTTCTGGGATAGATCGCTGCATAGGCAGGTCGTTCCCGATTTGAGGAAGTTCTATTTCGATGATTCCGAGAATAGAAGGATCTTCGAGCGCATTTCCGATAAATGCTATCTTCCGGCCAATAAGGTGATCCGAGAGAGCATCCAGATGCATGTGGAATCGGATAGGCCCTTCAAGGTTGCATACAGCTTTTCCGGCGTATTCCTGGAACAGTGCCGAAAATACCGGCCGGAGGTTTTGGACTCGTTTGTCGAGCTGGTGGAGACGGGCCAGGTTGAGGTAATGGAGCAGACCTACTATCACTCGCTTGCCAGCCTCTACGAGGATCCCAGGGAGTTCTACGAGCAGGTTAAGATGCATAAGGAGCAGGTCTGGGATATTTTTGGAGTGAAGCCGACCACTTTCGAGAATACCGAGCTGATCTACAGCGACGAGATTGCGCGAATGGTCGAATCCATGGGATACAGGGCCATATTCGCGGAGGGAGTGATCGAGAATCCAAACTTCGTTTACAGGCCCCCGGAAACCAGCCTCTCCTTGCTGCTGCGAAATTATCAGCTCACGGACGATGTCGGCTTTCGCTTCTCATCTCACTGCTGGGAAGAGTACCCCCTCACCGCAGACAAATATGCTGGCTGGCTGGCGTCAACTCCAGGCAAATGCATAAACATCTTCTGTGACTATGAGACCTTTGGAGAGCACCAGTGGAAGGAGACAGGCATCTTTGAGTTTCTCCGCAGTCTACCGGATCAGGTGCTCAAATATCATAATCTCGAATTCGCCAAACCATGCGAGATTGCCAGGGACGTCAGTCCCGAAAGAGAGCTTTCCGTGCCGAGATATGTCTCCTGGGCGGACGTGGAGAGGGATACGAGCTGCTGGCTGGGCAATGCCCTGCAACAGGCCTGTTTCATATACCAGAAGGGGCTGGAAGCTCCGGCCAAGGAGAGTCACGATAATGATCTTCTGGAGATCTGGAGGATTCTCGGCCTCTCCGATCATCTTTATTACATTTTCACTCATGGGGGGGGACCGGGCGAGGTGCACAGCTACTTCAGCCCGTACGGCAACCCTTATGACGCCTCGGTCACCTTCTTCAGCGTTTTATGTGATCTGCATTATCGGCTCAAGCAGAAAACCCATCTGGCCGATTCGCCCTTCCGCTTTGCTACCGGGATTGATGAGTTCACTGGGGAGGAAGCCTGGACCCTGGCCGGGATGCAGGAGATTTTGGGCACCCTACCACTGGCCTCACTGGAATATCATAATTGTGAAGGTGATTATGCGTCCTGGGCCAGGACGAGCCTGGGAGACGAATTCCTGGCGGAAAAGATGAACAAGCTGCAATCTCTCCGGGGCGAGAGACTGCGAAAGAGTCTACTAAAGGCCATGGACGCCAGGCTCTCGGAGAGAAGATGATACTCAGGCCGGAGAGCTATGAAGAGGGAACTAGCCGCGAGTGGCTGGTGACTAACGGTCTGGGAGGCTACGCCGGAGCTACTGCCATTGGCTGCAACACCCGTGCCTATCACGGCCTTCTTGTGGCGGCCCTGACCCCGCCTGGGAACCGCAGGCTTTTGCTCTCATCTCTGGATGAGGAGGTCAATGGCCAGAAGCTCGCCAACCACAAATATCCCGGCGTGGTCCATCCCCAAGGATTTCGATATCTACAGGAGTTTTGGATCGATCCGATTCCCAGATTCTGCTATCAGGTCGGAAAAACCAGCATCGAGAAGACCATTTCCATGGTTAATGGAGAGAATACCACCATCATCAGCTACAAAATACATAACGGCCAGGGAAAGATGAGGGTCTTCCCTCTCGTTCACAGCCGCAACTTTCATGCCGCCTCCGAGCTGCCCGAGATTCGTCAAGAGCCAGGAATCGATGGAACAGTTCTCCAATCGAGCACCAGGTTGACCCTTTTCTCGGACAGGGCCGGTTATGTGCCAGAGGAAACGATTTATTATAACTTTGAGTACGAGGAAGAGCAGCGCCGTGGTTTGGCCGGCCGGGAGAACCTCTTTTCACCAGGCTACTTCTGCCTGGAGCTTTCCGGGGATACAAACTTTGCCATTGTTGCCTCCAACTGGAGGACTTCCATGGCGGACTGGAAGGCAGAGAAGAAGAAAGAAGAGACGCGTTTAAGGACCCTTGTGGCACCAGTTCCGGAATTGGCTAGAGCCGCGGACGCCTTTCTGGTCAAGAGAGGTAATTCATCGAGCCTCATCGCCGGATATCATTGGTTTGACGACTGGGGACGGGATGCCATGATTGCGCTGCCGGGTCTTCTTCTGACCACAGGCCGCTTTAAAGATGCCAAGTCGGTCCTGAAATCCTTTGCATCGGAAATGATCAATGGAGTATTGCCCAATGACCTTGGCGCCCGATCTTACAACACCGTGGACGCTTCCCTCTGGTTCATCCGGGCCGTATGGAGTTATTACCATTATTCCAGTGATCTGGAGTTCGTGGGACAGCTCTGGCCTAGGTTGCTGGAAGTTGTGAACCGCTACTCTCAGCCTGGAAAGGACTTTGGAGGGGACGAGGATGGACTCATTGTGTCGGGCCCGGCTTTTACCTGGATGGATGCAAGGGTGGACGGGCGGCCGGTTACACCACGGGCCGGGAAGTGTTGCGAGATAAATGCCCTCTGGTACTTTGCATTGGACAGGATGGAGACTCTGGCAGAAGCCCTGGAAGCCCCCGGAGGTCCAGGTTTTTCAGAACGTAAAGAGATGGTTCTGCAAAGCTACAACAGGTTTTGGAACAGCGAGACGGGATGCCTCTATGATGTTATAGACCCGGAGGATGCGTCGATCAGGCCCAATCAGATCTTTGCCGCCACAGTTCCCGATCTGCTATCATTGACCAGGAGAAAGAGCATTCTTGAGGTGGTAACAAGAGATCTCCTTACACCCTACGGCCTGAGAACCCTTTCACCACGCGATCCGCGTTATGTGGGTAGATATGAGGGAGATCCTCGCCAGAGGGATGGTGCTTATCACCAGGGCTCGGTCTGGCCCTGGCTCCTGGGGCCATACATCGATGCCTATCTCTCGGCGAACGGCAGGTCTGATGAGACTCGCCTGAAGGCAGAGGTGATTTTAGGGCCTCTGCTGGATTTGAACGCCAGCGGTATCAACACCATTCCCGAGATTTTTGACGGCGACCAGCCGCAACGGCCAGGCGGCTGCATTGCCCAGGCCTGGTCGGTGGCGGAAGTGCTGAGAGCCTGGGCAGAGGCGCAAAAATAGCTAATAGAATTTATCCGCAATCACACGACAATGCTTGATTATTATGCATTCGACAGAGACCAATTCTCGGCGAAAAACATTAGAAATTAAGCCTCGGACGGGATTCGAACCCGCGACCTCGTCCTTACCAAGGACGCGCTATACCGGGCTAAGCTATCGAGGCGCCAAGAGCCCCTTGTGTTAACCCTTCAAGAACCTTTCGGTTGGAACCGGAAATATAGGACTTTTGTCTTGAGTTATAGACACGAAAAGAGGAAAAGATGATGTTATAAGCTCTGCTCCAAGGCCTGCTCATAAACATCTTCCGTCTTCTTGGCTATGATATCCCAGCTGAACTCGCTATCAATCCTACTGCATCCAGCCCGGGCCAGCTCTTTCATCTCTCCGGGGTTGCAGAGCAGCCGGTTTATGCACCAGGCGATGGACTCCGGTTGCACATAGGCCAGGAGCCCGTCCTCGAAGTTCTTGATGATGCTCACGGCCTCCGTCGCCACAACAGGTTTGCAGGCGTCCCATGCCTCCAGGACGACAACTCCAAAAGGTTCGTTGCGGCTTGGAACGCACATGAGGTCGCATGCATTCACAAGCTCCTGTTTTTCTGCGCTGGAGGTGTACCCAAGGAATCTGCAGGATTTCTCGACGCCAAGCTCGCGAGCTCTGCGCTCGCAATCAGCTCTCATCCCGCCCTCTCCCATGAAGATGAAACAGACATCGGATCTGTTCAGCAAAACACGAGGTATAGCTTCCACCAGGAGGTCAGGCCCCTTCTGAATGCTCATCCTACCGCAGAAGAGCACCATGGGCGCGAGTGGATGAATGCCATACCTCTCCTTGACACGGCCTGCATCGACGCCCCGCTTCATCTTCCCGAGCATAATGCCGTTGGGTATGATTGAGGTTTTGTCTGGAGGCAGATTGTATATCCATAGAAGCTCATCTTGCATCCTTCTTGTAGTCACAATCACTTTCGAGGCCTCAAAGCAACCCAGCCACTCCCGGTGGGAGATCTCCTGGGATATGCCGTATCCAAAGTTGTTTCCATTTCGCCCCCATTCCGTGCTGTGCATAGTTAAGAGAAAAGGCAGCCGGTAGTCCTGTTTTATCCGGGTTAGAGCCAACACGGGATGCCAATCGTGCCCATGCACTACATCGAAGTTGCCGAAGATTTTTTGCACTGCATTGAAACGATCGTATAGAGCATCGCACATTCGATCCATCTGAGCTAGGACATCCCCAGAGCTATCCACATCAGATCTCTGGTAGTGTACCCCGTTGATCTTGTCGTAGGACTCATAGTCACCCCTGCGAGTGAAAATGTGAACTTCGTGACCCCTTCGGGCCAGAGCTTCGGAGATCTCTGAGACGTGGGGAGCCACGCCACCTACTTTTATTGAGTATAAGCTCTCCCAGGAGAGCATTGCAATTCGCATTTATTCACCGTACTTATTATGCCTTCAGCAGTAGTTGTTGATCATTTGCCGCTGCAATTATAGCCTGTATAAGGATTTTGCGCTTTTTTTTATCCGTCTCGCCCACGCTTTATGAAAGTCGTTTGGCTTGAAATAACAATTTGTGATACTATGAGAGCGGATAATTGATTAACCTTTCGGCGATATGGTGCTCTTGCACAGTTCCGAAAGCTCCGCTGCCGCTTGCTCTGGCGGAACGGAGTTGATGTATATACCTGTGTTTTTCTCAAATCCCGCAATCTTCGAGACGGCTGTCTGAATTCTGATGTTAAGGTGGTAGCCAAAGGGTTGCTGGAATATCATGAAATTATAAGGCGGATCGTCCAATAGGGACCGCAAGCTGCCCAGGACCTTTTTTATGAGAACGGCCAGACTCTTGCGTTCAAGCTCCTTGATCTCAGCCAGGTTGCAGAGATGCCGCTTGGGGAGAATCCAGGTCTCATAAGGTGCAAGAGAGTAGAAGGGTGCGATGAGGAGCCAATGTTCATCCTCGGCGATGAGACGGCATGACGTTCTCTCTCGCTCCACGATATTGCAGAACGGGCAGAATGAAGATTGCAAGATGGCTTCCTGCTCCCTTTTCATCAGAGGCGGCAATATGGGAAGGGTGATAATCTGAGAATGACTATGTGATAAGGATGCACCGGCTTCCTTGCCCCAATTCTTGAAGATGGATATGTATTTCACCTCGTCAAGGTTGCTGTAGTGGACATAGCGATCCCTGTAAACCAGGAGGAGGTGCTCCAGATGGCCCAAACTGAAATCAGCCGGGTTTTCCCTGTGCAAAGGTGAATCCACAATCACTTCATGGTGGCCGTGCCCCGGCAGAGCTATCCATTCGGGCGTGGCTGGCATTGGGCTGGATACCATGGCAGCGAAAACATTGGGAAAGACTCTCAGTTGCCAGCCCGGAACTCTTTCCGGACCCAGAGAAAGGACGCCTTTATCCGTATAGACTGCAACGCTCGCTGGAGTCATCTCCTCGTTTCCTGGACAGAAAGGACATGTTTTTTCGTCTCCAGGGACAGCTCTTGCCACAGGAAAATCTGACGGTCTCTTACTCCTCTCGGAGGCAATTATGCAGTACTCTTCCAGGAAATAATGGCGTCTCAGCTCCGGCATTTCGTCGACTCCTCGGACAGTTCAGGCCAATTCTTCATAAATCTCCAGGGTCCTCGCGGCCGCCTTCTGCCAGCTGAATTCCGTTATCGCCCGATCCCTGGCATTCCCTCCCCAGGTCTTCAGCCTCTCAGTATCTGCCAGGGCGAGGTTGATGCCCCAAGCCAAATCCTTGGGGTCGCGAGCGTTGACATGAACGCCCGTAGGTTTTTCTGTTGCCGGATTTTGCACAATCTCAGCCAGGCCACTGGTTCCGGCAGCGCCCACCACACAGGGTTTGCCCATGGCTGCAGCCTCCAGAGCCACAATACCAAAAGGCTCATAGAGGCTGGGAAATACGCACAAATCCGAGAAAGCGTAGTGGAGCCTTTTCTCCTCATCATCCAGAAAGTTTGTCACCAGTCTTATGTTACTCTGTTCAGGCAATTCTCCTCGGGCCCAGGTCTCCAGGCTGCCTTTACCTACTACCAGCAGCTTCACCCGCGCGTGCTCTGCCAGAACATGAGGCATCGCAGAAAACAGCTCCCTGACGCCTTTAACCGGCTCCAAACGTCCTACGAATAGAACGATGATGTCATCCTTTGCATAGCCGTACTTCTTTCGTAGTGTTTCCATTGCCCCGGGGTCGACACGCTTGGGATCAAAGAATTCGGTATCTACACCATGGTAGCAGACCCTGACTTTTTCCGCAGGGACACCCAGCGAGACAACCTCTCTTTTCATGGCTTCAGATACGGTTATGACAAGATCCGCAACATCGGCGCCTTTGCGCTCCAGGGCTACCAGCTCTGGATTGGGCCTCTCCGAACGGCCCAGTTCCAAGCCATGCACATGATAGATCATTGGAATGCCTTTGCTCCTGGCGGCCATTCCCCCAGGCAGACCGAGCCAGTCGTGGGCGACGACTAAATTGAATGGTTCCTCCCGCATGAGATCGGAGAGAGAAAGCTGGTTGTAGCTGAAGAGATCAAGCAAGTATTTGAGACCCTCTCCCCAGGCCAGAGTCTCGGGTGAAAGGAATATCTCCATACCGTCTTTCATTGCTTCGGGAGATTCCCGGAATACCTCCACACCACCGAAATTCTCATGCCTGGGCAGAGCCTCAACCCCCCAGGAAAAGACGGAGATCTTCTGGCCAAGGCTTGCTAGATTGCGGGAGATGTTATCCACATAGACGCCCAGGCCTCCGTAGATAAGGGGAGGATACTCCGTGCTGAAATAGGCGATTCGCATTGACAAATTGCTCCTGAATCCGATTCAGACTACCAGATTTTTATAATATTCCATAACGGGTTCTTTCCAGCTGAACTTCCTAGCCAGGGCGAAGGACTCCTCGCAGAGCAGCCGGTATTTGACCTCGTCCTCCAGGTAGGTCCAGGTGAAGTAGTCCAGTGCCAGTGCATAATCCAGAACTGTCTCCTGAGGTTGTGCCTCAATGTTGTCCACAATTACGACGCCGCCCATGCCCGGCACGCGGCGTTCGACCTTCTTCAGGGCATCACTGTAGCCTGCAGCCCGGCTGACGATATTGGGTGTGCCCTCCCGTCCCGCTTCCAGTGCAGTGAGAAGAAAGGGCTCATACTGTGACGGAAATATGCCGGCAACACATCCGGCCATGATCTCATCGGCCGCCATGCCGAGGCCCCCGTCGTTCGGACCCAACCACTGAGGATAAAGCACCGCCACGACCATTCTCTTGCCAGATAGCAGCTCCTTCGTCTCCAGGCCTCGCTCCTTGATCATGTTCTCCAGACGGATCTCGTCGCCCACCAGAACCTCTGCAGGCAGATTCACGGGAAATCCCTCGGGAAGCTTCTCTTTATCTTTTGGCCCATGCGAAGCGATCAGGAAGCATACCACCTTTGTCTCCCCGGCATGGCGCTGACCTGTTAACCTGTTCTTGAGCAGGTGATCCTGAAGCACCAGGGCATCAAGGAGCTCTGGATATCCCTTATTCTCTATCTCTATGCGAGAGATGGTGAAAATCGGAACTATATTTTCCCCGCTCACACAATTGCCGTCGCAATGCTTGTAGAGATTCTCGGAGAGGAAATCCTGAATTTTAGCCCGACAGCGTTCTTTCTTATCCCAATCGATCTTATCGGATTCAACATCGATCCCATTTCTGACGACAAAGCCTTTCAAGTGGTGGAAGAGCATGGCCTCTTTCATGGCCGAATTGCCCACGAATGTGACGGCGTCGCTATAGCGGGCCAATCCCTCCAGCGTGGCAAAGCCGGAAGGCGTGCCGGGCTCCATGCGGGAGTCGTTTTGGGCAATCTTTTCCAGTGACTTGTAACCCACGGTCCGACCAGGAACTGTGGCATGAAGGGTGCAGACCGTTTTCACCGGGATGCCAAGCTTCTCCAGCCTGGCTGCGGCGTAGAAGACTCCGAACTCATGGCAGTGCAAAGAGACCCTGACTTTGGGCATCACGGACTTGGCAAACTCCGAGACGGCCTTATCGGTGTACTTCTGCGTCTGCTCTTCAGAGGCCAGGGCAAGGTTACGAACCAGCTCGGATACGGCATAGGAGAGGTTCAGGTAGTGATTGTACTCCCATCCGTAGTGCTCCGCTTCAAATCTCATGGAGTCGAGGCCCACCAGATCAAAAGCCTCCGTCTTGATGGCATTGTTCAGGGTCATCTCCTGATTATTCCAGTGAACCATGCGGGACTGATAGTAGTTGGTATTGAAGAGCACATAGCCGATGGAAACGCCCTGTTCGGTCCGCTGGCCGGTGACGGTCTCAATGCCTTGGTTGTTCAATGCGGCGAGTGTGGCCGGAAGCATCGGTCCCATATCCAGCTTATCGAATCCCGAGAGATCCGTGACCCGGTTCTTGCCCGTATTCCAGTCCGAGCCCAAGGTGGGATAGTTCGGCCCCAGCACCAGTATGTGAAGGCCGCTTTCGATATCTCCTTTTGCCACGAGCCTGGCCAGAGTTACGGCCTCGGCATCTACCACATTCCAGATGCCGCCCATTTTATTAGAAGCAGGACCTGCTTCCTCTGCGGCCAGTACGATCCATCTTTCGATCATGTGAACCTCAGGGATAGGGCGAGAGTGCAGACACCGTCAGTCCATCGTCTGAGATATCCAGAACCCTTATGCTGTTAGCGATCTTCGAGCCGCGCATCTTCATAATATATATCGATCTGATGAGCGTGTTGCCTATGCGCTCCCGATTTAGCATGGTAGCGGAGTCGGCGCCATACTCCAGTAACTGGTTGATACCGAAAGCGGTGCCTATGGTAATTACGGATGTAACCCCGCTGGCGCGAATGGTGCCAAAGAGGTCGTCCGTCAGCGACCGGACTTTGAAGGGTGCATCCACAGCCATAAAGAAGGCAGTAAGGTCATCTATAAAGAGTCGGTCTGGCCTCGTCTCCTCCAACTTCCTCTCTACGAGCTTTCTGAAGTTTATGAGAAAATCAACCGGATCTATCTCGATGCTCTTTTGCAGGCGGAGCACGGGGTCGGTAACATCGATGATGCTCAATTTTCCTTCTTTTTCAAGGGTCGAAAAGTCCCAGCCAAAGGAGGACATCATCTCACGCTTCAGATATTCTGCGCTCTCTGAGGGAGTGATGATCATTCCCTTCTCACCTGTCTTGATGCCAGAATGAATGAACTGGCTGGCAAACACGGTCTTGCCCGCACCCGATGACCCGGTTATGGTATTGACCGTCCCCTTATGAAAACCACCGTCGACCAATTCGTCGTATCCCGGTATCCCAGACTTCGTTCTGGGAAATTCGCTGCCTTGTAATGCCACTAATCTACCCCTCCCTCGCCACGTTTGCGCCTCGATATTGATGCGCTGGATTTATATTATTTCAATACGAAGCTAATTAGTTCTTTCGGTTATAGACGGAAAAGTGCAGTCCCGATCTTATTGAGACTTTTGGACCATGAAGTCTATGACCACGTTGTGCCTGTGGGGCGCATAGCTTCTCACAATGCTCCGATAGAGCACATCGACAGAATAACCCATCTGCTGAGCCGCATCTCTTATCAGAGCCTCGTCTTTATAGAGATCAACTTCAGGCGCTATACAGTAGTAATGGACTGTGCCTCCCGTCTTTGCCGCTTTCAATGCGGCAATAAGGAAGAGAGAAGCGCTATGGGGAAGGTTCATGATGACATGATCCGCCATGTTTTCGTAGGGTAGAGCCAGCACATTCGCATCTCCCTCCAGGATCTCGATGTTCTCGATCTTATTCAGGAGGGAATTCTCGCGCAGGTACTTCACAGCGACGGGATTTTTGTCCATGGCAACGACTCTATCAACTCTTTTGGCCAAAAGCAGCGCGAACGGACCGACTCCTGCAAACATGTCCAGCACGACATCCGCAGGGTGAACGAGGCCGGCGATCCTGAGCCGCTCCGTGCCCAGACGAGGTGTGAAATAGGCTCCCTCCAGGTCTACCCGGTAGCGCAGGCCGTGTTCCTTATGGGTAGTGATTGTGCTCACCTCTCCCGCCACATGCCTGAAGCGGCGGGTTCGAAACTCCCCTTCCACGTCGGAGATGGGAGCAATGACGGTTTTTATGCTTTTGCTGGTGGACATGAGAGCGGAGGCCACTTTTTCTGCATCGTTATCCTCCACCATGGCAATGTTGCCTACTACCTCAAAACTGGGGCGAAAGCTGAGCATCTCCTCAACGGTTTGAATGTGCTCTTCCGACTCAAAATTGAACGGCACGAGTTCGAACTCTGCAATAAAGCGAAGCTTTGCCGCCGATTGATCATCCATTTCCAGAACGGGCAGATAAACATAGGATTCGTCAGAGCGTATCTTGCGAGATCGGTCGAAGGATTTCATCTCTACCAGAGCCCGGCGAAATCGCTCGCCATAAAATCTTTTGACCTTCAAACCTAACGAATCGTCCGGCATCTCAATCTCAGGAGACCAGTGGAAGCCAATCGTTAATATGTCTATCCCGAAATTGTCTCATTGGAATTTGGTCAAATCCGGGGGTTCAAGGACCCCAAGAGCACAAATTCGGAAATAGCTTTATCTGGAATCGAGTCTGCATAAAAATCATTATGATAGGGCGCCCTAACAGGAGCGAGGTAATTGCAGCATCTGAGATATCGCAATACGTGTACTGCCCGGTTTCCTGGTACCTAAAGCGAGCAGGAGTGCCCCCGAGATCTCCAAACCTCGCGAGAGGAATTCGTGAGCACATTGGTGCCGGCAAGAGGCTATCCCTTCTTCAGAAAAGAGAGAATTCCTCACGCATATTTCGTGTCCTGGAGTACTTTTCGGTGCTGGTCGCCATTTTGCTCATAGGGTGGTTATTACGACAGAGCTTCTGATTTTGTCGCTCCTGCTCCTGGCAATATTCTCACATTTTCTCTCCAATCGAGAATTAGGTGCCGCAAAATCGATTCGAGAGAAGTACGGGATTCCATACGGAAGAGTGATCTACTCTGATCTGGACCACCCGGCAAAAGCTCTATTTTCCAAGAAATTAGGCATCATCGGCAAGCCTGACTATGTAATTAGCGACAGAAGATATGGCGGCCTGGTTCCCGTTGAGATAAAGAGCGGACGAGCCGCCAATCCTTATCGAAACCACGTCCTGCAGCTGGCGGCATACTGTCTTCTGGTGGAGGAGACCTACCACAAGTCGGTTCCCTACGGCATAATCGTCTATTCGGACGGAAAGCAGCATAAAATAATTTTCGATGAATCACTTCGCTCCGATTTGATTGGAGTCATCAAAGAGATGAAGCGATCCATGAGATCAGGATGCCCAACGAGAGGGCACAACCAGTTGAGGAAATGCAGTTCCTGTTCATTTCAGGCAAGCTGTAGGGATTGTTTAGCGGATACCTGAGTGATCATATCCGGTTTTCCCAATCTCGGGCGTAATACTGTTTTCAGGCGGAATTGTCTTTAAGACCAAATCCTGATTAAGCATTAGAATGTCATTCAGTTGAGGATGGCTTCAATAAGCGTAAAATTGATTTCGAGGCGAGGATGTATGAAGTGGTCGATTGCATTATTATTAATGGCGTTATTATCAGCATTTCTATCTATTCAAGCGGCGGTCATTCCCGTGGCGTCTGGCGTGCCTGAGGAAGCAGTCGGACGCGTGGTGAGCGTCATCAGCGGCAACTCGCTGGGAGTCCAAATGCTGATCTCAGACCCGAGGACGAACAACGTCGACAGCATAAAGCTGGCAGACATCGCCTCACCCTCGACGGTAACGCCGGAAGGGAAAGCCGCCCAAAAATATGCCCGATCATTGCTATGGAATAAGACGGTGTATCTCGACATCGATAACAGCACCTCCAGCGGCCGGAACGAATGGAGCCAATTGATCTGTGTCGTCTATCTGGTGGATTCCGAATACCGACCGATCTGGCCGCCCGTCAACAGAATCATTGTCGACGCCGGCTATGCCAAGGTCGATGATGATAAAAAAAATGAATTCGATCCAGGAGCATGGTGGAAAGAGCCAACCATCCCGGAAGGGGAGAAGGAAAACCTGACGAGAGATATAGCTGAAAAGAAGGCCGAAACCAACGCAACTAATGCGTCATCGATTAATAGCACGAGAAATTTTAACTCTCTGAGAGATATGCCGGATAAGAAGGCTGCAACCAACGCAACTAATGCGTCATCGATCAATAACACCAGAATTTTTAGCTCTCAGAAAGATATAGCTGAAAAGAAGGCCGCGACCAACGCAACTAATGCGTCATCGATCAATAACACCAGAATTTTTAACTCTCTGAAAGATGTAGCTGAAAAGAAGGCTACAACCAACGCAACCAATGCGTCATCGATTAATAAAACGAGAATTTTTAGCTCTCGGAAAGATATAGCTGAAAAGAAGGCCGCGACCAACGCAACTAATGCGTCATCGATCAATAACACCAGAATTTTTAACTCTCTGAAAGATGTAGCTGAAAAGAAGGCCGAAACCAACGCAACCAATGCGTCATCGATTAATAAAACGAGAATTTTTAGCTCTCGGAAAGATATAGCTGAAAAGAAGGCTACAACCAACGCGTCCTCGATTAACGACACCAGAGATTTTACCTCTCTAAAAGATGTAGCTGAAAAGAAGGCCGAAACCAACGCAACCAATGCGTCCTTGATTAACGACACGAGAAATTTTACATATCAGAAAAGTGTAGCTGAAAAGAAGGCCGCAACCAACGCAACTAATGCGCCATCGATTAATAAAACGAGAATTTCTAACTCTCTGAAAGATATAGCTGAAAAGAAGGCTGTAACGGGGGGCAGAGTCACTGTTGTGGATACAGCGAAGAGCAGTATCTTGCAGAGGGACAGCAAAACCGGGCGAGTCAGCATCGGATACCGTGCTTAGATTCGGCAAAAAGAAATTGATAGGAAAGGAGGACTTGGACAGACTATGAAAGTCGAAGAATCGCCGCAAATGTAAACGGTTCCTCGCAGCATCGAGTGGGTAATAGAATAATAGAACCTCTGTGAGTCCTCCGTGTGCTTTGTTCCTCTGTGGTGAACGTCCGTAACCAGAGGTTGGCCACAGGAAATGGCGGAGCGCCACATAAATGATAAATAGAAAGATTTTTTGCCGCCCATTTTATCACGTAAACTAATGCGATTACGTCATCCTGAATCCTAAACCTTATATACGTAACACGTGTTAGTCCCTATTTCACAATCGTGAATTGGCCCGGACGCGAGTCCCGGTTATGCGGATCAATGCATTCCTCATCCACTCAAGAGGCCAATCGTTTGGAGGCGGCGATAAGTGAGCACGTCCAAGAAGAGTTTGCAAATTCAAAAAACATATGAGGCCCTCTTCGCTTTAGAGGATCTCAGAGAGATCTTCCGGCAGTCCCTGCCTGCGGGTTTTGACGAAGAAGAGCAGGAAAAGTTCTCAGGAACTGTTGCCAGGATAAAAAGCATTTTAGCAGATCTAGAAAATGGCTCGGGTAAGCCTGCCTGCACCAGGGTCGGAAAGCTAGATGCCCGAACACGGGAAGAGGAGTTCATAAACATCCATCCCATCCAGGCAGCAGGACGGCTTACGCCTGAAGCACGAAAGGCCATCATATCCTACGGCGACGGCTACTCCACCTGCGATTACTGCCGAAAGCCCTTCCGGCTGGATAAGATCACCCGGCCACCCATAGAGGAGTTCCACCAGGACCTGGCCAAATTCCTCAACATGGATCAGGCCAGAGTTGTGCCTGGAGCCCGCCGGGGCTTTCAGGCTGTCACCCAATCGCTCCTGGAGAAGGGAGACTGCGTGATCGTTTCGTCTCTCGCCCATTATACAGAGTTCCTGGCGGTCGAGGTGGCCGGAGGCATTGTCAAAGAGGTGCCCCTCGATGATAACAACCTGATCACAGCCGAGGCGGTAGCCTTGAAGGTCGAGGCTGTCAGGAAGGAGACGGAGAAGCTGCCAAAACTCATCATGATCGACCACTTTGACTATCAATTTGCCAATGAACACGACGTCTACGGCATAGCCAAGGTTGCCCGGGAGTACGACATTCCCTTCCTTTATAACGGGGCTTACACCGTTGGCATTAAGCCCGTGGACGGCAAAAAGATCGGGGCAGACTTCATCGTCGGCTCGGGCCACAAGAGCATGGCAGCGGCTGCGCCATCCGGTGTCCTCGCCACCACCAATGAGTGGGCCCCCAGGATCTTCAGAACCACAGAGATGATCGGAGACCTCACCAAACGAAAGTTCGGGGTAAAAGAGGTGGAGAACATGGGCTGCACCCTCATGGGAGCAACGCTGCTCTCCATGATCGCCTCCTTCCCGCGCGTGCAGGAGAGGACGAAGCACTGGGATGAAGAGGTCCAGAAGTCCAACTACTTCCTTGAGCAGTTTCAGAGAGTCTTGGGCTCCGGTATTTTGAGCGAGACGCCTCGCAAGCATACCCTCACCAAGGTGGACACCACTGGAAGCTTTGATACCGTTGCTAAAACACATAAGAGACGGGGCTTCTTCTTCAGCGATGAGCTGAAAGAGAGGGGGATCGTCGGCGAGTTCGCGGGGGCCACACGCACCTGGAAGCTAAACACCTACGGCCTCACCTGGGCGCAAGTTAAGCACACGGCGGACTCGATCCTGGAAATTGCCGGCAAATACAAGTTGAATATAAACTAGAGGATCACATGAGCGATAAGAAATATGGCCTGGGCACTATGGCGGTCCATGCCGGTCAAGAGAGTCCGGATCCCGCAACAGGATCAAGGGCCATCCCCATCTATCAGACGTCTTCGTACGTCTTTAAGAGTGCAGAGCACGCTGCCAATCTGTTCGCCCTGAAAGAGCCGGGCAATATCTACAGCCGCATTATGAACCCCACCAACGATGCCTTTGAGCGGCGCATGGCGGCAATAGAAGGAGGCAGCGGGGCCCTAGCCACATCTTCGGGGATGGCGGCCATTACGCTGGCCTTACTGGGCATCACTCAGTTAGGAGACGAAATCGTGTCCGCCAACAACCTCTACGGCGGAACATACCAGCTCTTCCACTACACCTTTCCCAAGCTTGGCCGGAAGGTGTTGTTCGTTGACTCCACGAGGCCAGAGGCGTTCGAAAAGGCCATCACGGGGCGAACGAGGGCGATCTATGCCGAGACTATAGGCAACCCCAAGCTGGACGTACCCGATTTCGGGCGCCTGGCAGAGATTGCCCACCGGAATGAGATCCCGCTCGTGGTCGACAATACGGCCGCTGTGGGATTGGCCAGGCCGCTGGACCACGGAGCTGATATTATCGCGGAATCGGCCACCAAGTTCATCGACGGCCACGGCAACTCCATTGGCGGAGTGATCGTGGACTCCGGGCACTTCGACTGGTCCAGGGGAAAGTTTTCCGAGTTCACAGACCCCGATCCCAGCTATCACGGTCTGGTGTACTGGGAGGCCTTCGGGAACACCCCCGGCCAGGGCAACGTGGCATTCATCAGCAAGATCAGGCTGCAATTGCTGCGGGACCTGGGATCATGCCTTTCTCCCTTCAACGCGTTTCTATTCCTGCAGGGGCTGGAGACTCTGAGCTTGAGAATGGAGAAGCACTCCCGCAATGCTCTCTTGGCAGCAGAACATCTGCAGAATCATCCCGGCGTCGCCTGGGTGAACTACCCCGGCCTGGCGGATCATCCCAGTCATGCAACCGCCAGGAAGTACCTGAAAGGAGGATACGGGGGTCTGCTCGGCTTTGGCATCAAAGGTGGTCTTGAGGCCGGCAAGAAGTTCATCGAGTCTGTGCAGCTCTTCTCCCATCTGGCGAACATCGGCGACTCCAAGAGCCTGGTGATTCATCCCGCCTCGACCACCCACCAGCAATTGACGCCCGCGGAGCAAGCGGCAACGGGAGTCTCTCCGGACTATATTCGCCTCTCCATCGGCATCGAGGACATCGAAGACATAATCGCTGATCTGGATCAGGCCCTAGGCAGGGCGGTGGCATGAAACGGGAGTCCGTGGGCCTCGCCCGGACAGAGTGCTATAAAATTCCGGATGAGATCAAACTCGAACATGGCGATCGGCTAGAGGGCGTCGTGGTCGCCTACGAGACCTATGGTCGGCAAAACCAGGAAAAGAGCAACGCCATCCTGGTCTGCCATGCACTCTCCGGAGACGCCCATGCCGGAGGCTTGCATAAAGGCGAGGAGAAGCCCGGCTGGTGGGATATCATCATCGGACCTGGAAAAGCCCTGGATACGGATAAGTATTTTGTGATCTGCTCCAACGTCCTGGGTGGCTGCAAGGGCACGACCGGCCCCTCCTCCGCCAATAAGGAGAAGGGAAAGCCCTACGGTCTCGATTTTCCCTTCATTACCGTCAAGGATATGGTTGACGTCCAAAAAAGGCTCCTCGATCATTTGGGTATAGACAAGCTCTTTGCAGTTGTGGGCGGCTCGTTTGGCGGCATGCAGGTCCTGCAGTGGACTATCTCTTATCCGGATATGGTTCGGCTAGCTGTTCCTATAGCCACCAGTGCCTATTCTTCGCCTCAGCAAATAGCCTTCAATGAAGTGGGAAGAAGGGCCATAACCTCCGATCCCGACTGGAGAGAGGGAGACTACTATGGCAAAATTATGCCGGCGCGGGGCCTCTCCCTGGCCAGGATGATAGGGCACATCACCTATCTGAGCGACTGGTCCATGCACCAGAAGTTCGGCAGGCGCCGGCAAAGCAAGAGCGAGTACGGCTTTGACTTCGCATCACAGGACTTTCAGGTGGAGAACTACCTTCGCTACCATGGCGAAGCCTTTGTAAAGCGATTTGATGCCAATTCGTATCTCTACATCACCAAAGCCATTGACTACTTTGACCTGACACGAAACGGTGAGATATCTCTGGCCGAGGCCTTCCGGCCGGTGAAGGCAAAGCTGTTGGTCCTCTCCATCAGCTCGGACTGGCTCTATCCGTCTTACCAATCAAGGGAGATCGTCGAGGCGCTGACTGCAAACGACATTGATGTCAGGTATTGCGAGATCAAGTCCAACTACGGCCACGACGCTTTTCTCCTGGAATCCGGCCAGATGAACTACATCATCGGCAACTTCCTCTCCCGAACAACCGTCGGGGACATCATGCTCAAAGAGGTTGTAACCATAAAACATGGCTCCAGCGTGGAGGAGGCGGCCATGATCATGATGAAGGAAGGGGTCACTCACCTACCCGTCATCAATGAGGATGGTTGTCTGACAGGCATTGTCACCGCCTGGGATGTCTCGAAAGCCGTGGCCCTGAAGCTGATCCACCTGGAGGAGATAATGACAAGAGAGGTTGTCACCGCCGGTCTGAACGAGCCCATCGAGCGGGCGGCGAAGAGGATGACTGAGCATAACATATCCGCACTGCCCGTGGTGGACGAGGGTCAGAAGGTCATCGGCATGATAACCAGTGACGGCGTTAGCCGGCTGGTGAGCGTGTGCAGGTAGAAGCTGGGTGTGCAAGGGCTTGATGCGAGCTGGATGCAGTAGATTTGGTGTATTTCCCAGCTGTATCCTCTTTTCGGGCTTCTAATCGGAAGCATTAAGATTGCGTCAATTGAATGCGAATGTTTCGATTAGTCTTCAGCTTAACCGCCGTCGTCGCTCGGCCGGCCGCGGCCATAAGCCGCGCCCCCAACCATAGCGCGGGAGGCCCGCAGGGCCGACTCGCGGAACCCCGGAAGAATGTGCGAACGTTGTCCCTGCAAGCATTGGATAGATCCCCTATTCAATCAAATGAATCCTATTCCGTCGCAAAAATTATCCAAGCTCTTCTTCCGGATTCCGTGCGGGTGTTAAGCGCTGGGGTGACGGGGCCAGACTTATGGCCGTGCGGGCCCCCCTAACCCCGCGCTCTGCGGGGAACAATCTATGAAGCCCTGCCCTTTATCCTTGGACGTGTTTGAGAAAGGCCTCAGACACATTTTTTCCCCGCTTTTACTGTCTTTATCCATATCTGAAGGACGCGGCCAAATTAGAGACATGTGGTAAGGCTTGAGCGGCGTTGACAGCATTGGCAGAATCGAAGATTCATAACAGCTTCAAGGACTCTTTTGAGCTCACCCCCGCCTGTCTGATGATTGCCCTCAGAGTGCCTCGATCACAGAGCCTTAACGCATTCACGTCCGGATATCACAGGCAATTTGCTCATACAACCGCCAGAAGAGCCTCAAAACGTTCTTCTGGAATGGTGAGGCCATCCTCCGCCAGTGCATTGATATATGCTTGGATCGCCTCTTTTATGTTGGTGATGGCCTCTTCTCGGGTCTTCCCCTGGCTGATGCAACCAGGGAGACTTGGAACTTCTGCCACCCAATAGTCGTCCTCGCCAGGGTAGATCATCACTTGCCGCATAGGCTTCTAGTTCTCTTTTCGACCATATAATACCTATGCCAAGCAATTCACAGATTTGCTTTTGGTTTTTATGATAGCCGATTTATGTCCAAAAAGTCGTGGCTCCATCGAAGACATTTGCTTTCAATCAGTCTACAGCCTAACCGCCGCCGTCTCTCGGCCAGCTTCGGCCTGGAGAGGCGCCCCGTGCCCACCGCGGCGTGCGGAATCCCGGCGAAAGAGGCGTTATACCTGACCTCCCCAGAGTTTAGGCACACATATGAAGAGCATCCAGGATTTCGCGTTGCCTCTTGGTAATTTCAGTTACAACCTTCTCCCCATCCGGCAAGACCATAATCTTGATCTTTTCGAGCTCTGTTAGCAATCCTTC
>CAIQHB010000003.1 GCA_903871465.1 uncultured Methanosarcinales archaeon
AAAGCCATACTGGGTAGAAACGATCATCTCTACGTTCTTGTATCCAACGCCCTTGACCGATGCCTTTTCGTACATATAGTTAGCTGCACCGGCCATGCCTACTACGGCCATGGCGATAATAACCAAAACAGCTATTAGTTTCCTCATTTCTTTCCCACCTCCTTAGTTTACCATCAATGCATAGATCTAAGCCATCCGCAGAGGCCCAAATCCATTGGCACCATCCGACAACGAGCATAACCATTGCTCAGCTTTTAGCCCAAGCATAGGCCGTTGAAATGCCGCTGACGGCGTGGAGTACCTGATCCTCATGCTTCTCGGCTTGTATTTGAGTATTTTGCTCAGGCACAAACTCGGTTTACCTGCTTATGGAATATAAACGTGTCGGGTATTTATGAGAAAAATCGATATGCATAGATCACTCCTTTTATCCCAAGTTTGTTGAAACAGAATGGTCTGCACTTGAGGGATGCCACATAGATGTTTTCCCATTCTTTCTGCAATGGTCTTGATAATGCGCGCCAAAATTGAATCCCACTCCCACCCAGAACAGATATCTGTAGCATGTTACCGAATTTTAATGACTGCAGCCGTAAATCAACATAACCTGCCGCGAGTCAAGCGAGTTTGCACAAATCAACGGCGATTGTGAGGCAAACCATACCGTTCCAATGGTGGACTTCGTGACATTACGATCTCGAAAAATTGTGGTAAAATGCTCCGGCCGGGATTTGAACCCGAGTCTTCGGCTTGAAAGGCCGAAATGATTGGCCGGGCTACACTACCGGAGCAATTGACTCTCTTATTATAAATCAAACTGCCTGGCCCTCTAACCAAGATATCGGCCAGATATATCTACGTTTCTGATGCATTTGAGTTAAAAATAGTCCCGGGCGGATTCGAACCGCCGTCGCGGGCTCCAAAGGCCCTCAGGATTGACCGCTACCCCACGGGACTATGATTTGCGGTGCTCTTTGGGCTGGTCTGCCGTTTATGCATCCATCCGGGCACGTAGTTATCCATATGAGATATATATGGCCTTTCCCGGAGGATAAAGGGAGATGACGCTACTCACCAAGGCACATATGAGCCAGCGCAGGCTCATAGAGATCCTCAGGGTTATTGAAAGCGCAGGCTTGCCGGTCGGTGCGAGAGCGATCTCGGAAACCCTTCGCAATCGCGGCTACGATCTGGGGGAGAGGGCAGTGCGCTACAACCTCCAGATCCTGGACGAGCTGGGATTCACCAAGAAGAGAGGCTATAGCGGCCGGGTGATTACGTCACTCGGTTCAAGGGAGTTGACTGATGCCCTTGTCGACGATCGGATCGGTTTTGTGAATACCAGAATTGAAGAGTACATGTTCAAGACCAGTTTTGATCCTCTGACGGGCAGAGGCGATGTCGTCGCCAATACCAGCATCATAGACAAGGCGAATGCCGACGAGGTTTTCGATATTCTGGACCGTGCCTTCGAGGCGGGTTATACTGTAAGCCGGAATGTGCTGATCAAGGACGAAGGAGATAATATTTCCTCACGCGTGATTCCAGCCGGATCCATTGGAGTGGCGACTGTATGCAGCATCACTCTTGACGGCATGCTCTTGAAGAAGGGCATTCCTGTCCTCACCAGCTTCGCGGGGCTGGCGGAAGTCAGGGAAAAACAGCCGGGGGAGTTCATAGACCTCATCGCCTATGCAGGCTCGTCCCTCGATCCTATGAAGGTGTTCATGGGTCGCAGAGTATCGAGCGCGGCAAATGCCATCTTTAAGGGCACAGGCCGGGTTCTGGCCAACGTCCGGGAGGTGCCCGTTTCGGCAGCAGAACGTGCCTCTGAGCTTCTGGATGATTTCCAGGCAGCGGGCTTTGGCGGACTGATAAAGATAGGCGGTCCGGCAGAACCCATCATGGGATGCCCCGTGGCCTCAGGCAAGATCGGCATAGCATTCTATGCGGGTGTCAACGGTGTGGTGGCCGCCGTTGAGATGGGAGCAAAAATCGAGACCGTGCCCATATCAATGCTGGTGGACTACTCTAGAATGTCATTGCTGAAATGATCGCGCGACCTCTCAGAAACTTCTCTCCCGACAAGATAAGGTTTTATAGAGCATCGATCTCTAGACTCAAGTTACATTTACATTGATGAGGAAGAAAGATGGATTTTAGGGTTGTAGTCTCAGATCCCAAGAGCGGTAAGGCCTATCAGGTGGAGCTTAAGGATCCAGGAGCAGGCAAGCTTCTGGGAAAACATATCGGCGACAAGATCGAAGGAGATGTCCTGGGCCTGCCAGGTTACTCGGTGCAGGTTACGGGCGGTAGCGATCGCGAAGGATTTCCCATGCGCGGGGACCTTCCCGGCACAAAGCGCAGAAAAATCCTGCTATCGACTGGGACCGGGTATCATCCTATCGCCGAAGGAAAGAAGAAGAGGATGAGCATCCACGGAAGGGACATTTCTCCCGATATTGGCCAGATAAATGTCAAGGTAGTCGAGGCTGGTGCCAAGTCCGTAGAAGAGCTGCTGGGCAAGGCCCCCAAAGAGGAGAAAAAGGAATAGTTCGGCATCGTCGGTTGGATGGTCAGGCCGTCCTTCCGTTATAATCTCTTTTATTTTATATAATAATTAGATAAGCTGTCGCGATGCAATCCGGGATTAAGATGTCCGGAACAAATCGCCATCAGACCGTTCGCGAGCTTTGAGCAGCAGCGGGATCTCCGCGCGCATTACTGATTTCATCTGATCAGTGTTCAAGGTCGCAAATAGGGCATTCATGAGGGAATCGCTCTTCATGGACACATCCACAATTTTCCTTATCTGGACCGATCGCGACAACTCTATTCCAAACTCTTCGCGGATGCGCGACGGATACTCCTGCAGAGGCATTTTGTCCTGAAAATGCCTGATTGCGACTTCGGCAGCGATCCTTCCGGCCACCATGGCCAATGGTATGCCTCCACCACTGGTGGCCATGACGTGGCCGGCGGCGTCTCCGGCCAACAGCATATTGCTCTTCTGAATCGTTCCTTGTGATCCGCCCGCGGGCACGAGACCGCGCATGACGGCCAATACCTCGCCGCACGCGAGCTTCTTTGCGGCAACCGGGTGCTCACTGACAAACCTGTCCAGAATATCGGGAAGCTTTCGGCCGGACAGGTATGATGCCCGTACGCCTACTCCTACATTGGCCGTGTCAGGTCCCATAGGAATTATCCAGGCGTAGCCACCTGGTGCATAATTTGCCGAGAAGTACATCTCTGCCGCATCGGCGTCAATCTTTACACCAACCATCTCATATTCCAGGCAGAGGCCCAGCTCCTGGACCGGATTCCCCATGGCACGGGAGACTATCGAGTGGGGACCGTCCGCGCCGATTATTATCTGCGGCCGCAAGCTTCCCGAGAAGCGTCCGGAAAGCCGCAATATTCCATCCTTGAGATCCGCGCGCGTCGCGGGAAGAACTCGAACCCCGGCGCGAGCCGCCCGGCCGGCAAGGTGGCGATCGAAGGCGCGACGGTCCAAGACCCGGCCCGCCACTTGAAACTCCTTGCCCTTTCCGGAAGGGGAATAGATGCGCTGCAACCGGGTGCGATGCAGTATGCAGCGTTCAGGAATCTCTATTAGCGTCACAGGCAGGCGGGCGCGGGGCATGAGCCGCTCCAGCTCAAAGGGTTCTGGAAGGAAGCCGCCACACTGCACAGGGCTGCCTATCTCGCTCTTCTTATCGATGAGCACTACCTTTGCGTTTCCGGCGGCAACCTCCGCGGCAGTGCTGCCTGTAGGCCCCGCGCCGATCACAGCTACTTGAATTTCGTCCATCATGCCCGGATCGAGGACGCCACGCCGAACTCCCGCAGCACATCCTCTACCACCTCATATTCGCCTGGTAGAGACGGTAGACTATATGGCTTCCTGTGGCATAAAACAGACGGATGGCATATTCATTCAGCTTCTCCGCAAACGGCTTCCACTTCATCCACCCGGGCAGGCAGCACCATCGACATCGCGTGCGCGACGGCGAGGAGGGATGGAAAAGCAGAGACTTTTTATCATAAATTGAAGATCAGCAACTACTTAAACGGAAAAGTGACAGAGGCTCAAACGAGGTTTTTGGATATGAGGAGCGATGTCACCAAAGTAGGCCGAGAGAGAGCGCCTCATAGGGCGCTTTTCAAGGCCACAGGCTTATGCGATGAAGAGATTCGCCGTCCCTTCATAGGCGTTGTCAACTCCTATAATGAGTTTATACCAGGGCATATTCACCTTGACAAGTTGGGACAGGCAGCAAAGGCGGGAATACGCTCAGCCGGTGGCGTGCCCTTCGAGTTCCAGACCATCGGCGTCTGCGACGGCATTGCCATGGGCCATAAGGGCATGAGATATTCTCTGCCCAGCCGCGAACTGATCGAAGACTCCATCGAGATCATGGCCGAGGCCCATCAGCTCGACGGGCTGGTCATGATCCCCTCCTGCGACAAGATAGTACCCGGCCATATCATGGCAGCCGGGAGACTGGACTTACCCACCATCGTGATCACAGGCGGACCCATGATGCCTGGCTTTGCCTGCGACAAAGAGCTGGATCTGATCAACGTCTTTGAGGGATGGCAAGCAGGAGGCGAGACGCTGGACGCCCTGGAGGAGATGGCATGCCCCGGAGCTGGCTCATGCGCCGGGCTCTTTACTGCTAATACCATGGCCTGCCTCACAGAAGCTATGGGCTTGAGTTTGCCGGGATGCGCCACTACTCATGCCGTGGACGCGCGAAAGATCCGATTCGCCAAACAATCCGGCATGAAGATTATGGAGCTAGTGGAGCGCGGCATAACCGCTCGGCAGATAGTCACGAAGACGTCACTTGACAACGCCATTCGAGTGGATATGGCCATTGGAGGATCTACCAATACCGTTTTGCATATGATGGCCATAGCTGCTGAATTCGGGCTGGATCTGGATTTGGACCGCTTCGACCAGCTGAGCAGGAATACGCCTCATCTGGTCAACCTCCGGCCGGGCGGGCCCCATCATATTCTCGATCTGGACCGGGCAGGCGGGATTCCGGCCATCATGAGCAGGCTTCGCTCCAGGCTGTCCCTGGACGCGCTTACGGTCACAGGCAAAGAGTTGGGCGAGAACCTGGATGCCTTCAAGCTCATCAACCCCAAAGCCAATGCCAGCGTCATCGCCACCATCGACGCACCTGTGCATGCCGAAGGAGGGATTGCCATACTGCACGGCAGTCTGGCCCCGGAGGGGGCGGTGGTCAAACAGACAGCCGTGTCCAATTCCATGCTCAGGCATTCCGGCCCCGCGGTGGTCTATGACTCGGAGGAAGAGTCCATGGCAGGCATTGTAGGAGGCGGCGTGAAGCCCGGCGATGTGGTAGTGATAAGATATGAGGGGCCAAAAGGCGGCCCGGGCATGCGGGAGACACTGGCTCCGACGTCGGCCATCGCAGGTGCGGGCCTGAGCGAGTCTGTAGCTCTCATTACCGACGGACGGTTCAGCGGCGGAACCCGCGGCCCCTGCATAGGGCACGTCTCGCCGGAGGCCGCGGTGGGTGGGCCAATTGCTCTGGTCCGGCAAGGCGACATGATCCGAATAGACATACCTGCACGCAAAATCGATCTGCTCGTTGACGCCGCGGAGCTGGAGGCGCGCCGGATTGCATGGACCGCGCCGGAGCCCACGATAAAGACCGGGATCCTGGCCCGCTACAGAAATTCTGTGACTTCGGCCAGCAAGGGCGCCGTACTTAGATGACCGGAATTCGGTGCTTTGTGGCTGTGGACCTCCCGGGAGAGATGCGTGACGCGATCGGCCGCCTGCAAAGCCAGATCGCGACGAAAGGTTTGCGGCTCGTTCAGCCGGAATTGGTGCATGTCACCATAAAGTTCCTGGGAGATGTGCCCGAAACGAAGGTGGAAAGGGTGACAGATGCCCTTAGCAAAGTTATGATAGCGCCCTTTCCCGCACACGTCGCGAGCATGGGCACTTTTCCCGGACGGGGGGACATACGTGTGGTATGGCTGGGCCTGGAAGGAAACTTCGAGGAGCTTTTTCAGTTGGTAGAATCGGCATTGAGCCCAGTCGGCTTCGAGCGAGAGTCGCGAGGATTCAGCCCCCATGTGACTCTGGGTCGCGTGGGCCGACCGGGGCCCGAGACGAATCGCGAGCTTCATTCAAAGATCACCGCCCTCTGCGATGTGGACCTGGGCCGCTTCACAGTAGATCGATTTTATCTTAAGAAGAGCACATTGACCCGCGGAGGCCCTATCTACGAAGACCTGGCAGGGTTCGCTCTCTGAAGTCCAAGATGAGGTGCTCAGACGAGTCCGGCCAAGTCTTGCCGAAAGAGAACGATTGGTCGAGACCTCAAACGCCATCATCGCCCGCATAGATAGTCTCGCAAAAGAGCGCAAAATTATATTGAGGGCTATACTGGTGGGCTCTGCCGCCAGAAACACCTGGCTATCGCAGGATCACGATCTGGATATATTTTTGGGGGTGACGCCAGATGGAGATCTTGCCGCTGCTTTGGAGGTGGCAAGGCTCGTGGCCGTTGATTATGAGGAGAAATATGCAGAGCATCCGTATGTTCATGCCTGGGTAGACGGCTTCGACGTCGACCTGGTTCCATGTTATCTGGTCGAGGATGCCTCCAGCCTGAAATCGGCTGTGGATCGAACCCCCTTTCACACCCGATATGTCAGCCGCTGGATTGCCGGCCGGGAAGACGATGTCCTCCTCCTCAAGCAATTCATGAAGGGCATAGATGTCTACGGCTCGGAGTTGAAGGTGGGCGGCTTTTCCGGTTACCTGGCAGAGTTGCTCGTTCTCCATTATGGATCATTCAATGGTGTACTCCAGGCAGCGTCCGCCTGGAGGCCGGGAACACGCATCGACCTGGAAGGCAAGGGCAAGAAGGCGCATGACGAGCCACTTATTGTGGTGGACCCGGTAGATCCGAATAGAAATGTGGCTGCAGCATTAACCATGGATAAGATGCTCCAGTTTGTAGCTGTATCTCACGCATTTCTGAAGGAGCCTTCCTCGGATTTCTTCTTTCCCATGAACCTATTGCCTCTGTCCGATGAGGAGATCGTAGCCCAGATAAATGTACGGGGAACAAAGTTGATCCTTGTGGAGTTTCCGGCTCCCGGCGTGGTAGAAGATATTCTCTACCCGCAGCTACGCAAAGCTGAAGAATCCATAAAGGCGCTATTGGAGCGAAACGGCTTCTTGCTCCTCCGCAGCGATGTGTCGACTTATCGCGACAGGGCGGTGATGCTCTTTGAAATGGAGGTCTGGGAACTCTCGAAGGCAAGCCGCCGCATAGGTCCGCCAGTCTGGGAAGCCGAGCACATCGCCCGCTTCCTGGAAGCTCATCCCCTGCCTCTATCCGGCCCCTACATAGCAAAAGGCAAAGTTGTGGTGGAAGAGCTTCGCGAATACACTCAAGCCAGGGATCTTCTGGCGGCAGAGATAGAGAACCTCTCTTTGGGAAAGCATATCCTCCCAGCCATTCGCGGTGGATACAAAATATGCGTAGGTCGCGAGATGCTGGACATAAGGGACGACGGCTTCCGGGTCTTTCTGGCGCATTACTTTCAGGCTCGTGCCCCGCTCCGGCTTACTACTGCATGCTGCTCCAGTAGTCTTTCTGGACGTTCTTGACCTCCACAATTATCTTGGCGATCCTGGGATCAAAGCCTTCTACATGGGGTGGTGCACCCTGAAATGCCTTTATCTCGGCTACAATTGCCTCCGCTTGCGCCCGGAGGTTGTAACCGCCTTCCAGGACGGCGGCGAGCCTTCCCCGGCAACAAGCATCAGCTATATCCTTCACGACGCCTGCGATGGCGCCGAAACCAGTCGCCGTCAGGCACATTCCACCCAGGGGGTCATCTTTATGCGGGTCCTGGCCAGCCGAGACCAGGACAATATCTGGCCGGAATTCAAGTGCTATCGGCTTTAAGATGTTCCTGTACGCCATGAGGTACCCCTCATCGCCTGTGCCGGAAGGCAGCGGCACATTCACTTTTGTTCCTTCTGCGCCATCTTCTCCCACCTCATTTATCCTTCCTGTGCCCGGATAGTGGGGAGATTGATGCGTGGAGAAGTACAGCACCGACCGGTCGGAGTAAAATATCGCATTGGTGCCGTTGCCATGGTGCACATCCCAGTCCACAATGAGAACCTTTTCGAGACCCCGTGCTTGAGCATGCTTCGCGGCTACAGCCACGTTGTTGAAGATGCAAAAACCCATGCCGCGGTTCGGCATGGCGTGGTGTCCGGGTGGCCTTATCAGAGCAAAGGCGCCGTCATAATCGCTGATTGCAGCGTCCACCGCCGTTATGGCTCCACCCGCAGCCATCAGGGCAGCATCGTATGAATGCAAAGAGAGAACTGTATCGATATCCAGATAGCCGCCTCCTCGTTCGGAGATGGCTTTCACCTGATCTATATACGTTCGTGTGTGTACGGCCGCCACTTGGTCGATGGTCGCTGCCACGGGTGTAATATATCCAACATCGAGTTTTTCTGAATTGATTCTGTCCAGGATTGCGATCAAGCGCTCCTTTTTCTCCGGATGCCCATCTGTCTCGTGCTGAAGATAAACAGGATGATAAACGAGGCCGAATCTTTTCATGCGTTAAGATGAGATCGCTTCGCGTAAAACGGTTTTCCCTCCTGGTTTAGATCCCCGCTCCGATCCCTGGCCCCAGACAGAGCTGATCCGGAAAAAAGGATATTGAGCTACGGGCACCATATCCACCTTATCTGTGCGAAATTTGGGGCCCATTTTATGAATATTATCAAATATTTAGATTATATTGCAGCTCTTTGTTCATAATAGTGCAGAGCATTTTCCGAGAGATGCACCAGGGCCCTGTGAAACTTATCCAGATAGTTTAAATGTGATGAATCTTGACGTAACTATGCTTTGGTTCTATCGATCCCATATCGTCTCGGCGAAGAATAGGCTTTTAAAGAGGTATGACAAATGCAGCCCTGAGCCTTGTAAAGCTCTTTGGCCGAACTACAGCTCAGGGATGGGGGAAAGACCAGTACCAAGCTGCTATTAGTGACCAAAAAAGATATAATAGGGAAATACTCAATCACTACCCTATAGTCCCTTATGGGATTAGGAGGGTGACGTAGCTATATACATGTCTGAGAGATGCCAGGCGGCGATGGCAGTGCAGAATGGACGTGCCACAAGATGTAGCATGGCGATCGAAGACGTATTCAGGCAATAGTTTTAAGAATAATCAGACTGTATGCTGCTGAAAGTGATCAGAAAGGGAAAATAGGAGGTTAAAAGATGAAGAAATTGGCTGCAATTACACTTACATCGATGATGCTGTTTTTAGCAACAGCGATGGTAGTCGGTGCAGTTCCTAGTGTAGAGGTTAGGGGTGCGGTGGCTGGAACAATTAACGGCCAGAGCAACCTAGTCGATAACACCTTTGCATGGAACCCGCAGAACTTCGCCGGCTTTTTCTATGACATAAAGAAAGACCTGGGCACTGAGACTTTGAAGTTCGTCCTCACCGAGAATAACAAGCTG
>CAIQHB010000004.1 GCA_903871465.1 uncultured Methanosarcinales archaeon
AAGAAACAATTTAATTATTTAAACATTATTTAGCATGATGACATTAGCTGTAATTTTACAAGTAGCTGCAAATGCAGCGATTGCAAAAATGGGTGCAGGAATCGGAGCTGGTTTGGCTGCAATTGGAGCAGGTATCGGTATTGGTCGTATTGGTGGTTCAGCAGTAGAGGCAATTGCCCGCCAACCTGAAGCGGTAGGTGATATCCGTTCAAACATGATTGTTGCTGCAGCTTTAATTGAAGGAGTGGCCTTCTTTGCAATTATTATCTGCTTCCTGATATTTTTCTTGTAGTCTGATCCTTAACGAGATATTATTAAATTCTTTAAACAGGATTTAGATTTATTGACCAACAAAAATTATCATTATGGGATTAGTAATGCCGGATTTCGGGCTGTTCTTTTGGATGCTGATATCCTTTTCCATTTTATTGTATATTATTATATTGTATATTATTATCCAATACCGTTACGATTGATAGGTAAGCAAGACCTGGATTGCCGATCCAGGGTCCTCATCAAGGATATTGTAGGCCTTTGCAGCCTCCTGGATGGGAAAGCGATGCGTTATGAAGCGAGAGGGTCTCATCTGGCGTATCATCTCCCAGGCAACTCCAAAGCGTCGTTCTTTTGTCCATCGACCCTGGAATTCCGGAGCGAGGGTGCTGACCTGGCTGCTGATGAGATGGATCCTGCTGCGGTGAAACTTTCCGCCCAGGTTTAGGCAGGAGGGACGGCTTCCATACCATGATCCAATCACTATCCGGCCTGCAAAGCCGGTAGCATCCAGAGCCTGATCCAATGCGGCCGGAGATCCGGAGACTTCATAAGTCAGGTCTGCGCCGTTTGGCAAGTATTCTGCCAGTCTCTCCTGGAGGTCATCGCCATTCGGATCCAGGCAAATCGATGCGCCTGCAACTTCAGAAGCCCGGCGCCTCATTGGGAATCTATCGAGTGCTATAAGTCTTGTCAGCGGAATACGAGCCAGGAGACAGGTCGTCAGCAAACCCACAATACCCTGGCCAAAGACCGCAACATTTTCGCCGATAAGTGGTTTGCCATCCATCAGAAAATTTATCGCGGTCTCCATGTTGGGCAGGAATACGCCATCTTCCGGTTTTATATCTTCTGGAAAGAGCATCAACTCTTCCGGATCGGAAATGAAATGGCTCTCATGTGGATTGAAGGCCATGACCAAACGGTCTATCCAGTTTGGATCGACATCTTTTCCCGTATCTACAACTCTACCTACCGCTGAATAGCCATATTTCATAGGATATGAGAAATTTTTCGAAAGGGATACGATATTTTCGTCTTTGGAAATATCGCCCGGAAATTCGCCCCGATAAATCAGAGATTCGGTCCCTGGACTTATAGCAGATAACAGTGTCTTAACCAGGACCTGATTATCGCCTATTTTTGGCAATTCTTCTTCTTGCACAGTGATCTGGCGATGATCTGTGAAATAGAGAGAAAACCTGTTGGCAGGATACTTGAAGATAGCCTTTCCTTCAAAATTGCGGTCGCCTATAATTGATTCGCCCATAACCAAGTTTTCACCTTCTTATTTCCAGCTTAGCTAGATCTTGTACTAATTTGTTATTATTAGGTATTAAGGCTATTCCAACTGTAAGATGCCACCCCATTTGGGAAGATTTCATTCACATAAGGATCAAAATAGCTCATAGCTAAAGTGCTCTGGGTATTCGGAGGAATAGGCCTGGGAAGAAGTTCGAGAAGATATTTATTCTATCCCATGCTATATTCTTTAAGGTGTTCAATATGCAGAATTTGAAAGAATCGGATGCCATATCCCTGTCTGCGCCTTTCCCTTATGTGCTGGTGACCTCTCTGGATGAGAAAGAACGACCCAACGCCATGGGCGTCGCCTGGGTTACCAGGACGTCCTTCGAGCCTTTTCTGATAATGATCTCCATCGACCGCAGGCGGTACTCGCACCAAGGAATCCAAATGCATAAAGAGTTCGTTGTCAACTATCCCAACATCGATCAGGCGGATGCTGCCTTGATCTGCGGCACGAAATCGGGTCGGGATGGCGATAAGATAAAGCTGGCAGGGCTTAAGCTGGTGGATTCAGTGGCCGTGAAAGTTCCAACCATTGAGGGAGTCACAGTGGCATTTGAGTGTAAGGTAGTAGATCAGTTCGAGACAGGCGATCATACGGTCTTTGTCGGCAAGGTGGTGGGTACGAGCGGCAACCCTGAGAAATCCAAGCACTTGTACGTCTCCTCAAAATTCAAGCTCTTTGGCATGGAAGGGGATGCTGATTCTGCATAGGTTTTTCAAAAATTTTTTGGATCATAGCGGATCGATTCAAAAGGGGTTGATGGGAAGTGACAATAAAAGAGGCTTTGGCAGGTTTGTTCAATAAGGGGGACCTTCCCCCTCTGCCGGATTCTTTCAGGTTTGGTGTTGCCACGGCAGATCATCAATGCGAGGGTATTGACCCAAATTATGAAGATATCCGTGATTGGTGGGAGAAGAAGGGTGATCCAAAAGCCGCGCGAAATAAGGCTACCGACTTTTGGTATCTATATGAGGGGGATATTGACAAAGCAAAAGAGCTGGGGTGTTCTGTATTTCGTTTCTCAATTGCCTGGTCTCGCATCGAGCCTGTGCCGGGCCAGTTCAACCAGGAAGCCATTGAGCACTATAAAAAGCTGATCGATAAGATCATTTCTTCCAACATGAAGCCGATGTTAACGCTCCATCACTTCACATGGCCGATACATGTGCAGGATCGCGGAGGAATGACGGCTGAGGAATTTCCGGATATCTATGCCAATTATGTGAGCGTGATAGCAAGTCACTTCGGCAAAGATGTGCCTTACTGGATCACCTTCAATGAACCGAACCTGTTGATGGGAGGCTACCTCAAGCCCTGGTGGGATGAAAATTACGCCGCCCCTCCCGGCCTCCCCGAAGACGCAACGACGGCAGAGCAGGTGGATGCCGTAGGCATGCTGATCCGCAACCTGTTTTTGGCCAACAAGAAAGCCTATGAGATCATCAAAGCCGAAAATCCACATGCACAAGTGGGTGTTAATCAGTACTTCTACGGTTTGCCTTTGTGGTTGCAGCAGCTCGTCAACAGAAATGCATCTGCCATAAAGGGGGCTAGTGACCTTCAAAAGCAGGCTGACCGCCTTGCTTTGAAGCGAGACCTGATCAGAGGAGACGGAATCAGCGCATTCAGGGCTAACACGCTGGGCAAGAACAAATTTGATGTGGTATTGGCAGCCTTGACGAAGACCCCTGAACGTATGGAGCAGGCGGCATTCTCCGAGGACTACTTCATCGCCCGCCAACAGCTCCTGGTGGGGTCAAGCCGCATTGGGGCCGACTTCCAGGATCTGGCGGGTATTGAGATTGTTGTGGTCAGGGGAACTACATCCGAAAAGAACCTTCCTCGTATCTCCAAGGATTCTCAAGCCGTGGTCTTGGACGACTATCAGAAGGCTCTCCAATACCTCGACCAGAGAGGAGACTCCGCCCTTCTCGCCGACAATACGATACTTTCCGGGATTATGGAACAAAACCCAGGGAAGTATAAGATCATCGAGCTGCAGCCAACAGGCAGCGAAAAGTACGCGGCGGCGATTGCCAAGGGTGACCGCGAGCTACTAAATGTGGTCAATTTCACTATTAGAGCCTTCAATGAATCAGAAGATATGGCGCTCTGGAAGTCTAAATATGAGGAAACCACGGGTCTTGCGACTGAGCTGCCCTTGAAGGATGCGAGAAAGCTCGCATTTGGCGAATCCGAAATAAAAGCCTCCGGGCCTGGGAAGTCCCCGGGGGCGATAGCAAAAGCCCCTACAGGAACGGTCCTGCGTCGCATACAGGATCGCGGCCACTTAGTTGTCGGAGTCAGGGAAGACCTTCCTGGCTTCGGATATCGCAACCCTGAAACCGGCGATCTTGAGGGGATCGAGATTATGCTGGCCAATGCAATGGCTGAGAGGATATTTGGCGACGCCTCAAAAGTGCAGCTAAAACCCCTGGCCATCCAAAAGCGCATGACGGCTGTAGGGCCCGCGCCGAACCTGCTCGACTGGATCTTCAGGCAGTACACGATCCTCGCCACGATCATGCTGACCAACTGGTGGTATATGGGCATGGCTGGCGAGCTGGATGAATATCTCTGTCCCCGTGGTTGCGAAAACAAGATGGATTTCCTGGGCCTGGATTATTATTGGGGCATCCCGAGCCTGCACATAGAGCGCCTGCAGCGATTGATAGAAGCCGCTTACAGACACTTCGACCAGGCTCCGGTCTGGCCGGGGGCGCTCTACGATATTTTGAAAGACCTGAGCCAAAAGTTCCCGGATCGGCCCATTATCATATGTGAAAACGGATCCGTAAAGATAGCAGACGGATGGGAGAGAGAAAAATACATTCGAGAACACGTGAAGGAGGTACAAAGAGCGATAAGAGACGGAATGGATGTAGAGGCCTATGTCTGTTGGTCGATAACATCAAACAGGGAATGGGATCTCGTCTTCAGTGATGCCAGCGATTTTGGGCTGTATAATATCGATCTGGATCATGATCCCTTGCTCACTCGAAAACCAACGGAAGCCGCAAAGGCATTCAAACAGATCATATTGGATCGAAGAGGTTGAAGCTGAATTCATCAGATGTTCTCAGCAAGGCTGGCCAGCGACTCGAGGACTAAATCGGGCACGACGCCAGAACTTGCTGCCAGATTAGCGCGGTACTTGCCTGTCTTGACCAGAATTCCCTGCATGCCCATCTCTTGAGCTCCCCGTACATCGGTCAGTATATCGTCTCCGACCATGGCGGCATCTTCCGGTCCAACCTCCAGGTCCGACAGAGCCATTTGGAAGAATTCCGGTGATGGTTTGCCCATCAGCTCGGCCTTTTTTCCTGAGGCATATTCGAGAGCCGCAACGAATGGACCCGTGGACATAACCAGCCCCTCGGGCTCCATCCAGTATCTGTCCCTCTCCAGGGCCAGGATCTCGGCCCCGTTAAGAATCAGGCGCAGCGCCTGGTTTAAACGGCTGAAGGTAAAGTCATTGCCGGCATCTCCAACCACTACATAGTCCACGTTCTCATCAGCTATGTGAATTCCGGCCTTCTCAAAATCCCGGAAAACATCTCCGGCCGTAAGCAAGAAACATCTATCTCTTCCCGAGCTCTTCATGATATCGATTGCCCTCAATGACGGAGTGAAGATGCGATTCGCTGGAATATCATATCCCAGGCCCTTGAGACGCAGAGCGACGGAGTCGCGGCACCTTCGTGTGGAGTTGGAGACGAACCTGAATCTGCACCCCATCTCATCCATCTTCTCCAGGCACTCCCTGACTCCCGGGATGGGATTCCCGCCCACATAAAGAACTCCATCCAGATCGATAAGAAAAGACTGCATAGCGGATTTATTGCGTCTCATATCTTCATCTCCAGAAGCTATCCTTCCAAGAGGTTGGTGTTGATCTTATTCCGGATCTTCTTTTGCAATTATATAGCTTTGCGAATTCTCGATAATATTAATAGCCGAGAATTATTGGCTTTGCTCTATAAGGAGATAGGCGCGCCCTTGATAAAGCTGGAGTGCATTCTCAAGTCAAACGATGTACGATCTTCTTCTCAAAGTGGGCGCACCGGCTCTGATCACACTGGCCGTCATCTGCATGATCACCTCTGGTACAGAGTTCAATGGCACTACCTACATTCTTGGCGAGAGGACGGCAGAGGTCATTGTGCCAATCAATGCCAGTGAGTTGAATCTCACTCTCTCTGAGAATGTGGGGAATATGACGCTCCTGGACGAAAATGGAAAAAGCGTCCCTTTCAACAGCAGTTATGAATTCTGGCAGGGAGACTATACCTATAGCCTGAACTTCAAGAGACATGTCACAGGAAATCTGACCTACAACTTAACACTGCTACAGAGCCAGCAGTTCATACTTCCAATTAGAGGCCGCCAACCGGTGCGCATAATTCTGCCCAAAGGCTTCACCACTGGGGACCGAAGCCTGGGGATCGCCAGACCGCTTCCAGACTCGATCTCCGTGGGTGATGCGGGAAGTGTTCTAACCTGGAATAATACAACTTCTATTATGTATATTGAAGTGGATTACTACCGGAAAAGCGCTCCGCAGGCTTTAACGCTGATCTTCTCCATTCTGGCTCTCGCAGGCCTTGTCCTGTTGGTCGAGTACTATTTCAGCATAAGAAAGCTCAGGGAGCAGAGGATTGTGGAAGAGGACGAATTGAATGATTCAGAATGAGGAAATGAAATGTCTAAAGCTTTGGCCATTTGTGACCGCGTTTATGCTGTGGGTGGATCGGGCCTCTCTGCGCCCGAAGATGCCTTCGTCTATCTTGTGGATGCAGAAAGCGAGCTTGTGATGATCGACGCCGGAGTCGGCTACGGCATAGGCAGAATCGAGGACAACATCCGGTCACTGGGATTTGAGCCGTCCCAAATTTGGCATATAATTGCCACGCATTGCCATATCGATCACATCGGAGGCCTGTCCATCTGGAAAGAGCGATATGGGTGCAAAGTAATCGCTAATGAACTTGATCGGGCGGGAATTGAGGGCGAGAACAACGACCTCACAGCGGCCGGCATGTACGGCGTGGACTATAAGCCTGTCAAGGTGGACACAATTCTCAAGGGCGAACGGGAAAAGATGCTTCTCGGCGACCTGAAGTTCAACTTTCTCCATACGCCCGGCCATACTCCAGGGAGCATTTCTGTTTATATCGATACCAAGGACGGCCGGGTCCTCTTCGGCCAGGATATTCACGGCCCGTTCTCGCCCGCCTGGGGCTCGGACCTGTTGGCGTGGGGAACATCCATGCATAAGCTGATCGATCTCAAGGCGGATGTACTCTGTGAGGGGCACGCCGGGGTTTACAGGGGCGAGGAGATCGGGAAATACATCGAATCCTGTCTGGAGAGATTCAGCTCTGCATAGTTTCAGGCTTCTAGTTTTATGATCTCACCTTCCGAGACTGAGATCTTCCTCTCCAGAAAATGCCCTGCTGTCCAGATGTTGGTCTTGGCATGCAAGGAGATCTCCCGCGTGGTGTAGCTCCCACCCGCCAATGCGATATAAGGAATAAGCTGATCTGCCAAATGCATGTCCACAGATGCCCCGGATTTCAGCTCAGATATAAGGTCATCTGCCGCCATTTTCCCCACTTTCTCCGCTGGCTTTCCCCTTTCTCCCAGATGGCTTGCACCCTTATAGCCTGACCAGAGGGTTATGCCGCTGCCCATGGAAGGCAAGCGCAGAACCTCCTGGGCGATATCAGACTCATAGCCCTGCTCCTGCAGCGTCGTTGATGCGGCTATGGCCTGCCTTCCGGCCACGTGCTCAGGGAGGTTTGAGCAGTGAGACATTCCAATCACAATCTCCTTTGTGGAACCGATGAAGTGGGCAGCGTTCAGCTTCGCCGGCTCAACCCGTAGGAGCACGTTTCCCTGCCCCTTAGGGTAATATCCTCTCTGCCGCACCTCAAGGGAGGCTCTGGCACCAAAGCAACCCAGAGCCGGCAAGAAGACACTCTTGAAATAATCCACAGTGGGAGCCCACTGCACGTCCGTGCCGCCATGAACCTCCAGCGATGCGGGAGTGTCCGTCTTGAGCAGTGCCGGCAATAGGCATTGCATGAGAAGAGTAACGCTCCCCGCAGTCCCAATCTTTACTTTGTGGCTTCCGCCGCGAATCTCTCCTGGTACAAAGATGATCTCGGAGGAACCGGGCGCAATGCCTGAGGTCCTGGCACCACATAGATCTGCCAGGGCTATTATTGCCCATGCATGTTGTGCAGCCAGGCCCGGTTTAGGCCGGCCTTGCCGGATCCTTGCTATGCGAACGGGCTTTCCCGTAACCGCGGAAAGCGCCACTGCCGTACGGACTATTTGGCCTCCGCCCTCTCCAAAAGAACCATCAATTTCAATCATCAAACCGCTTCTGCATACTATCTAGCAGTTGGCTAACTTATGCTTGCCGGTCTCGCATGTCCCGATGCCTACCTATCCCCGGATCGGCTTGATGCCCCTGACCTTTATGCTGGAGATTGCGCCCTCTAACTTTTTGATCTCCTCGGCAGATCCTTTCAGGCTCAACAGAATCGCCTGGCCAGTTGGGTCATTGGTCATGCAGTCCAGTGGGAAAACGGATTCATCCATCACTGTAACATCCAGAAATCCAGCCGATCTTATGGCATCCAGATATCCGGTCTTCGTCGAGGCACCTGCAATACAACCTACATAGGCAACAATCGATTCCAACACAAAATCCGGAAGCTTCTTCTGCAGGACTATATCTGAGACCATCAGACGGCCCCCAGGTTTGAGGACCCTGAAAGCCTCTTTGAAGGCCTTTCCTTTATTTGGCACCAGATTGATAACGCAATTGGAAATGATTATATCGATGGTGTTGTCCTCAACCGGCAAGGATTCGATCTCACCCAATCTGAATTCCACATTCTTATATTCTCCTTTGAGGGCATTGTCTTTTGCCCGTGCTATCATCTCAGATGTCATATCTACGCCGATGACCGATCCACTCGGGCCGACAATGTTGGATGCCAAAAAGCAATCGAAGCCCGCACCCGATCCCAGGTCCAGGACCGTCTCCCCTTCACTCAATGAGGCGAGTGCAATTGGGTTGCCGCAACCAAGTCCCAGGTTCGAGCCCGTTGGCACAGCTTGCACTTCCGCTTCGGTGTAGCCGATCTTCCTGGCGATAGCCGCGGGTTTTGCTGTCGTACAACAGCTGGACGAACAGCAGGGGCTGGCTTGTTCTGCAACACGACCGTAATTTTCTCTTACAGCTTTTTTTAGATTTTCATCTTTTTCTGTCATATCTTCACCTTTAATTAGGATTCAAACTTAACATAGTTTATTAAATACATACTAAACATATCGAATTTTGATTTATTGCCTGAAGACCTCATTCATGATGGGGCCAAGCCTGGACTTCACCATGCTCTCAAGCTCTTCAACCTTGATAAGAGAGAGGCAGCAGATCTTGCCGTTTTTCTCCAGGCTCAGTACAGCCAGCTTATCTCCCGCCCGTATCATTGCCCTTTCTCGAATCTCTTTGGGAAGCACCATCTGCCCCCTCTCGTCTATGGTTACTATCGATTCCACTCTGCAACAGCCAATTTTGCCAGGTGTTGAGCAGCATTCAAACTCGTCTTCAGCAGTCATTTGTTGCACCTTGTGCAGCGAATCTATTTTCCTATAATTTAAATTTTTCGGAAAAATCTAAAATATATGAATTAGCAGAACAAATGGTATTGAAGGGCAAAATTGTTGCCTCGCGAGTTCTGGCCCTCGTCCTCGACCATCGATGCTATTTAAAATAAGACATTTGACGTATATTTTTCGGATTATTCGTTCTTATTGCAGATTCGATCCCAAGATTAGATCGCCATTTTGGATACACATTCTTGAATAATCCTTGATGAAAATTATCTACATAAATATAGACAACCGACGAAAATACCGTTGATAAATCCTGTAAACAGGATAAACTTTATCAATGAGTTTTTGTTATACCTTATTACAGATAAGTACTTAAAGTAAGGATGATATACATGGAAAAAAATATTTTGGGTTTAGCGTTCAGCATATTCCTGATCGCCATAATAAATCCCGCGTTCGGTCTATCTATCAGCGTGAGCGGAGGAGATGGTGGCCAGGTAACATCGAATTCAATGGACTATAGTCTCGATCCGACTTCATCCATGACCAGCCATACGGTGATATCAGGAGGACAATCTCTAACCACCATGCAGGCCGCCGGATCTGGCGCGATATCTGCAACTTCTGGCGTAGTAAACGCAGTTGTAGCAGGCAGTGATCTGAAAACGAACATGGAGATGAGCGGCGATCACATCACGGGCGGTGCGATACTCTCCGGCGCGCCTTTCGGAATCGATGCTCAACCTGGAATAGGATTTGATGGAGAGGCACTCACATTAGCGCCAGATGGGACGATCAAGTCTCTTGGAATAGTACAGACAGGGCCCGCAATTACTGCAACTGGAGGAAATGCTGCCGCCTACATACTTATGGGTCGAAAATGGACTCTGAAAGATCCTCAGATTAAAATGTCTCTAAAGGACGACGCCTTGTTGGCTGCCACTGGCATGTCCAAAACAAGCGTTCTGGTGGCCGTAACCGCCGCTACAAACACATGGGACGACGCCACAAATCAGAATCTGTTCTCCGATTCCGGTGCTTTAACTACAAATACGGCTAACTGGAAATATGATGGCGTAAACAATATGGCCTTTACTCCTTACGTCACGGGTTGTTCTGCGCTGGCGGCAACGGGCGTTTGGTACAAGACACAAGGCATCCCAGTCGGCCAGATGTATCCGATCCTTGAGTCCGATATGACATTCAACTCAAATCTAAAGTGGACAACTACGGGCGAAGCCGGAAAACTGGATTTCCAGAGTGTGGTATTGCACGAACTTGGACATACCATTGGACTGGGCGACCTATATGGCCAACCCATTAATGATGGAAAACAGGTGATGGGTTACTATACTGGCGTCAGGCGATCCCTTGGAAATGGTGACGCCACCGGAGTTTGGAAGCTGTACGGCTAAATCTGTATCCCTCCAAAAGCCGTACAATTCTTTTTTTTTTAAAAATTTCTAAGATCTTATGCGCATCGCAAGGCCCTTTGATAGTCCACGGAAAAATGGCGCAGTCCCTCATTTTCCGTGTTTCTTTCCGCAGTAGTCCGGATAGCGGCAACAGTTCCAGAGTTTAAAAGAGACCATTAGCTCAAAAAATATTTTTGGTGTTTCGAATTATTGCACAGCTTTCGCGTACTCTTGGCTGAACTCCTCGCACTGATCAATGATGCGACGAGTGGCCTCCTTTAGAACAATTATAGGATCGATTCCGGAAGTCGTAATCCGGAAAACGGGATTGTCCATGACGGGAAACTTGGTGTCGTAAGTTGCCATCAGCACTCTTTCGTCATTCAAAAGCTCCGTTCTGAGCAGGTTCAGGATGGTATGCCCCTCGCCAACAAATTCTATAACTGCCTCGTTCTCCGTTTTCGTGATGATCTTAAGATTCAATTTATACCACTCCCAATCCGTATTCTGTGCTTGTCTTGCGCGTCTCAGTATTTCCGCAATTGGGGCATGTCAGTTTTCCGTCTTTGCTCATCAGGCCGGTAAGGCACCGGCTGCAATAAGCCTTTATCACGCCCAGATCTTCATCTCCTGTTGAGAGCCTCATTTGCCTCTCATCGACGATCTTTGCCTTGAGAATATCGCGCAGAGAGAAAAGGTTGCGCAGATCCTTGACATAGGAGTTTCTCACATTGGAGATGTGAATGGTTGCCTCCTCGTCCGAGATGGGCCTATCCTCATGGCCCTTCTTGAAAGCCAGTGAGATTATGACCAGACTGTCCTTGAGGTCAATTACCTCCCCAACTACTATGTCGCCCTGACAGAGCTTGACCGGGGCGTTGGTCTTGGGTATAACACTTGCAGATCTGGTCTTGGGATCGACCTTAACCAGGCCTGCAGTAGTTGCAAAAATCATTCCTCCCTTGGCGTAGGTGCAATCTCCGGGAACGAACTCCTCGGCGGACCCCACCACATCTCCAGGAAGCACAAAGCTGCCGTCCATCATTTATTCCTCTATAATTCCAATATATGCGCCTGAACTACCCGCATCAGTTCCAATGTCCGATTTTCCGATTTCCTGTTATCCAATTTCTAATGTCTGGAATTACTAGTATCTAAAGCCTGGTATCCAAAGTCCCTCGATCCAAAGCTCTTTTACTTAAGTGTCCTGCATCTAAACCTATCATATCTAAGACTACTGGCATGTTATTCTATAAAGCTCAACTTCAATGATCTTGATATCCTGGCGATGAAACTCAAAACATCTCTTCATCGGATAGGGGATGCGATAGACCTCTTGCACAATGCAGGGTTTTACAAAGCTCCGAACGAAATCAACGCTTCCCTGGTTATGCAAAGAATATATGGTCTTGGCGATCTTTTGGGCTTTAGAGAGAAAGGCGCGGTCGCCACTGCTTGCCTTCTGGGCTCCAAAGGGCGGGTTCATGATAACGGTATCGATGCCTTTGAGGTCCACCGAGTTCACATCGGCGCGGATGAAATCCACATCGACGCCAAGCTTTTTCGCATTTCTTCTGGCCGCGGCAAGGGCCTCTGCATCGATTTCCACACCGATGGCCTTCGCGCCCAGCAGGGCAGCGCCCACTGCCAATACTCCAGTACCGCAGCCCAGATCGCAAACTGTGCCCAAATCGCCGCGTAAACCTGCTAAATATAGCATCTCCGCCGCGACGGAGGCAGGCGTAGCATACTGCTCCCTCTGAAAAGAGGGGTTAGTAAAACCCTCCAGCCTTTCCAGCGCAATCTCTAGGTGCTTTTTCTTCATCCCTTTGGACAGACATGCCGCACTGCCTATATGAAATAGAGTATTGCTTCTACCGCCAGGAGCAAGACCACGAGGACTGTCAGAGCCTTAAGGAGAAGTATGGCTCGCGAACGGCTGAAGAGGGCCTCCCGGGCGTCTGGTGATGCTTCTTCCGGGTCCGGGACAGCCTCGCGGGCTTCCTCGCCCACGCCCTCAAGCTTGGTCACCTGTGGATCGATATTACGCCCATGGTAACCAAACTTCTCAACCGGCTCATCAATTGATCCTCCGTTTAGCACTTCATCCCTTCCAACAATCTCCATCTCCGGCCTTAACGTAATCGAGTCGCCACGGAATTGTTGACCCTTTGGAGGTAGAAGAACCTGGCCATAACTCTTGCAAGGCAGGCAGGCACTTACCGGAACAAGCCAGCCTTCCTCGGGATTTACGATTTCCGATACATAAACCTCGGATTCCTCAAGTGTGCCATCGGCAAGTATCATGCCTCTTGCAACTGATCTTTCCGGGGAGATCTCCAGACTCGGCAGATCGCTTTCGCTAATCGGTTCCGGATTTTGCTCCGCCTCCAGTTCGTCTATATTGATTTTTTCAGCTCCCAAACGTTTTCCGGGTTCTGGCATCAGATTCAGGGCTTCATCCCAGGTGAATATCTTATTTCCATCTTCGATTTCTTCCAGCAGATTGTCGAGGATTACCTTAGCGATTAATAGAAGCGCATCTCTCTCCGGCCCAAAGTTGAGCTGACTATGGCGCTTTTCATCCTGAACATGCCCGTTGTCTTTGTTCGCCTGCCTCTCTAAAATCCCTGCCGCCTCGCTCAGCATGTGAGCAGCTCTCCCGTTTAGACCTTTTTCTGTCGCCAAGAAATGCTTTCCAGCGCTGCTGAAATTTGAGGCGGCTTCATAGAGTTTCAGAGAAGGATCAATTCTCGATCTTTCTGCCTCAATACTCGCAACAAAATTCCCGAGACCGGTTGAAAGGCATATGTTAATATCACCGGACGAGCACTCACCAGCGCCGCCCATGAGATTCTCGCTGGCACTGATAACAGCCTTGATCAGCCGCCAGGGCTCGCTTTCCAGGAGTTTCATTGATCTGGCCTCCTTCATGCCGGCTATGGTCGTTTGGAGACCCTGGATCTTGGTTTTCTTCGAATCCGTTGCATTTGCGGCGGCTGCATCGAGGGACGCCATTGCTTTCTCAGCCAGCGTTACTGCCTCCTCATCAGAGACATCGCCGGAGAGCTTAGCCAGGTAGGATCTGCTTCTGGCTATGCCAGCAGCTACTTTGATCTCAGGATTAATGCTTGGGAGGGCTGATGCCAGCTCCAGGAAACGATCAGAAGCTCGAGCAAATTGTCGGGAGGCCTCCAATCGTTGTGATTGGCTGGATACGCGGCCCGGCTCATAAGAGAGCTCTGCCTCTTTCAGGCAATTTTTTGCAATAACGCTGTAGGTCGCGGCAAGGCAGGAGAGTGTATTCAGATAATTGGGCTGCATATTGCGTCCAATCAGCAGTATAGCTTTTTCCAGGGATTCGCGAGCCGCAGTTGTTTCGCCCATCTCCAGATGCATTCGTCCCAGGTTGGAGAGAACAACGCCCTGGCTCTGGCTTTGACCCTGTTGCTCGAAAAGAGAGAGGCTTTGATTATAGTAGCCCAGAGCTCTGTCTCTGTCCAATGTCTCGCCGGCGATCCTTCCCATCCGATCCAGGACCCACGCGACACTCCTTTTATCCCCCAGCTTCTGAAAGTCAGTCAGGCTCCGGTCGAAGTATCGCGAGGCCAGCTCCCTCTCGCCCATATCCGCATAGACCCTTCCCAGGCTCCCCGTCATCTGGGCAATGCCAAGATCGTCGCTCTTCTCCTCGAAGGTTTTCAGGCTGCGGTAGGTGTGCTCTATTGCTTTTTCCCAGTCCCCGTTCCGCCTGTAGGCTGAGCCCAAATTTCCCAATACATGGGCAAAGCCGATGCTATCTCCAGCTTTTTCAAAACTTCCGGCGGATTTCTGGTAATAGAAGGCCGCTCTCGCCAGATCCCCCTGACGGGCATAGGCCTGTCCCAGGTTGTTTTGCAGCACCGGCCGAAGAACCTGATCGCGGCAGAGAGACAGCGCCCTATTATAGGTACTTATGGCCAGACCAAGCATGCCTGACCGGCGACAGATATCGCCCAGTCTCTTGATCTCATAGACATCCTTGAGGTCGAGGGATAGCCTGCGGCAGACGTCTTCGTCAATTCTCGACTTCTTCGAGCCTTCCAGCAACTTACTGATCAGTTCAGGGCAGCATCCTTCTATGGCCTTGCTATCGATTTCTTGTAGACCATCCCCTCCTTTGGAAAACGATTCATAGATATCCTGGAGAACGACTAATTGATCCATGGATTATAAGATAACTTATATCTTTATATAGTTTTTGAATAGATCAAATTTTGCGATTTCTATTGTTGGTGTTTAGAATATCGATTAGTCTTTGAATATAGGCATGACATGAGATTATATAGTCGAAATCTAGCAAGAATTATTGAGATAGTAATAATAGCTATAACCTTCTATAATCGATCCGACATAAATCGGCGCGAACTGGATACAAAACCATCCGAAATCCTCTTGAAGAAGCCTTTTATATCTTGGCCCCGGAGCAGTTTTGGGAGATTCATCAGAATGGAGTTCACTGCGCAGGAAAGGTATGAATATAAACGTCTTCTCGACGGCCTTCGGAGCAAGAAGGGGAGAGGCACGGAGCTCATTTCCCTCTATATCCCTCCTGACAAGCAGATCTCCGATGTCACGAGCCAACTGCGTGAGGAGTACGGACAGGCATCTAACATCAAATCAAGGGTCACCAGGCTCAGCGTGCAGGGCTCTCTTGAGTCTGCAATGTCCCGGCTCAAGCTCATTCCCAAGCCGCCAGCCAATGGCGTGGTCATATTCATCGGCAGCGTGGACGCAGGTGCCAGTCGCACCGAGATGTACAGCGTTGCTCTGGAGCCGCCTGACCCCATAGTCACCTACAGATATCACTGCGACTCTTCTTTCCTTCTCGGGCCGCTAGAAGAGATGCTGGCCGACAAGAGAACCTTCGGGCTTATCGTCCTTGACCGGCGCGAAGCCGCCATAGGCATTCTTAAAGGAAAATACATCGAGCCTCAAAAGCACCTCACATCCACTGTGCCGGGCAAGCAGAGGAAAGGAGGTCAGTCCAGCCACAGGTTCCAGCAGCTCCGTCTGATCGCTATCCACGACTTCTACAAGAGGATAGGGGAATCAGCTAATGATGCATTTCTTCAAATTGACCCTAAAGATTTAGAAGGCATACTGGTAGGAGGGCCGTCGCCCACTAAAGAGGAGTTTGTGGAAGGCGGCTTTTTGCACCATGAGCTGCAGAGAAAGGTCCTGGGAGCTTTGGACGTTTCTTATACGGATGAGTCGGGACTGTATGAGCTGGTGGATGCCGCTCAAGAGCAACTAATAGACCTCGAGTTGACCAAGGACAAATTGGTCATGCGTCAGTTCATGAAGGAGCTGGTATCAGACAAAGGCCTGGCTGCTTATGGAGAGAAAGAGGTTCGTCATAACCTGGAGCTTGGCTCGGTGGAAACTCTTCTTCTCTCTGAGGATCTGCGAAAGACCCGGGCGAAGATTGTATGCAGCAACCGTAGTTGTGACTTTACCGAAAGCCAGACCCGCACAAATGCGTCCGCGCCCCTTGGAAATTGTCTGAAGTGCTCAAGCCAGTTAACTATTGCAGGAGAAGAGGATATAGTAGCTGATCTATCCAAGATGGCAGACCAGAGCGGAGCTGCGGTCAAGATCATCTCCACGGAGTTTGAAGAAGGCACTCAGCTGGACAAGGCTTTTGGCGGGATCGCTGCTATCCTTAGATATAAGACCAGTCATATCTAGAGGCGATGGGAACGATCGAAGTAACTGTCTATACATCGGTTTGGCCCACCGAGCGCATGGAGAAGGTTGTCTCTGCCATTGAAAATATCTTTCCGGGTCTGATCATGGACATTCGAGGCGACCGTATTGATGCCTATAATGGGCCGGACGCCCTGAAGGTTTTCCATTCTCTTTTAAGGAAGCAAGAGATTCTGGACACGGCACGAAAAGTCATGCTGCGCGGCCGGTCGGGCGATTCTTTCCAGTTCCAGCTAAACAAGCAAGCGGCCTTAATGGGCATAGTGAGCTTTCCACCATTGGAGGAGCCACTGGGCTCAATACATGTCAAAATCACCGGAGGCGAATATGCGATCGATTGGTTGGCGCCCGTTACGGAAAATGGAGTGCCGGTCAAAGAGATAGATCTGTTGGGGCAATTGGAGGCGGCAGATGTTTAGTTTCTCATCCAGCAAGCTAGTAGACAGACCGTTCGACTGGGCGTATCAATTAGAAGATCTGGGTTACAGCGGTTGGGAGATTGTAAACGAAGGCAAGCAGAAGCTGACAAGAGAGAACCTGAATGAGGCAAAACAGATCGTCGAGACTACAAATCTCACTATCACCATTCATCTGCCCTACTCCGATTTAAATCTGGCATCCGTGAACCAACCCATCTGGGAGGAGACGGTAAGGCAAATGAAGGGCTGCCTGGACCTCGCGAATGATTTTGCCCGTTTGGCAGTCCTTCATCCCGGCCACTTCTCGCCCCTGGGAATGCAAATGCCTGATGCTGCCTGGATGCAAAGCATAAGCGGTATCCAGCAGATTTGCGATCATGCCGCCAATCTGGACATGAGAATTGCTGTAGAGAACATGGTGAACATGCCTGCCATCTTAGGCCGTCAGCCCGAGGAGATTGAAGGCATACTGGAGACGGTAGATCGCGAGAATGTGGGCTTTATCTTTGATGTGGGACACGCCAACACCAATGGAAACGTGGAGAGCTTCCTGAAGTTAAAGGATAAGATGATTCATGCTCATGTGCATGACAACCACGGCGAAAGAGATGAGCACCTGCCTGTGGGAAACGGCACCGTGCCCTGGAAGAAGGTCGCCGCTGCCTTCGAAGGCTATAAAGGCCGCATAGTCACGGAATCCCGCACTCTGGAAGAGGGGCAGAGGTCCGTGAATCGCCTAAAAAAGATGATGAATCTATGATGATGTGATCAAATCCGCAGGAGCAACACCTATTGTCAATATTTGAGAACCTATCCGAGAGCATGTTGGCCGGCTTTGATTCCAAAGACCGGGCCCGGGAGGACGCTTTGCGCCTTTCTAGAGAGGTCATACGCCTATGCTCTTCATCCATCAGATCCGTGCACCGTAGCGACCTGCAAGCAGCAGAAAGGCTGATGAAAGAGGCGGCTCTGGGCCTGGAGAAGATTCGAGTTGTTTTGAAGGACCACCCGGATGTGCGTTACGCCGGCTTTGTGGATGGAGCAGAGCAGGAGTATGCAGAGGCTCGAAATGTTTACTCCATCACCACCAGGCATGAGGTCCTGACTCCTGAAGAAGTAGGAGTGGAGCCTGTGAACTATCTGGCTGGCCTCGGGGACACCAGTGGCGAGCTTCGCCGTCATATCCTGGACCTCATTCGCAGCGGAAGGCCACTTGAAGGCGAGTACTTCCTGGGAGTCATCGAGGAGATCTATTACCTGCTGATGCTCTTCGACTATCCGGACGCCTTAACCCGGGGCCTGCGCCGCAAGAGCGATCTGGCCAGATCTATGCTGGAAAGAACGCGCGGGGACCTCACCAATGCTCTGGCGTTGGCCAAAGTAGAAGCATCGCTATTGCGCTTCAGTGATACAGCCAATGATAAAAAGTCTTAAAGTCTTAATAGATAGAAGTTTCAATCTCTAGTTTCCTGGAGTCCAAAGCATGAAATTTGATCCTAGTCAGATTAAAGAGGCCGCTCAGGTGGATTTCGACGAGACCTGGCAGCAGGGGAGGGAATACCTTGGCAAGCCCTCCTTGAATGAGAGATATCCCAGAAATAGCTATTCTTACGGGACTGCTCATCCCATCTTCGATACCATTCAGAAGCTTCGGGAGGCTTACATTCGACTGGGTTTCAGTGAGGCCATGAACCCGGTGATGGTCGAGGCCCAGGACGTTTACCGTCAGTTCGGTTCTGAAGCTCTAGCTGTACTGGACAGGTGCTTCTATCTGGCAGGGCTCCCAAGACCCGATATCGGCATCTCGGATGAGAGGATCGCGGAGATTAACTCCCTTCTGGGACGGGCGCTCTCTGTAGAAGAGGTGGAAGCCTTCCGCCAGATTTTGCATTCTTACAAAAAGGGCAAGGTGGAGGGAGACGACCTGGTACAGGAGATTGCCAGGGCCCTGAATGCCCACGATGCCCTGATCAGCACCGTCCTGGAGAAGGTCTTCCCGGAGTTCAAAGGCCTGAAGGCGGAGGCCACCACGCGCACTCTGCGCAGCCATATGACCTCGGGATGGTTCCTGTCGCTCGCCAATCTTCATTACCGCCGGAAGCTTCCCCTCAGGCTCTTTTCCGTGGATCGCTGCTTCAGGAGGGAACAGGCTGAGGATGCGGCAAGGCTGATGAGCTACTACTCCGCCAGCTGCGTGATAATGGATGAGAACGTCTCTGTCGAGGACGGCAAAGCAGTTGCAGACGGCCTGCTCAGCCAGTTCGGCTTCCAGAAGTTTCAGTTCCGGCCGGACGAGAAAAGGAGCAAGTACTACGTGCCTGGAACGCAGATCGAGGTCTTCGCCTACCACCCGGGTCTGGTCGGATCGGCCACGAAGTACAAGAGCGGATGGGTGGAGGTGGCAACCTTCGGCATCTATTCGCCTACTGCCCTCTCCCAGTATGACATTCCCTATCCGGTCATGAACCTGGGACTGGGTGTGGAGCGCATCGCCATGATACTGCACAACTCTCAGGATGTACGAGCCCTGTCCTACCCGCAGTTCCAGACCAACTGGGAATTGTCGGCGCGGGAGATGGCGCAGATGATCATGGTAGACAGGCTGCCTTCCACGCCGGAGGGCCAGGCCATAGCCGAGGACGTGGTAGAGACCGCCATCGAGCACGCAGACACCGTCTCGCCCTGCCAATTTCTGGCCTGGGAGGGAGAGCTCTTCGGGCGGCAGTTGAAGGTTTCTGTGGTCGAGCCTGAGGAGAACACCAAGCTCTGCGGTCCTGCCGCTCTGAATGAGATCGTGGTGCATAAGCAGAACATCATGGGAATTCCGCACACTTCCCGCTGGGAGGAGGCTTTCTCAGAGGGCGTGACCACAGGCATTCGATACATCGATTCCTTCGCTGCGCTCGCTGCCTACGAGATCGAGGTGGCCACCATGGCGGGAAAGGAGTCCGAGACAAGAGCGCGGATTGTGAGGAGCCCAGGCGACATAAACGTCAAGATTCATCCAGCTCTGGAGAGGTACATCACCAGCTACAAGCACAAGATGGACCTGCGAGGGCCTGTGTTCACCACGGTGAAGAGCGAGATTATCGGCTAGTTATGAAAGATGTTTCGGCCAATGCAAACGCCAAAAAAGCAGCAGGCGAGGACGCCGCGGATCTAGTCAAGAGCGGCATGGTGGTGGGTCTGGGCACCGGATCCACAGTGGCCTGGACGATCAAGCGGCTGGGGGAGAGGGTCAAAGAGGATGGACTGGATTTCTATGGCGTTCCCACCTCTTTTCAGGCAGAGGATCTGGCCATTGCCTCGGGAATAAGATTGACTACGCTGAACCAGCACCCTCAACTGGATTTGGCCATTGATGGAGCCGACCAGGTGGATGCCAACCTCTTCGTCATCAAAGGCGGCGGAGCTGCGCACACGCGCGAGAAGGTGGTCTCCTGTTCAGCAAAGCGGTTTGTAATTGTTGCCGACGAGTCCAAATTTGTGGAGAAGCTGAGCTGGCCGGTGCCTGTGGAGGTCCTGCCTTTTGCTGCAAAACTGGTGGAGCGGCGGCTTATAGATCTGGGCGGGAGGCCTGCGCTGCGTTTGGGCAAGATGAAGGACGGGCCGGTGATCACGGACAACGGGAACTTCGTGATGGACACGGACTTTGGGGTGATTGTTGATCCAAAGGGCCTGGCGGCGAAGATAAGCCCGATTCCGGGAGTGGTGGAGCACGGGATATTCGACAACCTGGATGAGCTGTATCTGGCGAGGGCAAGCGGGGTGGAGATAATCAAGAGGCGAGGATGACGGAACGTTATCCTGATTTCTCTTTTTCAGCTTTATTAATAAGCAAATTATTTATATTTTAATTCGGCCTCTCTGAAAAACTCCAATAATCGGATCCATCTTACATTAAGGCTCTTGCATACATTCGGTATCTTTGGCTTTACTGGGCTATTGTTGGGCCTTTCTGATGTAACAACCGTCCAAGCTCTGCACTTTGCTAATGCGATTAGGAACGGATCAGCCTCCGGAATCGTTTTATTCTGATCTACAAGGCCAGGAAATTTTTCCAGGATACGTGAGACTTCTTGACTTTGATCAACATCAAGGGGAATGAACATTTTCTTGTTGGACTTTCCCCATTTTGCTAATCCATCATCCTTCACACAAATTTCGCGAAAGACTTCATCGGGTGCGATGAGCAATCCCTGATCAACAAGGGATTCAAGGTCCTTCCACAAGCCTGGAAAAATATCAGGAGGATAATGATTTGTGTGCATATCAATCAATGCGGACGTATCGATGCAGTAGCCTTCTTATAAGCGAAGTTGGATCAAATCTAGGCCTCAAGGAGCCTTTCTATTCGAGGAATATGCTTAACGCGAATTCCCAGATAATCGGCTACATCGCTGGTGGTTATCTTGTCATTTCTATATGAATCGAGGACAAGTGAGGTTAATGGCGTGCCGTTTCGCTGTAGACATTCTTTGGGAATATCTCTTTTGATGCCTTTTCCTTTGACAGAATCCGGTTTTTTTTCTTTTTTTATCCACTCATTGTGCTTAATGGAATAGAATTCTCGGGAGGCCAATCCAGCTATGAGCAGCCTTCTTAAAATAACCTCTTTGCTCACCTTAAAATCATTGGAGATTGAGCCAAGAGTTCTCTCCGGCCATTTGTAGGAAGGTGTCTTTCCTACAACTAAGCGATGGCAAAGCAAACCTTCCTTCGGAATTAGAATTGCACCGGCAAAAAAGTTGCAGAAAGCCTCAATGGACTTGTCTTTCTTAGTGGATTCCTCTCCGCCCAATTTGTTCGGATCGCATATTCCGCCTTCACTTAAAAGGATATGTCCCAGCTCATGGAATAATGAAAAGATCCTGGCTTTCAAAGCGTCCTTTGTATTGATTACTATTACCGGCAGGCCTCCATCGGTAAATGAAAACGCCCTTGTTTCTTCCAGGGGCATTGACATCTGAAATACAAGAATGCCTAGGCCTTCTACGGATTTTTTCCACCTATCCATGGCGCCAGTATCTTTCTCCCAGGATAATTGCTCTGCCAGAGAAATGCCTAATGATTCCCTCACGTTGCAGGCCAACGCTTCCGGATCATCGGATAGCTTCGCATGCCCAATGCGAGCATGAAAATCGCCTTCACCGTCTTCTTTTAGCTCTGAGGCTATGGACTGAAGCCTCCTTGCCTGGCGCATGGCAAGCCTGGTTTTGGGAGATAGCGGTCTCTCATTCTCATCGGGAAGGGTACGAAAATCGTGAGGGAGAGACAGCTCTTCTGGGGGACTTGGCAGAAAGAATGCGGCGAGAGGGCGCTTATAAAACCTGGCCAAGGCCTTTACCTGGTGCAGAAGGGGCTGCTTTTGGCCTGCTTCCCACTGCAAGACCAGCTCTTCGCTTTCGCATAGGATTGCTGCAGCTTCTTTGACTGTCCTGCCCATGCTCTCTCGGGCCCAGATTAGTACGGCAGGTTTGACGGGGATGCTGATGCTGCGATTTTTCCCTTCTCGGTCCGTTGTTCCTGGCTTTTCCGGCATATTTGATCGAACGTATTACTTTTATCATACAACAATAGAATACCAGAGTTATATATTGGTATGGGTTAGAATTTAAATAAATTTGTATTAATAATAATAGGGACTTAGATGTCTTCCTGTCTCTCTGCAGGATTTATGGAGAAACTTTCGTTTAACACTTTGGAGTTTGGGATAAGGTTATAAACAGCAGCTACTTATAAGCGGGTGAGTGCCCATGGATGAGCAAGTAAAGCCTCTAATTTTACAAGAGCAGCAATTGGATTTATTTAATGCCTTGCTCAGCAAAAATAAGTATTTGGCTCGAATGTATTATGGAGCCATCAAAGTGCTCAATGACATGGATAACTTAGATCGGTTTGCCTTAGCCGCACACGATCTTCGTGAATTAATGGAAAAACTTCCTAATTATATAGATGTCGAAACAAAGGCACATAACGAAACGCTTGGCGATAAAGTTCAATTGCTGAAAAAACAGTGGCATAAGACCTGTAGCAAGACCACTTGCGTTATTGATGGAACATGGAATGGAGAGATTGATAAATCACTGGCATTTCAGCTTCAGGAGTTTGAATTATTCTTCAAGTGGCACGATGAAAACCTCCCGAAAAGAAATGAAGAAATCACAACTGCTTTAAGGAAGCTGGATATATCCGGATGCAAATTGCCTATTTCACTTGAAGAACAAAACGTTAAGACATGGAAACAATTGCGCAAATACTTCTTAGGAATTGCACATCATGGGAAACATCCGAATGAAGACGATTTTGATTCAAAGCTTGATATCTTTGAGGGCTTCCTTCTCGATCGTTTATACCCCAGGACTTTCACGGATTTAGATGAGATTGATCAAGTAATTCAAGAAGGTTATAATGATGCCTAAGCCAGAAGTCATAGAAAGGGCATTGGCCTTAATTAGAAAAAGAGGTTCAAATTGTGAATACTTCTTCGATAAGCTCGATTCTGCGGACTGGATAAAACCATTACAGGAACGTGGTATGTTCCAGCATCCTCCGCCTCAGAAAAGAGATGGAGAATTTATAAGCTTTCCATTTTGGCCGGAATCACGTTACTTGGCTCGCATGGCTTCCACGTCGCCAAAACAGGTTCTTGATATCATCTTAAAAATGCCTCAAACAGATAATGTTAGGGTACATGTAGATTTTATAGATGCAGCCTGCAATATGTCTTCAGAACTAGCAGCACGATGTGCATTGTCGGAAGCAAATTGGATTGAGTCCCAGCAATATCTCTATTTTAACTATCCTGAAAAGATCGGATCGCTCATAATATATCTAGCAGAAAATAATCAGATTGCTAATGCTTTAATTTTGGCTCGATCTCTTCTAAAGATAATGCCTGATCAGAAGTCAGAGAATGGTTTCGGGAAAGTGGGAAAGTATAAACTTCCACCAGAGCCAAAGGTTCGGTTTGATATATGGGAATACGAGCAAGTATTAGCAGCGATTCTCCCGGTACTAGTTAAAGCATCCTGTTTCGAAGCTTTCATATTGCTATCTGACTTATTGGAAGCATTTATTCGTCTGTCAAGAGAATCTGAGAATAACAAAAACTATCTGGATTATTCTTCTATTTGGCGTCCCGCTATAGAAGATCACCCCCAAAATCTATATAATACGTTAGAAGATATGCTAGTCTCAGCTATAAGAGATACCGCAGAACAAATTGGATCAATAGATACAGATCATCTCACTCAATTAGTCCAAATACTAGAATCCAAGCGATGGAAGGTATTCTCCCGGATTGCGTTACATCTCTTAAGGATATACGTGGATCGAGTGCCTATTCTGGCAGCAAATCATATTACTAATCGTTCCCTTTTCTGCGATTATAGCTTGTGGCATGAATATGCATTATTGCTAAAGGAATGCTTCAAGCTGATGCAATCAAGTCAGCAAGAGATAATTCTGAGTTGGATTAATATAGGTCCTGACCTTGGGCACTCAATTGAATTAGATGGGAAAAAAGAGGATAATAAATCACTTAGCTTAGAAGATGAGCAATATAAAAAGATCTGGCAGCGAGATCATTTGGCCTTAATTAAAGATGATATTCCTGTCGCTTGGATGAAATTATATGAGCGTTTAGTCAAAGATTTAGGCGAATCCTCTCATCCCGAATTTACCAGTTATCATGAGAGTTGGATTGGCCCAACCAGTCCTAAAAGTTCCGAAGAATTAGGGAGCATGACTTTTGATGAAGTCATAAAATTTTTAAATTCCTGGTCGCCCCCACAAGGATTTCGTGCCCCGACTCCAGAAGGTCTTGGTAGAGTGCTTTCTGTTACAATAGCAGATGATCCTCAAGGTTATGCTCTTGAAGCTGCGAGATTCCAAGGACTAGATCCTACTTATGTACGAGCTCTGATTTCCGGTCTAAGGGAAGGCATAAAAAAGGGATATTGCTTTGAATGGCAGCCTATTCTTACTCTATGCCAATTGGTGGTATCTCAACCAATAGAAATCCCAGAACGAGTCATTAATAACCGTGATGCAGATCTGGATTGGGAATGGACTAGAAAGGATATTGCTCGTCTATTGAATTGCGGTTTTGAAGAACGCAAAGGAGAGATTCCGTTTGTCCTCCGCCCTATTTGTTGGTCTCTCCTTTCATCCCTTACAAAAGATCCCGATCCCACTCCAGAGGATGAAGCAATTTATGGAGGGTCCAATATGAGCCCAGCTGCACTTTCGATAAATACCACTAGAGGCGAAGCTATGCATGCTTTAATTCAATATGCATTTTGGATTCGCCAATACAATAAAGGAACATATGGCGAGGATTGCATCAATTCATCAGGGTTTAATGATATGCCAGAGGTACGAGATGTCCTGGAATACCATTTGAATCCCCGCAATGATCCGTCACTAGCTGTGCGTTCAGTTTATGGTCAGTGTTTTCCTTGGCTTGTCGTACTGGATCAAGCATGGTCATCTGAAAATGCAGCAAGAATTTTCCCATCTCAAACGGATAATGTATCAAAGGACCTTTACTGTGCTGCTTGGGAAACCTACATCACTTTCTGTGATATCTACGACAATGTATTTGAGATTTTAAAAGAAGAGTATTCTAATGCGGTTGAACATCTTGCAGGTTCAATCGATGATCGCAGCAGATATTCAATCGAATCTGATAAGCGATTGGCAAATCATATTATCAACCTCTATTGGCGTGGCAAGCTAAATCTTGATGATCCTCAAAGCTTGATTTCCAGATTCTACGTAAACGCACCGGATTCTCTTCGAAAATATGCTATCGAATACATAGGCCGTTCGCTTTATAATGAAAAAGACGAAATAGATGCTGATATCCTAAAAAGATTGCAGGTCCTTTGGCTAAAGCGAATCGATAATTTGCAGATAACGAATAAACGAGAGACTCATCTTCTTGAACCAATTGCCTTTGGTTGGTGGTTTGTATCTGGAAAATTCAATGATATCTGGGCTATAGAGCAACTCGTGATTGCCATTGAACTTGCAGGCAAAATAGAACCTGAACATAGTGTCCTAGAGCATTTATCTAAAATTGCTGCTGAAATGCCATTGCCTGTTGTAGAATGTCTAGATAAAATCTTAGTAAAAGATGAAAACGAACCAAGATCTATAACTTTATCACGATCAGACGAGACTCGAAATATACTCGAAATAGCAATCAACAGCAATGATACTGGAGCTAAAAAGGTTGCGATAGATCTAATTAACTCCATAGGTGCTAGAGGCTATTTAGGCTATCGTGACTTAATTCCAAAAGAATAGGTATAAATTTAGCTTAGCAGACACCGTCCTTAATCGGACACAAAGAGCAGATGTTACCACCTTGTGCGCACATTTCGCATAGGCGACAAGGGTTGAGATGCATGCGTATGGGCTGAGGGGGTTTGTAATTTGTGTCCCTGCTGCCACAAAGCCATTTTTTATCAATATCTTGTTTTATCTTTCTGTTCCAGGATATGCGAGGCTGAAAACGTCATTCTAGATCAAGCTTCTGGGAACGGGACGTGATAGAGAAATAGGGCTCCAATATCAGCACTCAAACATCGATAATGCCGACCATACTCACTGCATTTCCATCTGCCTGCTTCGCCCCCATCAATATCAATGCACGGTTTACAAGTGAGCATGCGCATGCGTATCCGCACGCGCGCGGGGACGCAAGAGCGCGCCTGGCAGGACAGTTTTATCGCCAACGTCGAGGATCGCTGCCAGCGATTTCTGCCGCTTATTTGGAGGGAGCCATAAACAAGAATGGCTCAAAACCTAATCTTCAGGATTTTCTCCAAAGACCGACTAAAATTAAATAATAGTGGAACATAACCGTATCTCAGAGTTGGTGTTAGATATGGCAAAACCTGTCAGGCTGGGCTTGGTTCTCGAAGGTGATGCAGCAAGGGAGTTCTGGAAGAACGAGGAGACCACTGCATTTACGCCAAGACAGTTGGCCATGTTTAAAGAAGCTAAACGGATTTACAGAGCCAATCGCAGCAGATTTTAGGCTCATTCATCTTCGCCTCTCCTCTCCCGGATCTCCTCTTCGATCTCTTCCGGGCTCAGGAGCGGTATGCCGGCAGCAATTATCTGGCTCATCGCTGTTTTCTGTGAGTTCATGCGATTGGCGCAGGAATCCAACAATTTTCCGTAGTCCTCTGTGCGCTCTGCGCCTCTGCGGTTAAATGGTCGTTAGACACCGGTTATGACTTATGGTTGCGGAATATAACCGCAGAGTCGCGGAGTTCGCAGAGTTACGCATAAAAAGAAACAAAGCTTTACTTACCCACACCATATAGCGAAGAGCCAATTATCTTTTGCCTCAATGCCAAGAGACGGCGCCCGCGAGAGGTTTTCGGGGAAAACGATTTGGTTTCATTTCCGAAGCACCTCCTTTCGTCCTTCATAGAGGAGTTGCCTCTGCTATCACTTGATCCCTGATGTACCAGTGCAGGGCTCTGTCGCTGACTACATCCACCTTCCTTTCAAGAAGGTCTTCGAGATCCTGCATTAGGGTCACATGGTCCATTAAGCTCGTCCCTGATTCCATCTCTACAAGAATGTCAACGTCGCTCTCGGGCTTCGCTTCTCCTCTAGCCACTGAGCCGAAGACACGGACATTATGGGCACCATGACGAGCGGCTATGGCCAGAATTTCCTGGCGCTTGGATTTCAGCAGTTCCTCAATTTTCATGGACACATCTCATCGAACTCTGCGAATAACTAGACGCGCTAAAATTTAAATGTTTTTGTTTTCGGAAAGGATAGGAAATAGAGGAACTGGGCTAGAGATGCTGACGAAAAGGGTCATGATTGAAGATGCGACGGACTTTAGAATCGCTAAAGGATAAGCTCATCAAGTTGCCGGCGAATTTTTGTAATGATATTGATCTTGCTCTATATCACCTCTTATCAGGCGACTCAATCCGAAGAAGACGTTGTCTTTTCCACCAAACAGCAATAAGCGGACTGACAAAAGTTGTTGCGTAATATAAATACACATCCAACTTGTAGTATCCGTCTGCTGGCTTAAACGTTTCAACAATAAATAGGTAATCAAAAACAACAGCAATTGCAGTCCAAACAATAGCCAGGATCAAATAGTACTGGAGACTATCATCTTCCACCTTTTTTAATAATACCCAGAATGTAATTGATAAACCAATCGGCATAATAGCCCAGCCAATCAGTCGGGCAGGAAGCAGAAAGAAGAGAATAATGCCCAGAACATATCCTATGAACCAAAGAGCCAGTCCCCAGCCTAATGAATCTCTTAACAATCGTTTGTTCGTTATATTCCTCTTGAAGCAATCAGTTCTTCTCATATCAAAGGCTCCGGCTGCTTGCCCTCCGGTGCCAGAGGCAGCCCAGTCCTGTGCAGGACCAGCGGCCCTGAAAAGTGCAGCGCCCGGTTCAAGATCAACCGTTTTCCTTCCTGGGTTAAGGCGAAGACGGGAATGGAGATGCCTATCTGCATCTGGGCCATTTTTCCCACCACCTCGCGGACAGAGCGTGAGGCGCAAGACCAGACGAGGTCGCAGTTCTCGGCCAATGCCAAGGCCTCGCTTTCACTTATGCCTGTGGTGTGAACCGCAAGGATGAGAGGCCAGAGACCGACCTCGGCCTCTAGCTCCCTGAGAGCCTGGGCATCGATCGCCCTGGACCCGGCCACAGTCACGGCGATCTTCTTGAACCCTAACGACGCTGCCTGCTCAAATCCCCGAACCTGATCCATGGTGCTTTGCCGGTCCAGCAATAGACAGCCTCTCTTCTCCAGGCCATCCTGGATCTCCTTTATCGGTTCAGTCTTGACGAGACCCGTCATATGGGCTCCAATCGCCTGCAAGACTTCCGGCCTTGTGGCAACCACTGTGCCCGCGCCCTCGCAGACGACCACGGCGGCATCCACCAGCCCCTCTCTCATGGCATCCGCCAGGATCTCAGATGCACCGAAGCTCACCGGCTCTTCTTGCAGCTCCAAAATCCTATGCGGGCCGTACATGCAAAGTTCCTGCATATGGCCCTGCAAAACCCGTTGCACTGTCTCTTGGCTCTCCTCCTTAATGCCATAGAGATCCCGCCGCAACGGGCAAGAGCGAATCCCGGGCTCGGTCAACACCTCGATCTTGCCGTCTTTTACTTTGACCAGTGCTTTGGCCATCTCCAGCAGATGTTCGGACATTTTGTACCACTCCGGAGGTGATCACTTAACAATTTTAGTATTCATCGATTTGCAGTGCGGGCACAGCAGCCTGTATCCAAAGCCCTTGATGGTAAATAATTATCCAAAAAAGAGAAGAGATGGCTTCAAACTCATGCCTTCGGCTCCAGCCTTCTTCTCACCGATTCTGCATGCGCCATCAACCCTTCCGCCTCTGCCAGAGTGGTTATGGTATCCTCCAGGCCCAGCAGTCCGTCATCCGTGATCATCTGCACAGTGATCTTCTTCGTGAAGTGGTCCACATTCAGCCCTGAGAACACCCGGGCATGGCCGGAGGTGGGGAGCACGTGATTGGTGCCGCTGGCATAGTCGCCTGCGGCTACGGGCGTATACTTTCCCAGGAATACGCTCCCGGCATGGCGGATGGATCTCAACACACCTACGGGATCACTGGTGATGATCTCCAGATGCTCCGGTGCAAAGGCGTTGGAGAAGTCCACAGCCTCATCAATGTCGTTGGCTAGAAGAATTGCGCTATGATCCAGGCTCTCTTTTACGATCTCGCGGCGAGCTGCGGTTGGCGCCTGAATCTGCAACTCCTCTTCTACGGCGCTTGCCAGGAGATCGTCCAGAGATACCAGGACTGCGATGGATTTGGGGTCATGCTCGCCCTGGGCGATCATGTCTGCAGCTATAACTCCGGGGTCTGCCGTCCGGTCAGCTATGATGAGAACTTCGCTTGGACCCGCAGGGAAGTCGATCTCCACTGTGCCCCTCATGAGCATCTTGGCAGCCGTTACGTAAACATTGCCCGGCCCCACGATTTTATCGACTCGCTCTATAGTCTCAGTGCCGAAGGCCATGGCCGCTACGGCTTGAGCGCCTCCGAGCTTGTAGATCTCATCCGCCCCGGCCATATCCGCGGCGACGAGCGTCAATGGTGTAATCGAACCGTCCTTTTTAGGGGGTGTGCATACCACGATCCTTGGAACTTCCGCCACCTTGGCCGGTATCACATTCATCAATGCGGAGCTGGGATATGCAGCCCTGCCGCCCGGCACATAGGCCCCTACGGAATCTAAGGGCACTACCTTCTGACCCACAGAGACCCCAGGAGAAACCTCATTCATCCAGAATCCGTGCTCTTTTTGCTGGCTGTGGAAGTTGTAAATGTTATCCGCCGCTTCAGCAAGTGCTTCGAGAATCCTTTCTTCCACTAAATCGTAAGACGCATCTATCTCTTCCTGGCTCACACGCAGGTCGTCGATCCGGGCACCCTCGAACTTTTCAGTATACTTAAAAAGTGCCTCGTCTCCCTTCGATCCGACATCCACAATAATATCATTTACTGCGGTAAGGACATCCTGCAATCCCACATCTCGTGAGAGAAGGGCTCGCAGATCCTCGTCTTTCAGATCTTCCAGCCGCTTGATTATCACCTTTAAGACCTCCGTCAACAAAAGTTATTCTTGCATTGTGGTAATTCTTTATATCTTTATAAACCTGATAAATCTTGATCTAATCCTCACTTCAACCTTGATCCGGCAGAGTCGTTCCTGCCCCGTTGCACCCGGTAGATGGAGACTACCCTCTCCAGAGTGTCTGCCTCCTCCAGAGACTTGTCGTCCCTAACGCTAACCAATCTTGGAAAACGCAATGCGTATCCGGAAGAGTAAGTCTGGCTCTTTTGGATCTCCTCGTAGGCCACCTCAAAGATCACAGCAGGCTTCAGCTCCACTTCCATGCCCTTCTGGACCAGAATGAGTTCCCGGAACGTCTCTGTCAGGTCCGCCAGGGCTTCGTCAGTCAATCCTGTGGCCACCCAGCCTATGTCCAGCAGCTTGCCTGTCAATTGGTCCAGGCAGCCCAGCCGGTAGGACCCGAGGAAACTGGCTCTGCGGCCCTCGCCCCATTTTGCGCCTATTACCACCAGATCAAGTGTCTCCATTACCGGCTTGATCTTCAGCCAGTTCTTACCTCTCTTTCCCGGAGCGTATGCAGACGCTGGATTCTTGAGAATCAGCCCCTCATGGCCGGCATCCAAAGCCTGCCTGTAGATCTTTTCTGCCAACTCCGGGCTGTCGGATTGAATCTCATCGGCAAGGATAGAGGGATCGGCTTTCGCAATCCTTTCCAGAAGCATTCTTCGTTCGGTCAAGGGCAGATCCACCACGCTCTTGCCATCCAGGTAGATCAAATCAAATAAGAAAAGGTGCAGAGGAATCTGGAGAGCGAGCTTTTCCACGTCATATTTCCGGCGAAACCGCTTCAAGATCTCCTGGAAGGCCATGGGCCTTCCGTCTTTGCCGATGGCCACGGCTTCACCATCCAGTATGGCGCTGTCCGCCCTGATCCGTTTGGCAGTCTGCACGATCTCCGGAAGTGAGGCGGTTACGTCCTCCAGGCGGCGGGAGAAGATGCGCACCTTCTCACCGTCTTTGTGGATCTGCACGCGCGCACCGTCGTACTTCCATTCGAGAGCCACGAGGCCTAGCTCCTGCATAGCAGCGGGAATGCTCTCACCAAGCTGAGCCAGCATCATCTTGATAGGATGATTGATCATCACGCTCAAATCTGATAGCGTGTCCGCCCGGGCGCTCACAGCTACCAGACCCATATCATTGGTGAGGTTGAAGGCCCTCTCCACGTCATTTGCGTTTCTGGCAAAGGCCTTAGCAAGGGCATCTCGCACTCCTCCTTCGCCCACTCCAATCCTCATATCCTCTATTGCCAGGCGGGCGATGTACTGAGCCTCCAGAGAGGTGGCCTGGCTGAATAGGAACTGCAGGTTCTTGACTTTGGCCCCCTGGCTCCTTTTGCCGGACGCCCTGGCAACTGCCAGGAACCTCTGATAAACGTCCGTAATGGAGAGCGATTCCCCACCCAGGAAAGCAGCAAAGCCGATAGGCTTTCTTTTCTCCACGACGGCAGCCGCGACAAGGCCGGGATCCCCGGTAGCACGCAACATATCTGAGATCTGCTCCATTGAGCAGCCGCAGGCGCGGGCCAGTGCCTCATAAAGGATGCTGGGCCCAACTCCGATAACCAGATCAAGACTGGGCGAGAAGAGGGTGCCCATGATGAAGCTGGAAGCGATTGACAGCTCACTCTCATCAAGATCTGCCAGGAATGCTGCGACTAGGTCGATCTTCTCCAGGGAGCCGGACACTCCCTCAACCTTTTGGCAGAGCTCTGCAAAGCGTTGGAAGCTGGTCATGCGTTAGTCTAGAATATGGTATCGATGCGCTTTGTCCTGTAGATGCTGACGATGTCCGTAAGAATGGCCGAAGCCGTCTCGATGGAGCCGGCGCCAAGACCCGATACCGTGATAGTTCCCGATAGATCGGTATAGATGGCAGCCGAGTTCAGGGTTCCTGCCACGCATATGGGGCTGTCCAGCGGCACCAGGGTGGGCCTGACAGTCAGAGCCGGCACATCTCCAATGAGCTTTATGGCATAACCCCGCTTCTTGGCCAGTGCCAGGGCCTCGGGAGTGACTCCGGTGATGCCGGTGACATCCACGTCGCTGTATTTGACATTCATGTCGAAGAGCGAATTGGCAAGGATTACGACTTTCCCTGCGGTGTCCACTCCCTCCACGTCATAACTGGGATCAGCCTCAGCGATTCCCAGGTCCTGGGCCTCGCTCAGGGCGTGAGTGTAGGGTATTCCCTCCTCAGTCATTCGGGTGAGGATGTAGTTGCAGGTGCCGTTGAAGATGCCGCGAATCCCGAGAATGGTATTTCCCACCAGTGTGCGTTCCACCAGGCTTATCAAAGGCATGGTGCCGCCTACGGTGGCCTCGAACTTCAGCATCACTCCATTGTCCTCGGCCAGCTTTTTGAGGCTGGCGTAGGAGACGACCAGAGGCCCTTTATTTGAGGTCACGACATGCTTGCCGCTGGAGAGGGCAGCTTCCATGTGACCGAGGCCAGGTTGGCCGTGCACGATGTTTGTCGGTGTGACCTCTATCATCAGGTCTGAATCGATGGCGGAGATGGCCTCTTTGCCCTTCATGCTGGAGGTGGCTACATTTGCAAGGGTCCGCTCGCCCAGGATCTTATCTGCATCCACTCCATCTTTGGAGACCACGGTGCCGGTGTGATCGGTGACACTTATCAGCAACAGGTTCAATCCCATATCCCGGAGCATCTTCTTCTTGCGGTTCAGGACATCAACCACGCCGTGGCCGACTATGCCGTAACCCACCAGGGAAACCTTAACGTCTCTCATACCGCCTCCGTCTCGATCGGCTCAATCACGAGCAGCTTCTTCTCTTTTCCAACGCTTCGCAAGATGGTCAAGGCCTTCTGTATCTCTGCCTTACCGGTGGCGCGAATCTTGAGGTAGGCAGAGGTAGGCTCATTCACACCCGGCATGGTCAGGGAGAGGTCCATGACCTCGGCAAAACCAGTGGTATCGATCCGGTTTATGGTGTCTCCCAGGTCGCTGTCAAGCACATGGCCCACCAGCACAACGGACACTGCCTCGATGAAGCGGTCCTCGCCCGCCCGCACAACTGAGATGCCGCTCTCCTTAAGCCGGGCCTGGACGGTCTCGATCTTGGAGCGGTCCATCTCCACAACAAAGCGAACCGGGATCATGCCCCGGGGAGTCTTACGGTCCCTGTGATGAACCACGCTGATGATGTTGGCCTTGTTATCACTCAAGGGTTGCATCGCCAGAAGAAGCTGGCCGGGAATATCCTGCAGCTCTAAATCCATGGAAAGTCGCATAGCATTCCTCATAATTGCTGATTTCTGGGTACTGGTTAAAGGAAATAAACCTTGCGTAGAACAGAACCCGTCTGACAATGATTGCACGGGTCAAAATGGATAAAGAATTTTGAGATGGATGGTGCATATCATCCCAATATCCTCTATGTTCCTAGAGACTCTTGAATCATATTCGGCAATTGAATCGGTCTCCGCAAGTGCGCGCAGGATAAGGCCCCCTCCGATGAATGCAGAGCAAAATAATGAATTGTAAAACCGTAAGATTTATCATCTTATAAAAATAAAGTAATTCTACAATATAATGGGAGGGTTCCTTCTGAAAAAATTGTTAGCCTTGATTTGCGCATTTTTATCGGTCTTACTTGCGGTCTCTGTCTCTGGTGGAGCCGTTGCTGATAATAGTAATGCATCATCAAATTACGGACAGAATTGGGATGGTGTTTATAATACGAGCATAAAGGAGATCGGCCCGGCAGGAAAATGGATATCACCAGAGGCTCTCTCCGTCGTCTGGGGAAAGACGGTAGAGTATGGCAAGATCCCCTTAAGTGCGGCCAGATTCTTCAACAACTCCAGTATCTCCTGGTCCGGGGATTCGGCAATGGGAAGTGGTCAAATTTGGTTTAACAACGGAGACAATCGCTCCTATTATTGGCCAGACAGTGCCGCGAGCGGAAGGGTCTTCACAGGATGGATAGAGACCCGCCCGGGAAACCCCAACGACTTCAGAGGCAAGGATGAAACCCGTCATCCGGTGGGAAAAGCGAAATGCGCCGGAAACTGCCCCGATCAGACCGTCACCTGCGTGAATTGTTCTGGCGGCAAAGTGTGCAGCAATGGTCGGTGTCAATGCCCCGGCGGCACCACTGACTGCAGTGGTCAATGCATACCGGTGGTTCCCTGCGGCGGTTGCATTAACGGAAAAGCATGCATCAACGGAAAATGTGTTTGCCCGGTAGGCACGAAGTTGTGCAATGAACAATGCATCAGCGTTACGGAATGCTGTGATGGATGCCCGCCCTGGAAGGTATGCAATGGCGGAAAGTGCGTCTGTCCGCCTGGAGTAAAGGATTGCCCGGATCCGATGCCGTTGTGAAGCGATTATCCCCTCTCTTAGTTCTCAAGAGAGGGGGCATTTCTCACCACATCTGTTAATCACAATCGTCTATATCTGTTATAAAACCTAAGTGTTGTTTGCAATTCTGGAAACCATTTTTCCCTCCTGTTTTCCTGAATCTGTAACCGCAACAAGACGCGCCTGTGATAAGAGGCAAAAGCTGAATTGAGGCTTGGCTCTCGTTCTCAAACTTTGTTAACCCTCCGTTGCGACTCTTCAGACGAATTCAGCCCGGAACTCATAGTGCATGAACGAGAGCATAATCTAATGAGAAATATTGCATAGGCCGGGTGCCTTTCCATTAGGGACAAGCCTATAGCTCTCTCCATCAAGCCGCAGCTCCGCATAACCATCTCTGGGGGACGCATCATAATTATGGGTAACAAGGTAAAAAGCCAGGTCTTGAACAGTCATTTTGGGGTCATCAAATGAGGATATAAATCCTCTCAATTCAGAGATATCACCGCTTGATGCTGAGGCTATATGGAGTAACCCTATGAGGATAACGATCTGGATGGTCCTGCTCACCCAGATCCTTGAATTTATCACATGGACCATTCGTATCTCCGAAGGATAGCTAAATCACTTGTTCCGCATAATATCCAAATCTTTCCTGAGGTCTTCGCTCATACGGGTTCCATTCAATCTGGAATTAAGAAGATTCTGCAATGTGAATTTGTCATATTTTATGTGCTCCAGATTAGCTTCGCTCAAGTTCACATTAATCATCATGATCATGGATAGGTCGGCATTTCTTAGATCTGTCCCCACCAGACTCACATTCTTCAGCAGTATCAACTCCATCCTGGAATTCTGCAGGTCGCACATGCTCAAATTGGCATCCTGGATGAGCATAGGTCCCTGCAGATTGGCTCGTTCCAGCTTGGCACGATAGAAATTAGTACCCATCAGGTTCAATCCCTGCAGAGTGGCTCCAAGGAGAGACGCCCTGGAAAAGTCGGCATCGTCTAGACTGGCACAGTAAATCTTTGCAAAATCCAAATTGGCGTTTTTGAGATTGGCGCCGGTCAGATCTGCATAAGCAAGATCCGCATTATTGAGTACTGCACCCGTAAGATTTGCTCTCATCATATAAGCCCGGGTCAGATCCGCTTTACTCAAATCAGCATGATTCAGGTTAGTGCCATAGAATTCTACTCGTGATAACTGGCTTTCCGATAGATCGCTGCCGCTCAGGTCTGCCCAACTCATCTTAGCGCTTACGGCATTTGCGCGGTGCATGTCTAATTCCATCATATTGGAACAATCCAAATCGGCTCCAACGAGCCTTGTTCCCGTCAGATCCGCTCCCCTTAGATTCGCATCTCTCATGTTGGCTTCAGTGGCATCTGCTCCGATCAACTTGGCTTCCACAAGCTTCGCTCCATCAAAATTTGCGCCCTTTAGATTTGTATGCGAAAGATCGGCATAGGAAAGATCCGATTGCGAAAAGGAAGATCCAACAATATTCGAACCAGAAAGATCCGATCTGCTTAAATTGGTGTGAGTTAGGTTCGCGAAAACAGCAGTTGATTTGACCAGCCTTGATCCAAAGAAATTTGCTCCACCACAGCGTGCCTCGGAGAGATCAGCTCCTGACAGGTCCGCTTTGGAGACAGAAGCCTTGATCAGGTTCGCCCCAACCAAGCTTGCTCCGGTCAGATTTGTACCATTTAATTGGGATTCCTGGAAGGTGGCGCGGTTCATGAATGCCTTTATGAAACTTGCTCCCTCCAAATTTGCATAGCTAATTTTCACAGCCGACAGGCTGGAGCCATTCAGTTTGGCACCAACAAGAGTTGAATTATCGACCATGGATTGATCCAAATAGGAACCTGATAGATCCGCTCCGGTCAGATTTGAATATATCAGATAATTAATCGGCAAGTAGGCACCCCTGAGATCGGCATGGGAGAGGTCGGAGCCATGAAGATCAACTGCCGGCATGAAGGCGCCGCTGAGATTGGCGCCGATTAGCTTGGCGTTACAGATTAATGCCTGCACCAGGGAGGATTGGCTCAGGTTAGTTCCGCGAAGATCGGATCCTTGTAGATTTGACTGGTTCAAGTCTGCAATGGATAAGTCCAGGCCGCTGAGGTTTCTATAACTAAAATCTACACGAGACTGGAGTGGCTGATTGACGAATATGCTCCCAGAAGGAAGGCTCGAAACAGGAATCTCGAACCGGCGCAGTTCTTGCATATCGAATATGTAGGAGTTGGGAAGCTTCTTTATTACCTGGATATTGTCCGCTGGTTCGTCTTGCAAGATACGTTGAGCCAGGTCCGCCGCCAGTCTACCCTGAACCGGACCCGTGGTAATCACTCCCCCGAGTACGCCGAAGCCCATGTAGACGTCCCGCGTACCATAAATGGGAACCGAGCTTGCAATTCTGAGGGTCCAGGCGCTCTCCTCATGGGTCAGGACTCTTCCAACACGATCCCGGTTATAATTCAAGAGAAGGAGCAAACTTCCCTCCTGCAGGGTGGATGCATTCCGTTGCAGCTCCTCTATCGTCATATTATCCCAGATGACAAAGCTGACCTCCTGGCTAAATCCCGGAAGGGTCTGGTTCATGATCTCTCTATTGGCGTTGCCGGTGGTGGTTCTGTCATTTACTACAACTATTTGCTTTGTCTTCGGATGTAATTTTAGCATTAGGGAGATGGTACCCTGAAGATCGAACGCCTCTACCACTCCGGTGAAGCCATGCTTTCCGGCCAGCATCTTATCTTCGAAGAAGTTTACTCCGCAAAAAACAACTGGCGTGCTGGAGAACAATTCGTCTCTGTTGTTGAGCAGAAACTGGAAAGCATCGTCATCCGAGCAAATGATAACGTCAAAATGGCGATCACTATACCTATTTTTGTATAATTCCTTCAATTCTTCCAGGCGCATCTTTGTGGGAGCCTGCTTCTTGGTATCCATGTACTCGAAAGAAAATTTTGCAGCGGGATAATAAATGGACAATTCATTCTCTATCGCCGTGCCAATGGAGTCCGTCCATCGCAATCCAGGATTATATGAGGCGAGAACGAGTATTTGTTTTGAGGTGTTTTCTCCAATAGCGGAAGATTGTGTCGCCAGGGCTAAAACAATCAAACATAGTCCAAGAACCAATCTGAGGGATGAACAGGCCATGACTTAGTTGTTCTAACTACTACTATAAATTAAGTTTGTTTCCTGCTGAATCAGGTAAGCGATTAATAAGATCTTTAGTTGATAATACATTTGTCTTAATGTAGATGCGAAGAGCATTAAAGAATATAGGCATCGTATACGGCTCAGATGCAGCCTCTAAACATCACTGTTCCCTATCTATCTCCAACTATAGCGATTTATCTGCCTGTAAGAAAGCAAAAATGTGAAAATGAAGTTTGCTCGTTTAGTTTCTGGGAAGTTTGGGAAGGCCCTGGGCTCTTTTAAGGCCACCTGCAACGCCTTCAGCCCGTTTCTATATCGTCGCATGGCATTCGAAGCATATCGTGCCGGGGCTTCCTGTGGGTGGAGTGTCGCTTTTGCGGCTTCCAGCTCTGCTTTAGATGGAAATATACCCGCAGAATGTGTATTTTGTGGTCAATCTCAGCTTATTCAGCTAGAATGTCCGCCAGGCAGCGGCAATGTACCATGATCAATTCATAGGCTAAACTCCTTGATCTTCATTTGGTCAGTTGTCGTCACATTGAACAATCCTTTCACTTGGAAAAACATTTAAATGCATCAATGCAGTCGCTAGTCGATCATGAGAACAATTTTTGCTTTTAGCATAGCGTTCTTCCTGGTTATGGCCGCTGTTGCCATTGTATTCGGTGTCTCGGCTACTGAGGACGCCGCCAATCAATCAGCAAGTCTGAACCAATCCACAACCGAGCTCGTGCACAGTTCATCTCTGACGGAGCTTGTTGATTTTGTGAGAGAGGCTCGCGACTATGCCCGCGAAGCGGGAAAAGAGAAGGCATGTTTCGAGTTTGACAACAAAACCGGAAAGTTCGTGCGAGGCGATCTTTACATTTATGCCTATGACTTCCAAGGAACAAACATCGCTCATCCCTTCCGCCCCGATTTCATAGGCAATAGCAAGATCAATTTGACGGACCCGAACGGCGTAGCTCTGATCAAAGACCTGATAGATTGCTCCCGCAGGGGCGAGGACTTCACATATTTCATCTTCCCTAATCCCGATCACGAATCTAAGGATGAGCTGAAGGTCGGCTATGCTGCCAAGGTTGACGACGACTGGTGGGTTGGCTCCGGAATCTATCTGTCCGATGTTCCCTCGATCTTCCCGGCCGAGGCAAGAGAAAACCTTGTCGGCTTCGTGGATGGGGCTGTAAAATATGCAGAAGAGAACGGAAAAGAGAAAGCTCTCCTGGCATTCAACGACAAGAATGGCTCGTTTGTTCGCGGCAACCTCTACGTCTTCGCCTATGACTACAACGGCACGACTCTGTCACTGCCCTACCAGCCCAATCTTGTGGGCTCAAAACGCATAGATGCCACGGACCAGAACGGCGTTCACTTTGTGCAAAACTGCATCGATCAGGCAAAGAGAGGCGATGGATATCTGTATTACATTTATGCCAATCCCGCCAAGAACATGGCACAAGAGCTGAAGCTCGGCTACGTGAAAAACATGGATGGAAACTGGTGGCTTGGTGCCGGAATCTATGCATCGGAATCAAACACGACTGCATCCACTAGCCAAACCTATCTGGGAGAAGTCGATGGTAATTCGATCGGCAAATGATTGTTGGTTGCGGCAACAGATAATCGTTAGTCGTTAATCTAAAAGAAAAAATAAGAAACCAACATCGAGTGCTCCTTATTTCATAAGCACCCGCAGATTTTCTCTTTTTCCGGAATTCTTAATTACGAACTCCCTGCAATTCAGCCCACGGCTTGGCCGACAAGCTCGTCCGAAAAATAGAATGAGCGCAAATCCCATCAAAAATGATAATAATAAGGTGCCGGGAGCGGGATTCGAGCCCGCGACTTCGAGATGACTCAGGCGCGTTCTACGCTTTTACCCTATGAGTCTCGCGCCCTAACCAACTAGGCCACCCCGGCACGGCATAGTCCCTCGATTGAATTGTTAAATAAGGTTTGTGCTTCCCAGGGGCCTGAGTCGTCTCACAGGGTCCGCGGGCGATGTGGGGAAAGAGCCATCTTTTAGTAATTGCATAGACCTGATGACAATTATGCCTTCCGACATATCAGGCTCAGTAAGCGATACGCTATCCGGAAAGAGGATAGTAGTGGGAGTAACAGGCAGCATCGCCGCTGTGCGCGTCGTGGACCTCATTCGCGACCTCATCCGGCGAGGTGCAGAGGTTCACTGCACTATGAGCCTGGCCGCGCAGCAGATCTTGCATCCTTATGCACTGGAGTATGCCACGGCGCACGCTGTGATCACGGAGATAACCGGTCGGGTGGAGCATGTGGAGTTTTGCGGCGTGGGTGGCAGGGCTGACCTGCTCCTCATCGCGCCCGCAACTGCCAATACCATAGGCAAGATGGCCTGCGGCATTGACGACACGCCTGTAACAACCTTCGCCACCACTGCTTTAGGCAGCGGCAAGCCGGTCGCGGTTGTTCCGGCCATGCATGAAGCCATGTACCGCCATCCTGCGGTGCTCCGGAATCTGGAAGCCTTACGAAAAATGGGCGTCACGCTAATCGATCCGCGCATCGAAGAGGGCAAGGCCAAGATTGCCGACAACCTGCTGATTGTGCGAGAGGTGGAAAGGCTTTTGGGGCCCGGAGATTTGCAGGGCAAGAGGATCCTCATCACCAGCGGCTCCAACGCGGAAGTCATCGATCCTATTCGCATTCTGACCAACCGCGCCTCAGGCAAGACGGGCATAGCCCTGGCATTGGAGGCTCGCAGGCGCGGGGCAGATGTAACCGTAGTGCACCGCTTTATTCAGGACATTCCCGTACGCCAGGTCTATGCCGAGAGTGCGTCAGCGATGCTCGATGCCGTCATGGATGAGCTCGAGAAGGGCTGCGATGCTCTGATCAGCGCCGCGGCTGTCGCGGACTATACACTCGACGCGAATGAGGATAAGATCAAGTCCGGCCAGGATCTGCTACTGAGACTCTTGCCCACCAAGAAGATAATCAAAACCGTGCGAGAGGCTTATCCGGATCTCAAGATCGTGGGCTTCAAGGCCGAGACCAATGTCGATGATGCTGAACTCCTGGCCAGAGCTGAAGAGTCCCTGCGCGGAGCGAAGCTGGATCTGGTTGTCGCCAATGATGTCGCTCGTGGGGGCATGGGCACGGACGATAACAGGGTGCTGATAGTTGACAGATCCGGTCAGCATCGAGAGATCATGGGAAAGAAGAGCCTGATTGCCAAAAGTATCATCGACGCCTTGGTGGAAGTCTTATGAGCCTTAAGAAACCTGCGAAACCTGCAGAGACCAGGGCCTGGGTCCCATCCCATATTACCGGTTTTTTTGCGGCCCACCGCAGAGACGACCCGCTGCATTCCGGCTCCATCGGCTGCGGCCTCTGCCTCTCCCTGGGCGCTACTACTATCATAGAATCCGCTCCGAAGATCCGGAATACGGAAATTGTTCTTAATGGCATGGTATCCGATGCACCTGTTTCCAGATTTGTGGTGGAGAAGCTGGCCCGTGGGCCTGTCCGGGCGAGGACGGTGCTGGAGATGCCATTTGGTGCGGGCTTTGGAGCCAGCGGCGCAGGAGCCCTGGGGTGCGCCTATGCCCTGAATGCCCATTTCGATCTCGGCCTGACCGCAGACCAGGCGGCATGCTTTGCCCACGAAGCCGAGGTTCGCAATGGAACGGGTCTGGGAGACGTCATCGCTCAGAATACGGGTGGCCTGGTGGTTCGGCTTATGCCCGGCGGACCGGGCATAGGTCGCATCGATCGAATACCGGTTCCGCTATTGCCGGTTGATTACGTGGTTCGGGGCCCCATCTCCACCAAAGACGTTCTCTCCGATCAGAATGCCATGTCATCGGTCAATAAAGCGGGCGTTGTGGCTCTGAAAGAGCTCTTGAAGAGGCCGACTTTGCAGAATTTCATGCAACTTTCCAGGGCCTTCACAGTGCAGTCGGGTCTCGCCAGCGACTGGGCGCGGGATGCCATCGAGGCGGTAGAGGCCGCGGGCGGAATGGCGAGCATGATCATGCTGGGGGACGCGGTCTTTGCCTTTGGCGGTGCCGAGGCCCTGAAGGGCTTTGGCGAGGTTCATACTACTACCATCTCCCAGAGAGGTGCTAATCTTGACTGATATTCCCAAGTCTCATCCCAGATATGCTTCACTGGTGGCGCGCGAGCGTGTGGCAAATGGCGTGAAGAAAGGATTTACCAGTAACCAGGGGCTGATTGCTCAGGGCAGAGGAGAATGCTTTGACTATCTACTAGGCGAGAGGACGACGGCTTCCGCCGCTGCCGCCACGCAGGCTGCCGCAGCCCTGCTGCTTATGGCAGAGCGTCCCGTTCTCTCGGTCAACGGGAATGTGGCGGCTCTGGTTCCGGAAGAGATGGTAGCCCTGGCGGCTTTGCTAGGCGCTCCTCTGGAGGTAAATCTGTTTCACCGCAGCGAGGAGCGGGTGAAGTTGATTGCCCGTCTTTTGCGTGAGCAGGGAGCGGAAAAGGTGCTTGGTGAGAATCCCGATGCAACGGTACCCGGACTGGACCACGCGCGTGCGCTTGCCACGAGGGGCGGGATCTACGATGCCGATGTAGTCCTCATACCTCTGGAGGATGGAGACCGCTGCGAGGCGCTGGTCGCTATGGGAAAGAAGGTCATTGCCATAGACCTCAATCCCCTTTCCAGAACGGCTCGGAAAGCCACCGTGAGCATCGTGGACAACATCCTCCGGGCAGTGCCCAATCTGACGGAGCAGACAAGATTGCTCTCGAAGGAAACACGCGCAGATCTCGAGAAGATGGTGATGGAATACGATAACCAAAAGGCTCTGGCCGGATCTGTGCAGGAGATTTGGGATCACCTGGACCGGCAATTCCGAGTGGGTTAGATAGACATAGATCGTCGGTGATATCGATATTCATCATCAATATTATTAATAGTTCATAACCCGCTTCGCATTCAGCCAGTTCGACTCCTGGCCGCCTTCTGCACGCTCTGATCCGGATCCTGGGCCAGTCTTCTTATGGTCTCGGCAGGCGTGCTGGGGTTCTTCGCCACTGCTTCTCTCACCATCCAGGACCAGTGGCCTGCGAGTTCCTCCAGGATCGATCCGTCCAGGTTGGGATTATGGGCCACGGCTTCCCTGACCTCCCAGCTTTTGTCGGCGGCAAGCGCGGCGAGCGCGGCTCCGGGCGTTAGTGGATTTTGGGCAACCGTCACCCGCACATCCATAATTCTGTCTGCGGAGAGATAGATGAGCAGATCCTCGGGGGTTGACGGATTTTCGGCGATGTTGTTTCGGACCAGCCAGCTTACGTCCTTCGTCATCTTGCTCATTAGATCGCGTGTCAGCAGAGGATTGGATGCAGCCGAAGCACGGACGTGCTCATCAGAATCGCGGGCGAGAAATGCCAGGGTTTCAGGGTTGATATGCGGGTTTCTTGCCGCCGACTCTTTTACAAGATAGCGATTCTTTTGCAGGGTGCTGTCGTAGTCCACCATCTCGTCTCCGGCCAGCATCTCCAGCATCTCGCCTGTGGCCTGGCTGTTCAATGCCGCAGCAGACCGCACGTATCCTGAGCTGTCCTCAACCAGAAGGGTCAAGGTCGAGAGAGTGGCTCGGGCATTGCCTGCCACAGCTTCTCTCACCCACTGCACCCTATCGCGGGCCAGATGGCTCAGGATCTCCTCCGGAGTGTCTGGATCCCAGGCCAGTTTTCTGCGCACATGCCAGTCCCAGGATTGAGAGAGCTCTTTTGGGTCCTCTCTTTCATTTTCCTTTTCCTTCTGGTTCTCACCGATCATATCTCAATCCGGTAGCATGTGAAGCCATAAACCTCTTCTAAAAGCGAATCGAGCTGCTTTTCATCATGTGTCTCCAGCCTTCTCTCTACTATCGGCAGGCAGATGGATGGTTTGATCTGTCTCGTGAGGCTCTCGTCTCCACTGAGGATGGCGTATTTCACAATAGTTCCATATTTGGCCAGGAGCATAGAGAGCTTTTCCTGGACGGCATCGACGTGATTCTTTATGTCCTCCTCGCGCAGCCTCTCAAATCTCTTCTGGCTCCATCCGCCCTTGGAATGCTTCTCTTTCACCTGGCTTTCCACGAACTCCAATACCTCGAAGCCCTCCTGGCTCATGGCCACACCCATAAAGGTGTCTCCTGCATGGGCAGAGACGACCAAAACCGGGGTTTCCGCCGCCTCTAATACCTGGTCAAGCTGGAAGGTGCTGCCTTCCCAGGATGCACTCTCCTGGATGGGAAAGGGTGGAATGAGGAGCAACATAAAAAGCTGCGGATAATAGAGGATTATCTTGCCCCTTTGAGATTTGACGGCCAGAGCGGCCTTTTTTGCCTGCTGGGGAAGGCTGACGTCCTCAGGAACGGGGCCCGGAAAACAGGTAACCAGGAGATCATCTTTAGGAGAGGAGCAGGCTTTGAGTCTCTGCAGTAACATATCCAGCTCTCGACGACTTGGCTTCCACAATCGAGGCAGCTTTTCTTCTCCCGACTCTGCCTCGGTCACAGGCGAAAGCGAAACTGCAGCCACCTTTTGTTCCATAGCTTTTAGCGCTAAATTGGCCTCCTGGTTAGCGCTCGTGAGCTTGCGAATCTTCTCTTCTCGCTTCTCCAGAGTGCGCAAAAGCTCTCCCTTCTCGCGCTCCAGCGCGGCCTTTGCCGCCTCCAGCTCCAAAACTCGGTCTTCAAGCTTCTTTTTGCCGAAGAGGTCCACCAAACTCACCGCCTCCCTATTTTCATCCCGCTGATAGTTTAAATCATATAAGTAGATTCATTACTTTTTCACAAAAAGCTCATCGCCGCTCTTGTACCCGAGCCCAGGATGGCGATCAAACCTGACCACTCCCACAAAGGCCCTATCTCCTACGGCCTCAGCTACCCTCGCCACTCCGATCTGGCCGAAACCGCCGCATAGCTCGATGGCCGTCACGCCCTGATCGACCAGCTCGCGGGCTACGTTGGCTGCTTGATCGTAGTCTCTTACGCCCACAACCACCAGATCCAGAACCTCCGGTGTGGATAGGCTCGTCCTGTGGGTCTTTGGATCAGAATCCGGCGTTACAAACATGAAGGCTGCCTTAAACTTTCCCATTCTTTATTCATCTCCTCTGTTTTCGTCTGAACCGGTGAATTCTCCACTAGCCTGTTCATTCTATGGCAATGCCATTCGAGAAAAACTACGGACTTGCCGGGACTCGAACCCAGGTCAGCGGGTATCTTCGACCAAAGTCACCGAAGCCCGCTAGGATGTCCACTACCCTACAAGTCCATCAGGAAATCAACATCGCTTCCAGGCTATTAACCTTTCCGGCAAGACAGACACGGGAGCGGGAAAAAAAGCCGCCGCAAAAGCAATCGATTGCATTGTATTGTATCGAAAAGAATAATATGTTGAAAGTCGTGTATGAAGATCGTCAAGTCAGATAATTCGAGAGAGAATCAAGAGAGATGTCAAAGTTCAGCATGGGTGCGATTATGGCAGGAACTCATTTTCCCACCAACTGTCCCCGATGCGGAAACGTGGCCGAGGCCTGGACCGAGGATGGCGTAACAGTAAAAGTATGCTGCAGGATGTGCGGCTATGAGGGAGAGCAGCCTCACCCAGACCTGAAGAATGGGGCCTGGCGGGTGTGATGAGAACCAGCCACGCCCTTCTCCTGCGCCTTTTTCATGATCCGAAATTTGAGTTTGGCAAAGTCTCTGTAGAATATTCGATCGAGGGTCCCCGGGCGACAGGTCAAGGGTTCTGGGAGACAGGATCATCCGACTGGAACAAGGCTTCATGGAGATAGAATCGGAGATGAAGACGAAATTCATCCCCATGCATCGCATCCGGCGCATCGCCTACAATGGAGAGACCATGTGGGAGAAAGGCATTGACCCCTGCACAGGGCCTGGAAAAAGAGCCGCTGATATTCAGGATCAGGATATTTAATTAGCCGTTGGACCTCTGGACCTTGCGCTCGTTGCGATCCAGGTAATCCTTTATGGCCTCAGCAATGACCTCTGAGCGTTGAACGTATAGAGATCCTCTGCTCTTTACAACATATCTCGCCAGCCTGTCATTCAAATCCGGACTTAGCTCCACCTCGATTTTGGGCATGATTTCTGATGGGCCAACGTAGTATTTAATAATTAGTCTGTTTCAGGGCTTCAGCCTTCGTATCTCCAGATATTTGACCTCAACGTCAGGATAGGCGAAGACCATCTGCTTACGAACCGAATGGGCCAGGCGCACGGCGCGAGAGAGCACAGGCGGCAGGAAGATATGATCATCGGGTATGGTGTGAACCAGATACTCGGAGTGGGGCGCTTTCCTTGTACCCTCCACTTGCTTGTAGACCCGGAAATGCGTGCCGAATTTGAAGCCGGTCTTCACCACCAGTTTTTTGTCTCGCAGATCCTTATAGACGCTGAACTTCAGGTCGAAGTCGTTCTCGATCTGACGTGCTCTGGCAACGAGGCTCTCCTGGCAGAGGGAGTCGCCGGAGCGATCGTTCAGTTGAATCAGACCCTTCTCCAGGAGGTACGCCGACTCGACCAGTGAGAGCTGAAGCCTTTCACCTACCGGCTTGCCATAAAATCCGTGCTGGTGCAGCCTGCAGGACGCCTCAGCGTCCCAGAGAACCACTCTGTCCTCCAATAGGGTCGCCATGCCTCCTTCTTCCTCTTCTGCCATCAAGCCGGACATGGCCTTCTCACGAGCCTCGTAAAAGGTGATATCGCTCTCTTCATCGACGATGGCCAGCATCAGCTTCTTTCTCATCTGCCCCGCCACGCGCACGGGCTCGATGATATCCTTCAGGGGCAGAGGCATGCGCTCCGATATGACCAGAACATAGAACTCCGCCGGGCTCTTTCCGGGATGCCCTCCCCTGGGGTAGACCCGAAAATCCGGTCGGCCGGGCTGGACATAATAGCCGCGCTCCCGCAGATCTTTGTAGACCACATAACGGAACTCGAAGCCCTTTTCAAGAGTTGAAGCCTCCTGGAAGAAAGCCCTGAAATCCAGTTCTTTTCCTTCCCGGATTACCTTGATCCTCGATCGGTCCAGGAGATAGGCAGCTTCCACCAGGGAGAGCTCCAGGCCCTTGCCTTTAGGCCGGCCGAAGTAACCCTGCTCATAGAGATCGGGCAGGGCCTCCGGGCCGAGGCGGATCTTATCGTCCAACAGCCTGCCCTGTATCTCCTCAGACATTGTTCCGCCTTGCCAACGCTTCAGCAGCTCAGCTTGTCCGGCCAGATGCCATGCATGATGCCGAGGGACTTGTCGATCATACTATGCACGTCGCCAGCCGGATAGCCTGCGGAAAGCAGATAGGATTCGACGTGATTCGGCACGGCGATGGACATCTGCTCCACCATGGAAACCGTCTGCAGAATGGTGTAGTCTCCCAGTTTGAAGGGTATGATGGCATCAGAGACGATAAGCTCGAAGATCTCCGGGCTGATGGGCCGCTCTACGCCCGAGAGGAAGGCCTCCAGAATCTCGCTCGTCCAATCATGCTTCTTGCCCTCATCTTGATAGGGCATAACCACTACCTCACGGGTCTTGGCATACTGCTCGACCAGCTGCGCCGGTGTGACACTTCCCTTGAAGACCAGGTTCAGGAAGTTAGTATGCGGCACAGTAGTAGGCACCTTGCTGGCGCGGATATTGAACTTGACCTCTTCAAAAACGGTTCCCGCATCCGTGCCCTGGTGCCCGGCTCCTTTGCCGAACTGGATAGCGCTTGGCGAGGCCTTGACTACCGTATGAGGGTCGCCGTGTCTGCGGTCGATGTTGCCCAAAATGGCGGTCAGGCCCAGAGGGCGGGCGGCCAAAGCGAGACGGGAGAGCCCGGTGGTGTTGCAGCTTGTGCACTGGACCAGCTTTGGTTTAGCTTTTTGGAACAATTCGTAGTTCTCCAGTCCGAAGAAGAACTCTCTGGAAAAGTCTTTCACAAGGTCGTCTGTGATCTTGACCTTCTTGCTTTCTGTCAGCCCTTTCAGGATCGCGGGCCGGTCCGCGCCGCCCATAAGGGAGACGAAGCAGCCGTTGGCAAGGCCCGCCTCGACATAAGGCAGCTCCTCATCGCCCGGTGTCCCTACCATCAAAAAATCAGATGCCGCGAAGAAGTCATCAAGGCTTCCATCGATCTTGACTCCTGCCTTCTCCCACTTCTCTTTATCAGCCTTATCGTTAACAAATGCCTTCACGCCAAATAGGCGGTTGAATTTGGCGACGATAGATAGGGCCCGGCCGTGGGGTTTTCTGAGCAGCACATTCAGATCGCCATCGATGGCCGCGGCCTTCTTGACCTCTGCCAGAGCCAAAATAGTTCGCTTATTCTCTGTTCCATCAAAACCTACAAAGCCAGCATTGGACTTCAAGCATCTTCACTCCTGATGGGAAGTCTAAGTGACTGTATTTTAACCTTTCCGGGATTGTTGGAGCAGATTATTCTTTTCAGTTCAATCCAAAGATGTCTGAGACCCTATCAGCAATATGCCTGGCACTCTCTTCCAAGCTCATTCTTGCGGCATCAACCTCGATCTCTGGAGACTGCGGCTCTTCATAGGGTACATTGACACCCGGAACGGCTGCGTTCTTTGCAGTTGCTTTCTTGTAGATGTCCTTGGGCGAGAACTTTGCTTTTCTCTTCTCCTCCCTTTCCATGCAAACCTCCAGCGGAGCGCGGATGAAGACCTCGGCAAAGTTCGGAATCAAACTACGGGCGAGGTCACGATAACGACGCCTGTTGGCGGTAGCATCTATTATGACATTTATTCCTTCTTCTGCCAGGAGCTTTGCCATGTAGGCAAGGCTCGCATAAACGATATCTCTTTCTTCTTCCGTATACTTTGGCTCCGGTGTGATTGCTCTTCTGATCTCATCCAGTTGCAGGATTTTAGCATACGTCCCCTTTTCAGAAAGCTTCGTCTTAACTCGATTTGCGATGGTGGTCTTCCCGCAGCCCGGAAGGCCCGTGAACCACATGACCCATGCCATAAATGAATGAGAGTTTCGGCTGAATAAAAACCCATTCCTCTCTAGCAACTCTCATGCAGCGAGCCCGGATAAAATGCTGTCACTATTTGAAACTTTCAACAAATTCTGAAATCAAAACAAAAGATTAATATAAGTGCAAGCGTTATATAGACATGCTGCAAGGCTTATTGCCCTCCGCACATGGCTTTGAAGAGGAATAAAAATATGATAGAAAAAAGGAATTTCGCATTGCGGGACACGGATGGAAACGAGATTGGAGTATTTTCCGGAAAGCAGCCCAGACAAGCTGCCCTGAAGGCGGCAAACCGTGGCTTCACCGACATAAGGCTCCGGGAGAGGGGGACCAAGAAGGTGCATGTCTTCCAGGGTGAGCGTAAACAGGTGCCAAAGCCCTCCAATGCCCCCAGTTGGATGCCAACCAACATCTGGAAGCCAAGTGTCAAGAAAGTCGCTATCGAGAAGTTGGAAGAACTCTAACAATAGTTTCTAGCACATAATTTTGATATTTTTTAGAGCCATATTTTTTAACATTTTTAGCAAAGTCCATAATTTACACGGCCAGAATGAACCGGACAAAAAAAAATTTGTAAAAAAAAGCTGCTGAGAGTTTCAGCCGAACAGGGCACCCAAGCCCTCGACTCCGCTCTCCTCTGCAGCTTCCTTATCCTCTTCTTTTTCTTCCTTAGAGGCAGGCGCGGCAGCAGCGGCAGCGGCCGGAGCGGCAGCGGCTACTGGCATGACGGCAGCCTGGGCGAGGACCTTGGCGATGTCCACGCCTTCCAGAGCGGCCACCAGTGCCTTGGCTCTAACATCGTCGACTTTGGCACCAGATGCCTCGACGATCTTCTTTATTCCTTCCTCAGTAACATCTTTGCCTGCGCTGTGAAGCAGTAATGCAGCGTATACGAATTCCATTTGAATCGACCTCTAATTTATCTTAAACCAAATTAACCGAATAGAGCACCAAGTCCTGCAGCGGTGTCTCCTTCGTCCTTCTTCTCTTCTTTCTCTTCCTTGGCGGCGGGCGCGGCAGCAGCTGGAGCTGTCTCGCCTCTGGCGATCTTGTCAATAGCCTTGGCATTGGCGGCAGCCTTGGCCAGAATGAACTCCATCATGCTTGGCACAGGTATTGCCGCTTCCAGTACCAGGGCTCTGGCCCCTGTCTGGGCCTTTTGCAACATTGGTCCGATCGTAACCGATGTAGTATAGCCTATCTCGACAGCAAAGCTCATTGCCGTGGCTGAGGCGTTGCATAGCTCAGCGATCTTGCTATCCACATCGATGGAAAGATCCTTGGACTTGAAGATCAAGCCACCCTCATAGGCTGCTCTCAATTCCAGACCCACGTTTCTGGGGAAAATCTCCATGGTCTTGAGAATGTCTGCAGTCTTGGCAGGAACGATCTCTCCCTCTTTGGCGAGTGTGATCTTCTGGTTGATGACCACTTTTCCGCCTTTGATGGCAGCGGGAATGCCGGCTGCCTGGAGCTTGCCTACCATTGGTCCTGGCGAGAATGTGGTCTCTCCAGCCTCGACAACAATGTCTTTGGGGGCACGAGAGCCGGCTTTGATGGGCATGGGCTGTTTGCCTTTCTCCAGCAGACTGTTGAGCTTGAAGGGGTTGCTATCGCTGAAGATTAAGGCAGTCTGGTCTTCAATGAAATTGGCCAGCTGCCTGATCTCGGGGGCTGATGCCTCCAGGGCACGGCGGGCGATGGTGTTTCTTACCATTCTTATCTCGACGTTGCCTCTGAGACTTCCTCGCATCTGCTGCAGATTGCTGGCAGGGATCTCACGCACGCCTACTACGCCGACCACTCTGCTCTTGCTTATCTTCTCGATAAGCTCTTCTACATCCTTAACCTTCCATTCAGGTATATGGGCAGTGTGACGAACTTCTCCTGCCATTTAGATCACCTTTATAGAAGGCCCCATGGTGGTCTTGACGTAAACCGACTTCAGGTTATGCCGACCATCCTTTAAGGTCTGCTCGAGCTTGAGGACGACAGCTTCTATGTTTTCGGCCAGCTCTTTGGTGTTCATATTTCTATTCCCAACAGTCAGGTGAAAGGTCGGCCTGTCCCTGGACCTGATCCTGATCATGTTCTTGAGCCTCTGTATTTGCGGGGTTACATCCTGTGTTGGCGGTAGAGGTGTTGGCATCTTGCCTCTCTTACCCAAGACGGAACCCAGGCTCTTACCTATGACAGGCATGAACTGAGTTTCTGCAATGAAGAACTTGTACTCGTCGGCCAGTTTGCGTGCTGCTCTCTTATCTCCGGCGAACTCCTTGATCTCGTCCCCAGAGATGACCCTGTCAGCTCCGGCGCTCTTGGCTCGCAGGGCAGTCTCTCCGGCAGCGAATACAGCGATCTTGGTCGGTTTACCAAGTCCGTGGGGTAGGATAACCTCGGCATCGACTCTGTTTCCCGGTTGGGCAAGGTCGATGTTGTGAAGGTTAATGGCCAGATCCACGCTCTCGCTGAACTTCCTGGCAGGTGCCTCAGTGATAGCCTGTTTAACGGCTTCTTCGATATCCATTTCAATCCTCCGTAGTCTGCGACTTTATGTCTCCTACGGCTTCTCAAAAAAGAGAATCAGAATTCAGATTATAACTTAATATTTTAAGCCTTCGCTTCTAATATCTCATCGTACTTGCCATTGGCAACAGCCAGTTGAGCCTCTTTGCTGGGCATACCATCTATTGTCGCGCCTAAAGATCCTGCTGTACCGATGACCTCGCGGGCAGCGTTCTTCAGGGTCTTGGAGAGAAGGCCTTTTCTCTTGATGTTCGCGATCTTCAGAACCTGCTCCATAGTCAGGTCCCCTATGATGGTTTTGTCGCCAGTGCCCTTCTCTACACCTATCTCCCTGATGATAAGGGCAGATGTAGGAGGCGTCCCGACTTCGATTTCGAATTCGGTTCTGGACTTCACTATGACCTTAACTGGAACTTGCATTCCATTGAGGTCCTTGGTCTGCTCATTGATCTTGGCAACCACCTGAGCTACATTCACGCCCAATGGTCCAAGTGCCGGCCCCAAAGGTGGCCCCGCACTAGCCTTTCCGCCAGGGACCAATGCTTCTACGACATTAGCCAAATCAATCACCTCTAAGTTTCATCTTTACTGAGCACGCGTACGTGATCTCCCCTTACAGTGATGGGAATGGGCACCATAGCTTCAAAGAGTTCCACAGTTATCTCTTCCTTGGCCACGTCCACGCGTTTGACCCTAGCTTTCTCTCCCTTGAAGGGCCCGGATATGAGCTCAACAATTGCGCCTTCATTGATTCCGATTACTGCAGGCTTGGGTGTGAGAAAGTGTTCAACCTCTTCGATATTCGAGGCCCCTTTTATCACAGAGCGTGCGTGGGGTATTCCTTGAATCGCCTGATCCACGATCTCGGGAGCTGGTGATTCCACAAGAACGTAACCTTTCAGCACATCTGGAACCAGCAGTGCCCTTATATCATACTTTTCCTTGCGTGCTATCTGGGCGATCATGTTGGCCACCGATCGTTCTTGATTCGCAGTGGTCTTAACAACATATATGCTGGTCTCGGACATTCCGGCTCTTTAGATGAGGGCCGTATATAAAAAGGTTTGTAATCAATCGAAATCTCTTTATACTATAAACATGGGTGTTGCTCTTGGGGTGAGTATCTCATATGAGTGGTAGGACTGATCAGCTGCGGGACCTCGTTATGAAGATTGGCGCCACCACCAAGGTCGTGGAGAAGCAGGCTACTCGTCACGGTAGTCTCCGGGGAAGCGGCGAGATTGAACGGGCTCTATTGGGGGTAGTCCGGGAGATGATAAAACAATACAGCATTCAGACAAAGTTGACTCCCGAGCAGTTATCCTCTGTGGTGAGGCTATTTTATAAAGGATTGAGTGATACCGAGATTGCAGAGCAACTGGGTGATAGGGCACTTAATAAGACTGTCAGCCGGGCTCGAATCAAGCTCCATCTGTTTCGCGAGACGGACTTGAAGCCTCCTTTTGATAAGGAAGAGTTTCTCCGCCTGACGGACGCCAGCAAATCCGTTAAAGATATGGCTGAAAGCCTGCGTGTGGCTCCTTCCACCATTTCTGAATATCGAAATATATTTGACAGCCAGAAAGCGTCGGAGAGGGATGGGTACACGAAGCGCTTTAAGGAGATTCTCTCCGATCAGGATGTATCTGAGCGCATGGTTACGGTTCATGCTGAGGATGGTCTTCAGGATACCATTGATACCGACTACGAAGCAGTAGAGGCTTGATTCCTCTGCTTTGAGCTTTTTCTCATATCAGGACCATTCTGCTTAACATTACTATTGATATGCAAGCTGGCATCCATTCCGAGATCTGGCGGATAAAGGGGCTGGCGGAGCAGGAGTACGGCCCACCCCGATCACCAAGAAGCTGGGCGGCTTGAATGCGGATGCCCGAGGGAAATGTAAGAATGCCGCAGTACATGAGTACAGCCAGGATCGCAAGAATGAGGATAATTCCAAAAATCAGGATCTTGTTGGTCATCCGGCTCATTTCCCGGACCATCTCTCGGACATCGCTGCCCTCTTCTTCAGGGGTCATTTTAGCAGCCACCAGTACCACTCCATATTGGAGTCCTACCTCTTGAAACGTTCCAGCTTTATTGTCACAAGGTTGCGAGAATCGGGGCATTGCATTTCTATGTTATCTCCCTGCCACCAGGGCATGCATCCGCCGAACTGGAAGGTTTGCAGGTTGGGGAAGATCTTGTGGTAAAAAAATCCACAAAGCCCAGCGGGATTATGGCAGCTTATCTCGAATCTCTCGCCAACTGTGTGCCCGGCGCTGCAATTTCCTTTAATATCGGTTACAGTTGCCACGACTTTGTAACCCAATTCTGGATTCTTTGCCATTTTCTTGCCTCCAATATTTAATGGATTGATCTTCAGCCCAATTGAAATAGCTTACTTCTACTGAGGCTGATCTTTGGCTCGGAGATGGGGCTCAGGCCTGCCCGCCGAGCGACTTCAATTGTCTTTTCAAACGCAGTTGCTGAAACATGGAACATGGGCTCAACAACAAGCAGCTTTCCTTTGGGTTTGAGTATGGATACAATCTCCTTCAGGAACGCTTCAGCACTGGGCACTTCATGAACCATGTAGAAAGCCAGAGCAAAATCCACCTTCTCGGATATGCCAATCCGGTTCGGATCGCTCTTATGGGTGACTATTCTTGATTCTAGCCCCTGCTGGGCGGCTTTTTCCCTAAGGATCTGGAGCATTTCCTCCTGGACATCAACGGCAATGACTTTTCCGAATTCGCCTACCATCTTTGCCATGTCGAGAGAAAAAGTACCTGGCCCGCATCCAAGATCGAGAACAGTCTGTCCTGGTTCTATATATCCGCCCAGGATTTTTCGGGGATTGTGGATGAATCTACGAATTGGATTATCCAAAGCAAAGGCAATCTTCCAGGAACAGATGCGTGATGAATCGGCCATTGTAATAGGACTCCTCTGTAGTTAGTCAGCTATAGGCGAAGTCTCATTTTAGCCTTCCGGATCATGCATAATTCCATAACAGAAATATCTTAATACGAAAATCGCATAAATAATTGTTATGGCTGAACCTATCGATGCAATACGGGCGATTCACAATGCGTTCAGGAATGACTTGGAGCGTATCGATGCTGCCGCGTTGGACTCGGCAAGGAGAAAGGAGGGGCTTGACGCCACCATCGGACGTTTCCGGTTCTTCAACGAAGTATTGGTCTGGCATGCCCATGGAGAAGAATTAGCCATCTTCCCACTGCTCGATAATGTCGCCCCACTGGTTGCCGAAGCCTATGTAAAAGACCACCGTGGTTTGGATTTTGCATATGACACATTGAGTAAATCGTATTCTGCACACGACCTTTTGCAGACTGCCAGGGCCACCGCTGCATTCCGTTTTCATCTCAATATCCACCTGGACAAGGAAGATACACACCTCTACCGGATTTTCAAGGACCGAGTCTCCTTGCCCGAGCAAGGGAAGGCGCTTGGTATCATGTCCAGCACGGTTCCAAAGGAACGGTTCCCCGAATTGGTGGGGTGGATGTTCCCGCTTATAGGACATGATGATCGTGAGAATATGATCCGTATCTGGCAGATGGTTATGCCTGCACCCACCTTCGCCGGAGTAAAAGAACTCATCAAAAAGGCCATCGGAAGCGACTGGGCCGAACTCACACGTCGTATCCCAACATTATAGAGACTAATGCAATCGAGAAGGAGGATTTAGATCCTTTTGCCCGAGCCGCTTTTGGATCAGATCCCTCCAGGTGAAGGTCAGAGAGAATTATGGTGGCCTGAGTCTCGTCGATCCGAAGCCTGCCTCCAAAGAACCCGGATCTTTCCGCCGCGCTTGAATTGGGCTTCTTGCCCTGACTCTGCACACTCTGCTCGCTATGCGGAATCTGATGGGTTTGCAGAGCCAGGGCTCGCTAAATCGTTCTCAACCATTTATTCTTGAGCTCCAAGAAGGTTCCTGCTCTTATGCTTTCCCTGAGATCCTCCATGAAGCGGAGCATGAAATGGAGATTATGAAGCGTTGCTAACCGGAAATAGGAGAGTTCCCCGCAGACGTAAAGATGGCGAAGATAGGCCCGCGAGTAGGTGCGGCAGGTTGGGCAGCTGCAGTTAGGGTCGAGGGGCATCTCATCCGACTTGAATCTGGCTGACTTTATATTTATGTGGAACTTGTTTTGCAGAGATCCTCCCGACTCTGGCGAGAGGAAGAGGCTCCCTCTGCGAGCAATTCTGGTCGGCGAGACGCAGTCGAAGGAATCGATTCCTCTGGCCACGCATTCAAAGATGTCATCTATCTCACCAATGCCGAGGAGATGGCGCGGCCGGTCGTCCAGCTTGGGAAGCGTCCAGTCCAGAACCTGATGCATATCTTGCTTGCTGTTTCCTAATGAACCTCCGATGGCGATGCCGTCAAAGGATTGGGATGCGATGGCCTCCGTGCTTATGTTTCTGAGGTCTTCAAACCATCCGCCCTGGATGATGCCGTAAATGGCCTGGTTTTTATCATGATATCGAATGGACTGATCCGCCCAATCATGAGTTCGCAGCATGGCTTTCTTCGTGTATTCGTAGTCCGATAGGGGAGAAGTACATTCGTCAAAAGCCATGATGATGTCGGAATCAAGATTGGACTGTATTTTCATCGATTTTTCTGCATTCAAGAAATGCCATGCTCCATCGGCCATGGACTTGAAGGAGATGCCGTCATCCGTGATCCTTGTGAGATTCTCTTTCTTCACTATTTTCGGCCCTTTCTTGGCAACCTTTCCGGACCTTTTACGGCTATCGTCGCTATTCTCTCCATAATCCCGCCGGTAGTTCAATTTATAAATCTCACCAGGGTCAATGGAGTCCAGGACCTCGTTTTCTTCCGAGCAATGGCACATAGATCCTTCTGAATTTTCCACCCTACAGTCCACCTCATCCTGGATGCCCTCTTTTTTCTCTTGGCTCGACCCAACCCGGGATAGCTCCTGCGGGAAGATGTTGCCGATCTTGCTGATGTTATGCTCCCTTCCAAAGCCCAGAGAGAAGGCTTGAAAGCCGCCTGAATCGGTGAACAGCGGCCCGGCAAATCCCATGAACCTGTGCAGTCCGCCCAGCCGTTTGATCAATTCATCTCCCGGCTTCAGGTGAAGATGGTAGGTGTTGGCAAGAGTGCACTGGACGCCAAGGCTCGCAAGATCGTCTGAGCCGAGAGCTCGCACGCTTGCAAGGGTTGCTACCGGCACCAGATAGGGTGTCTCGATATCTCCACGCCTGGTTCTTATCAGCCCGAGCCTGGCGTTTGTCTCCTTATCCCTGCCAAGGATTTCAAAAGAAAATTTGCTCATTTATATTACCCGATTGATTCTGATTTTATGTCGATATCCCTAGGTGATATTGGCTGTTCCGGATCATCCCGAACCGGGCCTGCTGGCTTTAGGTAGATGAGAATACGATTATATGAGACACACGGGTATCATAGATCTTTTGACCCTTCGCCGTTTTTCGGTGGCCATCCAGAGGTTACTATGGCTTTCGAGTTATCAATTAGCTCTCCATACGAACTATTGTGAGCTCTGTGAGCTCTTTGGTTGAACGTCATTACCCGCTGGTATGATCAAATGGTTATAAAAAAAAAGATAATGCCAAGTAAACTCGAGAGGCAGTACTTTAGTCTGCTGATCCAGGTATTCCAGATCACAACTGTACTGCCAGAGTTTACTGATTAGTGTTATCCTACTTGGTTGAATGAACTTTGGCAGCGATATCCGGATCAATAAGTGAGAAACTGCCCTTGGGTGGGGCCAAACCGAATATCTTCTCAAATTGTTCTTTTCCTAATATCTCCGCAAGATTCCTTGATAATTCCCCGAATCGGTCATTTCCTCTCTTGGCATACTCCTCACCATGAAGATCAGCTCCATAGAGGTCTTGATCCATTTCGTGCTTCTCTGCAATGAAATCCGCTTGGCGCTTCAGAATCTCGCTTATTGCCTTTGGGTCCAAGCTCTTGCCAAGACGATACTCCATCATCAATTTTAATTCTTCCCCCGAAAGGGAAATGCTTTCACTTTTCATAATCGCGTTATCAACCTTCTTGGGCTTGCCGACTTCCTTTGAGTACATGGAAATCACTTTTTGAAGGTATGCTCTTTCACGATCCTCTGGCGAAGATCCTTTTTCCATTGAATTCGCTGCAAGAAGGTTCGTGGAACTTAACCCTCCCATACTCGTGCAGACCAAAAGCCTTGCAAGCCACTCAGGCATGGATACGGGAGTTCCATATATTCCATACGCTAAGGTGGATAACCAGTAACCACCAGCGCCGGAGACGGTTATACCTGCAGGATATAGAATTCGATTCGCCGTCTGGTGGCAGACCCCTGTGACACCATAAATGATGCCTGCCCATGAATTTGGCTGAGACAGGCAATTCGCAACTAAAGCATTGCCGTTTCCACGGCAGATCTCCCTTCCATCCGCGCTTCTCCCCCAACATGGCCAAGTAAATGCAGGATTATCGCTTTTCGCGTAGGTATGATCCGTTCCAAAAATACCCGTAGGTATAGCATATCCGGTCAGTATAGACATAGTCCTCCGATGTGTTCGAATTGAATGAATTGCCCATGATTACTCATCTATATATAAATTTTTTGCTTGTTAGGAGTGGTAGCCGTGATGGTTTGGCACATAACACCATGAAAAATATATATCTGACACATCACCCTTCAAAAATAAAAAATATACACGAGACTATTTTGCCCTAACCTCATTCATCCAATATCGGTGAAGTCATCAGTCTCTACATGCAAGATTGGCCTTCGATGTACTCCTCGCTACGCCAAATCCTTAATATCAAGAGGATAAAGAGACTAACGGTGATTTCCTGATGTCAAAAAGCCAACGGATTGTGCTACTGTTTCTCGCTCTATCAATTCTCTCGATCTCGGCTATGGCCCAGAGCTCGAACTACAGCGTGAATATTTCTGCGAACAAGTTCCTGGGCAGTTATCTCGTAAACCAGAGCGGTTTTGCTCTATATTACTACTCAAGTGACGGCAGTGCCGGCGGTGCTAGCGCCTGCTATGGTGATTGTGCCAGCACGTGGAAGCCCTTCTATGCCGAAAAGATAACCTTGCCGGACAGTCTGAATTCCCCTGACTTTGCCACTATGACCAGAACCGACGGGTCAAAGCAGACGACCTATAAGGGCTGGCCGCTCTACCTCTATTCCAGGGACCAGGCGGCTGGAGATGTGTTCGGAAATGGCAAAGAAAAAAACCTCTGGCACGTCGTCAACCCGATGGATCAATCTCAGCTATTTTAAAACCTGAAAAAAGGATGATTGGACTGTGAGGCTCAGAGATCGAGCCCTCAAATCATTCTTTGCCCGCTGCGAGGAAAAACGCAAAACGGAATATTCTTGAAAAGGCACTTCTTCAAGCCGCGCGCAATTCACGCCTAGGCAATAGGATTCGGGGATGGTGCTATTTTCTTGCTACTTATACATACTGCCTTATGCAACCATCCCAAAAGGGATTAAATCCTCTCTGGGGAAATTCCTCATTTCAGTCACTATAACAGTCACTATAAGAATGAGATTCGAGTTTTCTTGAGGGGTTGCTGATATCGATCAATTCTCCTGTTCCTGAAGTAGTCTTTCATATTTCATAACCTGCTTTAGTAATTTATAAGCTAAAAATGAAACTTCGTGCTGTCACCCCACCCTAAAGTATGGGGTATGCCTCGGGCCTCACGCTCTCACGCCCGGTTTTATGGAATCCAGAAATCGTCGTGTCCAAATCCTCTTTATCTCCGCGATGGAGATTTGCTTTAGCATTGCGTTCATATCCTGGCCATAGGTAGTGGTACCACAAGTGGAAATGATAAGTCCCAAAATAGATTCCAGCAATTTTGTGACCTCAGAGGATTGCGATTTCCAAACGGGGAGCTTGCGTAAATAAGTCCATCTGAGGGCATTTGCGGAGATTATAAAGAAATGCGGACACAATAGAGCAAAATCACTACAGGCCTATGCTCAAAATCTGCCCAATTCTCGGTTGAAGATCCACAGGCGTTTGCCTGAATCCAAATTATCATAAGTTAAGGCGACGACATTGCTATCGTTGACGCCGGAGTTGTTCACAAAGACCGGGTGTGGCGCAGATGAAGAAACTGGCAATAATATTGGACGGAAAAATGATGAAAATAGGAAAGCTCGAAGGTGAAAACGAATGAGATGGAACTTACTCGCAGGAGCTTTGATTCTAATAGCTCTGACCGGCGCAGCCGTTCATGCAGTCCAGGCCGCGGATGAGCCGACTGAACTCACAGGAAATGTTGTAAAGATCCAGGATATCGTTAAGAATGAGTCTGCATACGATGGCAAAGATGCGGTGATTCAGGGCAGGATTGATTTGGAATGCGCCTCTGGGTGCTGGTTCATTCTGAACGATGGCAGCGCAAGCCTGTACGTAAATATACTGCCAAGCAACTTCGTCATTCCCCAGAAGAGCGGCTCTGATGCCAAGGTCTATGGGAAAGTGATCACCAAGAATGGGGATCCCACATTGATCGGCAAGATCGTATTGATAGATGGAGTGGTCTACAGATGAATTTCCTCACTCTGGCGGCAAAGAACCTGCTGCGACGGAGGGGGAGGACGTTTCTGACGGTATTAGGCGTGGCTATTGCTATTACCGTTCTGTTCAGCCTTTTATCCCTTAACTCCGGGTACGAAAAAGAGCTGAATCGGGAGATGGGAAGCCTTGGCGTTCACATCCTGGCGGTGCCCAAAGGCTGTCCCTATGAGGCAGCTTCGTTGATCCTGCACGGAGGAGTGATTCCCAAGTATCTTACCGCCACGGATCTCAAGAACGTGAGCAGCATCGACGGGATCGGTCTGGCAACGCCCATGCTCATGCAGCAGTTCATCAGACAGGACGCCAAGACCGGAAAAGACGTGCCTCATGTGGTTTTTGGCATAAAGATCGATGAGGTGAGAGAGCTGAAGCCCTGGTGGAAGGTGCAGGGAAGGTTCTTCGATGATAATGAGACTAACGTCATGCTTGTCGGCCGGGGGCTGGCGGATAAGGAGAACCTAACGGTAGGTTCGATATTGCCTGCCGGGCCGTTCAAGAACTTCACCATCATCGGCATCCTGGAGAGAACGGGAGACCAGGACGATCAGTTCCATTTCGTGCCTCTGGCCGAGGCGCAGAGGGTCTTCAATAAGACAGGAATGCTCACCACCATTGCGGTCAAAGTCAAGGATCTCAGCCAGATTGAGAAGGTCTCAGTGGACATGGAGAAGATCCCCGACATCCAGGTGGTAACAATGACCCAGATCATGGGCACCATCATGAACCTGGCAGGCTCAGCCCGGTCGCTCCTGCTCACGGTCATCATCATTGCATTGATCATCAGCGCCTTCGGCATCATCAATACCCTGCTCATGTCCGTGAACGAGAGGACCAGGGAGTTCGGCATGATGAAGGCCATTGGAGCCTCGGGTTTGGATATAGGAAAGATGGTCCTGGCGGAGACGGTGTTCATAACGCTTGTAGGAGGTCTGATCGGAACCACTGCGGCCATTGTGGGGTCGAGCCTGATTGAGGGCTTCGTGAAAAGCATGCTGCCTTTCGCGCCCCGGGGCTCGATGGTGACTCTGAACCCGGAGCTGATCGGCTTCGCGCTGGCTTTCTCAGTGGTACTGGGCCTCATCTGCGGGCTGTACCCGGCCTTCATATCGTCCCGGCTTTCCCCAATGGAAGCCATCAGAGGTGGTGTAGAATGAGCGGCATAATAGAAGCCAAGAGCCTGGTCAAGACTTATCGCCGGGGCAGGGAGGAGATCCATGCCCTCAGGAATGTAGACTTTCATGTGAACGAGGGCGAGTTTGTTTCCATCATCGGCCCATCAGGCTCCGGCAAGACGGCCCTGCTGAATGTGTTGGGCTGCCTGGATTCACCGACTTCGGGAAGCCTGCGGCTGAATGGAACGGAGACCTGGGGGCTGAAAGAGAGCAAATTGGTGAAGGTGCGCCGGGAGAACATCGGCTTCGTCTTCCAGCAGTTCTACCTCATGCCCACGCTAACCGCGCGGGAGAACATAGAGCTGCCTCTGCTCTTCAGCAAGAAGAACAGGAACAAGAGCAGGATTGATGATGTCCTAAGAATGGTTGGGCTCTCTGACAGAGGCGACCACCTGCCAAGCCAGCTATCCGGTGGTGAGATGCAGCGCGTTGCCATCGGCCGGGCGCTGATCAACGACCCTCGAATCATCCTGGCCGATGAGCCCACGGGCAACCTTGACTCTGTAACATCGCAGATGATCTTCGAGCTCTTCCGAGAGCTGAATCGCAAAGGTCTGACTATGGTAATAGTGACCCACAACCTGGACCTGGCCCGCCAGGCTCAAAAGATGTATACGCTGCGGGACGGGCAGATTGTGGGATGCGACGATATGGCCTGTATCTCCGGAAGAAGCGATATAGAAGTGCAGCAAGTGGCTGTTTGAGCCAGAAGCAAGGGCATTGGGCCAAATGGGAGGTCCTCCCTGCTACGCAGTCGGAGGGCTCCCGCGGCTGGTCCGGCGTTGATTTGCCAAGAAAAATTGTAAGCAATGGAATTCGCAATCTTGGCCATTTACTTCATAGATATTCCATTCAGGCTGTAGAGGCTCTGCCGGGCATCGCTGAAGCAGAAGCGCTCCTGCAACATCTCCTCTCCCCTGAGCCTGCCCAGGGCATATCTTACCGTTCTGGGTGGAAGGTCGGTTTTACCTATGATATCCTTCTGTGTCAGAGGGCCGTCGGACGCGAGCACGGAAAGTACCTGTTTGGCTGATGGGGGCAGATATTCCACTACATCCGGGTCTGGAGGTCCGATGCTGTTTGTGGCATTTGAAACGGCAGGGGAGAACGTGCCAGAATTGCTGGAGACGATCCCGCTTATCGTGCCGGACCTTGCAAGCGAACGCGAGTCGCTCTTGCTGAAGTAAGAAAGATTGGGATCGTAGTAATCTGTTCCTGAGTATGACCCCATCTGTCCCGGGCAGGTGCAGCCCTGTACGATGCTGTTATCCGAGCATTTGCTGCAGCATTTCTCAACAGGCTTTGCATGGCAATCTCCCGGCATGCACGTACAGACCTTCAGGCTCGGTTGCGAGAAGGCTGGCGTCATCATGAGGACAAGAACTGCCAATGCACCCAGCAATCTGATAATCTTCATAGCTCCTCCTTGCTCTGAAACATTCACAATCGTGAACTCCAATGAATAAGACGATCGTCGAACTATAAAGAGTTTTCCCAAGCACAAGGACTGAAAAATTCGTTTACGCGATCATGCTGCCATCTATCTATGAACTAGAAGTATTCTATAATGGATAGTAGCAGCATATGATAAAATATAAGAAGAATATATGTTTAATTTTAACTGGAATCGAGCTTGAAAACCATAAGGATCTTTCCTAATCGAGATCGTCATATGCTATGGTAGTCATCAACTGCTGTGAACGCGGGACATTCGTAAATATGATTCGCTTTGCCGCATTCCTACTATTTATATATCTTTTCCGCAAACAATTGATTTGATTCACAATTGTGAATCAGATCCCAGACCCTGACGCCCTGCCTTTGGGCGACAGAATAGATAGCTTATCCGAAAAGACCATTATGAGGCGCAATCATGGATATGAACGCTGAAATCAAGGCAATGTTGGTTAGCATCGGCAGCGCAGATATCGATGAGGCGCTGCTACGAGAGACTGTGAAGACAACCATACCCAGCGCAGGTCCCGGAGCCGGCCTGGAGTCCTTCTTCATCAAATCAGGCGGCCATAGGGTGAGATTGTCCATCAACAAGAACTCCCCGCTCAAGGTTGCAAGATGCTGCTCTGATGTTGTAGTGATTAAAGACGGAAAACCCATAGTCACAGGCCAACTTGAGCCCGCTCTCAGCCACTGTCCTGATCAGGCATACTTGACCATAAGCGGCCGCTGCATTTACGATTGTAAGTTCTGTCCGGTTCCGAAGCTCGACGGAGACGTGAAAGTCCCCGATGAAATCCTGGATATGGTGGAGGAAGCCAGACGGACCGGGCGATTGAAAGCTATTTCCCTCACCAGTGGTGTCGAGAAGTCGCCTGAGGAAGAGGTTGGAAAAGCAGTCTCGATTGTGAGGGCCTTGAGGTCGCTATATGATTTACCGATTGGCGTTTCGGTTTACCCTACGGACACATCCTCTGAGGAGCTGAAAGAAGCCGGTGCTACAGAGATAAAATACAACGTTGAAACCATGGACTCGGAGATCTTCGCCAGGACTTGCCCTGGTTTATCTTTGGAATACGTGCTCAAGTCCCTGGAGAAGGCCGTAAAGATCTTCGGGAGAAATAGAGTCTCCTCTAACTTCATCCTGGGGCTGGGCGAGAGCGACGAATGCGTTTTGACGGGAGTCGCCAGGCTGGCTGAGATGGGCGTGATACCTATATTGAGGCCCATATCGCCTCATCCCTTGAGGAAAGGAGAAGTCAAAGTAGAGAGGCCGTCTGCCGAGAGGCTTCTCGGGCTGGCCAGGGCAACGAGAAAAGTGCTGGAGGATAACGGTCTCCGGGCCGATCTGGCAGAGACCATGTGCCTGCCATGCACAGGATGCGATATCGCGTCACACCGGGATGTTTGACTTGATTCGCAGGGATTGAGGCCGAGTCTGTGAAGCGATAAGTATTCCCGCGAGCGGCTTACGCGTCTCCATTATTCAGACCAGGGTTTTCTATTTTTGCAAAAGGTGCATCAGGTCTGTTCAAGCCTTTTTGCGATACATGATGATTCTGTGGCATTAATTCCAATATGACCTCCCTTGCAACGAAACCTATACATATAAGTTCATCATCATTAATAATGGTGATTGTCATGGACGCGATGATAATTGGCATCCTGATTTTCTGGGGATTGGCACTCTGGATAATCTCTGGGCTTAAGGGATGGGTTAGAAGCTAATAGGCATTTATTTTTCCAGGGAGAGTTTATGATATCTGATGAAGAACATTCCGAGAGAAAGATGGACATATTCGAGATAGGAGTCTATGCAATAGAAGCGGGATTAGTAGCGGCAGTCGTCTACGCCATGATTGCATTTCCAATGTGGTTGAAATCAATTGCCTCATGAATGGCTCTTACATCTTTGACATCTTTGACATCTTTGAATTTCGCGGATAATTGAGCTTCGAAGAAGAGGTGGCAACAGCATGGGCTCTGTCCACCTCTTCTTTTCCTTCTGCCCAGGGGCCATATGCGGGCTTCCGGCAAGAGCGGGTCCATTGCGCCCTTTGTATCCTGTAAACCGAGAGAAGCATAGCCAATATCTTACGCTATAGACCGTGCTTCCACGAAATCTTTAACATCTTCTATGATGATGGAATTGTTCGGAGGGATTGATATGAAATTCAAGTACAAGAGCGAAGCGTCGGCTTTGTTAGCTTCTTTATGCTTCTTTATACTTCTCCTTATGGTAGTAGCTGCCATGCCGCAAGCGTTGATGTAGGTGGTTGGAATTTTACAGCGGATCTTGGCGACCAATGGTTGTTAGGCACACAACCGATAGAGGAAGGGAGCAGATCTGGGTCGACTATGAGTAATTACGAAGTGGCAGATTATACGGGTGTTATGAAAAGCAATGCATTCTGGTTGCCCAAAGACAACACCGTTATTACTCCCCAGGATTCTGATAGTTCGGGAGTAGATATCCTAGTTAATAAGGTTCCGAAGGAGAGGAAGGATTGGGCAGCATGAGATATTTTGACTGATTTCTTGGGTCCGACTACAAAAGACGAAAACCAGAAGGATATCGAATTTAATGGACGTCCAGCACTGCTCTACGAATCTGATCGCGATTCGTCAAGTTATGGCACAATTGCTATATTGATTACAGAAGACACGATTGTGACGCTCTACGTCGGAACAATACCAGAATCTAATCTTCGTGCGTGGGATGTCATAGAAAAGTTCACGATATCTCCAAAGTAGTTAGCTTCCTTCTTCTTTTTTACAGCATCACAGCACACTACTTTACGTAAACCATTAAGTAATTTCGGGTCGTTCTATAGATAGCACGACAATAGAACAAAATCAGTTAGATTCTAGCTGATCATTGATATGTATTACTTTGAAGAAGATCGAGAACGAACTCACCATCTCTCATAATAATTTCTTGATCGGCTATGATTGTAGGTTCCCTCACTAGTAGATCTGTGTGGAATTTACTGTTTGTCTTTCCCAATCCGAAGGAATCTCCAAAAGCAAAATGCACTGTTCCTTCTACTTTTTCATCCATGAGAATATTCCCAATAATTCTCGCGCCTGGATTAAGCCCTATACCAAATTCTCCAATGGTTTTACTCGCTGGAGCGTCATATTCACATACTTTTAAGAATTGTTGGAAGACGTCATCATGCACGTCCATTGACTCCATCCTATCTATAAGTCCATGCTTCAAATGAATGACAAAAGGTTTATTTATCACTCCAATCCCGCCTATACTACCATCAACCACGATTTTCCCTGATACGGTTTCCTCTACGGGAGCTGTATAGATCTCCCCCGCTGGAATATTACCAAAAGAACCGGGTCTTGATATATCACCATAATCGGTCTCCAGCTTCCTATCACCTAAACTGAAAGATATATCAGTTCCGAGCTTGGTGGTTATTCGAATATCCTGACCTAATAAAATTCCCTGTAATGCTATTTCTCTTTGTCTTAGCTTGTCATAATCGATGGACACCGCTTCTTTCATATCTTCAGTGAAACCTGGCATCATGCATACGCGACCCTTGTGTTGGAGTGGCAGTCTATAAAGGAAGTCTCTGAATGCCACTTCCGGAGAGAGGTCTATCACATTACTCTCTGCTGCTAAAACGTAGATAACTATATCAGTTGAGGAAAGTGCATATGCCTGGATATCGGTGATTTCTGTAAGAGGTCTCAGACTCTCTGGTATTATTAATATAGTAACTTCTGCACCCGACCTTGCCAAATAGCCAGCTAGTTCATCGGCAATATCAAGCCTAGATTTATCCGTAAAAATGGCTGCTTTTTCCCCCGGTTTTGCCTTCAGACAACCTTCAACAATTGCCTGGGCATAATTAAGTGGATGAATCATTTTGTTCTCCTTGTTTCGTTCGATATACATCCTTAAGCTCCTTTCTTTTATCCTTAATAAGTCGTTGAAGCACAGAAAGAATGGTACCTGCTTCATACTTTAGATCGTCTCTTTCTTCAAGTTTCGTTAGGGCTTTGATTAGTTGGGTAGCTACATTACGTTCATCATCAGAATAACGACATTCTAAGCTTTCATTAAGATGTGTGAAATTTGATTTTTTTAAATTATCGAAACAGATCTCTGAGTACATTTTGCGAACTATTTCTCCCATTGTCCTATACTGATCATCTTCTGATCCATTGATATCCGCAATAATCTTCTGCAACTCTTTTTTCACTGGATTGGTTATCCATTTTCTAATAAGGGATATATACGTAATTAGAATCAAGAAAAATCCCAATATGACGTATGAATTATAGCTGAAAGAATTCTCTGCCCCTTCTGTTATAAACCCAATTCCAATGAACGCTAAATAGAGAGAACAAATCCCAATAGAAAACAGATACATGGGTATATCGGTTCTATATCGATATTTTGAGTTATACAAAGGTTCTTTATTTTCATAACCAATAAGATATATAGAAATTACTAACAAAATTACAGGAAACGAAAGAAGGATTACGTTTTCAATTTTGTAGTCCAAGGGGAAAATCAACTGCAGAAATAAAAAAGATAGCCACATGGATAGAAAACCAAAGTCCGGACAGAACTCATAATAAGAACGCCAATTATCAAAATCTTTCTTAGCAGTCCATACACAAATCACAAGCATTATTATTGAACAAGGCATCAACCAAAACCCTAAATTCCAATAAAACGTCAAAATGGAGGCAGTATTAGTGCAAAGGCTTTGTACAAAATGGTAAGTTTCTTTCGCTGAAAGAGCTAAAAAGAAAATTCCAATCGATATTAACAAACAACATAATGCTTGTCCTATATGATTAATTTTCTCCTCATGCTTTCTCAGAGATTTCTCGGGAATTCTTATAAAACCCATTTCGTCTAATGGAATTAGACATTTATCTCCTGATTCGACCATTTCTATTAACATTTCTCTTTTTTCATCAAAAGATGAAGCGGAAATGAACCTGTAAATGGAACCTGTTGAATCAAATGGACTTTTGCTCTTGTCTTTTTCGATAAAAATCGTTCCATCTCTTTTGACAGTTGTCAAAACATCGTCCCAAAGGACTCCATGGAAAGAGATCCAGAAAGGAATGCCAGATTTCTCTCGAATCCAAGTAAGGAGAATTACTCGGGCATCCAGAATTTTCAAGTTCCCAAAAACCATTCCCAAGCCTATCGCACAAAGAAGGAAAGAAAGTATTACATTGAAATCCAAAATACAATCTAGGATATCGAGCCCTTGAGATGGCCTAAGCACGATGAACGCAATCGGAGAGAGGAGAAAAATGATCAAGCCTACCGCCGTGGACAGGAAAGCAGATTCAACTGGTTGCATCTCTCTATAAATACTGTAGCCTGAAATGAGCGTTGATATATGAAAAACGATAGACCCAAGCATGACGAATCCAATGGTTAAAAGGAGATTCGCAAGATCGAGGTCCATAGTGGTTGTGGCCCTGTAAAACTATTTAAATACATTGTATAAACAAGATTTGGACTTTAGGTGCAGAACCGAGCTTAAATGCAAAGCCGAACTGCTCGGAGATCAGGGTAGCGTTCAGTCTTCTAGTCGCACCTCATCAAACCCATACTCATCATGACAATAGCAATTGATCTCAGATTCCCCGCTAAACATCTCACCGGTATTCGGATAAGCTTCATCAATCGGAATCCAACCCAAATCTATATCTTCTTGATGTGTAGGTCGCGGCTAAATATCCACATATCTACCTATCCTTCGCTTCCAAGGCCGCATACTTTCTCCTTGCCTTTCTACCGTCACCAAGTGACCAAATTTGAACTTTATACCATAAGGACAATATATTCTTCGGAATTCAAAAATCATGGCCATAAAACATAAAATAATAATTAATCATATTAATATTAGTATCTCGCCTAATATTCTGATTCGGCCTTCTCTGAGCAGCTCCTCAAGGATCGGGTTAAACATCTCATTTCTCATCCCTGTGGATGCTCTCAATCTGCTTCGCTCCATCTTCTGAACATTGTTCGCCAGTATTCAGAGGATAAACTAAGATGCCATTGAGACAAAACATCTTGTGTTAATATATGTATATCTCCAGCATTTAAATGCGTTTTTTTTTATAGTGGATCATATTTCGTCAAATCATATTTAGAACTAGGATCTTCATCGTCTTTGAAATATTCTTCGTCTGAATCGTCGCAAGTGGAAATCACATATCCGAGATTCTGGCAGAACTCCTGAAAATCTTCATCCTTAACTAAATATTCGATGCTATCTCCTAAGATACATGTTTTTATTAAGTCGGCCATCATAGATGCTGCATCAGCCATTGCTTTATATGGATTATCCGGAAGCGGCTTATATTTGAGCTTTTGAGAATCGATTGCATCTTGAAGACAAATGTTAATTTGTTCTTGATTATCACCTAGATACTTATGGCATAGAGCTCTAAGGCAGCAAACATCTCTGTCTTTATCGATAGCGACATATGTTTGACCTGCTCTCATAAATTGGATATCTTTTGATGCCGCTTTCAAGTGTTGATGAGCAGATTCCAAATGCACTAATGCTCTGTTCACAGCTAAGTTGTAGTCCTGAGCGTACTTAGCAGATTTCAGCGCATCCATAGCAGCATTCGTCTCATTTTCGCCGATTTTTTCAATTGCATCAACTATAGGAGATCCCTCCACAAATTTCTTCAAAGACAAAACTGTCTTTGTAGCAGTCACAAGCATAGCTGGTTCCATTTTTACCTCCTAGATCTGCAGTTATTCAAACATAAACTATTGTTGAAATATATATTTAAATCTAATGGATTCCTGAGCTACGAAAGAAGGTTTCTCTCGATCAAAATGGGATCTACCCGATTGTTTTAAAGATGCTGAGATCAGTTATCATAGCAAAAGCTCATGGAAAGATGGATACTTCCAATCAGCAGCAATAGGGCAAGAATTTGTGATTAAAGATAGCGAAAAAATAGAAGCTTGGGCAAAGAATATGATTGAAGCCTCTCAACCGACTTAACGGTTTGGACGTTATCGTGCGGAGTCCGAGAAGGACTTATCATCCGCCTTGAAACCGCCTCTATTGGCTTGGAGTCCTCCGGCCCTTTCACGAGGAATCTTCAAGAATTGTCCAAAAGAGAACAGAGCTTTGTCGAGCTTTCTATCTCGGTAATACCCTTGTGCATTGTAAAAGGGCAGATACTCAGTAATATAACTCGTTTGCTTGTCACAATTTTTACTAGGAATCTCTTTAACTGTGCCAGTCTGCAAATAGTGCATCGCTCGGTAAACGTTTTGGTCAAAGATCGGATATTTGTCTGGATACATGATGTGCAAGGTAAAAATTTTCCATATCATGCCCTTGTTTTCTAGTTCATTAGTAAGAAAGTTGTTCGCATCTTCTGGGGTATTCAACTGAAGGCTCTGAAATCGGTCAAGGTTTAAAATTACGGTCTTTACAAACGGATGGTTTCCTGCCTTGATGGATTCACTATTCATCAGCATGGCCTTCCAAGCAAAGAGTTCTCTGGCTGATTCAGGAGTCAAAGGTCGTTTGATATTTTCTCGATATATTTGCTCATCTCTGTAGTTGTACCTTCTTGCCCAGAACTCCACGAAAGTTGCTGGATCGTCCTCTTGTTTGAGTGTGTAGTATTTCATTTCCATTTCTCCGACTTGTATTTCTTCATTGCCAGAATTGCCACCAGCTTAGCTCGATTTGCGTTATGCGTAGATTATGTAACATCAATTATGGAGCATTATTTTGCATGAATGCTATTAATTAGTTCCAAAATCTGATTTGCCTTCTGATCATCGCCTTCACGGTAGATCGATACTACGTAGCACATACCGCATTTTAACTCACAAAAGTCGCAGACAGCTTCAGTAACCTGGTTATTAGTGAAAAGCACATAGAGCCATCCCATCCCATTTGTAAGCGTCCCATACCCATCTCTAAATCGCCCTCGGATATTTACTCCTTTCAAAGTCCAATCTGAAGGGTCAAGATCATGGACCAATCTTAAAAAATGTGCATTTCCCTTTTCATTAAGCCTAGTTCCGTCAAATAGATCAGCAATACTAAGATCCTCAACCCCAATTGAAGCATATGGCATCTCTGCCGATCCGTCTTTTATGTGCTTTATATTAGGACCATTGGATACAATTCCAAGTCCCTCTACAGTACTTGGGTCGAATGTAATCCTGCAAAGTCCGTCGGTTAATTCTATTCTATCCATGCGTGAACATACCGCATCCTTCATAATTAATCTATCTATTAATTACATCTAGAACTGTCCCTAAATCAATTAGCTATCACTCTTCCGGCATCTCTTCGACTATAAAGACCGTTTAAATCAATGATAATTTGTATTCGCGTGTTATTACCTCATAATTTTATAACTCAAAACATTAAATATTTGAAGCCGAAAATTGAATATAAACGCGGTGAGTAAATCAAGTCAAAACCGGTGTCTAGAGATATAAAACGTGCGGCTGCCGGGAATCGAACCCGGGTTACGAGCTTGGGAAGCTCATGTCATAACCGCTGGACCACAGCCGCTCCAATGCCATCGTTCCTATGATGTGCCTTTAGCAATTTCAGCTTCCAATATTTAAATGTTATAGGATTACGGCTCGCCTGCCAGGAAGAGCCCCCATGATTCGGGCAAAAACCTCTTCCCATCTGCAGCCCGACCTCGTCCGCGCGCGCGAGCCCGCAAGACGTCAGGCTCTTTTCCAAACTCGGTTGCTTCCTCCGGGGCATCCGCTCGAAAACGTTCACTTTCTGCTCAAAAGGATCCGGTCTCCCGCCGCGACACTCCTGAACAGATCCAGCCCTTCCACCACCTTTCCAATATGGTTTACCGCCGAAATGGGCTGAGTCTTGCCAAAGAAGATGCAGAATGCCGGACCCGGCGACCAGTAGCAAATGTCGCCCGCAGTCGCGGATGGCGAAAGGTGCCCATCCTCTACCTCCAGCGGCACATCGAAGTAGACCTCTTCACCCCAGAGGTTGGCCCTGGCCTGCAGAGGCAGAATCTCCCAGAAAGCCTCACTGATTAGAGGATTCCTCTCGTCAAGATCCGCCAGTGCGCTTCCCTTTCCCTTGACCTCGATCTTTATTGTTCTCATATTACTTTCGCCCTGCACGGCTAATCTATTCATAGCTATCGATACCACTACAGTTTAGACCGCCCGATCCCTTACTCTTTTGACATCATCCCTTGCGGGCGGATCCATCCCCTTAATTTCCGTCTTTGTGCGACTATTTTATCTAGTTCTGCGGCCATAGAGCATCAAGGAATGGATCATTTCGTTATCTAACAAGATCTGCACGACAGAAGTGGCGGCTTGCTCTCCCTGGAGGCATAATGACTGTAACAAAGTTAGAGGAAATGGGAATTAAGGGCTTGATCTTCGACCTTTATAACACGCTGATCGATATCAAGACCGATGAGGATAGCATCAACACCTATGAGCCTGTCAGCAAATGGCTGATCTATCAGGGAGTCAAGATTTCGCCGGACGACCTTAAGGCGGAGTACCATTGGCTGGTAAAAGAGTCAATGGAGGGCAGATGGGAGAAATACCCTGAGGTCAATGTGCAAGAGGTCTTCACCAATATATGCAAAAGCCATGCCGTCTGGAAGATCAATGCAGAGGTTGTAGGTGCTGAAGCCTCTTGTGCCTTCCGGGCCGGGTCCTTGCGCCATTTGCAGGTCTTCCCTCAAAGCATGCGGCTTCTCCGGGAGATGGAGAGCTACCCCAAGATCGTAGTCTCCAATGGTCAGAGGGTATTCTCGGAAAGGGAGATGAGGTACTTCGGCCTTTTCGACAAGTTCAAGCACGTCATCTTCTCCTCAGACTTCGGCCACAAAAAGCCGGATCCCCGGATCTTCCTGGAGGCAACGAAGCTGATGGGGCTGGAGCCGGGGGAGATCATGTCCATCGGCGACAACTTCGAAAATGACATAGTCCCATCTTCCCGGTTGGGCATGAAAGCCATGCACATCGAGGAGGCCTGGAAGTTCTTCGGGGTAAATGAACCCCGTTAGAGGGCAGGCTATAGTGGCATTTGATAGTGAGATACGATAGTGATTGTAATGGAAATAATTCAAGGACAGGAGAGGCAATCGCCTGGTTTTAAACAATGGCAATAGAGAAATATGTTGGCACTTTGGATCCTGGAAATGCCTTCCGGGATTGGCTTATGCAGGTCTTGGGTGAGAGAGTAGGTGACCGGAACTGCAGGGTTCTTGTCTACAGGATCAATCCAGCTTCGCATACCGTCTGTCGATACGAGTTTCCCAAGCAGGGATTCAGTGTAGTGGCCAAATTCTATGGTGAGCCGACAGGTTGGATGAGGGAGTACGATCCTTTTCATGCCATGGAAAACGAGTTCAATACCCTTAAAAAGATCGAGCCGATTGTGGACATTCCCCGGCCCCTGGCCATCCACAGGGACTTCCATTGCGCCCTGCTAACGGAACATATTCGGGGCAGATCTTTCTACAAATATATGAGTGATATAAATAAAGAAGGCCAGCTATATGACAAGCTCACTGCTATTGCTCATGCACAGAGAAGACTGCACGATCAAACAAAATCCGAATATAGAAAAGATTGGGTATTCGCAAGATATCACAAAGTTCTGGATCATCTCAAGCTGGATACAAAAACCAGGTCGGAATATAACAGCCTGCTGGGTGCATGGTGGTACAGCCCGCTGCTGGACCAAGAGTTTGGCTGCAGGATTCATGGCGACCCCAATCCATTGAACTATCTGTTCAATCACCACAGGGCCTATATGCTGGACTTCGAGAGCTCAATGGAGCACGCAAATTTTATGCACGACCTGGGGATAGTTGCCGCCGAACTCAAGAATCATTTTGCCATTTACCGCGGGGATGCAAGGAGAGCAGAGCCCTACATTGGCCACTTTATCTGGCAATACAGCCGCAACGAACAGGAGTTTCATGCCATCACCCGCGCCCTGCCATTCTTTATCAGCTTGGGGCTGCTCCGGATGGCCAGGATGAAGCTCGGGCCGGATAACAGGAGCTTTGTATTTAGAGAGTCAAAGGCCTGTTTGGAGAGCCTGGCGAGATAGCTCCAAAATCGTAACCCCTCTCTAACCCCTCTCAAACTCCACACATATCATCTTCTCCGCAGTCTTATATGCAGACGGTCAGAGTAGTTGACTCCAAGCCTCAGTGCCAGATCCCAGGCAACCCTGGCACCCCGCATATCCTGATCGGTGCCATAAGCCATTATCCAGACTCGTTCCCTATCCAGACCGGAAACAAGCTCCTCCAGCTGTTCGGAAGTCCAGCACCATGCAGCCGTTCCCAATACAAATTTCAGATGAACGTTTGCCTTATCGGCCCAGTAGTCGAGATGGAAATTCGATCCTCGTTTGGGGCTCACCACTGCATAGTGAATCTTTTCCAGGATTGCCGCGTCAATGGGATTGGTGCCGTTGGTCTCTATATGAATCTCCTTGCACATGCACTTCAACGCAGAGATCAGCTCCGAGAGCTCGGCCATCTGCAGCGTAGGCTCTCCTCCCGTAATGACCACCCTATGTCCCAGAAGCCTGATCTCCTCCAACAGAGCAGATAGTGCGATAGTGCGGGTCGGTTCTTTATCTGTGTCACATCCCTCACACCTGAGGTTGCAGTCTGCCAGCCGGACGAAGGTTGCCGGCCTTCCCATGGCCGGTCCCTCGCCCTGCATGGAGTAGAAGATCTCGATCAGTCGCATTTTTTCATGTCCCAATAAGCGCAAGATATGTTTGATAATTTGATCCCCAATCTCTGGCCCTTCGCCGTTTTCATGCGGCGAACATAGAGGCATTTCTCAGTTCTTGAATTTAATTGCATCTCTCCATTCCGTGAGAGAATCCAGAGATCGGATACACCTATTGGAGACATGTTCGAGTCCGTTTTGCAGGAGGAGGGAAGCAGTGATATTAAATAGTAAAGTAAATATATTTTTTCCGATTTTGGAGCCGACCAAAAAATATATAAATCAATAATGTTCATTGTTAAATGTTATAGTAAAAGAATTTATATGGGGTTGAGGGTGCTTGTTAAAGATTGGAATTGAGGTAAGTCGCAGAAATCTGCATTACGACCTCATCGAGAACCCGGGCAGATACTTTTTCATTCAGGAGGAAGGCTGCAGGACCTATCTATGCATTCAAACCTGCGACTCTCAGGGCGAAGACACCTTAGAGCATAACATAGATGTTCTCGTCCCGAACGAAGAAGGAAATCTCTATTCCATCTTCGAAGATGTTCTTGAAGATATTCACAATGACATCACTATAGAACGACAAGATTGGAAGAGACGTTCATGCCCAGAAAATGGATATCCAATCTCGTCTCAACTGGTGCAGATGCTTTCCGTAATGCCTGATTTTGTGGATTGGATAATCTCATCTATCTTGACCAAAGGAAGGAATTTAGTCCTTTATCCCAATGAAGACATTAATGAACTCGCATCGGGATTTCGTTAGACCAGGTTCCTCAAATGGGGTAGTAGCAAATGTTCATAAAAGATATGGCAAAATGCCGGTATTTCAAAGCTCTCGACAGCTCAAATCTCTGCGAGCTTCTTCATCCTGCTCGCGAAATGTTAGACCTTCCTTACAGCATCGCTCATGCCATACTGGAGCCTGGAGAAGCATCTCTTCCACACCGGCTTAAAACCTCCTCCGAGGTGTACTTCATTCTGGAGGGAGAGGGCGAGATGCACATCGACTCCGAACAGGCAGAGGTCGGCGCAGGCCAGGCCGTCCTTATCCCACCCGGCTCCTGGCAGCACATCCGCAACACCGGAAAGGTAGATCTGAAATTCCTATGCATAGTTCATCCCATGTGGCAGGTAGAGGACGAGGAGGTGCTCACGGGCTCTATCAAGACCTGTGCTTCTGAACCATGATTTGCTCCTCTTTAGCGAAAGCTATTACTGCCCTGTCATTCCCTATGAAAGAGGTCCGGGAAAAAGCTTGAGTTCATATCCGGGTACCCGGGAATAATGGAGTTGCAGTAAATTGGGAAAAAAAGTAAAAGCAGCGAATGATGCCATAATGACAGGCATACTCGTTACCAGGTTCCAAATGGGGCAGATCGATGTAAGTGATCTGGAGAAGATGGTGATAGATACATCCAAGACAGAGAGGTCATCGGCTGCAAGAAAGGTGCTGGCAGGAATAAGAGATATGCCCTCTTTTCCCTAAAGCCATAATATATTTTTACAGTCCTTCGTTCTTTAGGTCAACCAATCATTGATTATCTTCGATCACTATGTACTCGTCGATGTCAATGATTCGATCCGTCTGTCTCTTTTTATTTTCATTTTGGCGGCCTCCATTGGCCTTTAGGATATCGAGCAGAAGCGCGCCCAGACCCGAAAATGCCGCCAATTCGAGAATCCGGCTGCGTCTTGTCAATTTCAAGAGCACCAAGCCAAACGCTCCCTTGAGCAGGGTCTGGAGGAGACCAGTTCGACTGCCGGATGCGGGCTTCATCAAGCCAGATATAAACGCAATTATTCTCGAGCTCGTCGATGGTTGCAGGATATAATTCACCGACCTGGTAGCCCCTGATAAAAATGCATTTCTAACTGTACTGTTAAGGAGAACTGCGCCAATTGCGGCTTTCATTAATCCTATCAGCGTTCCCATTGTGTTTTGGTCTTTCTCTGTGCATTGATATATTATTATCTCTTCTTCATTGGAAGCCCGGCCGCTTTCAATTCATCCCTGATTGACTTCGAATTCATTTATCCGGCCCAAACTTCTCCGGCCAGAGCATCCTCTCCAGGCAGCGCTGTTTGACCATCTCTTCCGCTTCAATAACTGTGATGCCAAAGACCTCCGCCAGGATCTCTTCAGCCGCATGGAGCTCCACCTCAATCGAATCTTTGCCGCCAATTCGCGAACCTTTGCCGGGCAAAATGGGGAGCCTTTTGACTTTACCCAGATTGTCGAGTAGCACTGCCATACCGGAATTATTCTGCCTGAAAATTTAAGTACTTTGCTCTTGAAAAGCCTTCGGATTTGAGCCTTAATGGACTTGACGGGATTCGAACCCGTGGCCTCCGCCTTGCGAAGGCGGCGATCTACCGCTGATCTACAAGCCCGAAAATTGTTATTTATTAAAACAATAGAGTGGTTTAGAGGAGTCCGACCTCTTCCACTTCTACAGATTCCACACCAGCGAGCTTGCGGACGGATTCTTCTATCTCATCCGGGCTGTGGCCGCCCTTGTCATCCATAATGGTGACAACGATCAGGGCCTTCAAGCCAAACGCTATGGGCATCTCTTCGATCGCATGCATCCTGGCAAAGCTGGGAACTACTCTCCTGATCTCTTCTGCCAGCTTGCTCAGATCTATATCCGTGCTCTCTGGCATAACCTTCATTCTTACTGCAGCGTCTCCCATCCAATCTTACCTCACGGTCCTGTGAAGCCGCAGGCTTTGCAGGAATAGACGTTGCTCTGTTTTTTACATCGGTTGCATCTGGCAATCACGGTTCCGCAGCTTGGGCAGGGAAACCTCGTTCCACCCACGCCGGTCAGCGTAATGCCACATGATATGCATTTCTCTGGCAGTTCTTCCTTCATGTTATCTCCCTCCTGATTGATGTATTTCCATGTATAAACCTTCCTATTGACCCTTGATGACCGTGCCGCCTTTTCCCGTCTTCAAAGACATAGCAAATCTCTCCGGATCGGTGCCATTCATTACCCAGACGCAACTCTCTTTGAGGCGACCACATAGAAGGCTCAGGGTACCCTGATCGATACAGCTATCAAATCCAAGCAAGGAGCTTGAAGATACCTCTTCAACTACCTTTCCATCCAGTATCACGCCATCCACGTCAGTGGCCTTTATGAGTAGGGCAGAAAGCCGGGAGGCCACAAGCATTGCCACTGAATCCGATGTGTAGTCCCAGTTATGCTCCAGGCCAAAGTCATCTTTTTGCATAGCCTGGTAAGGCAAGAGAATCTCCGCTTTTGGTGTGCCCAGTGGGCGGCGAATTTCTCGAGTGAGACGGGCTCCGGTTCCGTCTGCCAGAAAATAGGCGTACTGCTCCATGGCCAGGATTGCCATCCAGTGCGCAGCCTCCTGGCTGAGGATACCGCAGGAGAAGATCTCGCGCACCAGATCTGCCATCGGCCCTCCGCCAGGGACCACCAGGAAGCTGTACTCCTCCTCCGCGAGGGCCGCGAGGGTGCGCATGAGCTCCCTGGCTACGGGCATCAGGCTTCCTCCTAGCTTAAGCACATAAAAGGGCATGGACGAATGTATCGACCTCAAGTATTTTTAGCTTCGGCCAGAAAAGGTTGGAGAAGAACGCCAGAAATAGCAATATCTTCCATAAAAAGATAGCCAAAGGCCGATTGGATGTAGGGTAGGGAGGGATCTTTTATAATCGACCTTTGCCGTACATCCATCCGACTTTAGTCGTAGATAAGGCTTTTGGTTGCGTAAATTGTTGGGCCTAAATGAGAAAATGTTGAAAGCAATAATGGGATACTGATTGCGATGAAGAATGAGATAAAGACGCCTCTCCTGGCGGTTGACGCCGTAATACTATTCCAGAAGGGGATCGTGCTCATAAGGAGAGATAACCCTCCATACCAGGGTTGCTTTGCCCTGCCGGGCGGATTTGTGGAGATAGGCGAGACTGTGGAAGACGCCGCCGTGAGGGAGGCCCTGGAGGAGACAGGCCTTGCCATCGATTTATTGGGACTGGTCGGCATCTACTCAGATCCCGGCCGCGACCCCAGAGGCCATGTGGTCTCAGCCGCCTTTCTCTCCAGAGGTACGGGCAAGCTCGTATCCGGATCGGATGCCAGATCCGCCGAGGTTGTTCCTCTTGACAATATGCCAATCCTCGCCTTTGATCACGACAAGATAGTCAGAGATGCCCTTCTCCTGGCAAAACGCTTGGGCGGCATGCATCAAATTAAAGTAGAGTGATCGAAGTTAGCTCTTCGATGGAAGAGATCAGAGAGCTCATCGAGAAATACGCGCTGCAGAACGCGGTGAAGTACAAGGCCGCCCCCAATTCCGGGGCGGTTATGGGCAAGCTCATGGGAGAGCACCCGGAGCTGCGCACCCGGGCCAAGGAAGTATCGCCCCTGGTCAGAGAAGTATTGGCCGAGGTGGAGAGGACAAGCCTTGAGGAGTGGCAGAAGAGGCTGGAAGCCATTGCCCCCGAACTTCTGGTGCAGCTCTCGGAACGAAAAGAGCCTGACAAGGGTCTGCCGGCACTGGAAGGAGCAGAAAAAGGCGTTGTGATGCGTTTTGCACCTAACCCCAACGGGCCGCCGACGCTTGGCAGCGCGCGAGGCATCATCGTCAACTCCGAGTATGTCAAAAAGTATGGCGGGAAGTTCATCATCCGCTTTGATGACACCGATCCCGTGAAGAAGCGGCCCATGCCGGAGGCCTACGGCTGGTATCTGGAGGACTGCGAATGGCTGGGCGCCAAGCCCGATCTGGTGATCACAGCCAGCGAGAGGATCGACCTGTACTATCCTATCGCTGAGGAGCTGATTCGCCGGAACGGGGCGTACGTTTGCGGCTGCCCGCAGGCGGTTTTCAAGGAGCATAAGGACAAGGGCATAGAGTGCGAGCACAGGAATCAGACCGTGGAGCAGAACCTTCTGCTCTGGGGGCAGATGCTGGATGGCACCTTAGCCGAGGGCGAAGCCGTCCTGCGGGTCAAGACCGATATGCACTACAAAGACCCGGCCATACGCGACTGGCCTGCTTTTCGCATCGTCACCGCCTCTCACCCCCTCGTGGGGACAAAGTACCGTGTCTGGCCGCTGCTCGACTTCGAGTCGGCTGTGGAGGACCATCTGCTCGGGACGACCCACATCATTAGGGGCAAAGATCTGACCGATAGCGGAAGCCGGCAGAGGTACCTCTACTCGTATCTCGGCTGGGAGTACCCGCACGTTATCCACTGGGGCAGGATCAAGATCCATCAGTTCGGGTCCTTCAGCACCAGCAAGCTGAGAAAGGCCATAGAGGCCGGAGAGTACACCGGCTGGGAAGACCCTCGCGTGCCCACAGTGCGGGCCATGCGCTGCCGTGGCATCCGGCCCGATGCGCTGCGCAAGTTCATGATTGATCTGGGCGTCGGCGAGACTGACATCAGCATCAGCATGGACTCCATCTATGCCGAGAACAGGAAGCTGATCGACCCTGAGGCCAACCGCCGTTTCTTCGTCTGGGACCCCGTGGCCCTGGAGATTGAGGGCGATGTGCCCACAATGGCGCACGCGCCGCTGCATCCCACTGCGGATCGGGGCTTCCGGGAGATTCCCGCCGGAAACAGGCTGTTCATCTGCAAGAGCGATCTGGAAGCCTTCAAGGTAGGGGACAACATCCGGCTGAAGGATCTGTGCAACGTGGAGATAACGGGCCTGGAGCCTGCCAGGGCGCGCTTCCTGGGCAAGGATATGGGCAAGAGGACCAAGATCATCCACTGGGCGCCGGCGGACGGCCTAAAGGTCAAGGTTATGAAGCCCGATGGAATTGATGAGGGGATTGGCGAGGCCGGAATTGCCGAGGAGTTGGGCAAGATAGTGCAGTTCGAACGCTACGGGTTTGTGCGCGTCAATTTTCCGGGCGAGCCGATAGTGGCGTATTTTGCGCACCGGTAAAGGGATTCACGAGAAATTCATTTGCTGCAGAGCTCCTGTCAAAAAAGCCAACAGCGCTACTGCCATTCCCTTTTTTATCGCCCTTTGCGACCCGGCCGCATCTCCTCCAGCAATCTTCAGCACGGAGAGCAGGAAGAACAGATCAGCCACCGCTACTATTGCGAGATACGCCCGGCCAAAGGGTGCAAAGAAGCTGAGTACAACAGCCGCTACGGCAAAGCCCGCGGCCAGCCCCGCGGAAAGCCGCTCTCCAGCTAAAATCGGCAGCGTCCTGGCTCCGCCCTGCCGGTCGCCTGCCATATCCTCGATGTCTTTCGCGATCTCCCGACTCATGCTGGCCAGAAAGGATAGCCAGAAGGGAACCTGGTTGGCGAAAAGACCAGCAGGCCCGGCGGCCGCACCACCAAAGAGGAATGTCGAGCCGGTAAGAAATGCGACGGATGCGTTTCCTGCCAGGGGCGTTGCCTTCAGGTTGCGGGCATAGAAGAAGAGGAGAAGGGAGTTGAAGGCGGCCACAGCGAAGCATATCTGGTTCACGAGCCCCGCCAGGATGCAGCCTGCGGCAAATAGTGCCAGAGAATAGCGGAAAGCCAAGCCCGGCAGGATCCGGCCGCTGGGGACGGGTCGTAAGGGCCTATTTATGGCATCGATCTCTCGGTCATAGTAGTCATTGACTGCGTTTCCTGCTCCCGTGATCAGGAATACCGCGAAGAAAATAAGCAAACCAGCTTTCGGGTCCAAGCCGCCGGCGACGGCCAGACCGATGACGGCCGCGACGCCTGCCATTATGCAATTAAATGGACGCAAAATCTCCCAGAATGCCTTCAATGCTACTGCTCTCCTGCGGCCTCTAGCTGGAGATGCCGCGTACCATATAGAGCAGATAGATCTCAGTTAAGAAGCTATCGATATGGCTGCGACTGTCGGTATGTCTCTGGCTATCGAAATAGCTATCTATTTGGCTTCCGATATCGCTGTCGATATAGCCATCGATATTGCAGTTGAAATAGCTAACGATTTGACGATTGTTTTTGCCATCGAGAATGCTATCGATTTTGCTTTCGATATGACTACTCTGGACTTCAGCGGGCGCATCTTCCCCATTGAAGGCGGGAGCGGCAGAGGCGTGGATAAGCTTGATCCGATATGTGCTGCTGGCAGGAACCTTCTCTCTGTAGATCAGGCCGGAGCTCTGCATCCTTGTTACCACCTTCGAGCACTTGCTGCTGTCGATGCCTAAGAGCCGCCGGAGATCTGATTGAAAAACGCCATCCGATCGTGAGCCTATGAGAACAAGGGCCTTCTCCTGCAAGATGGAGATATTTGTCGGGACGCACTCTGACTTTTCTGGCATTGCAACCACGAACCATTATTAGAACTTAATTTATTTTGATATACTGTATTGAATTTTCATAGTATAAATCTTTTTGGTTTCCAGACAGCTTTTTGTCTTAAAATAATTAAAAAACATTCTGAATTCAAGCTAATTTCTCTTAATATAGATTTATATTCAAATATTTTATGAAATATTCGACCGACCACTAACAGAAATGGCCGCAAAGGGGAGAAAAATTATTGAAAGTATACGGTTCATCTATAATTATTGCGGACAAGGCTGCTATTCGATTTCATCTCATCTTTTATTTGCTTTGTTCGTCTGCGGTTAATATTCGTAGCGCGATAATTAAACCATGGGGTTACGGAATAAAACCACAGAGTCGCAGAGCGCATGGAGGACGAACGGACGGAGACGACTATTTGCTCAGAAGCAATTATTCTTTTCTAGTCCTGGTAATTCGTTAAATTTCGCATCTCTACGTCTCTCTTAACTCTGCGTCTCTACGGTTAATATTCGTAGCAGGATGATTAAACCAGATGGATTCAATTATCGCAAGCCACTCCAACTAAGCCCAAAGGCAAGAGCGACAAAGAGATTCCAGACCCAGTCATTCCTGACAGAGGCACTATTCCATCTTTGGGAGGGGGAATTGGGCCCGAATCTCCCGGCCTCGCAGCATCGGCAGATCCAGCTCCTCAAGAATTCCCACAATTTTCTTCCGATCCTCGGATCTTAGAGATTTGCGATCAAGATAGGCATAGGTCGCGCCCGATTTGCGGCGCGCTTCATCCACGATATCCCGGTTTAATTCCGCAACCTGATAATTAGAGAAAAGATGCCCAAAAGCAATGGCTGTTCCGAAGATTAGCTCTGTCTGCCTCTGCACATAATGCCCTCCGCCAAAGCCCAGGAACACAGGAAGCTCTTTCGGCTGCAGGGCCATAATTGCCCTGGCCGCCGCCGCTCCCGCCCCGTTATCGCTCCATTGCTCTTTGGTGCTGCCGATCTCGGCAAAAAAGCAGGGAGTTTTCATATCCACCGGACCGTGATGGGTGGCTTCGGCGGAAACAATGTAGCCCGGCGGAGCTAAAGCTGCAATGTTTTGCAGGAAGGATTTGAGGCCCATAGAAGCAGCAGCGGAAAGCTGGCTGCGCCCATCCTGAAAAGTGCCGGTGAAGTGCCCCCCAAACCAGGGCAAAGCCGCCTTGGCCTCATGCCGGCAGGGAAATATGACCATCTCTGGATGCAGACCTAAATCGGCCAGACGATCGTCAAGGCCTGAGAGAGTGGACTGTCTATCGTCGTGAATCAGCAGACGAAAGGGGCCATTGCATCTGTAGCCCTCTTCTTCCTGCCAGGCTTCTAGCTCCAGTAGACGCTCAAAAATATTGAGGCTTGCCGGATCTGCCCGAGAGCAGACAATGGCAACCTCTCCTAACAATGCAATCTTCAGATCTCCTTGCCCACTCCCAACATCTTCGCCACCATCGGTGCGTAATCGATCTTGTTGGCCTTTATCTCGGATAGAGGCATGATCACGAGCATTGGTCTCTCCGTGATCAGTCCCCGCGCCGAAAGATTGCGAAGCTCCAGATCCATGCGGCTCTTCAGCTCTGGATAGCCTGTGGACAGGAATGCGCCAAAAAGTTCGCCGGGCTGCATATAGCTGTAGAGAGGCGCTCCAATCTTGCGGAAAGCCTGGTAGACCTGAGAGAGGTCCTCACGATCATGGCCGTGCCTGATTCGCACATGATAAAAGGACATCAGCTCGCAGCAGATTTTCTGCCAGTCGACATAGGCCTCGCGGGTCAAGAGTCCGCTCTGGAAAAATTTCGTTCTCTTTCCTGAGATAGTAGGCCGGGAGATGCCTGTTCTCCTGGAGAGCTCGAGGTCGGAGAGCATGGGATACTTCACAAAAGCGTAAAGCGTCAGCTTATCCTTCTCGGTGAGACGTGAATCTTCCGTGAGTACGGGCCTGGGCGGTATTACCTGTTCGGGAAGATCAGCTCTGACGAGATCAAAGATGCCGTTCACAGCCAGGGCCGCATCAGCTGAGTAGCCGGAGACCTGGAAGGGATAATGGAAGTAATGGATAGACTCCACGAAATCGTTTCGGTAGTATTCATCGATGATGGGGTCGAAGTTCACCCGAAAGTCGGTCAGGCTCTTGGAGAAGAATGTAGAGACTGAATCGGTGTCTGTGGCAATGTGTTGGACGCAATTGGGGTAATCGATCCAATTCTGATACGATTGGGACCCTTTCCTTACCTCAAAGGGCGCAGTGGGACTGTATTTGACGAACACTGAGGTCAGGATTTCGGCGCCTACAGCTTCTCCGGAAGGTACATTCAACAGCTTAATAAGTTTCCAATCTCTAAACTTTCTTTTGCTCTTGAATATAGTTGACCGATCAACGCCTATGTTGGAAGCGAGATCTATGTCACTGAACCCCGGATATCTGGCAAGACCGTAAAGAACTAACCTCTCCTTTGATGTCAATTTTAGCTGCATTCGCATAATAATAAGATGTCATGAGTATTTATAGATTGCCTATTCTTATACTTCTGAATATATCCGCCCTGCATATACAAGGGATCGCGAGATCAATTTTGCCAGAATTTAATCCGTGAGTGCCTGTGCTGCACTCTGCCTCGCAGAAGGCTTCGAGTCCGGAAGCTTAACATACCGGCTTTTCCGGACAGAGAATGGATAATCGTGTCCGGGAACGACCGTGTCAGCAAGCACTATTAATTTGTTCATACTGGATACGGCCAGGTCACGATCAACATGTAAGGCTGGAGGAACGTCCTTTTGAAAGTTGCCGAAGGTGGGAAGGGCGTCGCCCGCTATGGCGATTATTGGAATTCCGGGAGCCATATCTGCCTTTTTCAGGGCTTGCGGCATAGGCCCAACTACAACGGAAATGCTGTCCAAACTGTGGCCGGGAGTTGCCAGTGTCCAAACACCCGCACAAATCAGCTGCCCGTCCTGTGGAGCCAGAAGCTCTGCCCGGGAAAAGAGGTGGTTGTTCCCACAGTGATCGGGATGCGAATGCGTATTCACAATGCCGTCTATCTCCTCCGGCAAGAGGCCCAGCCCGGCCAACGCTCGTTCTATCTGCTCTGCCTCGCCCTCCAGACCTGTATCCACTACTATCTTCCGCTTCCCGCTGATGATCAGCGTCACCGAAGACCTGGCATCCAGGATCTCGCCCGACTCATCCCGCAGTATCGAGCCGGGCTTGAGAAGGAAGACTCTGGGCATATAATCCGGACTCCCTGAACCTGACGCAATATCCGCCATCTCACCTCTATATTTGCCACAACGGTATCGGATTCTGAATTTGCTGGCAAGCAGCTTTCAAACCAGATAGAGGCGCTTTAACTTATCATTCAGCCTCTCCACCTGCAAAACGGCAGTGCCGATGTACTGGTGCGGATCGAGCAGGGCCTGGATCTCCTCCGGCTTAAGATGACCCATGACGATCTGGTTCTCCAGGAGCACATCTGCCAGCTCTCTCTTCTGCTCGAAGGCGGTCATGCTGCTCTGGCGCATGATCTCATGAGCCTGCTGGCGGCCCACGCCCTTCTTTGCCAGCTCAACCATCACGTTCTCAGCCATATTCAGGCCGTGCAGAAGCGTGAGATTACGTTCGATATTATCCGGCCGAAGCCGCATGTTGGTAAGGGTGCGTGTGGACAGAGTGATGAGATGATCGGTGAAGATGAAGGACTCCGGGAAGACGATGCGCTCGCAGCTGCTGTTGGTCAGGTCGCGCTCATCCCAGAGAGGAATGTTCTCAAAGGCAGGCATCAGTTGCGCCCTCACCACGCGAGCCAGGCCGCAGATCTGCTCCGACTTAATCGGATTTCTTTTGTGGGGCATGGTAGAAGAGCCCACTTGCTTCTTGCCGAAACCCTCCTCGACCTCCGCTATCTCCGTTCGCTGCAGAGTTCTCATCTCCACGAATATCTTGTCCAAAGTGGAAGCGACGAGCGCCATCCAGCAGACCATTTCTGCATGCCGGTCGCGCTGCACAACCTGATTGGAGACATCCACTTCATTGAGGCCCAGGTGGCGCATGACCCTTGTCTGGATCTCCATGCCGTTCTTTCCAAAGGCAGCTTGGGTTCCCACGGCGCCGCTCATTTTGCCTACAGCAGCGCGGGGACGCAGCTCTGCCAGCCGCTCGATATGGCGGGCAATCTCCGAGGCCCAGATGGCGAATCTCAGGCCGTAGGTGGTGGGCACGGCGATCTGGCCGTGAGTCCTGCCGGCGCAGACCAGATTCCTGGTTTTCATGGCCAGGTCCAGAAGCAGTGCCAGCAGGGTCTTCAGCTTGGGCTCCAGGACGTCCAGGGAGGTTTTGATCTGCAGTCCAGTGGCCGTGTCCAGGATATCGTTGGAGGTCGCTCCCAGGTGGATCCATTCTCCGTAATTGGGGCTTTCCTCAGCCATGGCCAGAACCGTGGCCATCATGTCGTGGCCGATCTCGTCCTCGATCTCTTTGGCCCTTTCCGGACGGGTCTTCTCGGCGGCATTCGCGATTTCGGCCGCAGCCCCATTGGGGATCATGCCCAGCTCTTCCTCCGCCCTGGAGAGGGCAGCCTCCACCCGGAAGAGACATCGCAGCCGGAAATCCTCTTCCCAGATGGCCTTCATCTCTTTGGTGCCGTACCTGAATTCTATGGGATGAATAGACATGGACGAGAGGATGAATAAAGGGATTGATGGAACTTTTGGTTGAAGGAGGACATACAGCGTTCATAATCGAATTCACGTTAATATGAAATTTCCAGAAAAGATAACTTGCAAAAATTACAGGGATCTATAAAATAATTATTGTATTATATTTAGTAATATGCTATTTATCCCGAGCAAAAATGCCTTTAGGCTGGGTGACTTTGGATCGTTGAGGTCCAAGTGGGGGGAAATTCGCTTGGCCCACTCAAATTTGTCGGCACCTACGCAATCTTCCGGCTTCCTCCCTAGAGCTTTTGCTAGATTCTCCCAAGCACCAATTATGCTATCTGGAGGTGATTTCGGAATTTTATTTAAATCTGCTTTGGGATAAGCACTCTTAACCGCGAAAGCATCTGCGATGAACCATGATTCGGTTTCTTCAACTGCGATCCTGAATAGAACGCAAGATGGTTTCGAATCAATTTTTTGATACACATCAATTAAGTCTGATTTCAAATCTCTGCAGTTATCATCGTCTGCATCAACTAGAACGACTACGCAGCAGGGAACAGGCAATTTCCCGAAACCTCTGAGCTTTGCCGGAAGTTGATCAAGTAAACCTCTGTTCCGGGGATTGGGCTTAGAAAAGATATTTTCTGGAATTTTACCTTTCCCTCTATGAGAATGGATTCTGAAATTTATATCCTCCTTTAAATTAAATCTGCGTTCCAGGATCTCTCTAACTGCCGGTACGTCTGCTCCCCCTTCAACCAGAACTTCCATAAACATTAAGGGCTTCCCCTTCCAAAATGATTGCTATACCATAAACTTCCCATTGTGATGCCCTCAGCGTATAACTCCCTAATGCCTGGAATATCTGCGGCTAATGTCGCCGTACTGAAACCATCTTCCCCTTTTTCTAATATCCAGACCTCGTTGGGTGTTAGAGCATCTACAAAGTACGGAGAATGAGTTGTAATTACGATTTGTGGACCTCCTTTCTCATTATATGCATATTGCTTCATTTCTACTGCGAGAGGTTCCAGCAATTGGTGATGCAAGCCATTTTCCGGCTCTTCTATGCCAATCAACGGCGCAGGATCCGGATCTTCAAGTAGCAATAAGTAGGCAAACATTTTAAGAGTGCCATCAGACATATCTAGTTGATAAAATGGATCTTCGTAACCATGTTCGTTAAATTGCAGGAGTAGTCTTCCATCTTTCTGCCGTTCATGCGTAATCTTATATATTCCTGGGATTTTTTTAGATATACTCGCTAAAACTTGCGCAAATCGCTTGGGGTGTTGCCGCTCTATAAATTGCACATAATTGGCTAAATTGTCTCCTTTGCGATTTAAGTGCTTTTGAGCACCAGTCATAGGCAAGCCGCGCGCGAGATCCGGGACAAAATATGATAGGTACCAACTCTCTAAGAATTGACGAAAAGCTACAATCCGTGGGTGATCTGCTAGATTCCCCAGTGTAGTAATGCCTAGACGTTGTTTGTCCTCTAATTTTACCTCAATTTTCTTGTTTCCTTCTTCTTTTTCAGTGGCTTCGCCAGCCCATGCGAAGCCTTCTCCTTTTGTCATTTCCAGAAATGAGTATGACTGACCCCTCGATTGACCTTTCCGTCGCTGTCTCAAACGCTCATAGGTTACAAATGGACGCCCATCATTTCCCAAATCCATGTGCAGAGAATAACTTATTGGGCGACTGTTCTTCTCTTGTCTGTAATATATTTCAAATTTTATCGGTTCTTTTGTGCCTCTTGTACGAAGACGTTCAAATCCACCACGATGAGGCAAATCGCAGGCTTCTTCCACACCAAATTGTAAACAGTCTCCTATGAAGCCTAGAGCATCCATCAGAGAGGACTTGCCAGAACCGTTGGGCCCGATGAAAGTCATCAAACGCGGCAAGGGTTTCCTTCCTTGATTCTCAAAAGTCCTGCCGATGGACAAATCCTTTAATGCCCTATAGTTCTGAACATGCATCCCTTCGATGAGCGCCATTTTAACCTCTCCTAGAACTACCAATTCGGATATTTTATCCTTTGTGGACTATCTGATAATTTCTAATAAGGTGTATATTTCATTTTGGATCTTCAGCTTGAATGTCGGCTACACCACGGTTTTGGCCTTGGTGAACCTTCCTTGATGACGATACGAGATCTGCAATGGAAGGACCGGATTTAAGTCCATGAGCACTTCATTCTCTCGCTATAAATCAGATCGGCAGTGTTGCCTTCCGCATGGATCTCATCGCGATTCCTCGATCTCTTTGGCCCTTTCCGGACGGGTCTTCTCGGCAGCAGCCGCGATTTCGGCCGCAGCCCCATTGGGGATCATGCCCAGCTCCTCTTCTGCCATAGAGAGGGCAGCCTCCACTCGGAAGAGACATCGCAGCCGGAAATCCTCTTCCCAGATGGCCTTCATCTCTTTGGTGCCGTACCTGAATTCGATGGGATGGATAGACATGAACGAGAGGATGAATAAAGGGATTGATGGAACTTTTGGTCTGGAGTTCGGTCTAGAGTATGAAGTTGACTTCTGCCTCGAACCGAACTACGACCGTTCAGTTAGGAATTTTTTCCAATCCAAGGAAGGCCGCTACCTTATGAGACCTGAAGGAGTGTTGTGGGCAGGAAATCCGAACCCTTCAGACCACCTTCTCCAGATCGTCCCTCTTGAGCAGGTGAACCTCTACCATGTGATGGGGATGGTAGCGCATCTTCGCCTCCCGGATTCCCTCCACGCCCATATCGCTCTCCCGGTTGATGTAGGTGTAATCCATGGCCAGGATCTTTGCCGCCTCGGCATTTATGGCCCGGTAGATCCCTTTGCAGTCGGGAAGCCCCTTCTCGAAGTGCACCAGTGCTGTGTCCTCATTTAGGCCCTCAAATAGAGACATAGCTCCGATCTTGCCGTTGGACCGGATGGCAAGGCCCGACAGCTCCAGCTCTTGATAATGCGATACGGCAAAGGACACGGCATCCTTTTCGCTGGCAAGCACAGGATCCGAGCCGCAGTCCTTCCAGTCGCACCACTTCTCCAGAAACTCCTTGATCTCGGTGATGTTGCCCTCAACAATTGGCTCGATCTGGGGCAGACAGGTCTTCTTGAATTTGTTCAACTGGTGCCTGATGGTGAGATATCCTTTTCCGGGCAGCTCTGCCAGATCGGATGCCAGATAGACATATTCGAAGTACTTTCTCTCGGCATGAAATTCCAGGTTTGGGTAGAGTCCCGCCATCCAGTCTTTTGTCTCCGGGTCAAGGATCACGAAGGGATACTCTTCCTCACTCTCTATGGCCAGCGACATGACATCCTTGAGGAGACCAGGGTTACGCGGACCGATGGGCGGCCGAAAGCGCAGCATTCCGGCGATGGCGCTGCACAGAATTACGCAATCCTCGACATAAGCGTACCTGTAATGGGCATAATCATTCCAGCAGACCATGTTCGTGAAGGTGTTGTCGCTGTGGCTTTGCGGGAAGCGCTGGTAATGCTCGGCAAAGAAATCCCGGTCGGCCAGAGTGACGGGCTTGAAGTCTGTTGCCTTCAGCATTCTTTAGCCTCCCGAGAAAGAAGCATGGGCACATGAAATAGCATAGGCCTGAACCCGAGAGCGCCATAAAAATCCTCTTTCCCCGGCTCTGCAATTAGACCTATCCAGGCAATTTTGCGAGACCAGCACTCTCCCAATAGCGTCTCCAGGATCAATTTGCCCACACCCAAATTCCTCCAGTTTTCGAGAACGACAAAATCTTGAATATATGCATCTGCAACTCCATCGGAGATCACACGGCCCATCCCCACAGCATTACCTGTAGAAATATCAATCGCCACAGCGAAAAGAAAGCTTCCTTTGATCAAATCGTTGATCCTTTTCTGGTCCATGCCTTCCTTCCACCAGCCCCCGGCACGGTAAAGCTCCATTATCTGCTCCTCTTTCCAGGATCGGACGAGGTCGACCCTGATATGATCATCTTTGTCTTTCGATCTATAATTCTTCAAATTGTCTTCTCCCAGATCATCGACTATTGCTATTTATATCCTTTTAATTATTATAAATTATAAGTATAAAATGTCGGATTTCCCAATTTAGTAGATATCGAATTATAGGATATAAGAGGCTCTACAATAAATATTTTCACAAAAATATTATTTAAAGATCCTTTTTAGAGGATTAGTCTCCTGAATTGGATCAATCAACTCTTATGAAGAGCGAACCTATTGTATTGCAGATGGGACAGACCCCTGGAGCTTCGTGCTCAACGGTATTGCCGCAGACAGGGCAGACATAGTAGGGAAAGGTTTCCTGTTTGACGCTGGCATCGAGGCCTCCCAATAGGCTCTTGTAAAGCCTGGAGTGAATCTTCTCCACCTGATTAGCATAGTCAAAAGAGATCTCAGCAGCCCTATTGCCTTCCGCTTTGGCCGTCTCGATCATCCCGGGGTACATCTTCTCCCATTCTTCATCCTCGCCGGATATGGCTGCCTGCATATTCTCTTTGGTGGACTTGATGGCTTTGAGCGCCCTGAGGTGATTTGCAGCATGGACCTCTTCCGCTGCCGCAGCCGCCCGGAACAGCTTGGCCGCCTGGGTAAGACCCTCTTTATCCGCCTTTTTTGCAAAAGCGCTGTACTTGCGATTGGCCTGTGATTCGCCCGCAAATGCCTCTTTCAGGAATTTTTCAGTATTGGTCATGAGATAGCCCCTCTTGGGAATTTCCATCTTCCATTAATTGCCACCAATTTCTTAAACCTTCCGTTTGAATCGCCCTGCAAGAGATCTTAATCCCACCTAATTCTTCCCGTCGTCAAAGACATTGTACGTGTTGTTAATTATATAATTATTAAGCAGGGTGTTGTTGCTTGAACTGACTAGATGCACGCCAAGCCGGTTATTTTCAACATCGTTTTCTGAGAGCATATTGATCTCACTGGAATTTCCTAAATAAATCCCGTCAAAGTTATCCCTGACTATATTTTTTGTGATATTATTCTTCCAGGAGAATAACATTGACAAGCCAGAATTGATATTCTCAACGATGGTGTTTTGTGTGATGCTGTTATTTGAGCCGAAGATCAGCATTATGCCGGTCTGGTTATTGCTGCTAGCAGCGTTATTCGCTATTATATTATTATATGAATTTAGGAGGACTATTCCGGAACCATGATTAGCATTTACCGTATTTCCCTTGATGCTGCTATTTACTGAGCCACCGAATATACCTGAACCGCTGTTATTGCTTATAAAATTATTTCCGACTTCAGTCCTGTCACATGACCAGAGACTTATTCCATTTCCCATGTTATTGAGTATAATATTTTTAAATATGCTATTATTTTCCGAAGCCCATAGATCAATGCCGTTTCCTCTGTTTCTTACAATTATGTTTTCTTTGATAACATCATCGCGGGAAATGTTGCTTACGTTTATCCCTGATCCCGAAGCCGATGAATTAGTTATGATGAGCCCCTCGACCACAATGCCATTTGATGAAAGCGTTAAGGCGCCACCGTTATCTTGTGCATTTACTACTGGATGGCGTATTCCTCTTAATACAATTTTCTTTGCTATATTGATATTCTCATAATATGTACCATTCTGAACTTCTATGGTGTCTCCCTGGCTCATAGCATCTACCGCCGATTGGATACTTTGGCCAGGGCTAACGGAGAAGATTGCTGATTGAGCAGATCCCGTCAATAAGATCATTGCAAGGATAAGGGTTATCTTCATTCTATTTCCTCAAGTGAGTCTATGATCATCATCGTATTTCTCAAAAAAATTAATTAAAGAAACTCGTGGAGCTTCTTCTCCCGCTCAAGCGTAAATGTCTCCGCGCTCCACCTCTCTGGAAGCCCTCTTACGAAGCTCCTTTCCCATAAGGGAGTAGTACTTCATGGTGTCGGGCGTGACAGACGGCCCAATCTCCTGCAAGGCAGCCAGGAAATGTTTTTGACTGATCTTCTCGGCTCCCATGTCCTCCCTGAGAGCGAACCGTCCCGCTTTGCGAACCACTGCGGCAATATCTGCTCCTGTATACTGGTCGGTCTGTCCGATCAGCTCGTCGATATCGATGTCATCCGCCAGCGGCGCTTTCTTCAGATGCACCTCGAAGATCTTCCGGCGAGATTCCCGGTCCGGCACAGGTGCCAGTATCAGCTCATCAAACCGTCCAGGGCGGAGCAGTGCCGGGTCGATGATATCCGGCCGGTTGGTGGCCCCTATTACAACAACTCCATGCAGCTCTTCGAGTCCGTCCATCTCGTTCAAAAGCTGGTTCACTATGCGCTCTGTGGCATGCGGCTCACCCAATGCGCCGCCTCTTATTGGCACCAGAGCATCCAGCTCATCCAGGAATATAATGGATGGTGCCACTTGCCTCGCCTTTCGGAAAATCTCTTCCACTCTCTTCTCGCTTTCGCCATACCACTTGGAGAGAAGTGCGCTCCCTTTGACGGTTATGAAGTTGGCCTCGCTCTCATTTGCCACGGCCTTGGCGAGCATGGTCTTTCCGGTACCGGGTGGGCCGTAGAGCAGGATTCCTTTGGGTGCATCGATCCCCAGGCGTCGGAAGCTTTCTGCATTTCGTAGCGGCCACTCCACGGCCTCCACCAGAAGCTGCTTGACGCTCTCCAGACCACCGATGTCCTCCCAGTTCACATTGGGAACTTCGACCAGTATCTCCCGCATGGCGGAAGGCTGAATCTCACGCAGGGCCGTCTCGAAGTCGTCCTTTTGCACTATAAGCCTGTCCAGAATCTCCTTGGGAATGGTCGTCTCCTCCAGATCGATCTCCGGCAGGATACGACGCAGCGCATTCATGGCCGCTTCCCGGCCTACGGCAGCGATGTCTGCACCCACGAAACCGTAGGTCTTTTTGGCATAGTCCTCCAGTACAACATCCTCGTGCAGAGGCATGCCGCGTGTGTGGATCTGGAAGATCTCCATCCGTCCGTCCATATCAGGAACTCCGAGTTCGATCTCCCGGTCGAATCTGCCCGGCCGGCGCAGGGCCATGTCCAGAGCCTCGGGACGGTTAGTGGACCCGATTACTATTACATTCTTCCTCTCTTTCAGTCCATCCATGAGAGATAATAGTTGAGCTACAACGCGCCTCTCGACCTCTCCTGTGACGTCACCGCGCTTGGGGGCAATGGAGTCCAGTTCATCCAGGAAGATGATGGCCGGTGTATTCTTCTCCGCCTCTTCAAACAGATCGCGCAAGGCTTTCTCGCTCTCTCCGTAGTACTTGGACATGATCTCCGGGCCATTGATGCTTATAAAGTAGGCATCGCTCTCATTGGCCACGGCTTTGGCGAGCATTGTCTTTCCCGTGCCGGGTGGACCGTGCAGCAGGACGCCTTTGGGCGGATCAATGCCCAAACGGTCAAAGAGCTCGGGGTGCTTCAGGGGAAGTTCGATCATCTCTCGGACCTTGGTTATCACCGGCTTCAAGCCGCCGACATCTTCGTAGACAACAGAGGGAACGGATCTCTCCGGCGTCTCTACGGCCTGGGGCAAGAGCTCGATATCAGTTCCTTCTGTGATCTTGACGATTCCTCCCGGGCTGGTGGAGATGACTCTGAGCTTGATCTCGCCGAGGCCAAAAGCCTGAGCGCCCAAAAAGCCCCGGAATATCTCCTCGAACATGGTCTCCCTTCCCAGGGAATCGGTAGGCGGTTTTCGGACGCTGGTGGTGGAGATGACATCGCCTCGCGTGAGCGGCCGGCCATTGAAGACCTTGGTGAGTACATCTCCCGGAGCAAAGATCTGCATCCCTTGGGTGACAGGGGCCAATGTTACGTGCTTGGCCTCGCACCAGGTCGCCAGTCTCACCTCTACATACTGGCCGATGCTCGTTCCCGCGTTGGATCTGATAAGGCCATCCATCCTGATCATGTCGGTGCCCTGATCCTGGGAATAGGCACTTACGGCCAGTGCTGCAGTGGGCCGCGAACCGGTTATCTCGACCACATCCAGAGGGCGAGCGCCTATCTTCTTCAGGAATTCTTCGCCCATCCTGACTATGCCCTTCCCCACATCGCCCTGATTTGCCTCAGATACCTTCAGCCTCTCGGTTTCTCCTTCCGTCATATATCTCTAACACCTGCTTTCTGACAATACATGGGGGTCTACTTTTTAAGTAGTTTGCTATTTGCGGTGACTCTCGCTCCCAAGATGCAAGGCCGTAGTTAGATCTGCATCAAATTGTAAATATATGTGATATCATAATGCTCTGGAATCGGCAATGAAGTGACACAACAGTCAGAGAGGCCGTATCGTACCTAAATTTTTATATACTATCGATTCATACTATGACGCATTGGAGTGAAGCCAATTGGTCTCTTGAATGGAGTTTGAAAAACTAGATTAGAATCGAAAGAAAGACAAAAAGGTGTTACTATGAAGATCGGAATAATCGGCTCAGGAAATGTTGGCAGCGCTTTGGGAAAGATCTGGGCAGCTAAGGGACATGAGGTCATGTTCAGTTCACGCCACCCGGAAAAGATTATTGATCTGGCAGAGTCGGCCGCAAAGAATGCGTGCTTCGGTCTGCCTGAAGAGGCCGCAAAATTCGGTGATGTAATTGTCCTGGCAGTGCCCTGGAGCCAGGCTGAGAATGCTCTGAAGTCGGCCGGCTCTCTTGAAGGAAAGATCTTAATCGACTGCATCAATCCTCTGAAACCGGATTACAGCGGGTTGGCAGTGGGCTTTACAACCTCAGCTGCTGAGGAGGACGCAAAGGTGGCTAAAGGAGCGAAGGTTGTGAAGGCTTTCAATACCACGTTTGCCGTTTTAATGGCCTCTGAATCGCGGATGTTCGGAGACACGTCACCTACGGGATTTTACTGTGGCGACGATGCTGCGGCTAAGGCTATCGTTTCCGATCTCATAAGAGATACTGGTCTCGACCCAATCGACGCCGGCCCTCTGGAGATGGCTCGCTGTCTCGAACCCCTGGCCTTTCTCATGATAGATCTCGCGTTCAACCAAAAAATGGGGACAAATATCGCTCTGCGCCTTCTGAAGCGATGAACTCGTGAAATTGTCTAAATTATGAAGATGGATGGAAAGGTCGTTCTATTGCAGGTTCAACAGATGGCATCGGCGAGCAGACTGCGAAGGGTCTTGCCGGCAAGAAGCAATAGTCCTAATGCATGGTCGCAATTCCCTACGAGGAGAGAAAGTTCAGGAGGAGATTTATTGCACAACCGGCAACATCTGTCGGCGATTCTTCCAGACAGAATTGTCTTCCGCCAAAGATATCCAAAAACTGGCTGACCAGATCAAAGAAAGCCAGGATCGTCTGGATGTCCTTATCAACAACGCCGGTACCTTCCAGCAGTAACGAAGGTTTACTGAGGACGGATTAGAGATAACCTTTGCCGTCAATTATCTGGCCCAGTTCCGGCTCATCCATGAGCGGCTGGATTTGCTAAAGAGAAGTGCATCGGGAAGATACTTCGAAAAATGCAAGCCTGTGCAATACTCTCCCATCAGCTATGACCAGGAGCTGCAAGAGAAACTCTGGCGAATCAGCACAGGATCGATATAACTGCCAGAGGAGATAGCGAGCTGCTCCTGGCGCAGGTCAAGCTCTGACTTGAAAATTCGTCTTGGCGACAGCCCATATCAAGGCAAAAATTGAATCCTATAATAAATTGCATAAAAATTTGTGTAATAATATTCAGTATTAGTATCGCTTGCTAGTACTCAGTATTAATAATCGCTAACAAGAGGTATAAGAAACATGAAACGATTAGTAGTGTGTCTGCTGATGATCGCCTTTGTTGGGATCTCAGGATGTGCTCAAATGAATAGTCCAATGCAGAATGTCAAGAACGAGAGCCTGAACATATCCAGTGGAGGTATGTCCTTTCCCGCCTACCTTTCCGCTCCAACCGCGACCGGCAAGTGGCCTGGCGTGGTTCTGATCCACTCCTTCTACGGTCTTGAGCCGGGCTACCTGACGCTGGTGGACAAATTCGCCGGCGCAGGATACGTTGTCGTTGCTCCCAAGTGGCAGACCTTCAACAGCTCGCCCAATGATGAAGTAGTTGGCCAGCTCATCAAAGATTCAGAGACTTATCTGAAGTCGAGAGACGATGTTGATACCAACAACCTGGGGCTGACCGGCTTTTGTGCCGGTGGGAGGTACACGATGCTCTTCTTTCCCCAGATGGACTTCAAATCAGGAGTTGCTTTCTACGGATTCCCGTACTCTGGAGGCTTTGCCAATGAGTCCAGGCCGGCAGACCACATCAGCCAGCTGAAAGCGCCCATGCTGATTATCCACGGAAGCTATGATCAGTTCAGCAAGATATCCGATATCTATCAATACGCAACAGAGCTGAATGCCTCGAATAAGTACTTCGAACTGAAGGTCTACCAGGGCCAGCCGCATGGCTTCATGGTCCAGAATGGCGCGCTGTCGCAGAGCTTCCAGGCCAAGGATGCCTTCTGGCAGATGACGAGCTTCTTCAACAGGACTTTGAGAAAGGGTTGATTTCATGATTGAATGATTTCATCCCCTTTTTTGACCTTGTTGAAGATCATGTTGCCATGGTTAACAATCTTTTTTCAATATCGGCCTTCATATCCGTGCAGTAGCCGTGCTTGGTGCAGCCTACCGTGTCGAAGCTCTTGGGCTGAGAGGCCAACGTGTAGGTTCTCTCTGCCAGTTGGTAGGGTATGACGGGATCATTCGAGGAATGGATCATAGCGAACGGTCTGGGTGTGATTTTGGCGAGATATGTGTCCGGGTCAATGGATCGATAGAACCGGATGGTATCCTTATCCGTCAATCTGGCTTTGGCAACGGCCGCATCCGTTCCATAGCCGCTGGTGCTGATAGCCAGAACGCCCTGCGACTTCGCATCCAGGGCGCAGGCGATGATGGCGAACCGTCCTCCGTTGCTCTCTCCAGCATAGATGATGCGATCGGGATCAATTACAGGCTGAACGCGCAAGATTTTGGCAGCAGCAAGCGCATCATAGACCATCTTGTGCTCTGTCGGCTCCTTAGCTTCCATAAAGAGCTGCATATCGCTCCTGGCGTCAGCGGCCCCAAGATTGCGTTGGTCGAGGGTCAGGGTGGCGTAGCCCAGGTCTGCCAGATACTTTGCCAGTCCCTGCTCTCTCTCTTTGGTCACCGTCGCCCCTGGCAAGAGCACAATCCCAGGAATGCGCCCGGCTTTAGTTGTCGAGTTCTGAACCGTCCCGGCCGGCATCGGGATTCTCAGTAGCCCTTCCATCTGCATACCCCTGCTCTGGAATTGGACACTGGAGAGGGTGTTGTTGCCGTCATTTATCGGCCCGGTCAGATTGTATTGGGGCATGGAGACGACATACGCCAGAAGACCATCATCGGTGACTGTCCAACCGTTAATGGCGGTTATGTTGCCTGAATTGAGCGATCCCATTAACAGAGCGATGATAATGCCGGTGATCAGTAATGCCGCGATAATTCTGTAGTTAGCCATTCTCCCCCAGTTCCCCATCATTTCGTTTTTTTGCAGTTTAACTGTTGATGAATCAGATTTTGGTTATTGTTCAGATGCTCGGGTTCCACTGTTGATCGGCCAGTTTGACGAGGGTCCCGTTCTTATTTACTTCATAGCCGATGGGAATCTTTCCCCAGCTCCAAAGATCTCCAGAATCCTTGCGGAGATCGCTGCTCTGGTTAGTTTGATTTTGCAGGCTGATGTTCTGCAAGGCCGACTGGTTCGATGCATTGTCGCTAAACTTAGCCAGGATGGACATGCCGCTCTCCTGGCTGATGTTTACAGTATTCAGTGCCTGGCAATTCATTGCTATGGCCGTAAGGATTAGAACCGAAATTATAAAATTTCTCATACCACACTCTCCTGCAATTTCGTAGGCAATTCAATTCATTATGCAATTCTATTTTTTTGAATTCACTCTTCCGATTTTTCTCCCACTCATTATTTGAATCGATCCTACCCGCCTCTAAGCTCAGTCGTTCCCTCTTTCTATACCTTTCGGAGATCTATCCCCAATTTCGGGCCAAAAAAAGATAAGCCAATGGGCAATGCTGATAAAAGAAGCTGGACCTCGCCCGGGTTCATTGGCGAATTTAAATTTAAAATCAAATGTAGATATGCTTTCTCCCAGCGAGGTATTCTTCGACGAAATTTCTCACTTTAAAGATTTCCGGATCGTCGGGTAGATTGGACATCAGCCTCGTCAAGTAGCCCCGCTCCTCGATGCAAGATAAGGTAACCGGAAAGTAGATATCGAAAGCCCAGCTCAGGTACATCAAACGCATGTCGTTCATCGTTTTCAAAACGGGAATCCTCACCATCTTTCCCTGCAGGATTTCTGAGACTGCTTCCCTGGAGAATCCCGGCTCGTCTTTCATCCCGAAGTCCAGGGCCGAATTGGGATGGAGGTCTCTCGTTGCAAAGTGTTCATTGATTACTCCCAGGATATCCAGCTTATCGGCATCCCGGATCAATCTGGAGAATAAGACAGTGTCGGATCGTTCCGTCTCCGGGATTTCGTACTTGTTGTGAAGCCAGATAGCCCTGCAGAGCCTGCGTCTCTCAGATCTCGCTAGATCGCAAAAGACCCCTGAGCTGTTCAGAACCTTCAGACCCAGTTTGGCATGATCCACAGTGATGCGGTCGTCAAAAGAGCCGAAGACCTTTAGCTGCTCGAATCTGCCTATGTCGTGAAATAGGGCCAGGACCTCTGCCAGGGCAAGATCATCTCGCCCCATTCCCACGGATTTTGCAATCCTGTAGGCGTTATCGCAGACCCTGTAGGTATGCCCTATCTTGAGAACTATGTTCTTCTCAACTCCGGGGTCCAGGCTTTGAAAGCGATTGGCATAATCCAGAAACCAATCACGACAGAGTGAGACGTATTTCGCATCCATGTTCGCCTTTAATGGGCGAGCTGAAAGCTATAAAACGCTTTGCACCGTTTCCGGGTAGTGCATCCGTTCCACCGAAAACAGTAATTTGTAGCTCAAACTTTGAGACTACGAGATTATGTCCATCATAACGGGTTTTAATTTGGGGTCCCGATCCCAATCTTGAGGAAAGGGGAGACGTTCAGCCTTACTTTCTGGTTTATGCCGGTGACATTGGCCGGGTCGTAATGTGCGAAATTGGGCGGATAAAATCCCTGCCAGTAGACGGACTCGATTGCATAAGAGAATAGACTCCAAATGCATAATACCTATTAATCATTCCCTAAAGAAATTATTAAATTAATTTAAATTGTTGATAACGTTTAAATAATATTAGACATAAACAGAGTATGGAGTTTAAACAAAGCTGGATTTCTTGAAAGAACCAAAAGAAATCTTCGGATACAGACATTTGGATCAGATTCTATGATCTGGTAATTTATCGAGAGAGATGAGAACTTTGAAGTCTGCAAACAGCTATCTAGTAAGCCTAGCATCGATTGTGATATTGATGCTGACAATAACGGTATTTCCATCTTGTGCATCCAGCGCCGCGAGCCAGGAGAACGTGACCATCGACTTGCTGGCCAAGGATTTCGCTTTCAATACAAGTACCATCACCGTACCGGCGGCAGCGAATGTAACGGTAAACTTCGACAATCAGGACGCAAGTGTAGGCCATAATTTCGCGGTCTATGATTCTGCCTCCATGAAGAAGACGATCTTTAAGGGAGAAATCATAGATGGTCCAAAGAAAATAACCTATACTTTCAATGCCCCCCAAGAGCCTGGAACATATCATTTCCAATGCGATCCCCATGCCCAGAAGATGAAGGGAGATTTCATTGTTAAGTAAAGGCGAAAAATGGCAGGATCATCTTGCATCTAGATCTGCCCTGGTGCGCTTACCAGAGCTTTGATTAGAAAACCTGTCTACAAGATTGGATGTTAATAGCGGATGCGTGTTGCGTGACTGAAGAAAGCAACGCATCCGATTTAGAAGAGGTGAGATTGATGAAAATATTATCGCTATTAGTCTTGACTCTTATCATGGTTTTAGCAGTATCCTCGGCCCAGGATTGGACGATGGAAAACTTCGATAATTCTATGTCAAGGCATAGTCCTCAGATGATTGTCAACAAGAGCAATGTAGACCAGCTCCAGATCAAGTGGATACTCAACACGGGTGCCACATTGGAGGCCCCGCCATTGATTGTAGGCGATACTGGTTATATCCAGAATAACGCTATGCGAGTCATCGCCTTTGACCTGAAGACGGGTCTATCCAAGTGGGTATATGATCCAAACATCCCTTCGGTCAATAACGAGCTTCCCAGGGCAACGCTCTCCCATGGGATAACCTACAAAGACGGCATAATATATGCCCCAACAGGTCCAAACGGGACCATCCTGGCAATTGATGCCGGCAAGGGCGCCAAGATATGGGAGTCTCCTAACTTGCAACCCAATAGCACCGCTTTCAGGATATCGGCGATGCCGTTAGTCTGGAAGAACTACGTCATTGCAGGATCTGCTCTGGGAGATGAGCCACCTTTCGGGATCCCGCAGAAGGGCACTGTGACTGCCCTTGATAAGAAGACGGGCCAGATCGTCTGGCAGACCAAACTGGCTGTAGGAGATTGGGTAGAAGGCCAGAATGCAAGCTTGAACGGCGGAGCGACCGCCTGGACAGGAGGGGCGGTAGATATGGAAAAGGGCATAGTTTACCTGCCCGTGGGCAACCCGGCTCCGGACTTCACTGCAGAGAGCAGGCCCTGGCCGAACCTTTATGCTAACAACGTGGTAGCCGTAAATCTAGCTGACGGAAAGATCCTCTGGGCGACTCCATTTGTAGCTAAAGGATCCGTCTTTAATCTGACGGCTGATGTGGACACGCATGATTGGGATACTACCTTTGGAACCAACCTGGTCACGATAAATACCAAGAATGGGACCGAGAAAGCGGTTGTGGGACATGACAAGAGGGGCGACATAATTGTCATGAACGCTACGACAGGCAAGCCCATCTGGTGGAAGGTCGTGGCAGTGACCGTAAACAATGAGGCTGTACCGACGCCTAACGGCAGCATCGTGACCTGGCCGGGATCCGATCATGGCGTAGAGGCCTGGACGGCTTTGGATAATAGCACGCTGTATGCAGCTGTTTCGAACAACGGGTATAGCTTCTTCAGCGGACCCGGATATGGAGGACATATCGTGCCTGTCTTCAATGCCTCAGCCACGGGCATAGGCAATGGCTCCATCGTAGCCCTCGACCTGGCAACCGGCAAAATAAAATGGGAACACAAGACCGCCTTCCCGACCTGGGTTTCGCCCTTGGTAACCAATGGCATAGTCTTCTCGGGACATGTAACAGCTACCGGAAAGCCTTATCCGTATGACGATTTCGGAGGCCCGACAAAGACGCCACTGATATCCTCAGGAATCATATTGGCTTTAGATGCTGATACCGGCAAGACCCTCTGGGCATTCAACCTGGGCGCACCATGCGGAATAGGCGGACCGTCCATAGGGAACGGAATGCTTCTGGTTCCGACAGGTGTAGGGCAGGTCCCGAACGGTGGAGGCTATTTGATCGCCTTCGGTCTTCCCTCAGGCAAAAGCTCAGGCTTGACTCTTGACCAGCTAGATAGCTTACCGTTGTCGAATCAGACCATAAGATAGATGATGAATTCGATAGCGAGGATAAAAACAAAGGAAGGCGCAGAGCTCACTGAATCTTGCCTTCTCATTATATTTTTTAGGCAAATTTCTATCTATCATCGGCTGTATAAAGGGCCTTTGTAGTCTTGAATTGGATATTATGGGGTATCAGTACCTCCAACAGGTCACTGGAAGCGTTATAATTTCTAATAAAACTAGTTAGAAAGATTTTTGAATTTGGAGTCAAGTGCAATCTCTTTACTCATACTGGCTCTTCAGTTCTATTTTACATTAAACCCTGAAATATATCTCCCGTAATTACAGAGATTGAAGTTAGGGCCACGACCAGGAATTTGATCCAAAAGTGTAAAGGCATGAATAAAATTTTGTATTACAAAATATGAATGAATTGATAGATATGAAATGAAGAAGAGGGGGTTTAGTAATATTTAAATAGTTGGGATCCATTGAACGAAATATGAGGATGTTTTACTGCGATAATTGCGGAGCATATATCGGGGATTGCGGACATGAACAAGGGCGGCCCATAAATCCGGTCAACTTAAAGGGAAAATGCGGAACATGCAATAAAGATTTTGATGTCACCTGTTATGGAGATTGCTTGGATGCTGGGAAAGGCGATTGAGTGAGGGGAATAATATAATCACTATTGCATAGATTTAAATAACGCCAATCTTTCTTAGAATTTCCAATTTTATGCCCTATTAGGCACGCATGAATTTTAAAAATTAACAGGACGAAATGGATTTTTGTATCAAAAAAGGATAACCTCTGCAAGAAGGCTTGCTCGCTTCTTATGGGCAGTTAAGATAAAAAATCCTTATTACCCAAGGTTGAACGTATCACCATCATTAATATTATCTTGTCTTCTATTAGGTCCACTGTAGGCTTCCCAATATGCTTTCCCTCTCCCCGAGGAATCGGCATAAATTTCGACATCAATGCATTCACCACTATTCATTGGGCCCTGGAAAACTAATCTATATGTTTCACCATATAGATCTGACACAGCTACAGTAAGGTCATTTCCTTGATTATTACACAATTTAAAATGAATTGTGCCTGGCATCAATATACCTCCAACTGTATTTCACCCCTCCTTATATATATGTTTTTTGGACATATCTAACAAATTGTAGAGTCCCAAAAGCTTGGCATTTATATACTCGTCAATTCCGATATGGTATGGGCAAAGGCAGAAGAAATAAGGTTTTAAGGCTGACTCCTGCCAAGGTCAACTACATTATCCGAGCTAAAAACAATAACCTCAGCTCCCGAATCATAGCGATAGAAATGAAGGTTAGCATTCGAACAGTGAATAGAGTCTGGGGATACTGGATGAAGAATAAAGAGCCATTGGCACCAGGGAAATTTGGACGCCCCAATACCAGCCTGAGCGAAGCAAATAAGCTCCTTATTCTTGAAATCCACAAAGAGCAAAATTCTGGCGCAAGACGCCTCGAAACAGTAATCGAGCATAAATACGGCAAGCATATACCTCACAATGCAATCCATCAGGTTCTTCTCGAAAATAGTCTGGCCGAAGAGAACATGAAAAAGAAAAAACGCAGGAAACCCTATATCAGATATGAACGAGAGCACAGCCTGAGCCTTGTGCACCTCGATTGGCACACCAGCAAAAACAACGGCAAAGAGGTCTGTGTCGTCCTCGACGATAGCTCGCGATTTATTCTTGCTGGCGGGGAATTTGCTGTAGCAACCGCTGAGACAAGCATCGAACTGGTCAGAAAAGTGTTGGAGGACTATGGCGGGGTTCGAAGGATCCGAGAGGTTCTCACCGATCATGGAACGCAATTCTTCGCCAATAAGTTGGATAAAAATAGTGAATCTGAGAGTTCATTCGGTGCTTTCCTGGTCGAAAATGGAATCACTCATATTTTGGCAGGGATAAAACATCCTCAGACCAACGGTAAAATCGAAAAATGGTATCATACTTATGAGAAAAGCAGAAAATTATTTGACGATTTTGACAAATTCGTGGATTGGTACAATTCAACTCGTTATCACGAAAGTCTCGATGAGAAACACTATCTACAGACACCAGAAGATGCTTTTTGGTCAAGAATGCCTGTCGAGTGCAAGCTGAACCAGTTCCTTTTGAGAATGGAGAGAGATTTTAATGCAACAGAATAAATTCAAAAGGAATGGCGAGATATATAAATGCCAAACATTCGGGACTCTACAGACATATCTAACAAATACTGAATCCCAATGCCTCGACCTTTGGTTAGAATTACTTGAGCGCGCGGGAAGGCGCTATTCGCGAAGATTGATTCTTAAAGATAGATAAAAAAACCATCATGATCCTCAGGCAGGGATCATGCCCAACGGATGAAAAACCCTGCGAGTCATAGGCAATGCTGATATGAGCAGTGAAGGCTGTTATCTTTTTGGGACGATGATCCCGACAAAAAACCAGCCATGATCTTGCGAATGCCCAAATGCGTCCTAGAACGCGTATGTGAATGTGCACGCACAAGTGATCGATATCTGCCCATATCAGGCAATGGTAACATGAACGCGGAAAAAGAAATAGTTTGCAGAGCAGATATCCACAGGGATTTCCTTGTGGCCACAATGATATCTCGAAGCGGATTGAAGCTCCAAGAACAATTTGGTATGGACCATGACGGCCTCCTGGCCTTTAGATCTTGGATCTTGGATCATAGATGTCTGCGGGTTGCTGTAGAATCTACAGGGAACTACTGGTATCCTATTTTCTGCATTCTGGAAGGTCATGTTGAATTTATCTTGGCCAATGCGTTCCAGATCAGGAATATAGAATGCAAGAAAACCGATCGACTTGATTCGGAACGAATCGCTATTTCCTGCCTCAATAATCTTATCAAGCCATCCAGAATTTATCCGAAGGATTATCAAGATTTGAGAAACATAACTCGTTCTCGCGAGGCTCTAGTCAATGCGAGATCCAAGCTCAAGAACCAGATTCATCAATCGCTTGCGGTCTGCTGCATTAAGCTCTCTTCGGTCATATCTGATTCACTTGGCAAATCCGGCAGATACATCATTGAACAGCTTCTGGAAGGAAAGACGATCGAGCAGATCATATCCAAGATACCTTCGAAGAGGGTCAAGAAAAAGGCAGACGAACTCAGAAAGGCTATTAGGAACGGCTTAGATCCAGTCCAGGTTCTTTTGATAAAGACGAATCTGGATGCCATAGACTACCTCAGTGAGAAGATTAAACTTCTTGATGCAGAGATAGCCATAAAAGTCAAGCCCTTCGAGGAGGATCAAATATCATCTTATCCATGCCCGGAATCGGATTGACTTCAGCGGCCACGATCCTTGCGGAGAAGGGGGATTATGGGGATTTTCAGAATGCTGATAAGCTGGCAATGTACTTTGGCATAGTGCCCTCAGTCTACCAATCAGCAGGAAAGCTTCGAACTGGAAAGATCACGAAGCGCGGCTCTAAGCATATGAGACGGATCTTGGTTCAAGCTGCAAAAGCCATATCCAAGACCAAGAAAAGTTCAGATCTGAAGAGATTCTTCCTGAGGGTATTCACAAGGAGCGGAAAGAAGAATGTTGCTGCCATCGCACTTGCCAGAAAGGTGCTCTGCATTATTTATCACCTGCTTATGAAACGCGAGGACTATCAAGAGCCTGAGGTTAAGAAGAATAAGCCAAAAATACCCAGTTGCGTCTCGCCTCTAAGCATGATGGATATTGACGAGATGATAAAGACCATCAGTCAAGCAGGATACTTGGTGAAGAAAGGATTAAAGGAGGGATGCGGGTAATCATCCCATCCTGTTTTCTTGATGTTTTTCATGTGAAAAGAATCCTTCCAAGATCTATTTTATTTTTAGATGATCTAAACATGGATAAAGGGACTAAATATTATTGGTGATCTCAGGATAGGGATGTAAAGACTATTGTTCAAATGCTCGGGGACCGGAACTGGGCCTGCACGATGAATGGTTCGGTTTAAAAGTGGAAAAGTCATCCTTGGTTTATACGGATAGATACCGTATATCAATGGATGATCGACGTCGATGATGTCTTGATTCAAAGCCTTTATGTGAATTTTCGGCAGCAACGCTATATCACTATCCTTACTGAGCTCTATCTGATGTCCTCTATTATCCATGGCAATAATCATAGAATTTGGGTCCACCTCTCGTACCGACATCATGCCATACACCTGATCAACTTGTATCTCTGTTGGTGCGTCAGATATCTGGAAAATTCCATCAGTAATAAACTTCCACATATCAACATATGTTCCATATATTGTTAAAATATGACTACGGCTGATTTCTTTGAAGTGTACCGCTATGGTGATTAATCTCTTGGTATCTCCTAGATCCATCTTATACCGGTATGTCTTATCATTCATTCCTGCATTTTCGATAGATGGCTGAATGACCTTGGAGTCGACGACTTTTCCATTCTTGGTAAGTTCAATATAGGCCTTATTGCCATTTATATCGAAGGACTTGATGGTGAGCTGATAGCCCTCTTTTAGCTTTATCGTCGGCGAGACGTCGTTAGAAGTTACTGAGATCTCGGTACCGTTATCGATCAGTACTCTGCTAATCTGTCCGCTGGAAATCAGGTTCGTACTACCAGAATTGGCATACAGAAAAGGATCGGCTTCATTAGCTTTCACCATTCCCTCTGTAACATCTGGATCGTATGCAGCCAGATACTTTTCACCCAAGAATCCTATTACGTCATAGGACCCCCACGGCTCGAACTTGAAATCCTCCTTCTTTGCACCTGTTATATATAAGATACCCCCATAACCATCCGGTTCTATTTGATCGCTTAAAGTGGCAGCTGATTTATCACCACCGATACCTGTCAACCTGAATTCTAGAAGCTCAGTGGAGATCCCTTGATCAGGATCATAATAGAACCCTGGAAAATTCTCAAAGGTCCATTTGAAACTATCGTGTCCAAGATCGCTATACTCCGGCCGATATTCAATATGAATTGTATCCAGAAGCTGCCTGGTCCCTTCGTCCCATGGGTAACTCGAAAGAATACTACATTCTGTGGCATTGTTCATCTTCCAGGCAGCTGCATATATTTTCGTGTTACTTAGGACATCAGTACCCTCGCCCACTGCTCCAATATGACCATCTATCGTCCGGTTAACAATATCTAAATCTGAACAGCCAAGCTTTTCGAGGGTTTCTTTAACAGATAAATTCACATCGAAATCCCAAGCGCGATCATATTTATTTATCCTCATTGCAGCGTCCATGTTGTCCTGATTAGTGCCATTTAGACCATATTGAGTATAGGGAATGCCTGAGAGTGTCTCCGAATCTATTGGTCCCATTTTATTCTGGTTCAAGATATCTAGCAGATAATCATATTCAATCTTATATTGTCCCAGCATTATACTTGCTAGCTTTGCACCTCCGAGCAAGATTTTTGGCTGATACTCTACATGGATTGTTCTTACTAGCTGCAATGTTCCTCTATCCCAGGGATAATGCGAAAAGATAGAACATTGGGTGGTATTATCCATATCCCATACGGCTGCATATATTTGGCTATTTAAAGAGGCATTGAAACCATATATCATTTTTCCATTGTGATTATCTATCACTCTATCAGCAGAACTGACTGTGTAGCCCATCTCCTTAAGTGCTGCCATTGCCTCATTCAAAGCCAAATTTTTATCGGAAATCTGACGATATTTATATATTATTATACTTATGGTTGTCATATTCTCGATGTTGTTGCCATCTATACCGTATTGAGTATACGAGCTGCCAGAAAGTGTTCCTGATTCTGTTGGCACCATCTCAGTCCAGTTTAGCTCCTCTATTCCCATATCGAAACTGGCATTAAAAGGTCCCAGAGTTATGTTCTCCTGTTTTGCGCTTGAAGGTAAAATTATAAATATCAATATCAAAACCAAATATATAGATATTCTCATGATGTATCCTCTCCTTGTTGTTATGTGAAGGTCCCCTTTCTTGAGGTCTCGATGCTCACCATTGGAGTGTCTGGTCAGGGTTCGGTGACATTGGAAGACGCTTACAGATAAAAGCCATGATCATGAAATCATCGCTAGATTGTGCAGTCGGCGGCGTTGATGGCTTTCTATCTGTCGTGCTGGTTGAGTTGGCGTTTTTCTTTATATCCATCCTCATAAAGTTATTAAGTTGCAGTTTGGACACTGATGGTTTAGAAGCGGCGATTTTTGTTTTATCGTCAGCATCTTTAGTCTCTGCTAGATTGACTGAATGCGCTAAGACCGATCTTTCCACACCGGCTAATGAAGAAGCAGGTGCTCCGGTCAAAAGAGGGCTCTTCATTTCTGTCAAGGTAGCGGTAGTATCAACTCCATAGCTGGCCGCATCTGCAATCATGCGCGTGTTGTATAGGGTAAATTCCTTCTTTGCACCTGCGTCTTCAGGTGATGGTGTAGCCAGGAAAAATCCGAGATTCAGCCCGCCTTTTACCTTGAGAGTCTCGATAGCTTTGCTATTTTTCTGTGAATCGGGCTTTAATTTGATCTCCAAATTACGCACAAAGACAAGGGCAGCTACGTAGGCAGGATAGAGTCCAGAAGGGGGAATTTGCCCGTCGGAGAGCTTCTTAGAGTTGTCGTAAAACTTCCAGAATCGGGCTTTAAATATGTCAGTAGATAGCCAGGGCCTTGTAACTACCAATGAGTTGTATTCGAAGGATAGAGATTCGATATCAAGGTCAATACCATCTGGAGCTAACCTCTCCCTTAATTCCGCAGGTGCTTGCAGGATAAGATTGTTTGCCTCACTCTCATTCAAGGCAAAATCTTGCCATGAGCCGCTCTCAAAAGCATTGGTCGGAGCGAATCCGGAAGGCATGCATACCCTGCCGCTCTTGGCAGAAGTTTTGAAGTCGACAGGCATAAATAGATTCATCCATTTATTCCATGTCAGCTCGGGCGATTTGCCTCCTACCGCTTCTAAAATTCGCAAAGCTTCCTCTACCAGGTCCTTATAACCATCGGTAACCCAGAGCTTATTTATCTCTTCCAATTTAGCACTGAGAGCAGGTTCGACAATCTCATCCCATTTCTTCTTTGCCTTGGGATCATTGGAATTATCGGCTATGCTTTTCTGCTGGTTATAGTCCTGCCATGCCATTATCAAATTATCCCTGTATGACCTATATGTTTTTACTGCCTTTGAGTCATCTTGGGAGCCATCAGCCTTAATATCATGCAAGAATTGAAACGCCTTCTGATAATCGGATTCTTCCTGGGGCGTTCGGATGGTGGTGGCCAGTTTTACTTCCTTCAAATCTTCATAAATTTCCCACAGATATCTGCCATCTGGATTCCAGATTGAACCGGTAGGTATAGAATTCACATATTGGGCATAATCCCAAATCGCCTCGTCGGAGAGATCACCATTTGCTATGGAGTTCAGCTGGTTCTTCGTAAAGGATATTGGCGTAAGAGAGAAGCTGAGGAATGTGTCGTCCTTCTCAGGACTAAAGACTCTTCTGGCTTTCTCCATGATTGCCACAGCGATTTTTGAATCTAATGACATTGCAGTCACCTTTGATGAACATCCTTATCTATTAACACCAAAATAGAAAAGGGAGCTTTTTGCCTATTGAATAATTCATAAAAAAGATCTATTCGCATGCTAAGCACCCTGATTTTACCGCTTTAGCATTCTCTGCTCCGGTTTCACAAATCCTGGCATTATCCAATGGCATTTTCTTTGTTCACTTCAACAAAGTATTCGTTAGTTATCTTTCTACCGTTGCTTTTTTTTGCATTGATTTAGATCAATCATTTAGTACCTACATTATAGCCGGATCATATATTTAATTTTTATGGTTGAAACTAATATATATCTTAAGACATGTTTTTATAGATGAATATAATATTAAATTTTTAGACCTTCGTGTATTATATGTTTGTACCACTTATTCTAAATGCAATATCCTGCAGCTTGCTGAGCATATGGGTCTCAGCCATCCATAGATATTGTATCTCTCAAATTTTATATTTATAAATTCTGTTTAGCTATCCCTGTACTTCAAGTTCAAAGTGAGTTCATTGTCTTCTCCATTGGCATCTTCGATAATCAATAAATATAGGTATTGATTAACAATTTTTTAAAATAAATAAATTATAAATTATTTGAATGTTTGACGCATAGTCGCATACTTATCCATGACATATACAGCAAAAGTATATATAGCAAAGAGTGTGAAGATTTAAAGATATTTAGAGGGGCTCTGGAATCCATAGCTAAGCTGTGCAAACCTAGTGGATAATTGGACTGAAAGTCCAACTATTCTTAGGGATCAATAGCTAAAAGGAATCTAATAACAAATAGAAGAGATGTGTACCAGAGAGACAAGTGGAGGAACATAATTATGGTGGAGTTGAACTTAAACATTGTAGGTGATTATCTAATTGGTCAGATTAGAGAGATCATGATCGGAGGAGACCAAACTGTCCCTGTAGATCACAATAAATTTATCTCTTGGTGCTTGCCTGGAATTCCATTCTCTGAAGGCGATTTTGATTTTGCAGCGATGGGCCTAGGTACAACCACTGATGCAGAAGAGTATAAAGCTCAGCTTCAACATGCATATAATTTTGCTCAAGCAGTAGACTTTATCCCAGATATAACACAAGTATATGATAGTAATAAACAGGAGCAGGTATACAGCAGTTCTCAGGCACGGCTAAGCGAAATGTATAAGCAGATCCTCAATCTTTCCAAGGTTGTCAACAGAGAGATCTCAGATGAGGATAAGAAGACGATCGAGGAGTACCGTGCCTACCTTACGACAACTACAAAAGTGAAAAACCTCACTACAAAGGAGGAAACAGAGGTTACAATCGATGGTCCTGTTATGCAAGCATATAACGATAAGATGCTCGCATTTATTGATGCATGTATAGAGTACAACTCCAAACGCGCTGCCGCACAGAGCGCTCCACCGGGGCCAGAGGGAATGCCTGCTATAGCCGATTTTTCTAATAATGAACCGCTATATCGTATCAAAATTCGTGCTGCTAAGGATGCTTGGGCCAGAAGCGGCTACATGAATGAGGTTGACCAGATGCATGCCTTCATCGATCAGGTAACAAGAAGGAATATGATGCTATGGAAAAGGATGCTCATTGACAATCTAGAAAAAGCACAACAAGCGGCTTTGGGTGCAGGACTAGATTTCTACTATACATCGCCCATTCCAGGAGGCTTTGCAAAGAGCACTGGGTGGTTGACAAAGACTTTTAAACGTTCTCACTTTGAATCACAAGCCGCTTTGTCATCTGAATACGCTGATGGGTCAAGCGGTAGTTCCGGTCATAGTTCACAAAATGAAGCGGCCAGTAGTGCACACCACGAAGCCGCCAGCAATGCACACAATGAAGCTGCCAGCAGTGCGCACCACGAAGCTGCCAGCAATGCACATAATGATGCAGGCAGTAGTTCAAGCAGCAAAAAAGCAAGCGTGGGTGGCAGTTACGGTCTTTTTTCTGGCAGCGCCAGTTACGGCTCCAGCAATAGTTCGGCCCACAGTTCAGCCGACAATTCATCCCACAGTTCAGCCGACAATTCATCCCACAGTTCAGCCGACAATTCAGCCCACAGTTCAGCCGACAATTCAGCCCATAGCTCGGCCGGTAGTTCCGGCGAGAACTCCTATAAGAGCAATCTTTCGGAAAACAGTATTATGTCGGGCGATTCAAAGATCTCGGACATTGAAGTCTCATTTGAAATCACGCAGGTTTTAATCTCGCGTCCTTGGTTCTATCCTGAGTTCTTCATGAATCGAGGGTGGACTCTTAGAAAGGGCGACGGATGGGAACTCGATATGCCATCAGATGGCAATATACCTGAACCCAATGGCACCTTTATTGCCTATCCAACGGCAGCCTTGTTTGTCAGAAATGTGACAATAAAATCGAAAGAGATAGCTAGTGCCTATAAAGCGTATAAAGAGAGAAAGGCAAGCCTCTCGATCGGTAGCCAAAGCAGCAGCGCTCATAGTAATGAAAGTGGCAGCGCTCATAGTAGTGAAAGTGGCAGCGCCCATAGTAGTGAAAGCGGCAGCGCCCATAGTGGTGAAAGCGGCAGCGCCCAAAGCAGCGAAAGCGATCGTTCTAGCAGAGGCGGCAAAGTTGGAGCGAACTATGGAATTGGGTGCTTTTCCATAGGGGGCGGCTATAGTAGCAGTAGCAGCAACGAACACAGCAGCGGTTCCAGTGATGCTCATAACAGCGGTTCCAGTGATGCTCATAACAGCGGTTCCAGTAATGCTCATGGCTCCGGTCATAGCGAAGACCACAGCAGCAATCTCAGCAGCGCTGGGCGTGAAAGTCTACAAGGCGCGCAATGGGAATCAACCGTGAATGGAGATACTATCACAATACCTGGCATGCAAATAGTTGGATTTATATGCCAATTCTTTGGCAAAGCACCGAATCCAGATCCGGAGCTAAAAGACACCGACTTCAGTTGAGACCCAGATTCATGAGTCGATAGTCAGAAGCAATGGCTGGATTCAAATGGATTCAACAATTTTAATCTAGCGTAATAAATTGTTCGCAGGGATGGGAGGGGCGTCTGCTAACCTTTCCTCTCCGTACTTTTCTGATGAGTGTTTATCGGAGAACGCAAGATGCGAGAAATCTGGCATAACTTTTGAGTTATCTTTTTCACGAAGCTATCTCAACTTATCGAAGTACAATTGCATACATAGGTCACATTCCTACGAAAACGAGATTATTCACTGCACATGTTCTATTGCGATCTTAAAAAATGCGAAAAGTATGATAATTAGCCAGATAATAATTTGGAACTTGAGAGTCTTATTAATATTAAGTTTATCTCACGGATGAATCCCTCTCTTAAGATCCAGTCTAGCTGGGCCCAATACCACGATGAGTGCCGATATTATCAATAAAATCAAGATAAAGTTGAAACCACGATGCAAGAACCAGCCAGAAGCTGTTACTGCAATTGCAAAAAGCAAGATAACAACGGCCAATATTACGATTATCATTTAGGAAATCCTTTATTTCATCTTGACACAAAAGAACTGAAGCGAATCAATAACGAATAGTAGGGTCTAGATTACACCATTTTGATCCATCCGATCTTCTCCCAATGATCTAATTGATGCTTTTGGAAGCTCTTTGTACTATATAGATTACCTTTGATGATTGGCTTCGGGTCACTTACATCACCGTACTTGAAGTCGATTAATGCTTCGAATTTATCTGACATTTTTTGGCCTTCTTTACTGCGTAGTTTAGGTCCTTCTATAGGCTAACCTATTAATTTTTTGGTTATGCTTTTTTCTTTAAAAGGCTTTTGGTATGCATTTAATTTTGAAGATTCATGAAAATTTTTTGAACACCATTACTTATAGACTTCCTGACATTGAAGTGAAGCTCGACCGATGCTAGATTCATTAGGTTATTCGCCAAAACAGAAAGGATGTATCTACAAAAGAGATTGTATTAGACAAGAAGATATCGCAGAAATGAGTGCAAAAGATCTGGAAAAAGCTATGCAGATGACGAACAAGATCCAGCAATCGGCGAGAATATGGGCAGCTCCAGGAAGCTCTTTGGTTATGACAAGAGGAACTTAAAAAAAGCTTCAGGGCTTTCTTCCCACAGGCAATACCCCGATAGGCACCTCTCCAGAAGACAATCTGAGGAGTTCTTCGGTTCTATTTGCGCTAAACCCTGCCGTATAAGTAGATGCCAGGTCCAGGGAGACGACTTCTAGAAGCAGATTTTCGGCTGCCGCTCCCGCATCGATATACACCCATTGGCTCGGATCCTGCCTGGGCATCTGATTTCCCGATGTCCGGTTACTTCCAGAGGTCCTATTACCCGGCCGAAGCCCGGGCATCTGGTTCATACTGCTAATGTTTCCTGTAATCACAAAGATCGCAGGCACAGTCTTTATCCAGGCCTCAAAACCGGAGGTTGCATTGTAGTATTCATCCACATTGCCCTCTGCCATGATGGTCAGGTTATGACCCTGGGGCGAGTAGTGGTAGACGCCTGTTGGTAAGCCGGTGACATTATCGGCCAGGAGATAGACCTGCAAGGGATACTTTGCCATGGCCGAAGGCGCTGTTCGATGGCCTTTGTCATCAGTCACGCCCTGGGCAGCCCAGAGAAGCTGGGAGACCTCATTCAGTGTCAGGCCGTCTTTCCCGAAGCTGCGGATGGAGCGTCTTTCTTGCAGCGTCTTCTCGACGGTCATGCCGCCATCAGTGCGAGGCTCCGGAAGTTTGATGGCTTTGGGGGCGTCGGCCTTTGTGGTGCTGTTATTTTCAGAAGCCGCCATCACGACCGTCGCCAATAGAGCCAAACCAACTAATGCTATGATTCCTAATTTATTCAATGTCGTCACCTACATTTGATGTGCTTCATTTTCAGATAATGCCGGATCGGAAATAAGGCTTGCTGGACAAGAGCAAGAGACGGGCAGCTCTAGATTCTCGTTAAGCCAGAAGATTGGGGTCAAACAGATGCCAGACGATGCTTTCTACAGGCAGAAAATGCTGATCCGAAGGACTATCCTGCATTTAATATTATTTACCAGTAAGATTTGCCAGCTCAAACTATCATATGCCAATTAGTGTCGTTTCTAATGATCATTGCTCCATGCAGATTATAATATGAGTTCAAATTATTTTATATCAACAAACATACTCATAATGCCTGTATCCCTGGTGGTCGATGCTCGCCAGAGCAAACTCCGCTGAAGGCTCGACCAGGCTTTTTTCCATCAGTCCCTCGTGAAGCCGCTCGTACTCCTGCAACGATATCTGACGCCTTTCCTCCAGTCGCTTGACGATTCCCCTCGAAGGCACAGTTTCGGCCTCTGGCTGCACAATTGCCGAGAAGACGAGCGCCGAGCATCCGCTTCCATAAGCTCCAAAGCATAGCCTTTCTCCGGCACGGATCTTCTGCAGCTCCAAAAGGCTGGCCAGGCCCAGGTAAATCGATCCGGTATAGATGTTTCCCACAACACGCGAGAGCGCGGCCGTGTCCGCAACCTTGGCCAGGTATGCCTCCTGAAAATGCCTCGACTTGGAGAAACGGCGGGCATAGTCGGCCTTTGCCGCCTGATATAACTCTAGATCTTCATAATCCAGGGACTGGGGCTCTTTTCCGATCTCCAACTCGACATCCTGCCCTTTCCGGCAGCCAAGCCAGTCGTGCCTAAAAATAGCGGCTGAAGCATACTCGACCATTCTCGGATAGGGAATATGGAATAGGAAGTGGTCGATGAAATCCGTGACGCATTCTTCGGACTTTGGGGTTATTGCGCCCGATCGAGCGGCTTTTCCGGCAAACGAATCGAATGCTCCCTGGATGGCCTCCAGATAGCACTGGTTGCTATGCTTTCCGTTGACAGTGGCAGTTGTGCATCCCATAGGCCGGAAGAAGTCATTCTCGTCCCTGGTGAAGCATCCGTAGATCTGTTCCAGCGCGGCGAGCCGCGGGTGCTTTTTCACGAGCAGGGCAACGCTCCCTGCCCCCTGGGTGTACTCTCCCGAAGAGCGCAGCGGATACTTGGCCACATCCGAAGCGATGACAATTCCCACTCTGCCTTCCTCCTCGGCTGCCGCCCAATAGCTGAGACTCTCCAGGGCCAAAGTCGTGCCGATGCAGGCGGACTTGAACTCCACTGTGGAACAATCCTGAAAGGAGCCGGTTCCATAGACCTTCTCCAGCATGCCGATGACGTAGGTTCCTATGGCCTTGGCCTCATCCACGGCAGACTCAGTTCCGACATAAATTTTGGCGATATCCTCCGGGGCGAGGTCACACCGCTGCATCAGATCCAGGAGAGAATTGGCCGCCATGGTGGCAGCATCCTCATGCGCATCCGGAACTGCCATGCGCTCAATGCCGATTCCTTTAATAAGCTTGCCCGGATCAATGCCCCTATCCAGGGAGAACTCTCCTGACAGCGGAAGGAAGAGCCCGGGCACATAAACGGATAGATCATCGATTCCCACAGCCTCGCCTGAATGTGAGCCGCCTGCCGGCAAGTTGCCAAAATCCTTTGTCAAGATCGTTATCTCCTTACTTTATATTCTTACTTTATATTCTTACTGTCTTGCTGGTAATCAAGGAGATTGGATATTATTTCAGGTTTTTGCTGTTCCGACTCCTGCTGCTCCGATTTTGAGATCTCGTTTTTTCCAGGGTTCATCGAACTTCCGTTTGTGCAGTCTTCGGTTAACAGCCATACTTCGGGAAAATATATCAATTAGAAACGCCTATTATAGTTTGCAATTTTAGGAGTGGTAGACAAATGACTGATGGAGATGTATACAAAGTAATAGAGTTAATCGGAACCTCGACGACCAGCTGGGAAGAAGCAGTCAAGACTGTAGTCGACAGGGCCACAAAGACTCTGAGGGATCTTCGCATTGCTGAGGTCAAGGAGCTGGATGTAAGGCTGGAGAACGGGAAGATCGCTGAGTACAGGGCGAAAGTACGGCTCTCCTTCAAGTATGAAAAAGAGTGCGATTAGATCAGTTATCTGAAGCCGATCGTTGGAATCCACGGAGTTCGGACGAGAATCCATTTTTGTTCTTGCCGTCCTGCCCTAGAAAGATGCTAATTGTCGTCGGCCAAGCATGAGCCATGAGCAGAGTTATCTTTATCCCTGTCCCCTCTTTTTTAGCCCGCTTGAAAAATGCCCCATGGCCCGACTGGTGACAGGGATTTGGCTCGGCTCATACCTCTTTACCATTTGCTACCAGCTTAATCTCAAAAAGCCTTGGCCACCACTTTCCAGTCACAAAGAGCCGGTCCACTTTTGCATCGTAGGCTATCCCGTTTAGCACATCCACCCTATGCCCTTGGATATCACTATCCTGCAAAAGCCCATTCAAGTTTATGGCGCCAACAACCAAACCGGTATCGGGAGAGATAATAACGATCCAGTTGCTCGGCCACATATTGGCATAAATCTTTCCTTTTATGTATTCCAGTTCATTTAAACCTTTAACCGGCTCCCCTTTGGCCGTTACTCTTATCTCTCCCTCTCTTGTGAAGGTAATTGGGTCCAGAAAGTACAGAGTATCTGTGCCGTCGCTCATGATCAGCCTCTTGCCGTCCGAGGTTAAGCCCCAGCCCTCTGTCCGGTAACTGAAGTTCCCGATCCGGGTAAGATTCTCTTTTCCATAGACAAAGCCCAAGTTCGACTGCCAGGTAAGCTGGATGAGGCGATCTTTCCAGATGGCTATGCCCTCACCAAAGTACGCGCTTGCAAGGCTCGTTTGCTGCAGAACACGACCCGTTTCGGGGTCTACGCGACGCAGGGTCGATTGGCCATTCAGTCCCGTTCCTTCATAGATCACCCCATCTTCATAGACCAGACCCTGAGTGAAAGCGGATGGGTCATGTGGGTAGGCATTTACGACTTCATAACCAAAAATGGGAATATTGGTTGCATTGAGGCTGTTATTAACGGAATTCGTATCAGCCCCATTAGCCGATATCGGCACTCCATTGAGCAGCACAGCCAGGAGAGCCAGAAGCATCAAACGGTTGACCCAGTCTTTTTTCATATAGGAGCTATTCTTCTTCGGCATGCAATCAAAAGAGTTCAATAACCTGTGAGCTTAAAGATCTTCCCAGGCCCGAAAATAATGGCCGATTTTCTGCAGTTAAATCCACGCATAAACTCTGCTTACAGCTCTGAGACAAAATTTGATTTCGGATAATAAAAATTTTGGATCAAAACTGAAGTCGTATGTATGGATTCTTGACGTCACATAACTTGACTCATTCTCCAAAATATTTGCTATTAATGGGGATAATAGCAACCTAATTCCCAATGATTCTTGCATTATGCTGGCAACATCAACTGCATGTCAATTCGCCCAACGGGCATGAACAACCAAAAGCTTTTTCGCCTAAGCCTTTGAACCAGTAGTTATCTGGAGGGATGAGATCGAGACAATAGACCCTGCAAAGATGCGTAACAATAGATATTTTCGCATTGCAGTCATCCTGGCGATCTCAATCGTCGCTGCCCATTTAGCAGTTGTGGCCTTTATTGAGGACCGAGAGACGATGCTTTCTCTCAGTGATACGCTTCTAGCAATGACCGCAGGGCTCGCAGCTGCGTGTTTGCTGTATGCAGCATGGCATCTGGAAGGCAGGTCCAGGAGAGCCTGGACAGTCCTTGCTATTGCTATGATCTTTGACGCCTTTGGAGAAGGGTCTTGGGCTATAATCGAGATCGTTCTGCATAAGAATCCATTTCCCTCCATAGCAGATGCAGGCTACCTCATGTTCTATCCCCTTTTTGCAGTGGGAATCCTCCTTTTGCCTGATGAACCTCTATTACCCAGGGAACGGCTCAAAATCTTCCTGGATGCGGCAATAGTTATGGTCTCAGCCACATTAGTCTTCTGGGTATTCCTGATCGCCCCCATAGTTGCATCCACAGAGGCTTTAACTCTTGAACTGGTTATCTCGGCGGCCTACCCGATCATGGATCTGGTTCTGTTCTTTGCTCTGATGGGTCTGCTCTTCAGAAAGCTCTATTCTCCAGGACGTATTCCTGCACTTTTGCTGGCTCTGGGCATGGTCTTGTTCTTGATTGCGGATGTAGTCTTCAGCATCCAGACACAAAATGGAACTTATCTCTCCGGCGGTATCCTTGATACAGTTTGGATCACCAGCAACTTACTGATAGGACTGGCCGGTTTGCTGCAGGTAATCACTCTTCCGTTTGATTTACCAAAATCAGTGGGAAACCTAAAGATCGGTGGATCTGCCTCGGCCCTCTACCTGCCGTACCTCGGAATTGGCGCGGCATTTTCTCTTCTCATTTGGGGTTATGATTATTCGCGCCTCATAAGCTCTTCCTCAATAGCGGCATCGGTAGGTCTCATCATAGGGCTTATGTTCATGCGTCAGAAGATAGTGTTTGATGAGAGAAATCAGTTGCTTACAACGACCCTGGCGGAGATTGAGGAACGTGAGCAAGCTGAGGAGTCTTTGCGCAAATCCGAACAGGAAAAGGCGGCGATTTTAGGTGGCTTGAGAGGTGTTACTGTCGAATACCTTGATCCAGAGATGCGCATTATTTGGATAAATACACTCATACCAGAGGCACTGGGTCAATCCATAGATGAAATGAAGGAGAAGCATTGCTTTAAAATTATCTATGGACTCAGTGAGCCCTGTTCAGGTTGCACCGCCTTCAAAGCCCTCCAAACGTGTCAAAGCCAGGAGGGCGAATTGGTCACTCCTGACGGCAAGACCAGGCAGTCTCGCAGCAGTCCCATTAAAGATGAAAAGGGCAATATCACTGGAGTCGTCCATGTAGCTCTGGACATTAGTGCTTCCAAGACCGGGGAGATTGCTCTAAGAGAGTCCGAGCGCCGTCTAGCGAATATCATAGACTTTCTGCCTGATGCTACTTTTGTTATCGATAAGGATGACAGGGTCATAGCCTGGAACCGTGCTATCGAGGAGATGACGGGCCTCAAGGCCGAGCAGATTCTGAACAGGGGAGACTATGAATATGCATTGCCTTTTTATGGTGAGCCAAGGCCCATGCTCATAGATATAGCAAATAAGCCCAATCCTGCTCTTGAAGCAAGATATGATAATATGAAAAGGCAGGAAAATGGCACCCTAGTTGGTGAAGCCTGCATCCCCCAGCTGAAAGGCGGCGTTGCATATCTACTTTCAAGTGCATCGGCGCTCCATGATTCAGATGGAAATTACTGGGGGGCGATCGAATCCATACGCGACATAACAGAACGAAAGCATGCCGAAGAAGAGCTGCAAAGGAGCAAGGAAGAAGCTGAATCGGCAACGCGCGCCAAGTCCGAGTTCCTGGCCAATATGAGCCACGAGATCCGCACTCCGATGAACGCCGTCATAGGCTTGACAGGTCTTCTGCTGGACGAATCCCTCACCGAGGGACAGAGAGAGTATGTAGAGATCATTCGCTCCAGCGGGGATACGCTCCTTGCTATCATAAATAATATCCTTGATCTCACCAAGATCGAAGCGAATATGGTAGAGCTGGAATGCCAGCCTTTCAACCTGCAAAACTGCATTGAGGCAACCTTTGATCTTGTGGCGGCAAGCGCCCACGTGAAAGGGCTGAGCATGGTGTACACTATCGAAGAAAATACTCCCTGTATAATCCTTGGCGATCCCACCCGGCTCAGCCAGATTTTAATTAATCTGCTCAATAATGCGGTGAAATTTACAGAAAACGGCGGAGTCTCAGTCTCGATCTCCAGTGAATGGCTCAAAGAAGATGGTTTTGAAATACATTTTGCTGTAAAGGATACGGGAATTGGAATCCCGGAAGATAAAATGAGCCGCCTGTTTCAGTCCTTCAGCCAGATTGATTCATCGATAGCGCGGAGGTATGGTGGAACCGGTCTCGGCCTTGCCATAAGCAAGAGGCTCGCTGAGATAATGCATGGAAAGATGTGGGTTGAGAGTGAGGCGGGCCGGGGTTCTACATTTCACTTTACCATTCAGGTTGAACCTATCCTCTGCGGGCCTATCGATATCGCCCAGCCTGAAACTCCCCCGGTTTCCGATCGCCAGGGGTATCTGGACCACAGCTTGACCATACTGCTTGCCGAAGATAACCTGGTCAACCAGATAGTGACGAAGAAGATGCTTGAGAAGCTGGGTTATAGATCGGAAGTGGCGGCCAACGGAAAGGAGGTCCTGCAGGCTCTGGAGGCACGGGATTACGATGTTATATTTATGGATGTGCAGATGCCGGAGATGGGTGGCCTGGAGGCGACAAAAAAGATACGCCAGCGCTGGCCAGGGGGCGGGCCCAAGATCATCGCCATGACGGCATCGGCATTAAAAGGTGATCGAGAGGAGTGTCTGGCTGCAGGGATGGACGGCTACATAAGCAAGCCCACAAGAATAGGGGCGATAAGAGAGGCTCTGGAGGCTTGCAGCATAAGGGATGGCGGCCTGACGGGGAATTGAATAAGAGCAACCGTAGGATGCCCCATAAATGCCAGGAAAATCCGGGATCGAGGAGAGACAAAATGGGGTTCCTCGCTGTATCAAGTTGGTAATATAATAATAGAAGCCTCTATGAGTCCTCCGTGCGCTCCGTGTCTCTGTGGTGAATGTCCGTAATCATTTGGCTATAACCAGCGGCTAACGACGCTTCAACCACAGAGCTCACAAAGCTCACAGAGTACGAACGGAGACGATCCAAAAAACTGGAAACCCATTGTGAACTGAGGTTAGCAACAGGAAATGGCCGAGAGCCCTAAATAGTCTTGAAGACATAGCATAGATGAGCATGAAGATAAAAATCAAGATTACAGGTTCCAAAGTGCATGATGTGGGCTACAGATACTTCCTGATGAGCCTGGCTATGTCCAATAGAATCAGGATGTTTGAGGCCCATAATATCGAAGAAGGTGTTGGTAAGGAGGTCCTGATCTATGTGGATGGCGATGAAGAGGCCATCAAAGCCTTTCGTGCCCTGCTTGAGACCAAGCGTCCCGTTCACTCAGAGGTGTCAAATATCGTCTTTGATGACTTCGATGGAGAGGTCATGAAGATAGGAGAGTATGCCCAGTTCTGCAGCACGGTCCAGTTGAACAAAGCCATTCCTGTCTTGCTGGAGATCAGAGACAATACCAAAGCCACCCCTCAAATCCTGGAAGAGATCAAAGTAGTGCGGAAGAATACCGATACAATCCCTCAGGTCTTGGAAGAGATCAAAGGGCTGCGAGAAGACATCCAGCCGGGATATGCAACCCCTTTCAGGCAGATGCAGGCGGATGTCAAGGCCATAAAAGAACGCCTGGGCATGTAGGTGAAGTCTGCTGATTGCAATTCTTGTGGAATGGATGAAATGGATATCTCCTCAAGGTTTGATTCCTGGGATTTTTGGATTTATTGGAGTAGTAGTTGGCGGTTTCATCACATATTTCATCGAAAAATCAAAAATTAAAGACAACGAATCTCAACGAAGAGAACAAGTCTATAGCCAGTTAAATGGGCAAAAATCATTAACATCACAATTATACAAGTCATATTTTGAGGCTTTTATACAGTCAGAATATTATAATTATTTAGGAATGCTGCCAGGACCTCATCAAACAACAAATTGGCTTCTTGAAAAAAAGAGAAGTGAAGATCTTGCATTAGAAAAAGCCAAGAGTAACCAAAGTTTATTTGAGACTATAGGTTTAATCCAGATCCTATTCCCGAGTTCAAATGAGTTAAATGAACTAATTAAACCACTTCGTGACATTGATGTGAAGTTCAAATTTACCCAATATCTAACACAAAAAATCCGAGATGAGGAACAATTTGAGGATATGAGATATGGTACGGATCCAGATGAACTTCACTCTTGGCGGGTAGATACAATAGAAAAACTTGAAGAGACTGTGATACTAGAGATCGAGAACCCCATAGACAAACTATTGGATCATCTAAAAGGCTATATCCACAAGGAAAGGACCAAGCACCGTTGGGAATTCTGGAAGTGACGATGATGAAATTAAATCTTAGACTAAATGTAAGACTATGCCTGATACTTTTGGTTATCTTGATATCCGTCTACTCAGTAGCAGGTGAAGGTGAATGGATTTGGTATAATGGTCATGACTTGAGATTTGAATACCCATCGAATTGGGGATTGATAAACAGTTCTACAGGAGTGGTTTTAGGAAATAATCAAACCTTTGCATTATCAATCGTCATGCACAAAGAAGGATGTTATCCACTATCCCAGCATCCGCAACTTATGGACTATATGCTAAAAATTTGGAATAAGGAGATGGATGGAACTCCGTGGGGCGATCCAATAACGCAATACGGTGAAACAGGTATCGGTCCATATTCAAGTGGCACACAACTTTACAAAAATCCTGATCAATATTTGATTTGTGAACTTCAGGGATATACAGCAAAAAATGTTACCATATCATTCGCTTTGGTAAATATGAATCCAAATGACTCTGCTGGGGGAAAAACTGCTTTAGATATTGCCAGGCTTCGAAAATACTTGAGCGTTACACTATCTGGCAACCATACTTCATTCATTTGAGAGTAAGATCAAGTGAGAAACCAGGCGAAGAGGAGATCCAGAAAAAGGGCTGGTGGAAATTCTGGAAATGAAAACAAAGATCGACCAAAACCATAAGAGGGATTAATGATCGAAGATATAAGTCTCGTTACAGGCTCAGTAATTCGGAATTTCAATAATGGATTGAAGGTCTAAGAACATCCGAGTTACACCTAGGCCAGAAGATTGTCAATTCTTTTAGTCCTACTCATCAGAACCCTTTTTATCATAACACAGTCTTATCTCCAGTAGAACCCGTGCGAAAGAAAGCTTGCAACGAGGCATCATATGCAGATAACAGATCGTATTCATGCTTTGAAGATCCCTTTTCAAATAACAGATCCATCCGGCCAGAAGATTCCCAGATTCGTTTACGTCTACCTCATCTATGGCCAAAGGATTTTCCTGATCGATAGCGGTGTGGCCTCTTCTGAGAAGATCATCCTGGACTATCTGAAGAGTACAGGCCGAAAGCCAGCGGAGATCTCACAGCTCATTCTCACCCACTCGCATCCAGACCACATGGGCGCCGCCCGCGCCATAAAGAGCTTATCAGGCTGCACCGTTGCCGCACACGCTGCAGAAAAGTCCTGGATAGAGGATGTGAGCTTGCAGGAGCGGGAGCGCCCCGTTCCCGGCTTCAAATCCCTGGTGGCCGGATCGGTTCATGTCGACCAAACATTGCAGGACGGAGATATCCTGGATCTGGACTACGTAAGTATGCAGGTGTTGCACACTCCCGGCCACTCCTCCGGCTCCATCTGCCTCTGGCTTCCCGAGGTCGGGGCACTCTTTTCTGCCGATGCCGTTCCGGTGCCGGGCAGCATGCCCATCTACCAGGATATACTGGCTTCGGTCCGGTCCATCCAGAGGCTAAAGAGCATGCAGGGAATCAAATTCCTCTTATCGGCATGGGACGAGCCGCGACTGGACGGCGTTGCCTATCGGGTTATGGATGAGAGCCTCGCATATCTGCAGAGCATTCACAACGCGGTCCTGAAAGTAGCCAGGGCCAGGGGACCGGACGCGGGTCAGGATTCCATGCAGTTTTGCAGTCGCGTTCTGGCGGAGCTGGGCCTTCCGGCGGCTATGGCCAATCCTCTTGTGGCGGGATCTTTTCAGTCCAGCCTGAAACTACCTGATCAGCAAGACCTTCTGAGCGACGGCTGAAGCAGGCGACGAGGTTTCGAGATATGGACCCCACATACGAGGATGAGGAGAAAATAGTCTGGCTCAGGGATCATGAGACACTGGCGAGGATGGCATACGTACGGGAGAAGGTTCAGCTCTGCAGCATCAGAACCTGTCCCGTCAAAGCCCCCCAGGGCGAAATACTCATCGGCTATGCTGTCCTGAAAAAGACCACGGCAAAAATCGGCAGTGAGGGCTTCAGGAGAAGGATCTTTACCCTGCTTCCGGAAGATCGCGATTTTGTGCCAGAGAGCACCTTCCAGGAGACCGAGGCGGTTCATGTGCCACCGGAGGCCGTCGATCCACTCTCGGTTCAAGCAGGAAAGCCCAGCCGAAGACTGAGGGAGATACAACCGCAAGAATAAAATGCCCTCCTGAGCATGACTAAAATAAGACAATAAGACCGTAAGACGTAGGAGAGACAGGATGCCAGTCAAGCTGAACATTGCCACCTTCAACCTCATGAACCTGGATGACCGGCCCGACAGAAGCCCCAGCCTTGAGGATCGCATACCAATCCTGCGGCCTCAGCTCGTACGGCTCAATGCGGACGTCCTCTGCTTTCAGGAGATCTGCGGCCAGCATGACAGAGGCCGCAAACTGCGCCTTGACGCCATGAACCGCTTGCTGGAATGCACTCCATACGAGGGCTACAAGAGGGTCTCGACCGTAGATCCGTCCACAGGTGAGGTCTTCGAGCACCACAACCTCGTCATCCTCAGCCGCTACGAGATCGTGGAGCACGACCAGTACCTGCACGAGTATGCGCCCTCGCCGCGCTACCAGAAAGTCACTGCCCAGCCTGAGGAGCGCGAGGCCAGAGAGATTTCCTGGGAGCGGCCCATTCTGCATGCCAAGGTGCAGCTGCCCAACAACATGGTGGTGGATGTGATCAACCTGCACCTCAAGAGCCGCCGGCCCACCAACATTCAGGGAAACAAATTAAGCGAAAGGACCTGGAAGACGGCCTCGGGCTGGGCGGAAGGCGTCTTCATCTCCAGCATGAAGCGCATCGGCCAGTCTCTGGAGACCCGGATTCTCATCGATAAGCTCTTCGATGTGGACCCGTGCGCCCTCATTGCCGTCTGCGGGGATTTCAATGAGGAGTTCGATGAGGTCTCCATCGAGGCCATCCGGGGCGACGTTGAGAATACCGGCAACATGGACCTGGCAATGCGGGTCATGGTGCCCACAGAGAGAAACATCCCGGAGCCTGCGCGCTACTCTCTCCTGCACAACGGCAAAGGAAAGATGCTGGACCACATTCTGGTCTCACGCACAATGCTCGCCTACTTCAGGGGCTCGGAGGTGCATAACGAGCTTCTGCACGACGAGTCCATCGTCTTCGCCCCCAAGATCTTCTACCCGGAGTCGGACCATGCTCCATTGATCGCCAGCTTTGAGTTTCCTGAGACGAAGATCAAGTGGTCCACCGGGGCCGACTTGAGCAAGAAGGGCTACAAGTGCATCCGGAGCGGGAAGGGAAAGTGCCAGTAGTAGCGGCTCGAAATTAAGAACCAATCAAGCATAATTATATTAAATTTTTATTCAGCATTGAATGAAGTAGAGCCGCCTATAGTAGGTCGCCTTTAGCAGAGCCGTCCTATTGATCATGGGCCTTTGACCGTTTGCCGAAATTCGATGCCCGGAAACCCTGACAATTGAAGTCGGTGGAGTCGTCCCGTTTCCTGTTTTGCGCTCTATCATCACTTGGGAACGGTCCCAAATCAGAGATCTAACCTTTTCTCCATCGGAAGCGATCGCACAAATTGATTATCAAGATCCCCGATAGTACTCCGTTTATCGCCCCGATTATTACATCAAGCGGATAATGGGCTCCGAGATACACTCTTGAGAAAGCAATTGATGCTGCCAGGAGGAAGAAGATAACCATATATTTGTGGTAGAATTTTGTTAATATCATTGCAGATAAAAAGGCCCTGGACGCATGCCCGGAAGGCAAGCTGCCGAAAATATCTCCGAGCTCCAGGGGAGTTATGGATAGGCTCTCGTAAGGTCTGTGCCTGTGGATCATAGTCTTGAGTGTTGTGACGAATACGAGATCCGCTATCAATCCTGCTGCCAGGTAAATGGCAGGACGTCTTTCTCCTTTTAGCCACAGAGCTAATACGACCAAAAATATAATGAAAAAGGATCCGCCATTTGTCCATAACACAAAGAACGCATCAAGAGCCGGGTTCCTCATTTTAAAGATTTCCAGAAATAATTGTGTATCAATATGGACCAGAGAATTGAAAAGGACAAAAAGAGCCCCATAAGTCAAAAGAAGAAGGAGAAGGGGTATAAATATTTTTGAGTTCTCATGATCCTTCCAATTATGGCATAATGTATTGCATAACGCGGCCGTTGTTCCGGATTTTTGCTCATTATTTTTGATATTCTTATTGACCATGTCCTGGCTCTCCATTTTCAATCTTCCTTCTCTCTAGAGTCAGCTAACCGGAACTATTCATAAACCTTCAGTCACAACGTAAGAGGGAATTTTCTGGTGATTGTCTGGCGGCCTTCAATGCTACATCAATAGAACGCATCAAGCTCCTATTAATAATATAGTGACCTATAGTAACCGTAGCCGCGATATCTACTTTGCTCAAATGGCTTATCGATATTGCAGGACCTATGAATTCTTCAAGCCCTGCATTTTCCGCGTTCCCCAGCCTTTATGTTGCGGAAGCGTTTTCTCTTGTGTTTTCTCTCCTGGGAAATGTGCTATTCCCGTTATCCTACATTTTCGCGATGCTGGTCAGCCTGTTTCAATTGCCTGCAGGGGCAAATCCCTGGTTGGATATAGGAGTCGGCATGGCAATAGCGGGCCTTGGGTACGATATATCTGAGTCGATCGTCTTCAGGCAAAAAAAGCAATCGACAGATTTGACAAAAGAGCGAGAAAAGCGGCTCATGTTTTATCGAACCTATCGGCGTGTTTGGCCGATATTGATCCTGGGCCCGCAAAAGACATCCTACCTCGTGCTCTTAGCCTTGTTTGTCGGCATCCCGGTAATGCATCTCACGGTAATGGGAATAAAGGTTTCCGGGATTGAGGATGGCTCAAGAAAGCAGGCCGGGTTGGAGAGACACCTGGCGAGGGTCCGCTCTACAATGCACTTGGCATTCTCTTTGCTCTCGGGCTGCTTAGAAGTAACCCGCTTGCTGCGGTTGCCTGATTCTCATGTTCGGACTTGGGGATGGATTTGCAACATATACCGGCACAACCTATGGAAAACATAGGCTTCCCTGGAATAGGAACAAAACAATGGAAGGCACATTGAGACTTATGGCCGGGGCGATGCGTGCCATATTAATCTTACCGGTATCTGCAACCCTTTTGGTAGCAGCACTGGGAGCCTTTATTGAGTCTCTGACTCTAAAATTAAATGACAATATAACTTTGCCTGTGGTATTATCCTTACTAATTTATCTTTTGCTCTGATTTATAAAGTTCAAGAACCTTAGCTCAAACAATTATTCGGTTGTGCAACCCTGTAAGCCGTGATGAATGCAATTGATATTTGCTTCGACATAGCAAAACATTTTTCTACTTATCTGAGCAATATTCGATAACGTAATTGAAATCATTAATGAGATGATTTTAATGATGATCCGGAAATCTTTTGGTGCATTAATATTCGTAATCATGCTGGCATTCGTTATGGCAGCAGGCGCAGTTCCCAGTGTAGAGGTTCGGGGTGCAGTGGCAGGAACAATTAACGGCCAGAGCAACCTAGTCGATAACACCTTTGCATGGAACCCGCAGAACTTCGCCGGCTTTTTCTATGACATAAAGAAAGACCTGGGCACTGAGACTTTGAAGTTCGTCCTCACCGAGAATAACAAGCTG
>CAIQHB010000005.1 GCA_903871465.1 uncultured Methanosarcinales archaeon
GAAATAATCGTCTTGCCTTTTCATTAAAAAATGGTTTGATTAAGTTATACCTACGTTTTATATCGCTCAATTGATCCATACAACTTAATAGAGTATTTCTAATATAAAAAATTACCTAGTTTATTTCGTTACAATTACTAATGATAATAAAAGCAGCAATGATGCGATCTTATTTTGGAACAAATCGATCCCCATTTCTACTTGTTCTCAAATCTATTTAAAAATTGCTGAGAATGGAGCCCTTCTTGGAGGGCAACAGGCTTGCCGCTATGGCAAGTATGGGACCCAAGATCAAGCCGGAACCTGCCAGAAGGGCTACAGTTCCCAGAACAGCCAGGAGTGCTCTCTGCAAAATGCCGGCTTCTCCTCTGGCCAGGCGGATGCCGGCCACGCCAAGGAGTGCATGGAAGACGACAATTGCCAGAGTAATATACACCTCCGGCCCAAAGGGTGCCCGGCTGAGGCTGAAGACCATCTCTGTGAAGACGGAGGCGCTGGTGGCCAGGAACAGAAAACCAGCAAGGGTTCCCGCCAGGCAAAATGAAGTGCGACGTGTGCCCCTCCAGAAGACCAAGACACCTATGACTTCCGCGATCAAATATGGAAGGAAGACGATTCCCGCGCTCTGGCCCTCCCAGATGTAAACAGATATAAGCCGGATTGGCGCGGTTATCCTCTCCGAGAAGCTGAACTCCTCACGATCGCCCACTGCCAGGATATAATGACCCGCGACATTTGCAGCTGCCTGTCCAGCAGTGCTGTTGCTAAATACGGCCGCATAATATCGGGCAGATTGCGGGGCTGAGATGTTTATCTCCGCCATCTCGATGTAGCTGCTGGGCCCGAAAGGCTCATAGGTGGCATTTGCTGCTCGCTTGCCATAGACCGCCATAGCTCCCAGGTCCTTTAAACTTGCAGGCAGGACCACATTCTTCGATAGCTGTCCGGACGATTTTAGTCCCGGCCCTAAGAGGACAAGATTCGGCCGAAAATCATTATCCTTTGCATCTGTAGACCGGAGCAGCATCAGATGGATTCTGCCACCCAACTCACAGTCGAAGCTGTAGTACTGGACCATTTCCGGCTTAAGGATGCCATATATCGCCCAGGATTTTCCCGGATCTGATATATGCAAGGCCGAGGAGATGTTTTCATTTCCCCCGGCCATGAGAGGGACATGGGCCATAGCCAGAGAAGAGAGCAAAAGCACGATCAACAAAACAACCAAGAGGGATGCACCAGGCTTCACGCAAAACATTGTAAATCCAATCGGTATTCAATATTTCGGCTTTGAGACAAGAAGATTTATCTTTTATCCAGGATATCTCTTATCTAGTGTTAGAGTGGAGGATAAAGCATGGTTCAAAAAAAGTGGGTTTTATTGAGTCTATTGTTCATGGCGAGCTTGATTTGCGTGGGCCCGTGCTCGGCCCAGAATAACGCGACGGCAAAATACGGCGTGTTGGATGCTGCAAATGACCTTGGTTTGAAGGAGTTCTCGGCATTGGTGGAAAGTTCCAATCTGCCAAATACTCTAAACGACCAGGGAGTACTTACCTTCGGCACCGGGTCTTTCGTGATCTATGCGCCCAGCGATGAAGCCTTTGCTAGCGTTACAGGTATCGATATGAATAGCGTCAAAGAGAACCAGACTGAACTCAAAAGTATCTTGAGCTATCATGTGGTCTGGAATGGCGATGCTTTTGAAAATATATCCGAGCTCACTTCTGTGAAGACGCTGCAAGGGGAGAATTTGACCCTGAATAACACAAACGGTCTGAAGGTAAATGGAGCCAATGTAACTCTGAACAAGAAATATGATAATGGCACCGTCTTTGTCATCGATAAAGTGTTGCTGCCGAAAAAGAGCTCGACTCTTGGCGTAGCTGAGGCGGCAAGCGACTTGGGCGCAAAGAAATTTGCAGCTGCGATCAAGTCAGCCGGATTAGAGGAGACGCTGAACGGACAGGGACTCATGGGAATTGAGACTCTCAGAGGAGGACCGTTTACAGTCTTTGCCCCCAGCGATGCGGCTTTTGAAAAGGCCAAGTCTGTGATAGATTCGATCAACAAGAAAGATAATGGTATGATCGACCTTCTTGGCTACCATATGATTGATGCCAAAGAACTCGTCAACATGACCGACTCTAATTCCGTCAAGACCCTGCAGGGAGAATCCCTAGCATTAGACGTCGGCGCAGGGCAAGTCGGCGGAGCCCGCGTTTTGAAGTCCGAGAAGTACGATAACGGCATCGTCTATGTCATCGACCGGGTGATGGTGCCGATAGGATTGAGCATGTGAAGCCGGGTCGCCATATTTTTGCATTTCCGGGATCGAGGCCAGAGGTTTCTCGATCCCGAACTCTGGCGAACTCTGGTGATTTTATCAGATCAAGGTGATTCGATTTTGTGAGATTTTCATTGAGACATTAAATCTTTGCGCCCTGAGAGGCCGATAGAGATGGTAAAAGACGATCTAAATCTGAACTTAAGCTCCGCCTTTGAGGAGACTTATGAAACAATCGACGGGATGCCCGTCTTTAAGATGCTGATCGACGGCAAATGGCGAAGCAGCGAACGAGGAGAGCTGTTCGAGGTCCATACTCCTATCGACGGCAGCCTCATAGCAAAAGCCCAGGCAGGCACAAAGAATGATGTAGATCTTGCCTGCAGCACGGCTAAAGAGAATAGAAGCATCCGGGAACTGCCTGGATCCGAGAGAATCGAGATCTTCGAATGCGCTGCAGACATGCTGGAGAAGCACCGGAACGAGTTCATACGCGTTCTTCAGATTGAGGCCGGCAAGACCGCCCTGGATGCAGAAGGTGAATTTGACGCTGCTTTGCAGAGGTTCAGGTTTACAAAGGAAGAGGCCAGCCGAATCTTTGGCGAGTATATTCCCGGGGACTGGAATAAGGGAACCACAGAGAAGATGGCAATGGTGATTCGCGAGCCTGTGGGCGTGGTAGCAGCCATAATTCCCTTCAATTATCCCCTATTCATTGCCGCAACCAAGATAGCCCCTGGCCTTCTGGCTGGAAACTCCGTTGTCCTGAAGCCTTCCAGCACCAATCCCATAGCATCTACCCTGCTGGCAAGAGTTCTCCAGATTGCGGGAGTGCCGGATGGCAGCATAAACCTGATAACGGGCATTGGATCTGAGGCTGGCGACGCCCTTGTGGAGAGTGAACATGTGGATATGATCAACTTCACAGGCAGCACGCCCGTAGGAAAGAGCATCGCACAGAAGGCAGGGATGAAGCGGCTTCATCTGGAGCTCGGTGGAAAGGCTTATGCTCTCGTTCTGGAGGACGCAGATCTGGATTTAGCATCCCAGAAGTGCGTCGATGGATCTCTGAAGTTTGCCGGGCAGAGGTGCGACGCCGTGAGCGCTGTTCTGGCCGTGGAACCCATTGCCGATTCCCTTGTCGAGAAGATCGTCGCCAAGGTTGATAGATGGAAATTGGGAGACCCCAGGGATGAGTCTGTCAATATAGGCCCTGTTATCAACTCTCAAGCGGCAGTTAGGATAAATGGGCTGGTTCTGGACGCCATAGCAAAGGGAGCCGAGCTCCTGCGAGGCGGCAAATTCTCAGGGTCGTACTTTGAGCCTACCGTGCTCGACCTTGTTTCAACAGAGGCCGTGATCGCCACAGAGGAGGTCTTCGGGCCTGTTGTTACAATTATCCGCTGCAAGGACGTGGAGGAGGCCTTGAAGTTCGCCCGCCAATCAAAGTACGGACTGGAGTCATGCGTCTTTACAAGAGACTTCTACCGCATGTGGCGTGTGGCCAAAGCGTTAGAGTGCGGAGAGGTTACTATCAACGACTGTCCATCTCATGGAGTTGGCTATTTCCCATTCGGAGGAATAAAACAATCCGGCATGGGGAGAGAAGGTATCGGCTACAGCATCGATGAGATGACCCGCCTCAAGACCATTGTCTTCAATCTGGCACCCGCGGGCCTGGGAAAAAAAGAGCATAGAGCCGCGACGTGCAAGACCGGATTCAAACAATAATTGCCAGGGGCGAAAAAATTGCGGAATAGCAGCAAAAGGCGATAGATCCCTGCATAAATGGGCCACTTATCTTTTTATAGGGCACTTCTTCGATCTCCAGCCTGCCATACCGCCCAAAATCACTGCCATCTCCTTCCAGCCCCGGGCCTGTAGAAAGCTTGCGGCCACCATGGAGCGCATGCCGCTGCCGCAGAAGACGTAAACGGTCGTATTCTTCGGCACTTCACCCATTCTTGCTGCAATCTCTGTGAGGGGAATATGCTGGGCACCATCGATCCGGCCGTCTTTCAATAGCTCGCTGCCGGATCTCACATCCAGGATCCAGACCGGCGGCTCACCGATATCCGGCAGCCGGCAGATTTCGAACACCTGTAATGTCCTGATGGATGCCGACTCTTTGCCGGACATATGCCAGTTGAGCATCCCGCCCGCCAGAAATCCGGCGATATTGTCGAATCCCAGACGGACAAGGATGCGAGCCGCGTTCTCATGATCGTTGCCCTCGCCCACCAGGAGGATGGGCTGATCGTAGCCAAGGAACCAACCTGCAAAGCTCGCTAATCCGTCGAGCCAGATGGATTGGGCGCCAGGAATGTGAGCGGCACTATAGGCGAGCTCCTGGCGCGTATCCAGGATCTGGGCCCCTTCCGACAGGGCCTGAAAGTCCTTTGGGTCCAGGGGCCTGATGTCGGGCAAGGCCCCCAAAATGGGCCCGCCCGCCAGGTTCGCCTTTTCCATCCTGCTGAAGTAGGGCGGCCTCTCTGGCTGGCTATTCAATAGAGTTTTCACGAACTCAGGCTTGCCTCTTGCCTGAAGCCTTGGGTTATGCTTTCTCTCCAGACCGATGGTAGTCCAGAGACGTTCGCTGATCAACTCGCCGCAAACGGAACCAGAACCGTGGGCCGGACAGACAATTACTTCGTCTCCAAGCGGCAAGAGCCTTCCGAAAAGACTGTCGTAGAGAAGACCGGCATTTTCTGTGGCATTCTCCGGGCCCATCAAGTCTATTCGTCCCACCTCTCCGGCAAAGAGAGCATCCCCGCAAAAGACGATGAAAGGAATCCCAGTCGGGTCTCGAAGGATGTAGCTCATGCTCCCGGGTGTGTGGCCGGGCGTGGGGATGGCCTCGAACTCCAGACGGCCCACCTTCCATTTCTGGCCCGGACGAACATTATTGCCATACCTGTAATCCCACTGGCTATCGGCATGCCAGACCTCGGCGCCTGTCCTCTCTGCCAGCTCCATCGAGCCCGCGAAATAGTCCTCATTGCGATGGGTCTCCAGGATGTGAGCAATCCTCATTCCGGCATTTGAGGCCTTTTCCACATAGACATCAACGTCTCTACGGGGATCGATTACCAGGGCCTCGTTCTTATCTCCTGCCAGATAGGAGTAATGAGCCAACCCCTCAGAGACAATTCTATCGAAGAGCATAGTAGTATTTAGCGAGGCTTATCTCCTGTGACGGTCTGGTTCTCCGGGTGAGACGACCACTCCGTAAAAGAGCCCTCGTAGATCCGAACCCTCTCATGGCCCAGGTAGAATTTGAAGAAGAGGAATTCGTTCGTGGCTTCCCGTCCCGTGCCGCATGATATAATCAGGGTCTTATCGGGTGTGATATCGAACTTGCCCACCAGCTCCTGCAACTCTTCATCGCTCTTAATGAGCCTAGCATTGTCCTTGGTCATGAGGGTTCTCCAGGGAAGACTGTTGGCTCCCGGGATATGGCCGTTCTTGATCCACAGGCCGCCTTCCTTGTAGACCTCGAAGGGACGGGCGTCGAAGAGGATCACATCATCCTGATCCAAAAGACTCTTGAATTCCTCGTATTCGACAAAATACTCCTTACGAACCCGAAGCTCCAGGTTCGACGGTTTCCAGGAAGGAAATACTTTGGTCAGCTCGCGGCCTTCGCTCTTCCATTTCTCCAGGCCGCCATCAAGTATGTAGACGTTGTTATGGCCAAAGCGTATCAGGGAGTAGGCCATCATGGTCTGCTCCAGGCCGTCTCCGAATCCAGCCGTGCACTTGCTGAATTGCCCTGCTGAAGAATATACTACTACCGGCCTGTCCGGGTCAATGCCGGCTCGGCTGAGGACAGGCTGCAGCGCCTCGGGCTGAATATACATGGCAGGGAGCCGATCCCGGGCCGAACGCAGGAGGCCTTCGTTCAGATAGATTGCTCCGGGAAGGTGACCCAGGATATAGTCGTGCACATTGGGCTGTACATCGAGTATCATGAGGTCTTCTTCACCGATGTGATCTGCCAGCCAATCCGTTGAAATCCACTTCACTATGCTCTTGCCGGAAGGATAAGGATACGTCTTCATGATCTATAACTCCTGATCTTGGAGCGAATGGTTGCTCCTTTGGAAATTGTGCAACAATTGTGCAACTTCACGGATTATTTAGGCACTCATGACATATCTACTTAACCAGGGGGCCGTTTTACCGGAAGGGAAAGCTCCGGGCGAACTGGAAAATGAAGAAGATCCAATCCATAAAAAGCCCCTGAAGTCGAGCCGGGACGAAATTGCCAAAAGATCTCCGAGGATATCTATTTCTGAGATAATGGATCAACGACGACCAGTTTCCGGGCCCGGTGGAGTTCATTTCTATTCCTATATCTATTTCCCAATGTAGCTGAAAACATCATCAGCGCTAATGGACACTGGCTTTGGCGGGAAGATATCGAAATAATTGCCGCTGCAGCAGTTGAGCCAGCTGTCTGTACTCACCAGCTTGCGGTCCATCTCATTAAACGTTATATTTTTAGATATATGATAGGTTCCAATATATTCCTCATCGATCTCGATGGCCGGATTCTTCCAGGCACTTGTCGTGGGGTCCCTTCCATCCTCACCAGCCCCCCCTCTTGAGGCATCGCTCCCCTGCAATGCGCCGATATGAACCTTGCCCTCGATCACGTTTTCGTCGATCCTCATCTGGGTGGAGGTCGTGCCGGAGTATTCCGAACCGCCCCGGATGTTCTCACTTTCGCGGACCATGTACACAGACAAGCCCGATATCCCTTTGGCGGATTGGACAGAATGTTGCATGGATGTGGCGGCTCCTATATTCTCCAGTTGAGTCTGGCTGCTGATGGCAGAATTGTAGGCAACAGGGTGGGACGAATAGTAGCCAGTTCCTACATTGATGCTGACGGGTGCACCAGTGTCATTATTTTGACTTTCGAGACTGATATTCGAGCTATTGTATGATGAATCACCGATTGGAGACCCTTCATGACCGATGCCCCAGATCGCATCAAGACCATTTGCGGCACCTTCCGGACTCGCATTATCACCTTCAGCCAGGTTTGCCAAGGCTGCTATTAAGGCGCTGGCAAGGATCACCAATAGCATCGCTTTTGGGCCAAATGTTCGATTATGAATATATAGCAACATCCGATTCTCCAGTATTCGATCTGCAGATTCCTAGGTAGCTCTTAAGCAATGAACCATATATTTGAATCGGTTGAGAAGAGAACGACTCTAGGAATTCAGCTGCCAGATAGTGTAATTTAGAAACGCTGCAAAGCTCACCCAGAGAAGATAGGGAACCAGGAGCCATGCAGCATTCTTGGAGATCGGCCAGAACCTTACGATTGCCTGCAATATAAGAAGCCAGAGGGCAGCTATTACCACAATTCCTGCCAGGGGCGACTGCAGTCCGAAGAAGGCCCAGGACCAGAGCACATTGACCGCCAGCTGTGCGGCGAAGACGCCCAATGCTATCTTCCAATAAGCATCTCTTTTGCCCTCACGCCAGACCAAGAAAAGAGATATGCCCATGAGGGTGAAAAGCACAATCCAGACCCCGCCGATAACCGATCCTGGCGGCGCAAAAGAGGGCTTAATCAGCGTCGGATACCAGGAGGAGACCGAGCTGCTTGTGAAGACCGAGCCCAGGGCTCCGGCCAACTGGCAGATGGCTATTGCCAGGATGAGCCTGGGAATCTCTTGGCGCGCTATGACCGTCATTCGAATTATTATTATATTTTTCTTTCTTAATAGCTCTTTCCTCTGGACTTACCTCAGCTTCTTGACTTCACTCAACAATATGGCGATGATTTCGGCACAAACATTTCTTCTCTTCTAAATTTTTCCATAGGCCTCTCAAACCTAATAAGCACGGAACACATACGCACATGCTATGATCTCCAAAGCCGTGGAAATGGTTGCAGAGCTGATGGCCCTCTCTGCCCGCACCGCACCAAAGGGAAGGGGCCTGGACTCAATAGTGATAAAGGTAATAGCTGGCGAAGAGCTGCAGAAACTCTCCCGGGAACTTCGCCGCCTGGGCGAGGCCCGCGGCATCAAATTTTACCTGAGAGACGCCGGCAACCTGGAAAAGAGCGATGCCTGCGTTCTCATCTCCTGCAAGGCTCTGGACCACGCCGGCTTGGACTGTGGAGGCTGCGGCTTTGCCACTTGCCGGGATATGCTGGAGGCGCAAAAGCAGTTCTCGGAAAGTGGATCGGAAAAACCATTCCGCGGCCCCAACTGCGCCATCAAGATGGCGGACCTGGGTATCGCACTGGGCTCCGCCGCCAAGACCGCCAGCCTGCACAACGTCGACAATCGTGTCATGTTCTCGGCGGGAGCCGCAGCTCTCTCTCTGGGCTGGCTGGAAGGCTGCTCTGTGGCTTACGGTCTGCCCCTAAAGGCTTCTGGAAAGAGCATATACTTTGACCGGCCGAGCTGAGGTGGGATCTTGGTCAAGATGAAGATTCGAGGCGGTGACCTGGACCTGGTGGAGTACGAGTTTCAGCCATTCAGCCCCGGCGAAGTCATCCACAGTCTGGGATTGGAAAAGGACTACAAGCTCACTCCCATTAAGGGAAGAGCTAAAGCGATAGCGCCCGGCCGCATCCATCTCACCGTTCTGGATATGAACCGCTTCGCTCCCAACAGGCCAGGTGGTGGAGGCGTGGGCTATGCCTTGCAGATATACTGCTCAGCTGAAGTGGAGTGCACGCCTTCGGAGGTCGTCATCGACTATTCCAGGGAGCCCATCATACGCCATTTCGTAGAGGTTTTCAGAAAGACGGTGCACTACAGCGGCGGATTTCGCATCGTAATCAAGGACCACGAGAAGAAGCATGTCGGCCTCGGTTCCACAGGCTCGGTGCTCCTGGCGTTGGGCCATGCCATGAACGCCATCCTCGGCTCTCCGCTCAGCTCTGAGCAGATCCGCATCCTCCTGGGCCACAACTATGTCGAGGAGACGGAAGACGGAAGGGTTACAAACGGCTTTGAAACGGGGGTGGGACCGGCAGCTGCGACCTATGGCGGCATGGTCATTATGGGCGACGAACTGGCTCTGGTCTACCGCCACCGCTTTGCTGAGGGCAAGAACGTCTTCATAACCATACCCCCAACGGTCGTCTCTTCCGCCGGCAGAACCGAGTTCGACCTTCTCATGAACCGCGCTCGCAATCTGGACTATCAAGATCGTGAGCTGAAAGCCTACCTTCTGCTCATGGACCTCATTCCGGCTCTGGAAAGAGACGACCTGAAAAAGATTGGCGAGATCATATGGGAGATCGAGTTTCGCGGCTCGAAGAGGGCAGAGGTGGAGCACCATGGATTTGAGATCTACAGGCAGATGAGCCTGCTCCGCGAGGCGGGACTCGAGTTCGTGGGAATGAGCTCTGTGGGCCCCTCCATCGCCATTGTAACCGACCGCAGCCGGGACGAGGTCGCAAGCCTTATCGAGCCGCTGGGCCTCAATATCGCCATTGAGACGAAGGTGGACAACGAGGGGCTGAAGATCGAATTTCAGGGAGCGGATGGTTCCGCATAGCGATCGATAGCGAAATCCTTGATCGTCTCCTTTTTTTTAGTGCTTCGGATTCAAGAAAAGACTGAGCATGAAGCTCAGTCTTCCTGAGATCCGGTATCATCCATGCTTTCCTCCATGCTTATGCCTTCCTCCGAATTGTTCAAATTCCAATCAGGTGGCTGCCAGCCATCATACCTGGCGGTCTTTGGTGCGACCCCCGTATCCGTCACATCCACATAAGCAGAGGCATCGGCAGTACTGCTACCGGCTCCATCTACAGCGCTGGCATCCAGGTGCACGTTATTGGTATAGCCACCGTTCCTTGCTGCATGCACATTATACAGGATAGTCCGAATTTCATTCGGCCTCAGCTCAGGAAGAACCCAATGGATGTAATTCATGTCGTAGCTTTCCGGAGCAGGAGATGCTCCCAAGAGACTCATGCCTCCTGGAAGTTGATCGGTCAATCTGGCGGCCATAGTGGTCTGGGCGTTATTCTTGACCATAATGGTATAGTGCACCATGGAATGGTCTTGAGAGTCCAGCTGAGCCCTCTTGTCGATAGCGACCTCCGGCTGGCAGCAACCCAGCCAGCCCGGCTCCAGATACGAATAATTCGCCGCGAACACATACTTATCGCCGGCCAATCCTCCACTTCACCTGGACACGTTGAGCTACCTAAAGGCGATCTTTCCGGGCTGAGAGATCCAGGGATTTTTATTCCCGAATTGATGGGCATGAGTTATCTCATTTACTTTGTGTACACGAGCTGTACTTACCAAGTTTTTCGCCCTGACCATTACCTTTATAAATGAATTTCGTTTTAGCATACTCAATTGATAATTGTAATCCATTAATGTCAATACTTCTAGATTTGATAACACGATATCTACCACATAATCTCGCTTTATATGCAAAATCAAAAACTTGGAAACTACAGTACGCGAGGAGAAGTCAAATCTCTGCAGGAGCCAAACGCTCCCTAGTACAGCCCAAAGATCGAACTGCAACTTTCTTGCGAGCCGTTCTGGGAGAATTCGAGAAATGAGAGCGCGAAGAAGCAAAGACCAGATAGTAATCGAGATCCTGAGCCGATGTGAAAATGGTGAAAATATTACCGAGATTGTCTACCAAACCAATACCAACTTCACAACCATCCGCACCTACCTGAATCATCTCACGAAAAACGATCTTCTCGAACGCCAGGCCAGCACCACACCGATATTGTACAAAACAACAGCAAAGGGCATCGAGATGAGGAACCGCCTCAGAACGATCCAGACGGAAGAGGAAAAATTGGCCGTATGAATGTGATGATTCCAGCATTCCGAGATCTAATGCTGGTGTTCTGGAGCAAACCCGCGCCTCGGAATATCTTCAAAAGAGTTAGGAAAAATGAAAAATTGAGGCACCGCCCCAATTCTAGTTTTCTAATAGACCCTCGGGAACTGGGCCTCGGTTGCTGCCTTAAAGCAGGTACAATCAAAGATGCCTGCCGCCGATTTAAAGGGCTTCTTATCGAGGACATTCATATCGGCAAATCCGCCCGAGCAGCAGGGTAACCAGTCATCCATCTCTGCCGTCAACTTGTACTTGATTTCATGCGACATGTTCTTGGTTATGTAGTAGGTCCCTCTGTAATCCTCGTCGATCAATATATTTGCATTCTTCTCGCCCCGGCTCGCATCTATGACGCCCACATGTCCGCTGCCTGAGAATGACGCCTCAAGGTTCAGGTCAGTCTTGGCCTGGCCCTCCAAACTGGTATCCATCTCACCTAAAGAGTTGACGAATTTCCAGTATAATTCTGAGGAGAGATTCTTGCTGAGCGTATCTAAATAATTGAACCTGGCATCCATGGAGACGCCTGAGATATAATTCTTGAGGCAGGTATCCTCGGCGCCCTTCGACTGGAAGGCAATCGGCAGGGAATACTTTCCCATTTGCATGCTTCTTGGTGAATAGGAATAGTCAGTGCTCTCAACAAAGGTCGTGCCCCTATCGCTTGTAGTGGCATATTCGTCACTATTACTATCGAATTTGGCGCCATTACGAGAATCGAGCTTCGACTCATGGTTCAAGCTCCCGCTTCCATGGGCAGTATTGCTCAGACTGAGGTTAGTGACAGCGGTATTCTGATAAGCGCTGAAAAAGCCGTTTCCTTTCACATTTTGATCCATATGATATATAGTTCCTGTATCCAATTTGATCGCAGGTTGAGCGCAAGATAGCCCCGCCAAAATCATAGAAAATAGTATTGCAGCCAGAAACGCGATCCTATAGTTACTTCTCAAGACTCTCCCTCCTTATTTGATGACCTTGGTCAGGTTCTCTCTCCAGCATTTACAATCTATCACTAAGATACTTAAATAATTTTCGGATATGAAATATGGGTTTGTGTAGTCCTGAATGTTTGGACTTTATATACTCCCTTCTGATATTTACATTCTTTTTCTAGCATTTAATTTAGTCTCCATGCGATTCAAGAACATTCCTAACTTGCACCCTTCCGGCAGCCTAGCCCAGAATGCGATATCAGGCGTCTGCAGGTACCACTTTGTATCAAGCGATTCATGGAACCTGACTGTATTATACCAATTCATGAATTTGTCAAAACTATCAAACCTGGATCGATTCTTTTCGTACGTATCATTCCATTTTTCAATTTTGCCATTGACTTGAGGGCGTTTAACTGGGGCTAATATGTGACGGATTTTATTTCTCCGGAGAAAGTCTTCAAATCGACTGTCAGCGTTGCCATTTTTGTCCCGCTTGTTGGCATAGAACTGAGTCCCATGATCGGTCATCACCTCGCGAATCGATGTCAGCCACCCGAAACTATCCAAAGCCTCCTGGAGGAGTTCGATGCTTTTTTCCGTTGTCTCCGCATCGAATTCGCCACCCGCCAGGATGCACCGCGAGCTATCATCGAGGACGACGCAAACCTCTTTGCCATTGCACTTGCTGATGTGCCAATCCAGATGCACAAGGCTTAAGCTGTGATCTCGCTCCCATCGGACCCACGGCTTCCTGCGTTTTGATTTGTTTGGATTTGTCTTTGCCTGACCATGAGCCATTAACACCTTATGGATGGCATTATGCGGTATATGCTTTCCGTGCGTGAATTCTATAATCTTCTCTAGACGCCTTGCGCCGAGATTTTGCTCTTTGTTGATTTTGAGGATCAAATCCTCAGAGGTCTTATCCAATTCCTTTTTCTTTCGCCCAAATTTACTAATGTTTAGCGGCGTCTTGGTTCTGACCCAATACATCCAGACTCGCTTTACAGTTGATTCGCTAATTTTGAGATCCTTGGCGATTGATTTAGTGCTATAGTTATTGGTTTTGTAGCGGATTATGTATCTGATTTTTTGCGGAGTTAGCTTTACGATTTTGTTCCTCTTTCCCATGCACCAGTGATGGGTATATAAAGTCAAGAGTTTCGGGACTACACAGATATGAAATATGGGTCGTGAATCCTTAATAGGTTTTAATTTTGTGATTTGGAAAGGTCAGGTCGCGTACGTGAGCTACTGAGAAGCGCTAACACATTGTGCAATGGATACTTGCAGCCAAAGTGAATCCAAAGCACCTGATTTTCTCGACGATTTTCAGTAACCTTCACCCACGACAAAAAGTCAAGAGTTCTTGCAGGCTCCAGATATGATCAATTTACCCCTCTCCTAAAATCACCAATATGGTATGGCCCTTTTATCAATATTTAGATCATCCAACAAATAGATCAGGGTTTGGGTCAAGAAAATTATTCGGGCAACTCACTTTTCAATGATAACCTTCGTATGAGGATTTCGATTTAGTACCAATTAGCAAGGCTTTAAGTCGCCAGGTTCTTTCTATAGTATCATGCACGTTGCAACTTGTTTTGCCGCATTTCGCACAAGGAAATTTACTGCCTGTTTTGAAATCGACATGGATATCGAGTTGCTTTCCTTCAGCACTAAAATCTATTGTTGTGATATACCAGGGATCTTCAAGATTCAATGCTATTACTATCCGTCCAAATGTCCCCTACATTAAAGTATCTTCGCGTGCAAATTCAAGCTCTGGTGGGACAGATGGTACAAGTAGATGAGACAGATCTGGTTTACAAAGGCCCTTGGGTGAGAAGTGCTCAGCAAAGGTTATTC
>CAIQHB010000006.1 GCA_903871465.1 uncultured Methanosarcinales archaeon
CGGAAAAACTAAAATTTGATGCACCAAAGGGCAGTCTGACAATAGATGGCAACGTTGGGATCGGAACAACTCCGAGCGCCAAGCTACATGTGGCTGGGGATCTGCAGGTGGACAAAGGTGCGACCATAACAGGTCTCCTCAATGCCAATAACGGGCTGACCGTCAACGGTGGCGCTCTGACAGTAAATGCAGGCAATCCTCTTAACGTCCAAGGAGGAGCTACTATCAGCGGAGCCCCGTTGAATGCCCTAAAGGGTGCCTCAATAACTGGGGATTTGACTGTGACGGGCAAGGCGACTGTAGCAGATCTCCTCACTGCCAATAAAGGCCTGACCGTCGGCGGCGCTCTGACAGTAAATGCAGGCAATCCTCTGAACGCTCAAGGAGGAGCTACTATCAGCGGAGCCCCGTTCAAAGCCCTAAATGGTGCCTCAATAACGGGAGATCTGACGGTGACGGGCAAGTCGACCATAACCGATCTCCTCACAGCCAATAAAGGCCTGACCGTCAGCGGCGGCGCTCTGACAGTAAATGCAGGCAATCCCCTGAACGCCCAAGGAGGAGCTACTATCAGCGGAGCCCCGTTGAATGCCCTAAATGGTGCCTCAATAACGGGAGATTTGACTGTGACGGGCAAGGCGACCGTAGCAGATCTCCTCACAGCCAATAACGGGCTGACCGTCAACGGCGGCGCTCTCACTGTAGATGGCGGTTTGACGGTAAATACGGGCGGAGCAAGGATAGGCGGCGAGCTAGCTAATGTGAAATCACCCGCATATTCCACTCCTCTGGCGATTCAGGCTTCTGGAACTCCTCAAGGATTGATGTGCTTTGAAGCTAAGAAGGATGAAAAATGGATAAGGAAATGGGACCTCTGCCTAGGGACCATAGGCCCAAAATCAGGTCTGGAATTCATTGAAACGGATGTAGACCATGGGAGGTTGTTCCTGCAGGAAGGAGGGAATGTAGGAATCGGAACGACATCTCCTGAGGCCAAGCTGCATGTGGCAGGAAATCTTAAGGTTCAGAACGCAGATTGCGATGGTAAGCTAATAGTAGGCGAGGCAAATGTCAAGGGCAGATTGTGGATAAATGGCAACTATCATTTAAGCTATTTTACAAAAGATGGGTTAAACGCAGTAAAACTAGGGTACTACGAAAGCAATGCATACCTATACTATATCGATGGGCAAGGTGCCTGGAATGCTTTATCCAGCCAGCAGCTCAAAACGAATATTGCTCCAATTACAGATGTTCTCAATAAGATGGATCGGATCCGTGGAGTATATTTCAACTGGAATGAGGACCATATTTCCACAAACTCTGGCGCCCAGAAGCAGAGGCATATCGGCATGATAGCCGAGGAGATCGAGCCTGTGTTTCCAGAGCTGGTCTCAAGAGTTCCTGACGAAGATCGAGAGATTCTGGGATTGAACTACAGCAATTTTACTGCGATTTTAGTCCAGGCTGTAAAGGAGCTTAAGGCCCTGAACCAGTCCCTGAGCGAGAGAGTGAAGGCCCTAGAAGCATCAAGGACATACTAATACAAAGGTGATGAGTAATGAGAGACCAAATTGAGAACCGTTTATCCGATCTGAAGAATGAGTATGACCAGGGCCAGAAGATCCTCGCCGAGCTGAATGAAAAGCGCGAGAATACGGCTCAGGCGATGCTTCGCATCAGCGGAGCGATACAGGTCTTGGAGGAGCTGCTAGCAAAAGAGGAGAACGTTCCGATGGAGGCCGTTCAGACGGAGGCTGTAGAGCTGCCTCAGCTAAGATAAAATCATTTTTTAAACCGAACGCACCGTCACCAAAGGCAGGCGTGCTCCCTTAGCTATTTTTCTCTGTCTTAGAGGAATCGAGACACCTGCCATCAATCAATTATGTGAGAGCAAAAGAAGGCAATGATGACCGAATCCATAGCCTGCTACAAAGATGATAAGAATCACCTGCTGGATGAGCTTCGCAGGCTCGATAGTCTCCTGCGGCAAGCAGTCCAGAGAGCCAGAGCCCAGGGAAACGATGACGACCCCTTCAAAGGTCTCTACATCTCTGATGAGGATGTTGATCTCCTCCTGGAAGAGCGCACCCTGCAAAATCAGGATCTTCTATCATCGAACTCGGGGGCAGCCGAGGTCTATGCTGCAAAGGCAAATGTCGACCGAAGATTGCAAGCAGAGGAGAGTCTTCCGAGCGGGAATGAGCCCAGGCTGCGGAAGCTGGCCAGAACCCTCGGCCTCAGCAATGTTGAGTTCAACGCGGTGGTCATCTGCCTGGCAGTGGAACTCGATCCAAAGTATGAGAAGCTCTACGCCTACCTCCAGGACGACCTGACCCGGAAGCGTCCCACCCTCGGCTTCATCATCGATCTCCTCTGTCCAAACCCTGAGGAGAAGATAGCCATCCGGCACCTATTCCTCCCTGACGCCCCTCTAATCAAGCACGGTATCCTTGAGCCGGCAGAGGAGAGAGACGGCAGCCCCAATCTCGCCTCGGCATTGCGGCTTAACCCGGATGTCCTGGCCTACATTCTGGACGACTCTGATGATGCGGAATATCTCGCAGAGCCAAATGGATCGAGTGAGATTAATGGTTTACCTGCATTATCCTCACGCCTTCCATCATCTCTCCGGCCCACGCTGGAGAACCTGGCCCTCTGCCTGGCAGAGAACTCGAAGGGCGTCATCTGCTCACTGCAGGGCTCCTACGGCTGCGGCAGGAGGGAGGCTGCGGAGACTATCTGCAGATCACTGGGTGTGGGGATCGTTACCCTTGACCTTTCTCTTCTGCCTGCAGAGGAGAGGGGCCTGGAGGCTGCGGTATCCAGGCCCTTCAGGCGTGCCCTCTTGCAGGAGGCGGCTGTGTACGTGCAGGATTTCGACTCCCTGGCTCCGGACGATCAGAGAGCAGCTCAGCTCAAGGGCGCTCTGGTCAGAGCCCTGGATGAGTTCCAGGGCCTCGCTTTCATTGAGAGCCGGGATGCAATTGATCTGGGCAGGAGGCTGCAAAAGCGGCTCCTAACTATGAAGATCCCGAAGCCCGATTTCACAGAGCGGTTGAGGGCCTGGAGAGGCCACCTCCCTGGCTGGCCCGAAGAGGAGATCGATGACCTGGCAGTCAAGTTCAAGCTGACCCCAGGACAGATCGAGGACGCCATCTCTTCTGCATGGAATCTGGCTGCACTTGACGGAAGAGACCGCCTGCGGGTGGAAGACCTCTATGAAGGCTGCAGGATGCAGTCGAACAGCAGGCTCTCCAGGCTGGCCAGGAGAATTGAGCCCAGGTACAGGCTGGAGGATGTCGTTCTTCCCTCAGACTGCATGGAGCAGCTCAGGGATATAGAGGCTTATGTCAGGCACCAGGGCAAGGTCTACGGGGATTGGGGATTTGGGAAGAAGCTGTCACTTGGAAAAGGGCTGAACATACTGTTCACAGGGGATTCGGGCACTGGAAAGACCATGGCTGCAGAGGCCCTGGCCTTTGATCTCGGCCTTGAGCTGTACAAGGTGGACCTCTCCATGGTGGTGAGCAAGTACATCGGGGAGACTGAGAAGAATCTCAGCCGGATCTTCGCAGGGGCGGAAGAGAGCAATGCCATACTGTTCTTCGATGAGGCGGACGCCATCTTCGGCAAGAGGAGCGAGGTGAAGGATGCCCATGACAGGTATGCCAACGTGGAGACAGGGTACCTGCTACAGAAGATGGAGGAGCATGAGGGCATTGTGGTGCTGGCTACCAACCTCGATCGGAACCTGGATGAGGCCTTCAAGAGGAGGATGCACTTTGTGGTGAAGTTCCCGTTCCCGGGCGAAGAGGGCCGTCTGCAGATCTGGAAGAGCCTGCTGCCGGTGGAGGCATCTGTGGCGGAGGATTTGGATTTCCAGTTTCTGGCGAGAGGCTTTCAGATTGCCGGGGGCAATATTAAGAATGTGCTGGTGACGGCGGCGTTCCTGGCTGCGGAGGACTCGGGAGTTATCACGATGAAGCATCTGGTGAGGGCGACATCCAGGGAGATGAAGAAGATCGGCAGGGTCTGTGGAGAGAGCGAGCTCAGACAGTATCATGATCTAGCAAAGGGGAAGTGAGGGAAAGAAGATGGAGAGGTCTGCGGCGAATTCTGACAAGGGAACGAAGGCGGATTCTTCGAAGGAGAGCGCATCGAGGATCAAGCCGGTGGGGGAAAACGACAGGAAGATGGAGATTGATCCTTTCAGGAGTCTGATGCAGGGCAGCGGTTGCAGGGGGTGCGGGACCTCGCTTGAGTCTGTGGCCCAGAGGATGGCCTCTATGCCAGCAGTGCAGAGGAGGCAGGCGGCGCTATCTTTGCAGAGGACCAGGGGGAACAGGTTCGTGCAGGGGGTGGCGGTGCAGGCCAAGCGTGAGCCCAACCGTACGGGTATGCCGGATGGGTTGAAGGTGGGGATCGAGTCACTCACAGGGATTGACATGTCTGATGTTCGGGTGCATGTTAACTCGGACAAGCCGTCGCGGTTGAATGCCCTCGCCTACACACAGGGAGATGATATTCATCTGGCGCCAGGGCAAGAGAGGCATCTGTCCCACGAGGCCTGGCACGTGGTGCAGCAAAAGCAGGGGCGGGTGCGGGCGACGACGCAAATGAAAGGGCTTGGCATTAATGATGACCCGTCGCTGGAGCACGAGGCGGACATGATGGGGTCGAAAGCGGCGCAGTTCGTCTCCGTCCTCGAGGCGGAGGAGCCGGTGCAGGGGAAGTTCGGCGAGGGAGTGGCACAGAAGGCGGAGAAGATGCCGAACAATACGAGCCTGCCGGACAATTCAGAGGCAGGGATCGAAAACCTCTCTGGGATCGGTATGGATAGGATGAAGGTGCAGTGCAACTCCAGGAAACTGACGCAGTTGAATGCGCGGGCCTATACCCAGGGAACGGATTTTCATATGGCGCCGGAGCAGGAGAGGCGTGTGGTGCGGCAGGTCAGGAGTAGTCTCACCCTGGCGCAGTGTATGAAGTGCAACGCCACAATAACTGTGGAAAAACAAATGGGTGCCGAAAACAACGAGACCACCTGCCAGGCAGAAGGCCAAAGCGGCCCCCCTAACATCACGTTGAGCATGTTAGCCTTGCTTCCAAATCAAACTGCATTTATTCGAAATGCCGTAGCTCGAGACGCGCATATGATGGAAAATCCAACAGCAGGGGCATGTTCTGAACCCGCCGCAGTGGCGAATGCCCTTCAGGAGAGCATTAACGAATTAGGATCTGATCGCGACGCTACTTACAAGATCAAGGAAATTAAAGTAGACCAGGCGTTGGCGGATGAAACAGAGGTTGAAAGATGGCTGCAGCCAAAAACAGTGAAGATAAGTGACAATCCATCTCGAGCAGAGATATTGAATAATGAACGTATCAAGACACTACAATATGCTGCAAGAAGGTATTATGCGGGGACATACGAACTAAGAGAAGATCTAGGTCAAGGTATCGCGAGGCGATGCCCAACATGTGCGAGCTGGATCGGAGACGATGGAACAAAGAAGGTCTCGATAGCAATTAATGGACCAGCTGAGCCGTTGTCAAATCTTAAGCAGGTGACTGCAACGGTAGGCAAAGAAAAAAAGCAGGTAAAAGATCTAATGATGGTACGCCCCCTAGAGGGGGATAAGATCAAGGGAAAACCATGGCACAAGTATACCGAACGAGAAAGAGCAATAATTAGAATCGGTATGCGGGATCAGAAGTTAAAAGAAAATATGGAGCGAGAGGCGAGAATTGAAAAAAGGATGCGGGATTTAGAAGATAGGAAGCTAGCGAAGAAATTCGACTAGCAAGAAAAAGTGGCCGTCGGGGTTCGACGTGCTCTGTGCATAGGCGGCGCTTTTCCAGTGGGTTCGAATCCCACCAAGCGACTTTCTCTCGAGCCGGTAGCAATCGGAGAAAAGAGGCCAGAGTCGATTATATAGATTGGAATTTCGGGGACGGTGCGACTCTGCAATGTCGCGTAGTTCTAGTTGGTACAAGTCCCACCTGGTAATCGCTAGCTACGTGCGCAGAATCGAGCCTTGCTGTAACGGCGTGTATATACGTAGGCAAGAAAGTGGGCTAGGTGTAAAGGTAATGGGGTGAGTCGACCTTGAAGGTGTTGAGCCACGAAAAGAACCATGGAGAGTTCCTACAGATTCATCCCTTCGGCAGGTAGTTTGGCGATGCGCCACAGTGAACGTTATCGGTATACCCGGCGTCTTTGACCACATCAAGCCTGACATTGCGAGCATGTGGTATCCGAGGAGATACGCGTATCGGCTCGCCGGAGGCGGAACCCGCTACCTAGTGCAAAGCATTCTGTAGAGTATTCGATAAAACAAGCCAACTAGCCTTCCGACCGTATTCGCTACCGACGCTGGTCAGAGGCGACCTTGGAAAATGTAAGAATTTAGAGTGGGGGCGCTGGCCGGAATTCGGAAATGAACGTTTTTTTACTATCCGTCCAAATGTCCCCTACATTAAAGTATCTTCGCGTGCAAATTCAAGCTCTGGTGGGACAGATGGTACAAGTAGATGAGACAGATCTGGTTTACAAAGGCCCTTGGGTGAGAAGTGCTCAGCAAAGGTTATTC
>CAIQHB010000007.1 GCA_903871465.1 uncultured Methanosarcinales archaeon
GAAAGATCTTGGGCACGCTACGCAATGAGAAAGGAACCTCGATTCATGAGCGCATCATGACGACACTGGCAACATGGGGGCAGAATGGACTAAACTGTCTCCAAATGCTAACGGCGAAGCTAGCCAGCTAAACACGTACGATAAACTTATCTAGAGTACTAACTTTAAGTCTCTATATGATCCCTAGGGATTGGGTATTCCTCCTCGTGGTATTTGCACTGAGCTCAAATGCCTGTGGTGTCTACTGGTCGAGTCATGTTGACACCAACACGTCTCACTGGTCCATCTATCGCGAGAGCAGTAATTTCAGCTTCAATCTCTCAAGCTCAGTCGAGGGCAAAATATCACCCGTAGAATCACGTTATCGAAGCCTGAATCCATACCAATCCTACTACGAAGAAGTTGGAACTAATGACGTACGTCTCAGACAGAGGACAAATGCTCTGGAAGGGAGCTACAAATCCACAGATGAAATAATGATGAAATCGACTGTTAATCCGAACGATATCGATATATTGGTCGATAAGCCCATTGGAACTGGCATATATGAGATCGAGTACAAAAATGAGCAATGGCCTGTATTTATAAGAGCCGGGAGAACTCTGGACTATTCCGGCCAGCAGATAAATGACCGAGATTTTGAGGGAAATAACGGAGACTTTGTAGGTGCGAACTTCCTATACAACCACGAGTTGTCCAAGGAGCAAAGGTCTGTTATTTGGCTTCAAAGGATGAACGCCACAGTGCTGGCTACCAATGATACCATCCTATTAGCAGAGTTCAAGCCCACGAAATATTTAGGCTACCAGATCAAGGCCAAAACTACGGGCATAGCGGATTTAAGCTACAAGCTCAGAAATTCGCAGTACGATTTCACGCATCAAAATTATCCTGCTCTCAGCGAGGGAGAAGAACGATATTACGGCACATATGATCTGGCACGAAAAATAGAAATGAAAACTGTATTCGAAAAGTCCGATGATACCGATGATGAGGTCGATAGTTGGCTGCCATGCTGCGGCAATGGCGGCTGGAACGACCTGGCGCTATTAGATCAGAAGGGCTTTAGAACCGATGTCAAAGAGATCTTCGATTGCACCCGCTATAAAGAAACTACGATGGATTAGATAGACTTGCAACTTAATTTTGAGGTATTATCGTGCGGGTTCTCATCTCCCCGCACATGAAGCTATGGTTGGCCGCACCATCTTGCCTTTCTTCTCCAGCATCTGCATCTTCCCTTTGGTCTCCGGGCCCCAGGCAAAGCCGCCCAGGCTCTTCCTGGCGACCACACGGTGGCATGGCACAAGGATGATGAAGGGATTCACGGCCATGGCCCGACCCACGGCGCGCGCGCCCTTTGGGCAGCCTGCGCGGGCGGCAACCTCTCCGTAGGTCATGGTCTCGCCGCGCCTGATCTCCTGCACCACTGCGTAGACCCTCTTCTGAAATGGTGTGCAGGCCGAGAGGTCCAGCTCTGCAGCCGGGCGGGGCGCGCCTCTCTCCAGGTAGGCTGCGATCTTTTCCGCTAACTCGGAGGTCTCTGCCGGGCTCTCTTTGGAAAAGAAGATTTTTAGCACTCTTTTACCAGTCCACTCCACCAGGAGATAGAGGCCCAAAGAGGGGACGAGCGCGCCTTCGGTCATCCTTTGATGATCTCCCGGAAGGTCTTGAACCGGCCCAGCTCGATCTTCTCCACCTTCCGGTTGCTCGTGTCCAGGATGGCGACGCTGGAGAGGCCTGTGAAGTGGCCCCAGATCTCGCCCGGGTTGACCAATAGCGTCTTGCCGTGCTTCGTCGCCTCAAAACGGTGGTTGTGGCCCCGGACAACTATATCGTAGATCTGCGAGGCGACGACAGCCTTGACCAGCGGCTCCTCCGTGCCGTGCATGAGGGCGATCTGCAGTCCATCCGCCTCGATCTCCCCGAAGTCGCCCAGGTACTCGCCGCCCACGCGCGCAAACTCTCTGGCGAGACCTACGCGGTCTCCGTCGTTATTGCCGTAAACAAGCTTTATGGGGATGCCGAAACCCTCAAAGGTGTAACAATTGCCGGAGCCTATCATGTCTCCGGCAAAGAGAACCATACGGACGCCTCTTTGAGAAAATGTCGAAAGAGCATCTTTGACTCCTTGAATGCTGTCGTGTGCATCGGACATAATACCTATGAGCATAAAACCACCTGATTATCTATTGTCCCGGCATTGGATCGCGTGCGGTCCTTATCAAGCCATTGATGGGTATTGAAGTCATCCTGGAACTGAATAGCTGAAATGATATATATTCATAATTTTGGGAGTCGTTCTGGAGTGAATCAATTCGAAATTGGCTCATAACACCACCAATTAGGCGTTATGCTGAATGAGATTACTTCAGAAATCTTTAAGTAATGTTGGTTGAATAGATTTCTCAAAAGATCATAAGGCAAAGACGAACGCCGTCAGGCATTGCCCGAAAGGTCTAAGTACAAGGAGTAACCTGGTAGCGAGAGGCCCGCCTTAACTCAGCCTGGTAGAGTGCGCGGCTGTAGTATGTCTCGCACCGTAGAGGTGCTACGCGCAGTCACCGCGATGTCCCCGGTTCGAATCTGGGAGGCGGGATCTGTAGTGTCCGGATGGTGTAGTGGCCCATCATGAAAGCCTGTCGAGCTTTCGACCCGGGTTCGAATCCCGGTCCGGGCGTTTAATACAGGTAAGGAACGGAGAAGATCTCATAAGGGATCCAGCTTCTCCAATACCTTTCTCTACCTTTCTCTACCTTTCTCCACCTTTCTCCACCTTTCTCCACCTTTTTCCGATTGATTTCAACGCTATCGATTCCGAAAATGCAGAACTTGGAGCTTACCATCAACGGAGTGCGAACTCGAAAGCATCCTCATAATAATGTTTTGCGGCTTAATGGATATCGAAAAAGAGAGATTGGATTGCAGATTACTAGAGAGCCTTAATGCCGGGGTTTTATGCAGGCTTTCCACGTCCCAAAGCCATTACAGCTATACCCGCGGCTGCAACCAATACATCTCCAATAACCATGTTCATAATATTACCGCCTGAAGTGAATATCGCGGCTATTCCTATGATGAACAATGCTCCACCAGCCATTTGACCCATTTGCGTTTTCATTCACTTCCGGATTTTTCGATTTATTAACTGATAATAATTGTATATAAATATAAATGCTTATCGTGAACTAACCAAACGAAGAACTTTTGAATCACATGCCAAAATGAAGCCGTTTATGGGACTATATTGGGAAGAATCATCCGCAGAGCATAATGGATTCTATCTTGGGAAAAGATCCAAGGCCTTAAAGATCATTCTCGAAATTTCCTTTTTCTTGTATCAGCAATTAAGGCATAAAAAAAGAGGAGATTGATTAGAGGTTATACATAGTGCCAAGAGCCTGGATTAGCCATTATACCCCAGCTCTTTGGCCCTGGCGAAGGCAGAATTGGCTTCTATGGTTCGATGGAGTGCCATGAGAGAAATGCCTTTGTTGGACCAGGCTATGGCATAATTGGGATCTAGTCTGATGGCCTCGTCAAAGGCTTGGAGGGCCTCGTTGTGCCTGCCTTGTTCATCGAGAGCATTGCCTTTGTTGGACCAGGCCATAACGTAATTGGGATCCAGTTCGATGGCCTTGTCGAAGCATTGTATGGCGTCTTCATATTTTCCCAGGTCTCTCGCGAGAGCAACGCCTTTGTTGTACCATGCATTGGCAAGGTTGGGATTCAGCCAGATAGCCTCATCGTAAGCCTTTATGGCCTCGTCGTGCTTGCCCAGGCTACCGAGAGCATGGCCTTTGTTGTTCCAGGCATCGGCATATTTGGGATTCAGCCAGATAGCCTCATCATAAGCCTTGATAGCTTCATCGTACTTGCCCTGTTTAACGAGAGCAGTGCCTTTGTTGTACCAGGCGGTGGCAGCGTTTGGATTTAACCTGATCACTTCTTCATAAGCCTGGATGGCTTCATTGTATTTGTCCTGGCCGTAAAGGTCATTGCCTTTATCAAGCCATTTTTGAGCATCTAGGGAAGATGTTTCCGCTGGCACCACATTGGTGGGCTGGCCGCGTATCGTTATAGGTGCATAATTTTCTTCGTCGATATCTTCGGCTCCCTCAAGGCTGACAAAGACTGTAACCTCATTTGATAATGCACCTTTGGGATCTCTGGCTAAAACGCTTACATAACTGGATTCAGTTCCTCCTGGGGGAAGACAAATATCATTGTCCGAATTCCAGCCGCCCCCTGCTCCTGTAATATCACCTGAAGTCGTAAATTTATACTCCAATTCAGCCTCATCTTCTTCATCTTCATCCGAACCAATGGCTGTAATAACTGCAAGGCAATCCTTCCCGCTACGGTCGGAGACTGTTGGGCCTCCAACAAATGGCTTCTCAGGTGTGACTGCTACCCTGAGAGTAGGCGGATGATTTTTCGGCGCAGCTGATTTCTGGGAACAGCACTCCTTTATGCCGCATTTGTTACACCAGCAATCATTTTTATAACGATCTTCTACAACGCATCCAAGTGCGCAGGTAATTTCATCCAAAGGAGCATCGTTGGGAATACAAGTATCACTCACGCTCTGGATTGGCTCTTCTTCTTTAAATGCCGTACAGTACTGCTTCAAGCCACATTCTTTGCATATGCAATCGTCCTTTTGTGCCAAACCTTCTGCGGTGACAATGGATGATGTAGGAACGTAACGCTCATCACATTGTGTTATGCATGCGAGCTCTCCATCAGCAGATGTCTTGTTTCCCAATGTGGGCGTACACAGCATAGCCAACGCTATCAAAACGAGTCCAAATCTTCCTTTAATGAGCCTCCCTCCATATAGGCATAATTAGCATGATTAAATATTACTCTTTATGCAGATTTAAAAATTTATCTAGGTGCAGGCGTCCCGTTCCCCGCATTAAAAGAAAAAGAGACCCATAGGAGAATTCGTATGACTATGAAAGTAGAAATCAAGGATAACAAGCTCTTCATAGAAATTGACCTGGAAGAACCAACACCATCGTCATCCGGTAAAACCCTTGTCGTTGCAAGTACACATGGGAATATCGTTACTACCGCTAAAGTTAATGATAAGCCGATCACCATCGGATTGAATGCTTATTTATGTTTCTCGACCATCGGCCCTCGTTTGTGAGCTACAAGATGGGCCTCTACTTGACTCGTTCGAGCATGCCTGAGGGCAGCTGCGCTCGGCCAGCCCGTCCAATCGAAGTCTTTCTTGGACCGTGTGGCTTTTTTCTGGCGTTTTCACTTGGAAGCGTGGCAGTTCTTAGAAAGCTCAGTTTGTAGTGAGACATAGGGATTGATTCGTACTCGTAAACTGGTGCGGAGTTCCCATCCCCCTCACCTAATCTCATATTTAGAATTTAGAACTCACAGTTCCTGCTATATTGGCCTGCCAGGGTGGATTATTCAGTTCCTGTCAAAATCGTTCAACGCCACCTTTATTGTCTTGGAGTGGACTCAAAAAAGTAATTGGTTATGTATAGAAGATTATGTTCCCTCCTTCGATCATTCTTGATGCCATCCCAATTTTTGGAGAGAATCGTTGGCAGCATACTGTACATCACTGTCATTGTCCTCAAGTGCCTGTATCAAAGGAGCTACAGCTTGCGTATCTTTGAGATATCCGAGTGCTCCTGCAGCATTTGCACGAACCCTGGGATTTTCATCTTTACCCAGGACAAGAATTAGTGCATTTGAAACCCGGCTGTCGTTAATTCCTTCAAGGGCGGATATTGCTCTTGACCGAACTAGGCTATCATTATCTTTGAGAGCATGGATCAGTGGAGCCAAGGCTCGAGTTTCATTGATCCTGGCAAGAGCGATTCCAGCATATGATCGCACATATTTATTTGGGCTATCCATAGCCCTGATCAGGGGATCTACGGTGGGTTCACCAATCTCTGTGAGTGCCCAGATTGCCGCCGTTCGAATATACTGATTCTCCGTATACAGAGACTCGATTAGAGGTCCTATAGCTCGTGTATCTTTGATTCTCCCAAGAGCAAATGCAGCCTCTTCCTGTAATCCCTCATCCCCCTCAAGGATCTGGACTAATGGATCTACTGCGCGAGGATCTTTGGTTTCAGCCAGAGCCTCAACAGCTTCATAACGAAGAGAATAGTCTGTGTTATTGAGCGCCGCCTGTATATACTGATCTATAATATCCGCAAAAGCTGGCACGGCTAAAACCAAGACCAGAGATGCTGAGATGATAACTAACCCACTCTTCACGACCGTGCCTCCATATATCGACTATCAACTTGGCCATTGACGCTTAATCCTAATAACAATTCCGATTCAGGTTGTATTCGCCCTAATTTCACGTTATGGGCTCGCTTGTTCATCGTTGACCCTGATTCGCATGCCTCCTCATGCTTGTTGCCTATCTTCATTTGCTCTTTGTTTATCGTTGGGCAAGAGGCAGAAGTATTGCTTGCGTGGCCTTAAGGGGGAATGTTATCGTATCCGTGATGACTGGGGGATCATAGGCCATATGCCATGTGTCCCTTCTCTGAGATCTTGCATTCGGCAGCAGCCACTTTGAGCAAAAGATTTATATGTACTAATTTAACTTATTTAAGTCGAAACATAGGTATCAACTAATAAAATCAAAAAGGTTGCAGAATGACAGAAAGTGCGGCAAATAGGTCCCTCTTTTGGATAGGTATAATCTCACTGCTAATTCTATCCGCCGGGCCAGTCCAAGCCCAATTTGCGATAGATAAGGATGCATTAAACTATTCCGGGCTGCATGGCTCTGCGAAACAGGTGGAAGAGACCTCCATCGGTAATCAGGAAGCTCTGTCTTTCTCCAATGGCGCCGCCACCAACTCGATCGATATAAGCGAGTCATCGGAAGGCAGTACGATGCTTCCCCCGGCACAGGGTGAAGTCGGGTGGATTATAGGTGTTCCTGCGAATGGTTACGGAGTCATTTTGCATACAACTGATGGTGGAGAAAATTGGACCCGACAGGGGTCCCCAAATACGATACCAAATGTCCCTCTATCGGATGTCCGTGCCATTGACGCTAACACTGCGTGGGCTGTTGGCAATGAAGACGGTAATTATGCAGTAATTCTGAGAACGACGGATGGGGGCAAGACATGGATCAGATGTGGTGCTCCCGGATCTGTCCCTGATTTCGGTCCATTGGGAATTGGTGCGGTTGACAGCAAGATCGCCTGGGTTGTCGGAAGCAATGGCACCATTATTCATACAGAGGACGGTGGCAAAACCTGGGGCCAGCAAGCAAGTAACACAAGAGCGGCTTTAATGAAGGTGGCAGCCATAGATCGTTACAACGCATGGATTGTTGGAGATCACGATAATGGCTACGCAGTCATCCTCAGGACGAGCGATGGCGGTCTCACCTGGACGCGACAGGGAAATGCTTCAACTGTTAAAACTACAGGGCTGATAGATGTCACTGCCGCTGACAACAGTTCCGCCTTGGCTGTTGGAGTGAATCATACCGTTCTCAAAACAATGGATGTGGGTGCATCATGGCAAACACGGATGGATGGTATAGCGTCCGGCATAGCCCATATGAACGGTGCCTGTGCAATTAATAAATCTAATGTATGGATTACACAAGATTATGGGCGTGTATACTGGACAAGCGATGGAGGCAAAACCTGGAACGGGCAAAATCCAAATGGAACCGGCTTCTGGCTCATGAGTGCGAGTGCGAGGAGCTTGAAAACGGTGTGGGTTGTAGGAATTTCTCCATGGATTGGTAAGGGCATAATACTGCATACAACTAATCGCGGCGTTAATTGGACGGAGCAATTTGCGCCCGTCAACGTGCCTTTCCGTAGAGTATCTTTCGTGGGAACGAGATCGTAAGTCGTCGAGATGTATATGAAGTTCTCCGTATACTCATTTTGTTTTATGATACATCTATGTGGTTAGATATGCTCGTTATACATAGTATTGATAGCTGATCGCTCTAGGTTAAGAAAATAGGAAAGGACCAAAAAGCTGCCCCCCCGGGGGCCATGTTATGGTGCTCCTGGTCCCTGGGAGATTACTATCTTGATGTTGTTCGTGGCTGACCCGGATCCGTATGCCTCTGCATGCTTGTTGCCCATCATTATCTGCTCTTTGTTCATCTTTTCGCTCAAATTGTAAGAATAGTCATACTGTAGTGGATGTGGGTAAGGTGAACCCTCCCTGGTAGCGTTCAATATAACCGGTGGCCTGGGATTTTGACTGAAGTCAAAGGCACTGAGCATATCGTTGGCATTGGTATCCCGGGCGGTCAATGGATTGACTCCAAATCTCTCCTCCACAGTCCTCAACCAGGAACTGACTGAGTAAGTCTTATGGTCTACATAATTCTGCTTAGCATAGGGGCTGATCACCAGACCTGGAACTCTTATCCCGAACCCGTATTCATCCACGTTCGGTGGAGCTACGTGATCATAAAATCCACCCCAATCATCCCAGGATATGAATATAGCAGTAGTGTTCCAATCAGGCCCCTCCATGACCGCATTCACAAGTCCAGTCACGTAGGCCATGCCGGCTCTAACACTCGATGGAGGGTGTTCGCTCACATTCATCTCTGGTACTACCCAGCTGACCTGAGGCAGTTTTCCGGTTTGGGCATCAACAAAGAATTGAGATGCATCTACCAAACGGCTGCGTTGTTCTGGATCGTTTTGTACCTTTGGGAAGGCTGGCAGGGGATTGAAATCGGTATATTTATCAGGAGTCTGAGTCTGCACCTCATTCGATCCGACCTCCTCAGGGTCCTCTGTATCCGGTAATTGGCCCGTGGTAACATAGTATTTCCAGTTTATCTTGCTGCTGCCCAGAAGTTCCGTGATCTCAGAGAAGTTGTATGAAGTGGGCCTGGGCTGGTGGTATCCCGTATAGCCACCACTCTGGGCTGCCAGCATATAAAGATGGGCAACCAGACTGTAAGAGGCCACGGACTCGAACATATGGTCCTGAAGAACGTAAAGCCGAGCATAATTCCAGTAATTGGGAATTTCGTGATAATCGTGATATCCCATAACATCTCTGGGATCTGACCCCGGAGCGCAATATGGATCTGTCACATTGCAGGCTTGGATACCTTTCGTGCTATTGCCTTTGTATGCCTCGGCCAGAAAACCATCCATTAAGCCTCCATCGATGTCAGCATGGGCGTTAACCCAACTATGAGGTCCACCGCGATTGGTATCGTTGGTATCGTGATAGGGGGCTACGCAAGGACCGCCCTTGGGGTTTGTAAGGCAAATCCCATTGGGTATGTCGTCAGCCCCTGGATAAGTGCCGAAGTAGTTGTCAAAAGCCCGGTTCTCCTGCATGATGAAGACGAAATGATCGATCTTCTCTAAGCCGGATGGGATAGAGGAGTCAAGTGTTGCGTCTAATGCCACGGCAGTGCCAATATAGATTGCTGCTACCAAGAACAGTGCCGCAAGAGTAGCATGAACATCAAATTTCATTTCGTTCTCCTCCAGTTGATCGTCGCAGAATTTGTCGTCATGTTGGTTACAAACGGAGGCCAATAATCTTTCGACGTTTCCGCAATTGCCGGAACAATACAGACAACGCATAAAAATATCAAGACTAGCAAATTTCTGCATGACTTTTCGGTCATTATTCCCCTCAGATGTTAGGAATCTGTTTAGGATATAAATATGTCGATCAGCATATATTATCAATGCAAAAACATGTAGAGACATCTCAACCTTTGCTACACAATTTGATGGGAAAGATAGTATATGTCGAGCATTGATTAAAGAGCGCGCTCTGCTATGCTGCAATACCTTTTTTTGCAGATACCGCAATTTTTTGTAAAAGGATTGTGCTTGCGACTCTTACCAGTCACAGCCGGAAATTGTCTCATCTGTGAATACGGATCTAAGAAATCAAATTCAAGAGATCGCTCTTGAGTGGAGAAAATAGGAAAGGGCCAAAAAGCTGCCCCCAGGGGCCACATTATGGTGCTATGGTGCTCCTAGTCCCTGAGAGATTGCTATGTTGATGTTGTTCGCAGCCTTACCGGATTCGTATGCCTCTGCATGCTTGTTGCCTATCTTTATCTGCTCTTTGTTCATCGCTTTGCTCAAGTTGTAAGATGGGTTAGGTGTGGGTGGATTATAAGGCGCCGGTTTAAGGGGGAACGTGATCGTATCATTAATGACCGGTGAATGATATAGCTCAGGTGTCGCAGGGCATTCCCAACAACTTAGCTTGGCCACGGTAACCTCCCATGCAGTTGCCGTATTGTTCTCTGGATCAACAGTGACCTTAAGATACCCCAGCTGCATTGGCAACACCGACTCTTTCCCATTAGGATATATGGTAGAGTTGTTGACATCATCATTGGGAGCACCCCCATTGCCAACTACGAAATATGGTATACCGCCAATGTTGTATCTCTGGTAATTATGGGTGTGACCGGCAAAATTCGCGCTGATATTGTATTTATGATACAGTTTGTCCCATGGAACCAGATCAGAATTGTTATTGGTTCTTCCAGCATCCCAGATAGGATGATGGTGTATTGTAAAGACCCCGGACATATTATCCTGCAGAAGCTGCCTAAGCCAGGGTGCCTGTTCCTCGGAAAAGCTCAGCGTAGTATGGGGATCATCACAACAGGTGGAATTCGGGTCCGGCGAGTTCAAGACGATAAATCTGACACCAGCGCAGTCAAAGGAATAGTTCAGAGGAAAATCAAATGCCGACTTGTAATTGACAGCACCAGTACCCGGTGCACATTGATTGCACGGGAGACACTGTTCAGGACAAACTACATAGTGTTCTTCGTCGAGACCTTCGTTGCTGATATTATGATATTCGTGATTCCCTATGACCGGGAAGAATGTGGTATTCGCCAACATCCTGTCAGCACTCTCGAAAAATGTCCCCCACTTAGGTGTATAATCATGCCTTGCAAAATCCCCACCATGGAGGACGAAGAGCACATTTGATTCATTCGCGATCGCATCTGCTACATACTTAAACCTTTGAGTCTCAGAATAATTGATGCCTTCTCGCGTGTCGCCGATTACAACAAAGGTAAATGGTCCGCTGATCGGGAACGTCCGGAATGTGCGATTGCCAAATGCAGACCTATCGCCGGAAGGTCTCACCCAGTAGGTATATGAAGTATTTGGAACAAGTCCGGTAAGCTGGACATGTTGATACTGGGCGGCTGTATGAATCGATTTATTGTTTTTAAAATCATGATGCAGGTCAAAATAGCTGGTCGTGTCATAATAGATCTCACCCGATTCATTAGCCGCAGTCCGCCAGTTAATGGTAGCAGAATTTGTGGTGGTCTGTGTTACCCACGGAGCCCAATAATGGTCAGACGTTTCCGCAATACCTGGAACAATACAGAATACACAGATGAATATCAGTGCCCATAAATACCTGTAGGACGTAATGGAATCCCCCTCACACACAATGAGGGTTTTCAGAATAAAAATATATTGGTCCCAATAAGTATTCAGCATACTCCCATCGGGCCTGGTGGATCTTCTAATCAGTGGATTTATTTGTAAAAAATAAAAACTAAAAATTATACGTATGCTGCAGTTCCTGGTTCCACGTTGACTATTTTGAGAACGCCTCTTTCAAAGTACATGCTCTTAGGATAATTGAATTGCCCGTCATACACCCTTATATTGTGGTTTTGACCTCCGGTTACCTTGAAGTTAAAGGCTCCATCCAGGGAATCTCCATTGCTCCCTTCTGTGCCAATGTAGTTCTCATCCAAGAAAACCTGGTATCCTCTCATTCCTTGGGACTGGATCGTAACAGGGGTATCTCCGCCAACTGAAGTCGTTTGCGGCAGCGTTGACACGGTTTGTGTCGTTGTGGTCAACGCCTCGGCCTGGTACTGCGTCGATGGGGCCTGGGTAAACACATCCACGATGACGACGTTGCTCGGTTGGTTGTTCACTACAAAGTAGAGCAAGTGTCTTCCCACCTGATCGGCATTGAAGTTCATGGTGTTAAAACCTGGGTTGAACTGATAGGTGCTGTACTTTGTAGCAGTTGTGTCGGTCTGAACTATCTCATAGACGCCTGCTGACCCTCCAACAGGTGCATTGGCAACCAGTTGTAGCCAGGTTCCAACAGGGCTTACTACATACTGGGACCAGCTTGTTGCTCCCTGGACCCAAAGGTCGTTGGTATTGGATGGCATTGAGGACACATACTGGGAGTATGGCAAGGCCTGGCCTACGCCGTAGTATACCGTGGTAGGCGTTCTCTGCGCAATATCGAACTTGATAGGGGTGCTGATTATCCCGCCAACTACTGGAGTGCCTGAGGTTTCATAATACTCTCTGAAAGCAGAGAACGTGCTTTCGCTATACCCCTGGCTGTAGAAGGTTGATCCATCCGAGCTGTACCATGGGAAGTAGTTGGTTGGCTGATTCAGCCAATTCTCCAGGCTTGCCAGACCCTGATAAGATATGCTTTGGCTGGAACTTTCAACCAGGTTGTCTCCGGTTTTTTTTCCCTGTCCGGGGTTAGCCCCGGTCTGCCCTGGAGCACCGCTATGACCCCCAGCATTTCCTGGTTTGATTACCTGCTGTCCCGGTGCTGCAGAATTAGCTTTGTCTGACTTGCAATCAACAATACCGGCGAAAACGATGCCTAAAAGAAGCAACGAACCGATGAATAACACCATGACTTTCATAATTATAAATTCTCCATACTTTAATAGTACTAATAGTACTTCATTGGATATAAGGACTCACTCTTATTTTTCTATATTGATCAAAAATCACTATCCTCAGAAACACTCTCTTCAGAAAAATCCTGTTCTTAGTTTGTATCCCATGCAAAGCCTTGAAGAAGGGATTGGCAAATTCCTTCTGATTTAAGTTTCGTTGTATTGCCTGGATTGAAGGACTCATGGTTGCTTGGTTACTTTCGAATCTTTCCCGGGTCCTCGATCCCTTTGGGAGCCGCTAATCACTGTCTCGGAAGCCTCAATCATCGCTCACACGAAAAAGCTTGAGGATATTATTGTGAGTAATTGCTCAGAATGCGATGGAACTCTTTGCAGGTTGCACGTACTGCCCTATGTATCCCTTCAGGCCCGTATAGTGTGAGGGCCATAGATAATATTATGAATATGCTTTCGACATCGCAATGTGTTTGCGAAAAAGAGAGATGGATTCTTGTAGGTTATACACACTATCGAGGGCTGGAATCAGCCCCATGCCCCAGCTCTTTTGCTTTGGAAAAGGCAGCATCTGCTTCAATAATACGGCCGAGCCGATTGAGAGCCACGCCTTTGTTGTTCCAAGCTTCTGCATATTTGGGATCCGACCGGATAGCTTCGTCAAACGCCTTGATTGCCTCTTCGTACTTGTCCTGGCCACCGAAAACCTGTCCTTTGTTGTTCCAGGCTGAGGCATATTTGGGATCTAGCTTGATGGCTTCATCATAGGCGTTGATCGCCTCATCATACTTGCCCTGTTTAGCGAGAGCAGTGCCTTTGTTGTTCCAGGCACTAGCATAATTGGGATCTAGCCTGATGGCTTCATCATAGGCCTTGATCGCCTCATCATACTTACCCTGGCCATCGAAAGCATTGCCTTTGTTGTTCCAGGCACTAGCATAATTGGGATCTAGCCGGATGGACTCTTCGAGAGTTTTGAAGGCATCGTCATACTTTCCCTGTTCATTGAGGGTATTGCCTTTGTTGCTCCAGGCTGAGGCATAACTGGGGTCCAGCCGGATAGCCTCGTCAAACGTCTTGATTGCCTCTTCGTACTTGCCCAGGGCACCAAGAGCATTGCCTTTGTTGTTCCAGGCTCCTGTATCATTGGGATCTAGCTTGATGGCTTCATCATAGGCGTTGATCGCCTCTTCGTACTTGCTCTGGTCAGCGAGAGCATCGCCTTTGTTGCTCCAGGCGATGGCATCATTTGGATCTAGCCTGATGGCCTCGTCAAACGCTTTCATCGCCTCATCTTTCTTGCCCTGATCATCGAGAGCTTTGCCTTTGTTGTTCCAGGCCTCGGCATCGTTTGGATCCAGCCTGATAACCTCCTCGAAGCACTTAACAGCTTCATCGCACTTGCCCAGGGAAGCGAACGCAAGGCCTTTATTGTACCATGCATCTTCATATTGCGGATTTAGCTGGATAGCCTTATCGTATGCTTGTATGGCCTCATCGTATTTACCCTGATCATTGAGAACAGAGCCTTTGTAGGCCCAATCTTCCGCAGTCTGCTGACATTGTGCTGATGTCATCAATGCCAGAAAAAGAACGAAAATGGCATAGATTAATCTCATAGGATTGAGGAAGTGCTTTAAGATGATATGCCTGTCGGAATTAACATTTCATGATGTGCTCTGGATTCTACAACGTCTTTCTGATCTCAATGCTCTCGATAATTCGTATTTGCTCAATACTTGGTTGGTTTGCAGGTCACCGGAATGAGATCAGATAACCTTGGCATAGAATAACTATTAGAGAATATATCATAAAGATATCTATAGAAGCTTATTCCGAGCTTCCTGCAAGTATCAATTATAGAGAGCATATTTTCCCATGCAAGCTTGCCGAGTTCGCTTCTAGTTCCAGAGCTTATTTTTCTCTTGATCACACCTTCTCGCACAGCTATCTCTGCGAGATTGTTATGAAGAGGAACCTTAGGATAATCTAATACTAGCAGCAGCTCCTCTTTCTTTTTCTTGGTCATTGCTATACGATCATCCAACGTCTTGTATCCAGTTACTGTCGAGAACAGTGAATCAAACCTCTCCTGGATATGCAAATTCAAAATTTTATTAGGATTCACCTTATACTGTGCTAGCAATTCATAAAACGTCCAAAGCTCCGTTAAAAACGTATTAAGAACCGACTTATGATGAGTCAGAAATGGACTCATCTTCTTGTAGTGCCGTATTTCATGTATCCAGCACAGGGCATGGTTTGACGATACACCTATGTACTGCCCGGCATCGTCCGAGATGATGGGTATATCTATTCGCTGCTCATCATCTAGGTCAAAGAAATGTCTGATTGTTTTGCTTCCTTTGGCTTGCCGAATAAAGAAAGCACTGAAAAAATTGTTGCAGACAACGTGGAGATAATGGTTATTCCCTTTATGCCTCGCGCCCGTCTCATCAATGTTGAGATAATTAGCGTGATTAACACCAGTCTCGAATAAGGCTTTCTTTTCCGCCGCGAACACATTGCTCTTTTCCTTAGTTAGTATGTTTGAGATCTCGCCTTCTGAAATTATTATGCCGCTCTCCTCTAGAATCTTGTGGATTCTATTCTCAGTAACCCTTCCAGCATAATAGAGGTAAGTGATGAATGCTTTCAGATGGCTTCCAAATTCTGTGTTCTGAAGGGACTCAGGGAGTTTTGCCTCATAGGTTTTTTTCAGAGACGGCGAATAGTAGCGCTCTAGCCAGTATTCCACGTTATCTGTTTCAAATTTTATGTCTTGCCTGATAATTTGTCTGTAACCATTATGCTTCGCGTCATCTGGGAGAGTCGATTCATCAATTTTAATGTATTCTGTTCTGTCGATTTTTATCTTTGGCTTCTTGCTATCCTTATGCCATTTCTTGGGCTTTTCCTTTGGCGCTTTTGCCTGATATTCAGGATTGTTTGGCAATATCCTAGGACGGCCTTTCTCCCCTTTAAGCCGGTTTATTTCGTCCTTTAGCTGTTGATTTTCTTTGCGGAGTTCTTGATTTGCCTGGGCTAACTGCTCAATTGCGCTTAGAAGCTGGATGATCAATTTCCTTATCGTTTCTGTATCGCCAAAATTAAGCCGGTCTACATCGAGTTTGATTATGTTCTCGTGTATATTATCTGGCACAAGCAAATTATTTTGGAATATATGTATTAATAATTTTTGGTCACAGAATTTATCTAATCAGCGATTTCAACGCAATATTGAGCAAATACGATAATTCGATAACGGGCAATTGTCGGTAAATAATTCCATAGTCTACGGAATAAGGACTTTGCCAAAAGCAAAAATATGGCCTGTTGCGAGAATGCCAAAAAGAGAGATGGATTCTTGCAGGTTGTAAACACTCAAGGGGGCTGGAATCAGCCCCATGCCCCAATTCCCGGCAAATGCCGCATTGTATCGCCCATTTTATGCAACGGATTATACGATATTGACCGGGAATATCCTGCGCTCTCCAATGGTGCTGTTCTCCCAAGGTTGGAGCTGCAGCATGGTCACATCCGTGTTCCCAGCCATCTTAGCGCTGAAGGTTAAGACCTTCTCTCGTGGGGCACCTACCATCCCCGAACCGGAATCCTTGCCCTCGTCAGATGAATTCACCAGGTTCAAGTACGCCGGATCGAAATTGGCCCACCATTCAAAGCCGGTTCCAGAATAGAACGGTAGGATGATAGCGAAATTTTCACCCACCGTGGCGTTGATGGTTTTTTCACATGGTGCATTGTCGCAAATGTTGGCAGAAGCGGCGGCAATTGACAAAAATGCCACAGCCAGGATTATATGTGCAACTTTCTTCATCGAACATTCCTCAAACCATACTACAACAATACGAATATTTAAGAGTTATTTAATTAGGCATTGCAGGAAAAGAGGACATTGAGCGGCATTTCTCAATTGTTTAGCTTTCTATGGCAGGTTCAAGTCCCCCTCAACAATCCTGATCTCTTCTTCCGTCAGCTCGTAAAGCTCGTAGACCAGGGCGTCTATCTGGCGGTCGATGGTCCCGATCTGGCGCTGTAGGGCGGTCTGCTCGTGTGGTTTGCGGGCCTCATGGAGTTGTTTGCTAAGGGATAGCATCGAGTCAACCAGGGAGACCATGCGGTTGTGATGGGCAGCATCCTTTTCTACCGCAAAGTCAATTGTGCGAATCGGGAGCCTGAATAATTGAACAGGCTTTACTTCGGGGAATGTACGAGCTTGTTCTCCTACCAGGTCATCATACAAAAATTTAAATAATGTAGAATTAAATAACCCAAGAATATATCCGTATTTAATCTGGGACTCTTTCTTTAGTTGGACTATGATAACGCTTTTCAGACAATACCAGCGTTCGGCATCGTAGGTAGCACGAATCATTTCTGAAGTTTGACGGATAAGGATTTTTGGCTCATCGAATAGCTTTTTGCGTCTGGGACGATACAAAACAAACCAAGGGATCAATCCCTCTGCAGTCTCTACTCGTTTAACTAGACGGTCGCGATAAACGTGAAGAGCCTTGCAACAATTTGGAAAATCGTCTATGCTGATCTTGCGGGTGGTATAGATGATTTTCTTCCCAGACTTAGGATCTAGTGAATATCGGTTTACCTCTGAACCTGTTGCAATTTTTCTCAATAATTCATTTTCTAGCGCGAGTTTTTTTATGTCGCCCTCGCCGTAGATAAATGCCACATCCAATCCAGAACTTATTCCTGTTGCGACATCTTCTGCGATATCTTTCAAGGTGGGCCAAGCGTAACATTTTTTAATTATTCTAGGATCGATATGTATTTGAAGCGAATAAGATTCTGAATCTAATCCTATTTGAGATGCATCTTTCCCGCCTTCCTCTTGTGAGAGATATGTTGGCAGACTGTTTCTGTCTACTTTTCTGAAATCAAAATAAAGTGACGGGTCGTCCGCTTTTTCAGAGCTTAACACTATAATGCAGCAGGGCGCGGTCACTTTTGAGAATATGCCATCTCCTAAGTTACAGATACGATGAATAAAAGAAGATTCGACAAGCAACTTGCGTGTTTTATAAAATTCGTGCTGATTCAAGAAGCTACTAGGGATTATTGCACCTGCATCCCCATGTCGTCCAGTGAGTTCCCACATTTTATAAACGAAATAATTGAAGGATTCAGGCGTTCTAATATGTACTTCCGCGAAGCTCTTCCTTAAGTAATCTTTTTCACTATCCCCAAATGTAGCACCCCATGGAGGGTTGCCTATGACTGCACTAAAACCGCCCCTCTGGAAGATCTCCGGGAACTCTGTTTCCCAGTCAAAGGGATTGATCCGATCAATCTCCTCCTGCCCCCTGCCTGGATTGACCTCTATGATGTCCCAGCCAATCAACGAATTGCCGCACTTGATATTACTGCTCAGGTCGGGCAATGCCCTCTCCTGGAAGAGCTTAAGCTGCTTGGAAATCGTCTCATCATTCTCTCCTTCCAAGACCTTCAGCAAAAGAGAAAGCTTCGTTACTTCCACGGCCTGGCGGTCGATGTCCAGCCCGTAAATATTATTCAGCAAGATCCTCTTGCGTTCTGCTGTGGTAAGCCTCCATTCCCCACCCCGGCCCTGAAATATGGGCAGATCGATATCCTTCTTCTGGTCCTTCTTGCCGGTCTCAACCACCGGAAGCATCCGCCTTATCTCAGGAGACGAAGGCATAAGGCCGTTCTGCAACAATGGCGCGAGATTCTGAGTATACCAGTCTCTATGCAAATCCATCAAGTACTGGTAGGCCACAATGAGGAAGGAACCAGAGCCACAGGCGGGATCTAAAACGCTGATTGGCACCACTTCCTGCGGCGTCTTACCTTTCAGCGTTGGGCCCAACGTGTTCCTTACGATGTACTCCACAATGTAGGCCGGTGTGTACTTGACTCCGCCTGCCTTCTTCACTTCGGGCTTGTCCTCCACCACGGCATGGTGGCCTTCGGTGAGCCGTATCATCTTGCCCAAAAACTGCTCGTAGACCTGGCCCAGGATCTCAGCCGGAAGCACTGAAAACTCATAAGGACTATCTGGATAGTAAAGCCGCTTGATGATCTCTTTTAGGGGCTTATCATCGATATTTATGCTCAAAGTTAGGGTGTCGGGGCTCTCCCGGCCCGGCTCCTTCTCAAAGTGCAATATGCCCGAGTTGTACTGCTCATCTGCCCGGCGGAAGAATTCACAAAGCCTGGTATAGACTCGCTCACCATTGAGCAGGTCCTGCAGACGCATGGATCTATCTATGCCCCGGTCTTCGCATATTCGCAGGAAAACAATCCGATCGACTATTGCCTGAACTGCATAATTGAGATCTTTGGTGCTGAGTTCAGTGTTTCGCAGGGCGATGTTTCGGGCAAGGATCTCTCTCCAGCCTGCGATCTCTTCCAGGAAGACGACATCAACCGCAGATGTACCTCTTTTGCACTTCTTATCTGCGGCAAACCTATCGAAGGATCCCTTCATAACGGCATTCTTGGAGAATATGTCGGCAATCTCATCCCAACGGGTCAGATAGTCCTTGTAATTCAGGTAAAAAATCCTGGCGTTGGAGGCTTTATCCAATTTATCCGGTTTTACACTACAATCGTAGACAGCGAACTCCTCAAAGTCGGTGAGAACCGATAATGGCAACTTCATTGTCCAAGCATAGCGGCGGAGCTGGAAGGCAGGATGGATGTCATCTTTGATGTCCACAGAAGGCTTTTTGGCCTCCAGGAAGAACTTAGGCTGGCCGCCAATACGAAAAGAGTAATCTGGGGCTTTGGTGGTGGTTCCTACCTTGACAGCGTCCTCATGGATAACGTCCTTATAAGCCTCAGCAAATCCTTGCTCGTTATCTGTGTCCCATCCCAGGGCCTTGAAGAAAGGATCAACGAATTCTCTTCTAACTTGAGTCTCGTTATAATGCCCGGATTTATAGGACTCAAGGTTACTCTCGAATCTTTTCACA
>CAIQHB010000008.1 GCA_903871465.1 uncultured Methanosarcinales archaeon
AAATTCAAGAAAAACGGCTATGGCAATTGGAGTTATGGACCCGGTATCGCTTCTGTAAAGCGGCTCGATATCATGCCGACTAATTATAGCGGCAAATCTGTCAATGATACCGAAAAACTCTTGAATTTCTTTACCATTACCGATATCCATATCACCGACAAAGAAACCCCTGCTCAAGCGATCTATTATGGCTACAAAGGCGGTGTCTCTTCGGCATATTCGCCGGTTATGCTATATACGACTCATGTTCTCGACGCGGCCGTCCAGACGATAAACGCCCTTCACAAAAAAGAGCCGTTTGATTTCGGAATCTCTCTGGGCGATACTTGCAACAACGAACAGTACAACGAACTGAGATGGTATGTCGATATCCTTGACGGCAAGAATATAACTCCTGATTCCGGTGTTAAGGATGATCCAGTCCCCGGACCTCATAATGATTATCAGGACGAATACCAGGCGGCAGGGCTCAATAAAACGATCAAATGGTATCAGGCTCTAGGCAACCACGATCACTTTTGGATAGGCTTCCTGTCGCCGAATGATTATATAAGAAAGACATTAATCGGCGATGAAATACTCAACTTAGGCAATCCATTCATCGACCCTCTCGGAGCAGATAGCCGTGGCTTTTACTTAGGCGCAATCGACGGCCGGACGCTTTATGGAGACCTCATAGGTGTGGGACCTGTCAAAGACTTTGCAATACCTCCGAAGGTACCTGCGGCCGATGCGAACCGCCGTTCACTTTCGAGAGGGGAGTGGATAAGCGAATTCTTCAATACATCAACAAGTCCGAAGGGGCACGGATTCAATCAATCTAACGTAAAGTCGGGATTCGCCTGCTATGCCTTCGAGCCGAACTCGACGAGTGTACAATTCAAGGTTATCGTGCTCGACGATACCCAAAATAATAGCGATCCCAATGATCCCGCTATCCTCGGCTATGGAAATGGCTCTTTCGGCTACGGGCATGGCTCTCTTGACACTGAACGTTATAACTGGCTTGTAAGTGAACTTGATAAGGGTCAGTCTGAAGGCAAGCTGATGATCATCGCGGCGCACGTACCGATCGGCGTTGAAAAAGTGCCTTCCATGATGGATTGGAACCCGGCATTCGAAGCTAAGCTGATTGCCAAACTGCATACCTATCCGAATCTCATCATGTGGGTCGCGGGACACCGTCATCTCAATACAGTTACCGCACTAAAATCGCCTGATGCCAAGCATCCTGAACTCGGCTTCTGGGAGGTTGAAACCTCATCATTAAGGGATTTCCCTCAGCAGTTCCGTACTTTCGAGATTGTCCGCAACAGCGACAATACTGTCTCAATCATTACGACGGACGTTGATCCGGCAGTCAAAGACGGGTCGCCTGCTGCGATATCGCGTTCTTATGCTGTCGCGGCTCAGCAGATATTCAAAAATGAGATGGCGCTACTGCCTACCGGTTCATACAATGCAGAGCTTGTCAAGCAATTGACTCCGGAGATGCAGGCAAAACTGTCGAGATAAGAATGGGAAATAGCCAACAATCGCCATGATTACCGAACACGATCATGGCTATTTTTTTGATACGTCCGGCCGGGCAGCACTTATTCAATGGTGAGAGTCGCTTAGAGGCCTAGAAGGAGGCATATTACCTGGAGGCGTATAAAAATATGGACGAGTTCAAGTAGGATTTGGACATGTCCAAAACATAGTCCAGTTCGCCAAAATCCGGACTGCTCTTGTTGGTAGACAGTTATTTAGTAATATTTGCCGGTTAACGGCCTGTCCTCTTTTCCAGTTCCTCTGGATAGCGATCTCCTGCAATGGCGATCTTCGAGAGCGCGGAATTTATATCGCGTAATTCAACGGGCGTCAGTTTAACGTCCACTGCTCCCAAATTTTCAACCAGGCGCTCCAACTTCCGTGTGCCAGGGATCGGAACAATCCATGGCTTCTGGGCAAGCAGCCATGCGAGGGCAATTTGGGCCGGTGTCGCATCTTTCTCTGATGCGACCGTTTTAATCAAATCGACCAGGACCTGATTCGCATCGAGATTCTCCGGAGTAAAACGGGGGACAACGTTACGGAAGTCCGAGCTCTCGAATTTTGAATGTTTGTCAAACTGTCCAGTAAGGAATCCCTTGCCTAATGGGCTGAACGGAACGAAGCCAATTCCGAGTTCCTCCAGCGTAGGTAGCAGCTCTTCTTCAGGACGTCTCCACCACATGGAGTATTCACTCTGAACTGCTGTGAGCGGCTGAACTTTGTGCGCTCGACGGATTGTCTCTACCCCTGCTTCAGAAAGCCCCCAATGGTTAACCTTACCATCCTGAATCAGCTCTTTTACGGCTCCTGCCACCTCCTCGATAGGCACATTGGGATCAACGCGATGCTGATAAAGCAGATCGATGGTCTCAATTTTGAGCCGTTTAAGCGAGCCCTCAACTGCTTGCTTGATGTGTTCCGGACTGCTATCAAGACCGGCCTCTTTTCCGTCCTTAATGTTGAAGCCGAACTTGGTGGCAATGACAACTCTGTCTCTTTAGGGAGCGAGCGCTTCGCCTACCAGCTCCTCGTTCGTGAATGGGCCGTAGATCTCTGCGGTATCAAAGAAAGTAACGCCACGTTCGACAGCGGAATGAATCAGTTTGGTCATCTCATTCTTATCTGACGCCGGACCATAAGCATAGCTCATTCCCATGCAGCCTAGTCCAAGGGCCGAGACCTCAAGACCCCTGCTTCCTAATTTACGTTTTTCCAATTTTATTCCCCCTTTCCTTTATGGTATTAAATCAAGTTTTTTTAGCCAATTTGCAACATCTTTGTCTGCCCTTTCAACACTGCTGCCGCGAATCGCTAAACCTGAGAGCACATTTGCACTAGGACAAAGTTTCTTGATATCTCGTTCATTGCTTCCCATTCCACTGCCTTCATGCGTGCAAAATGGAATAATGGTCTTTCCTGAGAAATCATACGTCTCTAAAAACGAAAATACTGCCATCGGCATGGTTCCATACCAAATCGGATACCCGATATAAATCACATCATATGAATCCATATCGTCTACTAATTCTGTAAGCTCAGGTCTGGCATTTTCCCTCTGTTCTTCCTTTGCCACATTTGTTGCTTCCGTATAATCTTCTGGATAAGACCTTATGGTTTTGATTTTGAAGATCTCGCTTCCTGTTAATTCCTGAATTTTCTTTGCGATTAATTCGGTGTTTCCAGTAGGCAGATTTACAATACTACCTCCAACATAATTATTTCCTTTGCGTGAAAAATAAGCGATAAGGCTCTTTGAGTTTGCCATTGCCATTTTCCTATCCCTTCCGAATCAATCATATCATTACATTTTTAAGTTGTTGTATTCTTTATCCATTACAGGTTCCATCCATACTGCATCCCCTTTTTGGGGATTAGTAATTATTGCAATATGCACAAGCCAGCTATCCGGTGTAGCACCATGCCAATGTTTCACATTAGGATTGATTTTTACCACGTCTCCTTCCTGAATCACCTGTGCTGGTTTGCCTTCTTCCTGAAAATATCCAATGCCTGCGGTAACAAGCAGAATCTGCCCGCCCGGATGCTTATGCCAACCATTTCTTGCGCCGGGCTCAAAAGTTACATTAGCTACCTGACAATTGAATGTGCTGTCCATAGGAACCAATGTCTCAACCCATGCCGTTCCTATGAAATGATTATCAGCAATTTTCTGGCCTTTCGGAAAGATTACACTTTCGCTTAAATCCTTTGAGTTATTCATGTTTGATCATCTCAGGATGATTTTCCCATATCATATGCTTCGTTCATTGCTTTACTTCCTTTGATATCTCCAACATTCCAGGCACTTGTCCCGTATATTATGCCCTTTTCTATTGGATTGGTCAGACATGAAGTAAAGGCACGAAAACCTTCGATTGTTCTATTCATATTTCCCTTATTCCCATCTTCAGCCGCAACGATGAAATAAAACTCCTTGCCGCTTATATCCTCATATCGAGGGACTGTCCGATCAATCAAAGTCTTCATCTGACCATTCATGGTGTAAAAATAAACTGGAGTTGCCATGACTATCACATCCGATCGGACCAGCTTTTCCAGTATCTTCGCCATGTCATCTTTTTGGACACACTTATGTGAATGAATACAAGCTCCGCAGCCTTGGCAGTAATTTATGTTATGATCATTCAAGAATATTTTTTCCACTTCATTTCCCGCGTCTTTTGCGCCTTCTGCAAATCGATCGCAAAGCAAATCCGAATTCCCGCCTTTGCGCGGGCTACCTGAAATTATTAGTACTGTTTTCATATGTATCTTCTTTCGTTTTTATCATGTCTAAAAGTGCGTTTCATCGATCTCCGTGTTCGACAACATCTCCTCCAAGGGGTCATTCCATCAATTGTCAGGTTCGCTTCATCTTTCTCGTCGCCGCACGCATGGCTCATGCCTATGCAACAAAGCCGATGGGCGAGACCGCTATATTCGCATTACTCAAATTTCCAGTCCTCGAGTTCTCACCTTTGCTGAATTTCATCATTTCGGAGCAAGCTCCCCATACCAGTAAGCTGCCGTCACCCCGCCGTCCATTAGGAAATCACTGCCTGTGATGAACGTCCCTTCCGGACCCATTATAAGGGCAGCGACGGCTCCTACCTCGTCAGGTGTGCCTCCACGCCCTGCAGATGAAAGATCTATCATGCGCCGATATCCGTCTCCACGGGGACCGTTCAACTCGTCCCTGGCGAGTGGTGTAAAGATGATTCCTGGACTGATGGCGTTGACCCTGGCTCCTCTCTTTCCCCAGCGCACCGCCTCGGCCATTACCCGGAGCGAATTCGCACGCTTGGATATCTGATAGGCATGGAGAGAATCCGTCAAATTCTCAGGTCGCAGCATCTCCAGGTCAAGCAAGTCTTCAACGGGCGTGGTTGCCAGCGCCTTGTTCTGTTCAACGGTCAGTCCGGGAAGTCTGTGCCCGGACTGCGAAGAGATGACTATTCCATTGCCACCGGCGGTAATCACATTCCCGAACTCTTCAAGCACGAGTGCGGTGCCGTACAGGTCAACCTTCAGGATAGTTGCAGGCGATGCCTGTGACGGCGAGACGCCGGCAGCAAGGATGATTCCAGTAATATTCCCAATTCCCGTTGCCTTTGCGACCAGAGCGTGAATCGACTCATGTGATGAGATATCCGCAGTTGCGATGCTCACTTCATACCCTGCGTCCAACATGGTTTCAGCTGCAGCTTTCGCATTTTCCGGTTTTATGTCTGCCAGCAGCACATGTTTTCCGACACCGACGCGGCGAGCAATCGCAACTCCGATTGAACCCGCTCCAATTACTACAATTACATCTCTCATCAATCCCACCTCAAGCGTTTCCGTTTTTCCCATGAGTCAATATTCATTCTGATATTACAGAGCCGCTTTCAGCACCTCGACGATGTCTGCCTCGCTCATGGGCGTTCTTGCCTGAAGCATCCCTTTGTCATCGTGCATGATGCGGAGCGTCTCTTTTGCGTAGGTCCCGATGAGCTTCCCGTCGATGCCGAGCTCGGAGAAGCGGGTCAGGCAGCCGATCGACTTGAGGAACTCCTCGAACCGGTCGATGCCTGACAGGGCGCATTCCATGTCTTCCGGACCTTTTGCGGGGAGTCCGAAGATGCGTTCTGCGAACTGGACGAACTTCGAAGTGTTGGTTTTCGCCGCGAACCGCATCCATGACGGATTGATTATCGACAAACCCGTAGCGTGAGTGATGTCATGGTAGGCCGAGACGGTGTGTTCTATCATGTGCACGGGCGAACCCATGCTGCCGGCGCCGGATTGGACCCATCCGATCAAAGCGACGCTTGCCGCCCACTGGACCTGCGTACGCGCGTCCAGGTCCCTGCCGTCGGCAATCGCCTTGGGCCCGTATTCCATGGCGGTCAGTATCACGCCCTCGGCGAACCTGTCCTGGATGGGCGTGTTCCCGGTGCCGTTGAAATAGCCCTCGGTGACATGGGTGATGAGGTCACATACGCCATACGCCGTCTGGTCCTTTGGGACGCTCATCGTCAACTCGGGATCGAGCAGGGCGACCTTCGGGTAGAGACACTCGGTCATCATGAAGGATTTCTCCTGCGTCTCCTCGTTAGAGATGACGGCTCCGCAGTTCGTCTCCGAGCCAGTGGCTGCAAGCGTTGGGACGGTGGTTATCGGAAGGGCCTCTGTCGGGACATGCACCTTCTCCTGGCCGTGCAAAATCATGTTCCAGGGGTCGCCATCATACAGAGCGGCCGCCGCCATCACCTTGGACGCATCCATTACGCTGCCTCCGCCGACTGCGATGACCATGTCGCATCCATTTTGGCGTGCGGTCTCCGCTCCCCTTCTGACCGAGGTTATCCTGGGGTTCGGCTCGACGCCTGCACACTCATATACGGATACGCCTGCATCCTTCAGACTCTTGATCGCCCGGTCGAATGTGCCGTTCCGTTTGATACTACCGCCACCGGTGACCACCAGTGCGCGCTTTCCGTACCTGCTTGCGAATTCACCCAATCGGGAGAGCGAACCCGCGCCGAATACTATTCGTGTCGGGTTTAAGAATTCGAACTTCATTTCTACTCCTCTTTTACGTGCATTTTCTCATATTTATCGTCAGTCACAGTTTCGTACCATGCAGCATCCCCCGCCTGGGGATTCACGGTGATCGGTGCTCACGTTATACACTGAGATCATTAAGTATAGATAGGATGTACTAACTGTCTTGTAATATACTAACAGGATTGATACTAATGGACTCCGCTCCTAAAAAATACAAGTATGATTGGCCAATCGATGCAACCCTGGCTGTGATCGGAGGCAAATGGAAACCGCTGATCATATATGCGCTAAATGATGAGACGCTGCGCTTCAGCCAGTTATTGGATAAGCTACAGCCCAGGATCACTCAGAGGATGCTTACAAAACAGCTTCGCCAGCTTGAGGAAGACGGGCTTGTCACCAGAAAGGTTTACGCAGAGGTCCCGCCTAAAGTAGAATATTCGCTTACAGAAATAGGGAAATCCCTGATGCCGATTCTCGACCAACTCTGTGTATGGGGGTCCGAACATATGGGAGACTGCATAGAGTACCAATGCGAATAATAGATGGCGCTTCTTCCTCAACTCATTCCTAAAGCCTGATAATCAAGATTTCAGGCATTTCATGTTTTGCAGGCTCCGCATTCGATGCAGTCATTTGCATTTTTGCTTAATTTCATGTGATGGTCTTTTGCGAGTTCGCCACCCACTTTTGCCAGATCCGGATATTTGTTTATGGTAACGATATCGATTCCGACGGCTCTGGCTGACAATGGTTGCAGTAAATGCAGTTAACGTTATCCTGTATATCTTATGCGGCAAGCTGCCGATAAATGAATAGTCCCTTTACCCGTAAACCAATTTGGAGGCAATGGCAGCTAATTAACTACGCGGCGAGCAAATATTATGCGGGGATGGGAACCCCGCATATTTCATCTAATCTCTATGATGTTATGTATTCGATCATAATTTCTGAATTCATGGAGAATCAGAAATTCAAGCGGCCAACCATGGAGAATAAAAATCGTTCCATAATGAAAAATACCCATAAGGAGGTGAATAATACCTATGCCGTGGAGAGTAATATCCATACAGGGGTGAATAGTATCCATATTGAGGTGAATAGTATCCATACTCAGAGGTATAATCCTCAATAGGTAGACCATTGAAATATACATCGCATATCGGCCTTCCAAGAATATCGTATCCTAAGAGGCTGAAGCTCAGCTCCTTGCCCTGGAAATAGAGCAGGATCTTCATAGATACAGGCCGGGGAAGGAGTATGAGCGTTGTGCCTTCTATTCCAGGAATAATTGATTTTGTGAAATTGACATACATGCTGTTTTCGTCTCTTACGGACAGGAGAGTTCCAACCAAAGATCCAGGTACTTGGGAGGCTGTCGGCACCTGATAGGTATTTGCAGTTTGCACTGCCGGCATTGCATAATATTGCCCGTATTGGTAGGTTGCAGATGAATTTGAACCTGTTGTGGATACGCTTGATGAATACGTATTGGTCATCTGGTATTGTCCTTGAACGGTGGACAAACATGCTAATATGACCAGAATCATTGAAGCCAGAAATAGCTCTGAAGTTTTCATATCTAATCTACATCGGTAAGTTGCTATATAAAGATGTTTGAATAGGATAAAAATTTTTGATAAGACGCGACAATTCAAGTGTCGATGCATTGCTCGCTATTCTCAGGCTACTTCTTTCATCAATGGTATGAGGTGGAGCGCCGCTCAGTGCTTATCCGTAGCCGGAATTCTTTTATCGTCGTCCCAGGATGCTCCGACTCCGCGCGTCGATCAAATGGCCGAGAAAAAAGTCGGATGCGCATTGGGATCTTGGAAAAATTGCCGGAGGGCATAAATTTTTAGCCCTCAATACTTCTTTTGTCAATCCTTCCCAATACTTAAGGATGGCAAGCCAAACCTGCGGCTGCCAACTGATACATAAAGCCTCTCCTTAGTAGTTATTTTGCAGGTGGAACCATCTTATAGATCTTTCCTGTGTCTCCTGTGGGTCCTCCCACATCCGATGTCAGGACGTAGAGCTCGCCCTGGTCATCCTGGCCAAAGGAACGAATGTACTCATTGATCCTTTCGCCTGGTCTGCCCTCAACACGGATCTCCTCCATCTTCCAGGGCCCGGTCCCGGCAGGTCTGGCCATGTAAAGTTTGCCGTCTCCTTTCGCAAAGCTGCTGGACCAGTCTGCAAAGATATAGCTGCCCGCAAGCGACATCAGCGCCTTGCCCTCATAGATATAGCCGCCTACAATCACAGTGCGGCTATTATGATCGTACTCGATTATGGGCCCTATTAGAGGCTCGCCTTTTCTGCCCGCATTGGGGCAGCTGGCGGGAGACTCATTCGGGCTATTGGGATCGAAGCAATGAGTTCCTTCTCTGATGTTCCAGCCATAGTTGCCACCCTTTTCGATCAGGTCAGCCTCTTCCCAGAGGTTCTGCCCGGCATCGGCCGCAAAGAGACGACCGGAAGAGTCAAATGAGATCCGGTAGGGATTTCTCAGGCCATAAGCCCAGATCTCGGGAAGGTAGCCCTCTTTATTGACAAAGGGGTTATCGGCAGGAATGCCATATGCTGCGCCTGCGGCGCTGTTGTTGACATTGACGTCTATGCGCAGAATCTTGCCCAGGAGCGTTGAGGTGTTCTGGGCGTTGCCGCCATTTACGTGTCCCATGCCAACATCATTGGCTCCTCCGCCATCGCCCAGAGGCAGATAGAGATAGCCATCCGGGCCAAAAGCGATGGTCCCTCCGTTGTGGTTCATCTCGGGCTTATCGATCTGGAGAAGAACCTTTTCAGTTTTCATGTCGATCACATTCGGGTCGTCTTTGGAGACCATAAACTCGGAGAGTTTATTGGTGCAGCTCCAGCCTGTGGGTGCTCCCGGTCGCAGCGGTACGCTGTAGAACACATAGACACGACCGTTCCGGGCAAAATCCGGATGGAATGCCAGGCCCAAAAGCCCGCGCTCATCGTAACCTGCAGTGAGTTTGACTATGCGGTCTCTTATATCCAGAAAAGGCTTCTCTTGCATCGTTCCGTCTTTCGTCATCACCTTGATGACTCCTATCTGGTCGACGACGAACATGCGCCCGTCCCTGGAGCTTATGAATTCCATGGGTGCCGCAAAGCCTGTTGAGACCAATTTCAGCCCAATCAAGGGCAAGCTTTGATTTGTCATATTATTACCAACGTTTGTCGTATCTGTTGAAGCAGGGTCAGTGGAGGTAGCCGCGATAGCTGGCTTTCCTGATGCGACTATTACATAGCCCACCATGGAGGGATGAATCAAGCACTGGTACTGGTATTTTCCGGGTTTTGTGAATGTAAAATTGAATACTTTGCCCGGGGGGATGTTACCTGAGTTGAAGATCCCATCTGAGCTAGTTACCGTATGCTCCGTGGAATCGTCGTTCGCCCAGGTGACCGTAGTTCCATTGGTCACATTGATGGAACTCGGCTGAAACGAAAAATTCTTGATCATGACGTCATTCGTTTGCGTCTGCATCTCGGGCGGCGTCTTTTCTACGCAACCTGAAATACCGGCGGTCAATATCAGCAGGACTGTAATTAAAAGTAATTTGTACCTTTCCATCCCATCATTCCTTCTTTCATTTCAAAAGCTCTAAAGATTTACGTTTTTATTGGTGCTTTTCAGATATATAACTTTTTGAAATGGAATTATTTGCAGCCATAAATTGAAGACCTCTGTCCAAAAGAGAAGCCACTAATTTTAATCCTAGCAAAACAAAGAGCTATTATGGTGAACTCGAATTGAACACCGGCCGACTTCTCGTCAAGATCAATCGATTCTCTGCCTGGCTGCTCCTGATCTTCATGATCATCTTTCTGATATCAGGCTATGCATGGTCTCACAGAATCTTGCTGCCATTGCAGATGGCTAAGAACATGCATACCGAGCTGGACCTCTTTCTGGTCTTTTTCTTCCTGGTGCACTCCCTGATCGGTATCAGATTCGCTCTGGCGCGCTGGAGAGTAGGCCACAGTCGGCTGGTTAGCATGCTGCTCATTGCCATCGGGCTCCTGTCGTTCTGGTTCGTCCTGAGCATCAGATAGAGGCTTGCCGTCCAATTTTGGCTCTGCGGTTAATATTCGTGGCTGAATAATCAACCATTGTTTACGGAATAAAACCGCAGAGGCGCAGAGCTTACAGAGGACGAGCGGACGGAGACGACTATTCGCTAAGATGAAAATATGCTAATCCTTTCAAGGGTAGGTAATAAGAAAAAGGCTCTTCGCCATTTCCTGTGGCCAAGCTCCGGTTACGGACGTTCACCAAGAGGCACAGAGCGCACGGAGGACGAACGAACGGAGACGAACAACAACCAAAAGATCGCTTATATTTTAACGCTCTCCGGCGATGCAAATGCGTTTGAATAGAGCTCCATCTGCGACCTAATGTCCCGATCCCGGCCTGATATGATATCTTGCGGAAGCTGGTTGAGATCGTTGTAAACATGGGTCTTTCAGGATGTAGTGGTCTATCTGAGAGCGCGGACGGGCCTGCCGCCAGGCATTCGGAGCTTGCCAAAGCGGACTGCGCTTGCGGTCGCGCGGGATCGCGGGTGGGCGCTCGATGGCAGGCAGAAAAACCGCGGAGGGGCCGAGTCTTACACTCCTGTTAATAGTTAGCTTCTTACCCCATGAAGGGATTTAGACCTGCGGTGGTTCATTGAAACGCCTGATGATATTCATCGATAATTCTAACATCTTCCGAGGATCACGCAGGGAGGGCATAAAATTTGATTACCAGAAGCTAGTAGATTTCCTGGCGGATTCAGGCATTCAGAGGCTGGAAAAATACGACTTAACACGAGTCATAATGTACTGTGCTGTTGATAGATCTCAGCCAGATGATAAGGTCAGAGCCCAAGAAGGGCTATATTCCATCTTTAACAGTTTTATCAAATTTGACGTCAAGACCTTTGACTTGAAAGTGATCCAAGCTGCTAATGGTGACATCACTGATAAGTATGAGAAAGGAGTAGACGTGGCCCTGGTTACCGATCTACTCTTGCTGGCATCACGAAATGCATTCGACGTTGCCATCATATGCGCCGGAGATGCTGATTTCTTCCGAGCTGTCGAAGGCGTAAAAGAAATGGGAAAGGAGATATACATCGCAAGCTTTGATAGTAGCTGCGCAACAAAGCTCAAGGATGCTTCGTTAGGCTATATCTCTTTAACAATGTACTCAGTCAAAATTTAGTATTTTTTAGCGGAGAATGAGCATCTTGGATGCCAAAGACCTTTTGGTTCACTCTCCGCGGGTTATTTCCAACACCAAAAAACGCATGTATGATATAAAACTTTTGCGCTGTAGGCTATAGACCGGCTTCTCCAGGCCCAGGCGAGCAGGAGCACAGTGGCAGGAGGGACGCCTGAGGGCCGCTCGGGCGGCTGCGCGTGCGGACGCGCGGATCGCGGGTGCGCGCTCGTGGGCGGGCATTATTGAGCTCACCCAGAAGTCCATAGCCACTATTTGCCTGTTTTTGACTTGACCTTTCCAATCGTTCTAACCAAGCCAGCCCGGCGTTGAGGGCGCCCTCAACCATAGCGCGGGAGGCCCGCAGGCCGACTCGCGGCACCCCGGAAGAATGTGCAAACGTTATCCCTGCACGCATCAGATAGATCCAATCAGCAGCAAAATGAATTCGAATTCGTCACAAAAATTATTCCACGACTTCTTACGGGTCCCTCGCGGGTGTTACGCGCTTGGGCAACGGGCCAGATTTATGGCCGTGGCGGCCCCCCTAACCCAGCGGACGCGGGGGACAATCCATGAAGCTTTGCCATTTATCCTTGGATGTTTTGAGAATGTCCCAGACCGACAGCCGTAGTGAGCCTGCAGAAAAGCAGAGTGCAATTTGTCTGAGGACGAATTACAAAGGACTAGCGGTTTTAGATTAGACTCCAATGATTACCATCCAACTTCGACATTTGTCGGAATCGGACACCACAAAGTTTAATACCTGACGTTACTAACTCAAAGTTTAATAACTAATTACGAGTGATGATATTGGATCCTGTTGAGCTCCTGGATATCTTGGGAAACGAAAATAGGAGGCGCATCCTCCAGCTCCTCTCCTTCCGGCCTTTTTACTTCAATGAGATGGCCAAGCGATTGGATGTGGGGCCGAAGGCGGTAATCGACCACCTGGAGATGCTGGAGCGAGCTGGGCTGGTGGAATGCTATCAGGACCACGGACGGAGAAAATACTTCCGCATAGCCCGAAAGACGGTCCTGGAGATAGCAGTCTCGCCGCATTCCTATGGCATCCGGGCCTATCTCTCCGAGGACGCACCAAAGGTAGTTGATATTGGACCGGAAGACGCGGGACCTGCCCAGAATATGAAGCTGCTCCGGGATGAGCTCGCTCTATTGGAGGAGAAACGCCGCGAACTGCGCGTTCTCTTGAGCAAGATCGAATCCCGGGAGATGGAGATCAAACAGATAGCATCCGCAGCTGCAGAGGCATATGCTGAAGACCTGCTGGAGTCGGAGATCCTTTCTGCATTGCTTTGTGGCAACTCGATTGCCTCGGATCTGGCCATGAGGCTGGAAGTGCCGGAGATAGTAGTCGTGGACCGGCTGCAAAAGCTGGAAGAGCGCGGCGCTTTGCATCTGATAGACCAGGAGTGGTGCCTGTGACCATCAACCAAACAGAACCGGGCGAGATCGAGACGGAGACCGAGATCGTCCAGAATATAGAGGCAGAGGAGCCCGTCCAGGATATAATTGCAATGGAGCCTGGCCAGGACATAGCGGCAAAGGAGCCTGCCAAAGAGGGTTCTATTCAGTTACGTGTTGCTGAGGCTTATCACAAAGATGCGGGAAAGGGCGTGGCCAGGATCGGGGTTGGGGCACTAACCAGCCTGGGCCTGGAGAACGGCGGCGTGGTGGAGATCAAAGGAAAAGACAAGGTCTACGCCATCGCCTGGCCCGGAACACCGGATGACCCCCAGGATCTCATCAGGATCGACGGAAACACCAGAGCAAACCTGGTAGTGGGCATTGATAGCAGGGTCCAGGTCTCCCGGGCCCAGGCCAGACCCGCCAGAAAGATCACTGTAGCTCCCACCCGCCAGATCCGGCTCATGGGCGGGCCCCAATACCTGCTCCGCATGCTGGAAGGAAGAGCCGTTGTAAAGGGCGAGATGCTGCGCATAGAGATGATCAACAACAGCCTAAACCTGGCCGTGGTCAGCACACTTCCCGCTGGCCCGGTGCTCATAACTCAGGAGACCATCATCAGCATCACCAGAGAGACTCTGGAAGAGCTGGAGCTCCATGTGCGGGAGATCTCCTATGAGGACATCGGCGGCCTCTCCCGTGAGATCAGAGAGATCAGGGAGATGATCGAGGTTCCCCTGCGCCATCCCGAGCTCTTCTCCCGCTTAGGCATCAACCCGCCCAGCGGAGTATTGCTGCACGGGCCGCCGGGAACCGGCAAGACGCTCATAGCGAGGGCTGTGGCCAGCGAGACTGACGCCAACTTCATCTCCATCTCCGGCCCGGAGATTGTCTCCAAGTTCTATGGCGAGAGCGAGCAGAGGCTGCGCCAGATCTTCGAAGAGGCGGCTAAAACGGCTCCCTCCATCATATTCATCGATGAGATCGACTCCATCGCCCCTAAACGCGAGGAGGTCTCCGGCGACCTGGAACGGCGCGTCGTGGCTCAGCTCCTGGCGCTTATGGACGGCCTCTCTTCCCGGGGCGAGGTAATAGTAATAGCGGCCACCAACCGGCCCAATGCCCTGGATCCGGCCATCCGCAGAGGCGGCCGCTTCGATAGAGAGATCGAGATCGGCATCCCCAGCAAGAACGGCCGGCTGGAGGTGCTCTATGTCCACACCCGCGGCATGCCTCTGGACGAATCCCTGGACCTGAAAGAGATAGCCGATTCCACCCACGGCTTCGTTGGGGCGGACCTTTACTCACTCTGCAAAGAGGCGGCCATGCGCACGCTGGAGCGGGCGCTGCCCGATCTGGATGTCCAGGAAGAGATACCACTGCATGTGTTGGAGAACCTCCGGGTCACAAAAGAAGACTTCAGAGACGCTCTGAAGAAGATCGAACCCTCAGCCATGCGAGAGGTCTTCGTAGAGGTGGCCGAGGTCCACTGGGATGAAGTGGGCGGCCTGGAGGAGGCAAAACAGTCTCTGGTCGAGGCGGTAGAGTGGCCTCTGAAGTATCCGGAGGCCTTCGAGTCCGTAGGGGTTCGCCCGCCCAGAGGTATCCTGCTCTACGGCCTGCCGGGAACCGGCAAGACGCTTCTGGTGAGAGCTCTGGCCACGGAGAGCAACGTGAACTTCATCAGCGTCAAGGGTCCGGAACTGCTCAGCAAATGGGTAGGGGAATCTGAGAGGGCCGTAAGAGAAGTCTTCCGCAAAGCTCGTCAGGCTGCGCCATCGCTCATCTTCTTTGATGAGATAGACTCCGTAGTTCCGGCCCGTGGCAGCGGCTCGGATTCAATGGTCACTGAAAGGGTAGTCAGCCAGTTCCTGACAGAGATGGACGGGCTGGTGGAACTGAAAGATGTGGTAATCATTGCTGCCACCAACCGACCTGATCTGATGGATAGCTCAATGCTCCGGCCGGGAAGATTTGATCGTTTAATTTATATTCCTATGCCGGGCAAAGACGCACGAAAGAGAATACTTGAGATTCATCTCACCAGGATGGCGGTCTCTGATGTCTCAGCAGAATGGCTGGCTGAGATCACGGAAGACTTCAGCGGCGCTGACCTGGAGATGCTCTGCCGTGAAGCCGGAATGCTTGCTTTGCGAGAGCATATTCGACCCGGCATGAGCCGAGAAGAACTTATAATTGATAAAATCGTAGTCACAAAAAAGCATTTCCAGGAAGCAATTATGCTCATCAAGCCGCATCTATCCAAAGAAATACTGGAAGAATACTCCCGGATGATCCAGGGATTCAAAGCATAATTTCTCATTGGAATCAGAGCAGCATAGAATAATGACAAGGCGACTTGTAGCAAAGAGACTGAATAAAAGATGGATGGAACCAGTGTATAAGGGACAAAGAAGAATATGGATCAAAATCCTCAGATATCAAATCAGCAGGCAAAGCAGCAGATATATAGTCAAGAACGATCAAAAGACGATATGAGGGCCGAAAAATTGACTTTGGAAGATGAGTCGAAAGAGCTGCTTGGTGATATTGATTTTCAGGACACAAGCAGCATAACCGTACCTGAGTGCCTCATAGATCAGGTGATCGGCCAGGACGAAGCCGTTGAAGTGATCAAAAAGGCAGCCCGCCAGAGAAGGCACGTTATGCTCATTGGGTCGCCGGGAACGGGAAAATCCATGCTCGGCAAGGCCATGAGTGAGCTTCTTCCGGTCGAGGAGCTGCAGGATGTACTGGTCTATGCCAATCCGGAGGATAACAATACCCCGCGTGTCCGCGTCGTGCCTGCCGGCAGGGGCAAGCAGATCGTGGATGCTCAGAAGATGGAGGCCAGAAAGAAGGTCCAGACACGGAACATGTTCATGATGCTCGTCGTGATGGCCTTAATCGTTTATGCTTACTACATGGGCCAGCTTCTCTTCGGCATAATAGCTGCTGCACTCTTATTCATCTCCTTGCGCTATATGTTGCCCAAAGAGGATGCTATGGTTCCGAAGCTGCTGGTTGACAACAACAACAAGAAGAAGGCGCCCTACGTCGATGCCACAGGAGCGCACGCCGGAGCCTTGCTTGGCGATGTCCGGCATGACCCCTTCCAGTCCGGCGGCCTGGAGACGCCTTCTCATGAGCGCGTGGAATGCGGTGCTATTCATAGAGCCCATAAAGGGGTGCTCTTCATCGATGAGGCAAACACCCTGCGACCGGAATCGCAGCAAAGCCTGCTCACAGCTCTGCAGGAAGGTGAGTATCCCATCACCGGCCAGAGCGAGCGCAGTTCGGGGGCCCTGGTCAGAACCGAGCCCGTGCCCTGCAACTTCATCATGATCGCAGCCGGAAATCTGGATGCGGTACAGGGAATGCATCCGGCCTTGAGGTCGCGCATAAAAGGCTACGGATATGAGGTCTACATGCGAGACAGCATGGACGACACCCTGGAGAACAGAAACAAGCTCATCAGATTCGTAGCCCAGGAGATCGTAAGAGACGGCAAAATACCTCACTTTACCAGGGACGCAGTCGCTGAGATCATGCGAGAAGCTAAGAGAAGATCCGGCAGAAAGGGCCACTTGACACTGATGCTCCGCGATCTGGGCGGTTTGATCAGGGTATCCGGGGATGTTGCCCGTGCCGAATGCGCAAACCTGACTGAGACGAATCACGTCATGCAGGCCAAGAAGATGGCCCGCTCGGTGGAACAGCAGCTAGCAGACAGGTACATGGAGAGGCGCAAGGATTACAGCATGTTCCACTGCACAGGAGACGAAGTGGGAAGAGTCAATGGTCTTGCCGTTATGGGTGACTCAGGGATAGTGCTGCCCATCATGGCAGAGGTTACCCCAGCCCAGTCCAAAGAAGAGGGCAAGATCATAGCCACAGGCAAGCTGCAGGAGATCGCCCGTGAAGCTGTGACTAATGTCTCCGTGCTCATCAAGAAGTTCCTGGGAGAAGACATCACCAACAAGGATGTCCATATTCAGTTCATCGGCACCTATGAAGGAGTGGAAGGCGACAGTGCCTCCATCTCCATTGCCACCGCGGTCATATCCGCTCTGGAAGGAGTGCCAGTGAAGCAGAACGTGGCCATGACCGGCTCACTCTCTGTGCGGGGAGATGTTATGCCCGTGGGCGGAGTGACGCAGAAGATCGAGGCCGCAGCACTTGCGGGCATCAAGACAGTGCTGATACCCAAATCCAACATGGGAGATGTGCTGATCGATGACTCCATCAAGGGCATGATTGAAATCATCCCTGTATCCAATATCAGCGAGGTCTTTGAGTATGCCATGGGCAGCCAGAGGGGCAGGCTTATCGAGAAGCTGAAGAGGTTCGCCACCGAAAAGAAGATTGGCATCATTCTGCCTGAGACCATTCCGACTCCCATCCGGAGCGTCTGAACAAAATGGCGCCGGAGTTCCACGATATCCGCATTTTGCGGGGCAGCAGAACGAGGATAGTTCTGGACAATGGCAAGCTGGAAGAGATATCCCAGGCACCGTTCCAGGGGGCGGCCGTGCGCGCTCTATGCGGCGGGGCCTGGGGTTTTGTCACAACCGATAGCGTAGATAACCTGGGAGAAGAGATCGATCTCGCAAAGCGCATTGCCAGGAAGATCGACAGACATGAAGATCTGCGGCTGGCAGAGGCGCCGACCGGCAAGAGCATAACGGTGCCTGTCAAGAAAGACCCCAAAGACCTATCTTTAGAGGAAAAGGTAGCGCTCCTGAGGGAGATTGAAGACGCGGCAAAGGTTATAGGCGTCTCCTCAACCCAGGCGGTCTACTCGGAGATGGAACTGAAGGGACACTACAGCAATTCTGAGGGTCTGGATCTGGAATCGAAGACGACCAGGATGGGCTTTATGGTCAGCGCTGTAGCCCACAGAAACGGGCTTTATCAGACTGATGGAGAAGGCCGGGCGGGCGTTGGAGGCCTCGAGCTCTTTGACAGGGAAGACCCGGTAGCATTGGCAAGGTCGGTAGGAGAGACGGCAGTTCTGCTCCTGGACGCATATGCGCCTAAAGGTGGAACCTATCCAGTGGTCCTTGATCAGGAGCTGGCAGGAGTGTTTGTTCATGAAGCAGTGGGTCATGCCACAGAAGGAGATATCATTCTGGAGGGCGACTCCTGTCTGGAAGGAAAGCTAGGCGAGAAGATTGCATCGACATTGGTGACCGTGAAGGATGATCCCAGCCTGATGCTGAATGGCTATTATCCTTTTGATGATGAGGGAAGCCTGGCCCAGGAGACGGTCCTGGTCGAGAAAGGAATATTACGATCTTTTCTCAATTCTCGGGAGACTGCCGCACGATTGGGTGGAGTGCCGCGTAATGCACGCTCCGAGGGCATGGACCGGCCGGTAGTGCGCATGAGCAATACTTACATCGCTAACGGGGACTGGAAATTGGAAGAGATCCTGGAGGAGCTGGGCAGCGGAGTCTATCTGTCAGGAAGCCGGGGCGGACAGGTCAGCACAGGGGAAGGGGTCTTCCAGTTCAATGCTAAGAGTGGTTACCTGGTGGAAGATGGAGAGAAGACCAAGCTGCTCCGGGATGTGTCTCTTTCCGGAAAGATCTTAGAGACCCTACTGCATGTCAAAGCTGTGGGAAATGATTTAAAATACAACAGCGGGCGCTGCGGAAAATCCGGGCAGCTTGTGCCCGTGAGCGATGGATCGCCGCATCTTCTTGTCGCCCAGGCGACAGTTGGCGGAACGGGATAAGGTTTAGATAAGGGTTTGGTTCAATAGCCCTTATCTTCCGGTCTCTTTTGTTCCTTTTCTCCGATGCAACCAGAACTGAAATTACATTCAGAAGGAACCGACCCTTCTCGCAATAGCTATTCAGGTCGGCCTGGATCAACTTCCAACGTGTTGCTACTTGATTGAACCGCTAATCTGGCCTTTTAGCCAGTCCCAACCTTCTTTGGCAGCTCTGTCAAGCTCATTTCCAGCATAATCCTGAAGCTTGGGAAGCAGATCCTTCTGTGTATCATTCTTCGGATTATTTGGGGTGTGGTTTTGCAGAGACGGCTTTAAATCCTGCACCGGCTCGGCTATCGGCTTTGAATCTCCTCCGGACCGCCAAACCTCTGGATTGAACTCGTTGCTGGTTGAGTTTTCTAGGCTGGCATGACCGGAGTCCACAAGCATTTGGTTGAAATTGGGTGAAGCCAGCGGCTGGCCGTAGATTCCTGTAAGATAGGCGACACAAATGAGCCTGCCATAGGCGTCTCGACCACTACCGCCGCCGGAAAGCTCATCGATATCCAGGTATACTCTCTTGTTCATAAGTACGGCAAAGGTGAAATCCCTTGCAGCTGGCCCCTGGACGGTGTCAATATCAGGAGATTTGACATCCGCCAGGCTGATGCGCTCCACGCTGTAAGAGATTCTGGGATCAGCTTTCTCAATTGTGACGTCGAATGTGTTACCATCTACCACATTTGTAACCATACCGTATGCCTCATCCAGGGAGGCCAGGGTGACGGAAGTCAGAAGAATGATCGCAGCAGATAATAGCAAAAACCGCAATAATAAAGGAAGCGAACCTGCTGGAGCCGCTATTTTTTGAATGCACCAAGAATTGTTTTGCATGAGCCACCTACCCCCTTTATGGAGTGCATTTCTTTCATCCCCCATTACGCTATTCATTACATCACCGGATACATATTAACTTTTTTGCTATCTACCTTGACATTTACTTCTTATTCATAGATATTCAGGAAATTTAAATAGTTTCCAAGGTTACTATTAGTTAAAAAGGGCTTTATTTATGACCATTGAATTAATATCATCTCAAGTCTAACCTCATAGATCAGACAGACGCCGCAGGAGCAAAGACCGTCGCAATTCTTGTTCGGGTACATACTTTCACACATCACAGGTTTTTGGCTCGAACAATGACCTTGGCATCCAGCGACCGATTTCTCGATCCATTCGTGGCCGTCAACGTGTAGATCGTTGTCTCTTCCGGGAAGACCAAAGCGAATCCTTTTAGCCCCACCCTGCCAATTTCGTGATTCACTTCCACTTGGGTCGCCCCGATGACGCTCCAGCTGATGTTAGAAGCTTCGCTGGAGTTCACAGCCACAGGATCGGCATCAAAAAACTCGATAACAGGGTATGGGGAGACGAAGACATTAAGCGTCAGCAGTCCGCCGCCGATAATTGCCACCAGCAATGCAAGCCAGATCGCGATTCCAGTAGGCGTTTTCCAGAACGACTTTTGCATCTCCCAGTAGTTCATCTTTTGAGCCATCTGATCGAATGGCACCGTCATTCTGGTTATTATACTCTGCTCTTCGCTCTTGGAAAAGGTCTTCGGGATTTCCGATTACGAATCAGGATATCTCAGAGATATGCTCGCGTGGGTCAATCTTGAATTGACCGGGGCAATCATCGCAGATCACATTCAGCCCTCTGATCTGCTCGCAGGTCAGTGATCCCGGACCTTTTCGCCTGTATATATTGTCCAGGAGGCCGCCGATTTCGTTCGTATTCGCCCCGGCCTGGATGAAGATCTGCCTTGATTCGGGTTGAGCAAAGCCTGCTTCCTTCAACTCTAATCCCAAAGCCATGCCGGTTTTCCAGCCGGAGGGCTCAAGGGAGACCTCACGAGAGAGAAGCATGCGAAGAAAGCAGCCGCGAAGATTGGGAGACCGGTCCAAATCGAACTGTCTTCTCACATTCATTTTCAGGTCATCATGGGATATGTGCCTCTCTTCCAGACAGGAATTACAGAGATTCAGCCCCGTGAGCTCCGGCACCTTGGTTGCTGCCATAGAGCTTGAGCCTCCACAATTAGCGCATGAATCACTGGAATAGTGAACTCTAACTTCATCTAAGAAATCCATGCAACCCTCAGAAGGCGAAGTTCCTTTACTCTCATCTCTAAAGACTTCAAAGCCACATTATGAACCAAGGCTTCCGCTATCAGGTCACCGTATCCGTTTGCGGCTTCTTTGAGAATTCCATCCATCAGTTCGTCATTTATCATATTGTTGGTAAATTGCATCGTTACACATTTCCTTTCAAATATTTAATTATTATTCCTGTTATGTTACTTTTCGGCTGCTGCCAGAAAACCTGGAAGAGTTCGATAACCAGCATTTGCAAGAGATTGAGAATCAAAAAATTGCAGGGCTTTCCCACCCTGCATTCATCTGATCCGCAAGTTGCGGAACGCTTAAGTCCTGGCTAAAACAGATCGATTAAAGAATGATCGAATTAATCAGTATCTTCTGGGCGGCCTGGATGAACTGGCAGGCTTATGCTTCTGGTAGCAATCGCTGCAGTACACGGGCCTGGACCCATCGGGCTTGAAGGGAACCTGGCATGTCTTGCCGCATTCTGAACAGGTTACGTCGTGCATCTCTCTCGGGCCGCTGCTGAAGCCGCCTCTATTTCCGCTTCCATATCTTTCCATTTAAATTCACTTACCAATTATCGATTCAAAGATCGATTTATGCCACAAAAACATCTCAACGAATTCCCTGAATCGACGCAATTGCAACCTAACTTACAGACCTATACTGGTCTATATACCTGTTGGTCGAAATTCATTCTGCCCTTTGATCCCGTCTCGGTCTATTCCCTGTCCGTTATCTGTTCTCCATATGCAGCATCGCGCTTCTGGTGTGCTCCAGGAAAATGGAAACAATGCTTTCCATCTCACCCAGGCCGCATAGACGCACAGCAACCTCGAATCCCTCTCGCTCCAGGGCGCTCTTCCAGGACTTCGGCCCTGCGTCTGCGATATCATTTTCGGCATGCCCCCCGGCCACAAGCAGGAAGGGCAGCATTCTCGCCTTTTTTACCCTGGAGCCCTTGAGCTCCGCCACCATTTCAGAGAGCCCTGGAAAGCCTTCCAGCGTGCCCAGGAAGACATTGCGGTGATCCTTCTCCAAAACTCGGGCCATCTGGGAATAGAGGCTGTCCGCCGGATGGCCTGTGCCGTGGCCCACCAGCAGCACTGCTTCCTTTTCCGGGTCGCGATCTGGAAGGCTTCGCAGGCTCTGCGGCTCTCCTTCCTCTACGCTATCCGCTCCCCAGGCGGAGCCGTTCCACAGAGCGGGCAGAACTCCGGAGACCTTTTGGCAGTCCTCGAGGCACGACAGTAGAGGCAAGCCGATCTCCAGGCGCTCGAAGCCTGGCTTTGTTCCATGGCTTATGAGTCCATGTCTATGTTCGTGCACCAGTGCAGCTAGCTGGTGGAACTCCTCTCCAGGAACGATCTGAAGGGATTGAACCACTGCCCTACTGCATCCCGCTGAGCTAAGCTCCGAGAGTGCTTCCAGTGGGCCGGCAATAGTGATCCCCTCTTTCTCCTGCAATCTTTTTATCATAAGCTGCGAGGTGAAGGCTAGCCTGACAAGAGCGCCAGGGATCTCGCGCTCGTACGCCGCCCGGATGCGCTCGTAGGTGGCCAGGGCCCGCGATGAGAGAGAGCCATAGGGGGCGAGAACGATTGCGGGTTTTTCCAGGGATGGCATCAAATCAACTCCAATTTTGCAATCAACTGTCAGAACCTGCCGCTACTTTTCTTTCGACTTGCCCTCGAACTCCTGGAAGGTTCGCAGAGCCGAGGCCAGGACCCTGGTCTGGCCGATGATGGCGGCGATGAAGACCGCATCCAGGATCTCGTCCTCGCTCGCGCCCGCGCGGCTGGCTGCGCTCATGTGCACCTTCAGGCACTTGTCAGCGCCGGCACTGGCGGCTGCGGCGATAGCCAGGAGCTCAGCGGTCTTGGGGTCGAGGCTCTTTGGCCGCAGGGCATAGAAGTCCTTGAGGCTGGAGAATATCATGAACTCCGGGCGGCGGGCCATGACCTGCAGGATGAAGGGCACCTGACCCAACATCTCTTCAGTGTCGTCGAGGATATCCTCCTGCAGGGAGGCACTGTGCTCCAGGAGGGCTTTGATGAGGTCTTTATTTTCGGGTTTCATTTTATCACATCTGCTCTTTTCGCGCCCATTTTTGCAGCTTCGCAATGTATCACAGGAGGATCTTCGATATCCTAATTAAGGCTCCTGGAATTGGCCGGAGAAGACCTGCCTTTGGTATCTTCTACTGCATCTCTCCAGGTGACCTGGAACTTTGATACACTTTGCTTGAAAGAAAATCTGCCGTTCATGCCCAGCTATTTCCTCCATTCGGCCAATTGCTTCTTTACTCTGTCGGCGAAAGAGCTTTCGATCTGTTCATAAATCTCAAGTGCGCTCTCAGCGTTCTTGATCGCTTTGGAACGTTCATTGAGATCATCCAGAGCCAAGCTCATATTCCACAGAGCGTTTCCTTCTCCCCTGCGGTCGCCAATCTCTCGCGTTATTTGCAATTGCTGCTCAAAGTAATCAATGGCTTTCAGTGCATTGCCCAAGCGATTGAAGGCATTGCCCAGGTTCTCTAGCCACACCCCTTCATTCCATTTATCCCCGATCTTGCGTGCCATGACCAGGGCCTGATCGCAATAATTCACAGCCCTGCTTGTCTCGCCCAGGGCTGCGTAGGCCCTGCCTAAGTTGCCCAAACGGACCTCTTCGCCCCTTAGATCCCCGATCTCGCGGGCGATGGATAGGGCATTATAATAGTAATCGATAGCTATGATTGTTTCGCCCAGATCGGCGTGGGCTACTCCTAGGCTGCCTAACCATGAGCCTTCATTTTTTTTGTCCCCAATCATGCGTGCTAAGAACAAGGCTTGCTCATAGTACTCGATAGCCTTGCGGGCATAGCCCAGATCTGCATACGCTTGGCCAAGGTTGCCTAAATTGATGCCTTCATTCCTTTTATCCCTGATCTCGCGGGCTATGGCCAATGCCTGCTCATAGTACTCGATGGCTTTGCCGCTCTCTCCCAGGGCAGCGCTAGCCCAGCCGAGGTTTCCTAACCATGTTCCTACATTCTTTTTATCCCCTATCTCAGAGGCTATTGCCAAAGCCTGTTTATAATAATTAATGGCTGTTCTCATATCGTCCAGAAGGGCGTAAGCCCTGCCAATATTTCCGATTGCGATTTCCTCCCCTTGCTTATCATTGATATGTCGAGCGTTAGCCAACGCCTGCTCGTAATAAGCAATGGCTTTGCGTTGCTCGCTCAACAAGGAATGAATTGAACCAAGTTCAGTCAGAATTTTTTCCCTTTCTTTCTCGTCCCTTATCTTTTCTAACAAGTACTCATTAATGCTCTTGCGCCTCAGCAATTCCTCTTTGTTCTGATAGCTGAAGCTGAGTGGTATGGACAGCGCCTCTATAGCCTGATAGGCCAGGCCATGATCCTCGCCTTTCAGTATGTGATATCCGCCTCTGTACCTCCAAAAGTCGGGTGCTTTCCAGATCAAATCGTCAAGGTTCGCCGGGGTCATGAAAATCAGGCTCGGCATACCTGCATTGTAGAAAAGCTCGCGGAAGTTGTTTAGAGCATCCAAAATATCCCTGGTTAGAGTCTCCGGAAGAATCCATACGAGGATCTCCTCTTTCTTCGGCAGAAGGCTCCGAAGATCGGAAATGAGACGATCGCCGTTCTCCACCGACAGGATTCTGGCGGGAAATCGTGCCCCTATAACTTTTATTACCTTCTCTCGATAAGCTGGAGAGGCGACCGTGCAGAGGATGAGGTTTCCTTTTCCCTGTGAGATCTTCAGCTCCGTGAGCAGAAGATCGACCTCATCCAGATCCTCTAAGGAGAGTGGCTCCATTTATCCACCAGGGGAAGCAGCATGGGGTCGATCTCGCACCATCTTCCCTCTTCATCCTCGTACTCGACCGCAGTCAGGCTGAAGAGCAGCTCACGAGTGAGAACCGAATCAGGTCCTTCTTCCCGGGCCTCTTTGCAGATATTGATCTCAAGCAGCTTCTTCTTATGGGCCTCGGTAAGGGTTCGATCATATGTCTTTCTCAATTTCTCAAGTGCGGAGGCGACGTCATTATTGGATATGCGCGTCTGACCCTTGCGAAAGGCATTAAGCGACGCCTCTTTCATTACTTCCACAAGCTCAGAAAGCTTACCCGTGAACATGATGGCCTGCTCTAAAACATTCTCATCCAAGAGATTCAGCTCTATCCGCCGAGAAATTACATCCGAGTAAAACTGGCGCCCCTCTGTATGCGGCTCTCCATTTCTTTTCCTTACCGGCATTTGCAGAAGGAACACATCACCGTCGAAGGCATGCCTGACGTTCTCATACTGGGGATGAAAGGCTAAAGGTATGGGAAATGTATAAACCACAAAGCAGCTCGGCTCGAGCAATAGCTGATAATTCTTGTAGAAGAATTCCTCAGACTGTTGTCCTCTCGTTAATTTGTCCAGGTCATCAACCAATATTACTAACTCTTTTCCCGACTTTTCTTCGATGTTTAATATGAGCCAGTTAAGCCTCTGAATGAGATCGCTGATCTTTTGATCCAGCTCCATCCTGAGGCACTGTCTTGTCGTGGCCTCCCGGCTGACCTTGGAGATAATGATCTTGCTGAGTGATAGCCCAGCAGAACTCTTGCTAGCTATTTCCTCCTCAGTTATGCTCGTTATCCGTTTGGTAAAATCCAGGAAATCCTTCTCAATGTCGTGACGAAGAGCAATTCCTTCCACCATGGCGATATCGTAGACTTTGAGTGCCATTGAAACAAAGAAGTCGCGAAAATCGAAGTCGCTCAAATTAAGGTCGTCACGTATGGAATAATTCACTACCAGAAAGCGGCTCTTATCCAGTGCCGCCTCCAGGCGATATAATTCTGTGCTCTTTCCAGAACCCCGGAATCCCAGGAACAGATATTTCTCCCTTCGACTGGCAAGCTGAATTCGGTCTCTCAAATCCAACATGGGTGAGACAGAGCCCGGTCGCTCGACATAGAAATCCGCGATCTCTTGATCCTCTTTTAGCGGCTCAACATAAAAATTGTTGTAAGCCTCTTTCAAATCCTTTGCCCTGGGCATGACATCAACCACGATCTGTTTTCATCTTACTAACAGATAACATTTTTGAATGATTTTGCTGTTTCACTTTCTGACCATTTCAGCATATCGTCTCAGCACACCATCTTCTCGTAGCAGTCCTTGCAGACCACCTTGCCTTTCGCCGTCCTGCCTAGGATCTCCATAAAGGCCTCGCCGCACTCCTGGCATTTCAGTGAAGGATAGATGCGTGCCTTCTCGGGTGCAGGAATATCGACCTCCCTAACTGAGAGCAGATCCTCGTCTTTGGCGCTGAGAATGTCTTCGATGACCTTGGACCTCAGACCTTCCATCTCCTTCTTCTCCTCCGGCCCCAACTCCCCCAGGGACAATTTCTGCCGCAGGGCATCAAGCCCCCGGAAAACATTCCCTTTGAAATAGATCCGTAGAGCCTTGTCCTTATCGCGGGAGTAGACCGTGAAAACCTGTTTCCCGTTGTCTTTCAGGATCAGGTTGCCTTTGCCCGCAGTGCAGCCCAGGATTGATTGTATAGCATCCACGCTGCAGGATTTGTTCTCGGCAATGCAGACCAGTTCCTCGTCCTTTGCCCTGGGGTAATGCTCTTTCACGTACTTCGCCACCCTGTAGCCCATGGCCAGGCCCGGACAGGTGTGGCCGTGAAACTCTGCTGCCTTTTGGAAGTCATCGTCCATATTTGTTCTCCTGTTGCTTAAGTGCGAAATTCGAATCTGCATCTCTTTTAGGCGGTATGGGATAAGTAAAGAGCGGTCGCTGGAAATTCTTATGCTACGTTATTTCCGATGGATAACCTCAGTCTATTTTGTTTTTCCAGTTGGTAGTTCGTCTCTGTGCGTACTCTGTGAGCTTTGTGTCTCTGTGGTTGAAACGTCGTCAGTCACTGGTCTGTGACCAACGGTCACGAACGGCCACCACAGAGGCACAGAGCGCACGGAGGTCTCACAGAGGACTCTATTATTCTATTACCCACCTATGCCGCAAGGAACAGTTTTTTGGTTCTAAGGATATGTAGCGAAACAAAGATAGTCACAGCCCGCCCTAACTCGTCTCATGCAGATTGGACGCAAAGCCAAGCCCGAATCGCCGGAGGAGATGGCTCTCGTGCATCACGCCCTGGAGAACCCCATCCGCAGGAAGATGATCATTCTCATGAACCAGGGGATCCTCACTGTGACCGAGATCGCAAAGGCTGTGGGTGAGAGCATGCTCGACTATCAATTGCACCGGCTGGAGCTGGCAGGATTGATCGAGGTGCACGGGGGGCAGATAGTTCTGACAGAGGCCGGTGTGGCCTATGGAGGGCTGGTACTGTTGGAGAAAGAGATGGGCGGAGCGGATAAGATATAGGCTGCATATTTTGCGACGAAATTGGATGTGAAGCAAAGAATGGACGTCATCTTTCTCGGCACCAACGGCTGGTACGACAGCGATACCGGCAACACCATCTGCACCCTCATCAACTCCAGTAAATACCACATCATCCTCGATGCGGGAAACGGCATCTACAGGGCAGACCGCTACATCCATGATGACCTGCCGGTCTACCTCTTTCTCAGCCACTTCCATCTGGACCACATCGAGGGCCTGCATATCCTGAGCAAGTTCCGTTTCTCACAGGGCCTGAAGATCTTCGGCCAGAAGGGCACGAGATCGGTCCTGAATACTATTATCAACGAGCCATACACCGTTCCTCTGGAAAAGCTGCCCTATCCTGTCGAGGTTGGCGAGCTCTCTCCCGGGCCTTACAAGATGCCCTTTGCCATGGAGTGCGAGTTTCTGGTGCACGCCTCGCCCTGCTTAGGCTACCGCTTCGATCTAGATGGAAAGACCATAGCCTACTGTCCGGATACTGGCGTCTGCGATAACGCGGTTCATCTGGCCCAGGACGCCGACCTGCTCATCACGGAGTGCGCCCACAAGCCCGGTGAGCAAAATCCAGAGTGGCCTCACCTCAACCCGCAGGATGCTGCCGATATCGCCCGGCGGGCCAAGGCCAAACGGCTGGCGCTCACCCACTTCGACGCGGGACGCTACATAACTATTCAGGAGCGAATGGACGCGGTTGTGACCGTCAAAAACTATGAGGGAATAGTTGTAGGATGCGATGGGCTGGTGCTGAATCTGTAGAAATGCCCGATTTCTCTCATCTTTCTAGCCGGTATGACGACCAGGAGACATCGTTCTCCCATATTTTCACAGTGAAGGCACGAACATCCGGCGCATCTATCCTATCTGAGAGCTTCTTGCATATGATGAATGCAAAACGTTCGAGACTCGGATTCAATCCTTTGAATTCCGCCAGATCGTTCAATGTTCTATCCTTAAAATAGATCACAAGATCCGTCAAGTGAGATGAGATCTCCACAATATCAACTAAGAAGCCTTTCTGATTCAGACCGCTTCCTTCCAGCCGGACTTCGACATGATAATGGTGGGAATGCCTCTTGTTTTCCTCTCCCCAATCTCCTCCTACCAAGTAGTGTTGGGCTACGAAATCCCTATTGACTGCGATTGTGTACATTCCGCTCACCTCTTCGATTATTGTATATTATTATATTGTATATTATTATATTGTATAT
>CAIQHB010000009.1 GCA_903871465.1 uncultured Methanosarcinales archaeon
CAATTCATCATCGGAGGTCTGGCTGATATCCTGACCCAGTAAAGTGAAGCGGCCGCTTGTGGGCCGGTCCAGGCACCCCACGATGTTCAGGAGCGTGGACTTGCCACTGCCGGAAGGGCCCATGAGGGCTATGAACTCGCCCGACTCTATTTTCAGGTCTATGCCCTTCAAAACGGGATATTCGCTGTCTCCGATGCGATAGGTCTTCTGGATTGCATCCAGCTCAATAACATTTGATATGTCAATTCACCTCGGTAGTATCAAATAAGTATGCTCCCAGGGATAGCAGAGCTATGCAGCTTGACCCCAGAATGACGAAATCCACTGCAGGAGAAAAGGCGCTCGCGCCTATTAAGCTGTACCTCAGGCCGTCAACTCCGTAAGTGAGGGGATTGAGATACGCCAGAACCTTGACGACTGGAGGGAAGCGGTCCAGAGGGAAGAGAGCCCCGGATAAGAAGAACAGGGGGAAGATGAGGAAGTTCATGATCAGGCTGAATCCCGACATATCCTCCATCTTAGAGGCAAACGCAAGGCCAAGGCCTATAAATGTTGTCGCTATTAGGACCATGAAGACCAGAGAGAGTAAGAAACCCTGGAGGCTTGGCACCTTCATGCCCAGGAGTATTCCCGAGAGCATTATTATGATCGCCTGGAGGATGCCGGTTGTCAGGCCGCCGGCGGTGCGTCCCAGGACGATAGCAATTCTGCTCACGGGAGAGACCATTATCTCCTTCAGGAAGCCGAACTCACGGTCCCAGAGGACGGACAGGCCTGCGAAGGTGGCTGAGAAGAGCAGAGTCATGCCTATAATACCGGGCGTGAGGAAGCTAACGTAGCCTATGCCAGGGGGAATCCCGGGAAGGCTCGCACCATTGCCAAATCCCATGCCCAGAAACGCCAGGAAGAAGAAGGGCGAGGCAATGGAACCGAAGAGGCGGCTCTTCAGCCGGAAGAAGCGCAGCATCTCACGGAGCCAGATACTGTAAATGGCATAAAGGTCCTTTATCATCTATCCTCGCCCCCTGAACATCATATTCGCCATCGAACTGCCGCTGCCGGGCAAATCTCTTATCTTCCTGCCTGTATACTTGAGAAACACGTCCTCCAATGTGGGTTTATGCAGACTCACGGAAGTTATTACGGCAGAATTTCTATTTGCTTCGAGCATGATCTCCGGTATTCTGGATTGAGCATGATCCACCTGAAGCTCGATGGTTCCATTGCTGGCGTTTATCGACTTGATCCAGGGGAACGACTGCAAGATCTGCATCAATGCATCTTTCCCCTCAACAGTCTCCAGGGTAATCGTCTCAGAACCGATCAAATCTTTGAGGTGCTCTGGAGTGTCCAGGGCAACGATCTTGCCGTTGTCCATTATGGCCACTCGATCGCATAGAAAATCCGCTTCCTCCATATAATGAGTTGTGAGAATGATGGTAACCCCTAGCTCTTTGTTCATATTGCGGATGTACTGCCAGATGTACCGCCTGGTTTGAGCATCCAGGCCTATGGTGGGCTCGTCCAGGAAGAGCACATGAGGGTAGTGCATCAGCCCCCGGGCGATCTCGAGCCGGCGCTTCATGCCTCCGGAATAGTCCTGCATCCTTACCTCAGCTTTTTCAGTCAGGTCCACAAGATCGAGAACCTCTGCGATTCGCGCTTTGCGACAGGAGGCGTCCATTCCATACATTCTGCCATGAAAGTCCAGGTTCTCACGGCCCGTAAGCATGCCGTCCACAGCCGGATCCTGGAAGACCACGCCTATTGAGGATCGTACTTCCTTTCTCTCTTTTGCTACATCATAACCCCATACCCGTGCCTCACCTGAGGTAGGAGTGATCATGGTGGTAAGCATCTTGATAATTGTGCTCTTGCCGGCTCCATTGGCTCCGAGAAGACCAAAGAGCTCGCCCTTTTTTATGTCCAGATCGATTTGGTTTACGGCAATCATTTCGCCAAACTCTTTAGTAAGCCCGCGCATGGAGATTGCAGCATCCTTGATGACCTCCGTAGGCTTAACTTCATCTGTTATATCGTTCACCTTCTATATTTCCATAATTACAAATTTGTAATCGTTAACTCCGAGCGCTCTGCCTATGAGATCTTCCATGGCACCACGCATGCTTTCTTGAAACTCTCTATTCTTCCGATCGATATCATTCGATTCGCGAAAAGCCTCATTCTGATAGAACATATGATAGGCATATCCGATCATCATGAGCAGGAGGTAAGAGGTCTCTAGAGGGCGAAGCACATCGAAGCGACCCTTTTTGCATCCGCTGAAGATTACCCTGGCCATTATCGGAGCAATCCTCGCAAAAGGCCTCGCCCTCATCAGCTTTTTTTGCAATGCAGAATTCTTTGCCTGATGTATATAGCCATGAATCGCTTTTCCTGATGTAGAGATGCATATGAAGCTATTGATCATGGAGTTAAGCTTTGCCGCTTCATCCAGGTCGCTCCTTTCTGCAATCAGTTGAAAATCATTCTCCATCAGGGCTATCTTCTTCTCTATTACTGCTACCAAAACGTCTTCTTTTGATTCGAAGTAGTAGTAAAAAGCACCCTGAGATACATTAGCCTCTCTTACTATGTCGCTAATGGCTGTCTGCTCATAGCCGTGTGCTATGAACAACTGCTCTGCTATATCGATCAGTTCATTCTTTCTCTCTTCCGGCTCTTTTACTATCCTCGTCATCTTATCGCCTAATGACTGATTGCAAGTCAGTGACTTGACCTAAGTCAGTAGCCTGATATAAATAGCCTTCGGACTCAATCGAAACGCACCACAAGATTTAAGTGTGGTTTTGCAGTTCAGTTCGTTCGGTTAAATTCGAACGACGAAGGCAACGAGTCGACAATGCTTGAGGATTGGATGTGTAATGCCCTTAGATTGAACCCCGGACATGACCTTTTTGTGATCAAATTTATAAACGTAAAGTACATCCATGAAGGATAAGGTAAATGAGATAAGAATGCTATAAATATGGATTCATAAGGTGCTGAGAATATATGGCAATTCAAGAAACAAAAATATAAATATGAATGATTTGATTAATTAGCTTATTAGGTTCAGTTATAGGAGGAGTTCTATGGATTACGTCAGGATCGGTGGAGTGTGTCTGCTTCTCATGGTGATAGCCGCGGCTCTACCAGTAAATGTATTGGCGCAAACCCCACAGACATCAGCAAATGGGGCGGCCCCAATCATAAGCCAGAGCCTGCTTTCGGAAAGCAAAGCACAGGGAGAGACGATTTCAGCTGAAACACTGGCAAAACGAAACAGTGGGCTGAAGCCTCTCGGGACAAAGAGCAGCAGTAAAGCTTCTGGAGTACAGACATCCGCGCAGGCTCAAACCCCGATCTCAACCTCTCCGGCGGCAGCGGCGACGGTAACCTCTACGCCATCCACAGTCAGCTCTGCCACAACAGGCTCTTCCATGGCAACTCAGACGCAATCCAGCTCGCAGGCAGCATCCGTTCCAGCGGGAACCAGCAGCACTACTGCCGCCGCGGCCTCAGTGACCCCGGTCCAGACCACCCAGGAGACTGGAGCTGCCCAGTCAAGCTCAGGGAGCGCAGCCGGAAGTCAAAATGTTGCTATTGCGAGCGCGACTGTTACGCCTCCGGATAATGTATCTCCGGGGACGGTCGTCTCCAATAACGTAACGACCGGCAATGCACCGACTTCAGGGAATGTCTCTCCGAATGAATATGCGTCCTCACCAGAAAACGCCTCTGAAAATGCAACCGAAAAACAGTCCAGCGAAGCGACCCCTGAAGAGACTGAGGCCGGGACGGATAGAATTTGGAGAGAAGGAGTAAATCCGCGTGGATCCTACACCTGGACTCCTCAGACCTTCTCAGGATTCTTCTATGACCTGAAAAATAATGTGGGCACTGAAAGGCTTACGATCGACCTTCCATCGTCTGGGAGATCCATTGATTCCAATGGCTTGACGTATAGCACAAACGCTCAGGATACGGACTTTCAATTCGGCGACTGGGGAAGCTACCAGGTCATCGGCTTCATGGCCGATAAGTACTTTGCAGGCTATAATGCAGGCGTTGTCTCCAGCACGAACAGAAGCCTGATAACTGACGGCCAGCTGAGAAAAGTTCTCGTCGACAGCGATAATGAGAGCACCTTAACCACAGGATCGGCTTTGCCGCTGGAGGAAGGCTACGAGCTGCGCATTAAGCAGATAGACATTAACGGAAATAAAGTATTCCTCTCCCTGGCAAAAGACGGAGAAGAGGTGGACAGCAAGGTAGTCTCACCGGAATCAGGCGATGCCAAGAGCTCGACCTACAAGTATGAGGTGGACGTCACCGGAGAAAAAACCCCCATTGTCCTGGCCCATATCTCTAATGTCTTTGCCAGCACGGAATCGGATCTCGTTACCGTGGATGGCCTCTTCCAGATATCAGACAGCTATACCTCCGTCGAGGATGGCGACAAATACGGTAAAATGAAAGTCAGCATCTCCGATCAGGGAGTAGAGATGAAAAACGAAGATTCATTCTCACTTCGGAGAGACAGCACTGTCAATATCTTCGGAAATGTTGGATTCCAGGTGGCAGATGCCGATGCATTGCGCTTTGCTCCCATTGTAGAGAGAACTGGAATCTACGATGTAAGGGGCACGGTGATAGACCCATCCACTACCAATGAATTCACCTGGACTCCCTACAACTTCGAAGGCTTCTACTATGACATAGACAACGATGTCGGTACAGAGAGTCTGAAGGCGACTATTAGCGGCGGCAATAAGATCGAAGAGAAGGATCTGATCTACACCACCAGCCCCCAACCTGTGAAGTTCAAGTTCACGGACTGGGGCAAGTACGATGTCATAGGCTTCATGGCTGACAAGTACTTCGCAGGCTATGACAACCAGACAGCGTTTACGGATGAGGCCAGCGTCATCAATGAAGGCCAGCTGAGAAAGGTTTTGCTGGATAGCGATGACAGCCAGACCATTGCCAGCGGATCGGCTCTACCTCTGCAAGAAGGCTATGAGCTGCGCATCAAGCAGGTGGATCTGAATGGAAATAAGGTCTACCTGTCGCTCGCGAGGGATGGAAAAGAGGTGGACAGCAAGGTCGTTACTCCTTCCGGCGATCCGAAGGACAGGGCATCCAACTACATGTACAAGGTGGATATGGGTTCACAAAAAGATGTACCCATGATCGCAGCCCATATTCAAAGCGTCTTCACCAGCACCGAATCGAATCTGGCCACAGTGGACGCAGTCTTCCAGGTCTCAGATAGCCCCGAGTCCGTGGAAGAAGGCGAGGTTCACGGCAAGATGAAGGTCGAGACTCTGGGTACGGATGGTATCACCATGCGAAATTCCGACTCCACCATCAGCCTCAGCCGGGACCGCGTGGTCGATATCATGGAGAACCTGAGGCTCGAAGTTGCAGATAATGCCAAGAGGCTGACTGCGCCCATTGCCACCAAGACGGGAGAGGGGAGCACAATAGCTTTGACTGTTCCCGTTGCTGTATTGAACAGGCCGGTCGCAATAAGCACCAAATCGGGAAGCCAGGCTTTGACAGGGGTTCAGATCTCAGTCAATGGAAGCAACATCGGAACCACGGACATCACCGGATCGATCAGCTACACGCCTGATAGTACCGGTACTTTCTCAATAATTGCCAGGAAGAGCGGCTACCTTGACGGCACAGCCAGCATGACCGTAACAACGGCGGCTGAAGCTTCGACCCTGGCTGCAATCCAGGAGGCAAATGCAACATTATCCTACCGTCTGACCCTCAATGCACCCTCAGAGGTTGTCAAAGGTGAAAACTTCTTGATAACCGTTGTTGAAGGCATAAACCAGACTCCTGTGGACAAGGCTTTGATCTCACTGGATGCAGAGAACATAGGAGACACAAATGCCGAAGGGACGATGACCTATTCTGCCAATGCCACCGGCGAGCATACCTTGAAGGCGGAAAAGAAGGGCTTCAACTCCACCACCAGGAAGATTACAGTGACATCTTCTTTGAAGGTGGTGAACCTGACGGTTCCAGAAATTGCATATGTCTCACAGGCGATGAAGATCTCGGCCGTAGTACAGAATGTCGGGAACGTGAACGACTCCCGCATGCTGGAGCTCAAAGTGAATGACACGGCTGCAGACAGCAAGAATGTGACTGTCGATGCCGGTAAGAATACTACAGTCAACTTCAGCTATAAGCCAAAGGACCCGGGATTGTGCAGACTCAGCGTGGATGACATCACAAGGACGGTTAATGTGGAGAAAGCACAGAACAGCAACTGGCTGATTGTCCTAATCCTCGTGCTGCTCATCGCAGGCGGAGCTGGATTCTATCTGCATAAGACAGGAGAGCTGGACAAACTCCAAAAGCAGGTAAAAAAAATGATGCAAGGGCGATGAACTCGCTCTATGCATTTCTTTTTTTTAGAAACATACATTTAGATGTTAGCGATTTGGCGTTAAGAGATTTCCGGATTCAAACCGGTTCCTATCCGAAATCTAATTAAGCAGCAATGCGCATCAATGCCGAAAGGAGGGAATCGAATGATAAAGCGGTTAATCGTTTTGGCGGTATTGGCCATAGCCCTGGTGGGCATGGCGGGAGCTGCCAATTATATGTACGAGAAAGCCTCGGTTAAAGGAGTCGGATATAAGAATGTGGAGATGATCGTCTCGACTCAAACCGGCTTTAACGGGGACAAGCTTGTAGAAAAGGAGTCAGGCTCGGGTAACGTCATCACTGAGAAGACCGAACTGGAGACGGAGAGGCAAATAGGTAGCCACTGCGGATACTGCCCAGGCTGCCTTGAACCTTGGTTTCAAAAACTATATGGAAACTTTTTCAATAATTTCGGGCCGGTCAGCGAAACTCAATTGGGGTGGTCTACTGGATTCGGGCCGATGGACTATATAAATTTTACGAAAGAGGCCGAGTTTGAGTACATGCCGGTGAGCTACCAGACCGGAACCTACGACCAGAAATGGATCGAGAAACTGTGTGTGCAGAATTACGTGATTGGAGCCGTACTTACAGAAATGTACACTCATGCCGAGCATCTACAGAAGAGCACTGAGGTCAAGACAAGATCCTATGACCCCAATATCATACCTGGAGAATACTCTGGGAGTGCACCATGTAAGGCTGACCCATATCGTGAATTTGATGGGCTATACCCGCCGCAACCTTGCTGCACAGGTGTCCTGGAAGCCAATCTGAACAGTAATGTTATCGGCGTTGCCCATATCGGATGGATCTCCAGAAACCCCTCCGCTGACGCGCAGCTGAAAGGCCGTCATGCCGAATATGGCCGCAGCGTGGAAGACCTTACCGGCGTCTTTTCCATTGAGAAGTTCATCCAGCTCTGGGGTAACTCTACCTGCGGAGCCATCAGCGTCGATTGGTTGCCCTGCGTGTAGAATAGACTCTCCCAATTGCTTTTTTTTTCGGAATCCTGACTCCATTGAACTCCGATTCCACTCGATCTTGGATCTCAAACGGGGATTTTTTCGCGATCAGAAAAATCATGGTTGTTAATAGCCACGGAGTTTGGGTTGAATACGGCCGGAACTCCAGGGTCGTTCTGCTTGCTTAAGGCGATTTCGTTCTGAGAGGTCTTGCGGCAGAATGCCATTCGAGGATCTGGTTGAAAGGGCAGCCATATAGCGTGACTCCATGAGGCCGCGGCTCTCCTTGCGTTGAGCCTTGCCCCGGGCGAGCGCAGCGCCCGGAGCACCTGCGGCAAGGTCACTGAACCGAGCCGACAGCAGAGCGCTGCAATATCTTTCCTTCTTAGATATGTCAACTATCGCGGCGTCAATTAGTATCGCCTATCTTTACAGCATTTTTTAATTGCTGCAGTAAGTATCTCGCCATCAGAGAGATTCCCGGAGGATTTCATCCTATCAACCTCGATGAGCAAGCTCTCAATGGTTTCAATGCTCATTTTATTTTTCTCTGCAAACCTCATGGCGATGCTCTTCAGTTCAATCTTTGAAGAATATCGCTTGGGCATCTTTCCGTCGACGAAGTTGAATATGTTTCCGCATTTTTGGTGTCCTATGGTCGGTGTTGATGGATTTGCAGATGTTTTTATATAATCTTTAAACGTACCACCGTCTACAATCTCACCACATTCGCACAAAAGCATTGAACCCCTCCTGGTTAGTATCGAAAGAAACCTCTAAATTAATGAAGGACCAGATCCAGCACACTCTTCTATAATGCAGTAACTTCTTAGCCTTATGCTAATAACCAATATATTCGTATTTATCTATTACGCTGAAGAGAGCGGTCTTCTTCTTCTAAAATTACTATTTAAGTGGTGAGATAATGAATTGATTCCAAGGAAACTCTCCAAAACGGATGAATTCTTCCTGTCAAAGACATAAAAAGTCCATGTTTCGTGATCAAAAATCTATTTACAGAAATAGGGTAATTTGGAAGGAAAATATCGGTTTTTGCTGCAAATGAGAGATTATGAAGAGATTGATTCATTTGATTCCTGATGTTAGGATTCCAAAAAGGCAATGTCTTCAAATGTTTGCAATTGCTGTCTAGCAAAAAAGTAAGGAATATCGCGAGCAAGGTGAAATCATTCGAATAGCTCTAATTCGAAAAGAGAATACACGGCACGTCAGCCAAGTGAAAAATAGGGCCTATACGATACCAATGATCTTGCAGCTGGCAATACGCATAGCCGCCACCTAGCAGGCCAATCAAGGAAGCCTTCGCTCTCGATAAGTGTGCAGGCGTGACCAGGAGTCGAACCCTGCGGTAGATCAAGTTTTACGCTTTACCTTGCGAAGTTTTGGGGAACGCAATCTCAAACGCTACTCCTAAACACCCCGCTCATACCACGTCTCGGCAGAAAGCCGTGTCACGCCACTCTTAAATTGGCTTCAATGATATTTAAAATTTTTGGTCAAGAGGACTATTCTTCTGCCCAATTCCTCCTTAGGCTTTTGTAGCCGTTAATCTCTTTGGGTTATTGGGATAATTGTTCTCAATTTTTATCAGAGCATAGAGGGCATCCGGCACTTTGGCAGGTATCAGGATTGCATTAACCGATCCGGATATCATATTTTCCGCGACAACCCATTGAGGCGGCAGCGTTTCTACGAAGATCTTTCTTATTGGAGCAAAATTGACGCCGACAGAAGCTTTCTCAATATAATTCTGTCTAACTATAGCCCTCCTGCCTATATGACCGTAGATCCTTATGCCATCAATAGATTCTTCTTTGGTCGGGCCAGATTTTCTTACCTCTATATGATTGTCTTTGATATGCAAAGCCTGGCAATTTCCCACAAATATGCCATGCCGCTCCCTTGCTCCCGGGACCAGGTTTATCTTCACCTCATTGCCCGCGATCCAGACATCTCCAGCAAAATCAAAATCCAGAGGATTGGCAGTGCGTTTTCTCATGCCGATATGAACTCCTTGGATTACTCCGAGTATGCTGTTATTTATGATGCGAACCTCAGAGGCTGTACTTCCGCCAATTACCACTCCCTGCGCTGCTGTAACTGGAACGTCTTTTGCCAGGTCATCGTTCCAACCCTTGAATGGAGAGAACTCAGGGCTCGATGGAGATAGAAGGATATTATCAGCCAAATTTTTAACATAGGACAGAAGATCTGCATTGCTCTGGATGCCGTTGGAGGGAGGATTGTTCTTAAACCATGCGTTCCATGCCCCAGCGAGCTTAGGATGGGTTCCAAAGCGGATAGAGAAATTGCCGGATGCGACCGTGATAACATTGACGTCCTCTGTCTTATCCTTAGGCTTCCCAAGGACCGCAGAGCTTATCATCTGAGATCGAATTCCACCTCTGTATACCTTATTCTGTAGCATTGTCGCCTTATCAGAGACACCTGGTATCACTTTTATGATGTTCCTCTCCAGACAGATGAAAGCGGCATCAACCATCAAAACTCCAACCTGCATACTCCCAGGCATTATATCGCAATCAAGAATACGGACGGATTCGGCCTCTCCAATCTTGATGCACGCCGAAGCCCTGGCAGTCCCAGATCCGCAAACCAGTTCTAAATCCCTCAGCCTCACCCGATTGCATTTGGAGAATGTCAGAGTCCCATTTAGATGCGTGGGTCCCGTCCCTTTGGGGCCCATAGGACCCAGGGCCGACTCCATATGGAGGCTCTCAACATCCACGCTCTCGCATTCCTCGAAGCTGAATGCTGTCTCTGCCTTGGAGGCTATTATCTTTGTACCGGGACCGCACCCACAGATCTTGACGCTCTTTTTCTTCAAAGATATGGGCAAATCCACATTGAAGGTTCCGACCTGGAAGAATATGTAAATGTCAGTGCAGTCCCCAATTGTATTAAATATATCCGCCCATTTATTCCCGGGCCATATGGTCAGAGTACACTTGCTCTTCTCTTTCAGGCATATGCAGTCTAGAGCTTGCTGGACGGTCGTAGCATTGGGGAATTTGCAGGTGCTGTCGCCTGGGTTCAGAAACACATCGCTCGCTGTGATATTCGTGAGCGATGGGAATTTGGGCCTGCAATCACTGAGCAAAGCCAGTAATCCCTGGTTGAAGCTCACCAGTGCTAGAGGGCAATAGTGGTGATATGTACCATGTCGAGGCTGAGACAAGGCCTTAGGTGGAGTATTCTCATCCATGGGCCACTCTATTTCCCCAATCTCATCACCAATAGCAGTCCTGGCAGGAATCAGCCAGTAGTCTCCTGGATAATAGGTGCCCTCAGAGAAGCTGACCTGGATCTCCCCCTCCAATTCTATCAAAACTTCCGAATCCAGGCGGATTCCGTCAGAATCCGGACTCTCATGATCCCAGCGACGGAGCCTGGGGTGAAGCTTCATATCCGCCATTTTCTTGTCGATATCTATCGAGATCCCAGAGTCTGATGCTAGAGTGATTTCAGGCTTGGACTCGTGCACAGTATATGATTTGACCATCACCCCTTGAGGCTTAGTGGTGTCGTCAGGAAGAGTCAGGACTCCTTTTCCGAGCTCCCTGTCGTCTGTCACTATCTCCATCCACTGGTTATTGCCAAATCCAAGTGCTTCGTCGCGGCTCATTTTCTCCAGGGTAATCGTTTTACCGGAGACGCTCCTGATTGGAGCCTCTATTGATCCATTCTCCCTTGACCATTTGAACGTGGCCTGGCTCCTCTCCCCGCCTTTATGAATCTCCACCCTGTAGAGCTGGTTCTCCAACCTTCTGTAGCCAGATGTGGGTGGAATCGGTGTGCACAAATTCGATGCATCTGAGACATCCTTCAACCCTGCCGCCATCATTCCAGTTGGGGAATCGAGTGGCTGCCAGGAGGGAGATGAGAAGTTGCTGCAAACATCTTCGCTCTTGACTTGCTTGAGCTTCACCTGCCAGACGATCTTCTCTCGCACAGATGTATCCGCGCCCCCAAGGGCCTTCTCCCTGATTATGGGATCATCTATAGCTGTGATGGTCCTGGAAAATACATCCAGGTAAACGAGATATTTGCCCTGATTGGTGGGCAAAGAAGCGCCCGGTAGGTCATCCTGATTCAGGTAGGTCGCTGTCTTTTTGCTGCGAGTCAGGATGCCGGCGATATAGACATCCTTTGTCTTTTCATTCTGGCATAGGATGCCGTCGACGTAGATATTCCCTATGCCGATGGCTAAATCAGTACCGTTCGCATCCAGGCTGATCTCAAATCCACCGCCCGTCTTGGGAATCCCTCTGGTTCCTATAATGTCACTGGTCCTGTCTTCTATCTGTTGATGAACTATCGCCTGCTGCTCATTGATATCGGCATCGAGCTGGACCCGTCCTTGCTGCATCAGAACGCGCTTATAATGTTTCCCCTTATTGAAGGTGAAACGACTGAAATCCCCTTTCATTGTATGCCTCCACAACTGCCTAAGAAATATGAGATCAATTTACGTAAATTATTCCGGCCCCCAGGCCGAAACGAAGATGCTCTCTTAGCCGCTCACAAAGATTGGCCTCGCGCCTCGGCTGCTGGAGATCATGGAAAGCTCCCATCTCTGCCCCGTCGTCAGCGCCGGTGCGAATCTCCAAAGGACAAGAGGCCTGAAGCTGGGCATATCCAGGCCTTGTGCGGTCGAGATCGGTAAAAATTGGCTTCAGCCAGATCTCTATCTTCTTCACTATCTCTTCCTGTTCTGCCTGGCTGATAGACTGTACCTTCTCTGCCTTCGCCGCATCGTCAATGGCATGCCTGATGGTCATATCAGGCTGGCAGGAGCATCTGCGGGGGACCTCGGATTCCCGAGGGAGATAGCAAAAACGGATGCACCTGTTCTGCCTCCGCTTGCTTCTGACAATTCCTGTGAAGATACTGTTAGTAGCATCTATCTCTCTGACATCAACCCTGCCGATGATGGTGCTATCTGAGAAGCTTGCTATAACTGTCTCTTCACCGTCAATGGCCAATAGGGAATCGTTCAGGGCATCGATTATGCAGCCGCTGATCTCCAAATCAATTTCCTTTCCCAGCAACATTCTGCCACTGATAGTCCTCTCCAGAGATAGGGCACTGCCTATCTCCGGTTTTTCCCATATTATTGAAACCTTTTGTAATGTATGATTTCCCTCCACGTCCATAGCCTGCCCTGGGTCAAGGGTACAATGGCTGATCTTTAGCGTCATGGCTGCGCCGTCCTCTACGCGAATATTTCCCGATATCAAGAGACCCTTCAGAGTGAGCTCTGCGCCTGTTGCCGGAGTTACAACTATCGATCCGTCTATAACTGGTCTCTTTTTGATCACGCCCTGGATCGTCAATTTCTGACCCGGTTTCATCTTGATATTCAGTCCTTTTGATGAAGTCGAGCTGTCATCTGCAATATTCGTGATCTTGGCATCGACATCGATTTCCGGAAGCTCCAATCGATCATAGCCGCCACCGCCCATCGGGAAAGAAAATCCGTACGAGTAATCGACTGTAACCTTATCGGGATTTATTCCCGTAGGAAAGGCAACCCTGCCGAGGACTGGGTCCACTACAACCTTGAAGGGATAGTCTAGGGGGTTTGAGGCATCCTCAGGACTCAATTTAGGCCGGGTCCATTCAGAGAGATTGCCTACGAAGACTTTCCATGATGCTACTGGCTTGACTTCGCCATTGACGTAGATGTTTAACACCGGATCGTCTCCAAAGTAAAGGCTTCCCTTTTTAGCTTCTGAGGAAGCGTAATCAATCTGATAACCTTCTGCTATTGCCTCAGTCCTCTTTTTTCGTAGCTCCTCAAGATCTTCATAAAGAGGCCTCCGGTTTAAGGGCTCGGGGACGTTGAAATGCTCTGCAATGTGAGTAATCTCCGCCTCCTCCCGAGGAGAGTTGAAAAGGGGTATGTCTACGCCCAGAGGATGGAAGGTGTAGCACCCATCTTTGATCTTCCTGGCAGTACCTCCTTCTATACGAAAGGATTGGAGCCGCCAGAGGAAGATTCCAACATTGGGGATGTTGTACCTTCCTCTGCGCATGGTGATGCTTCTAATATCTGCGAAATGAGCCGTATCATCGAAGGGGGTGGCCAGATCCTCAAGGGCCCGCCAGCTCCTGAGGCTTGTCAGAGATGTATTTTCCGGGCGGATGTGGTTGATATGCTGGGTCGTGGCCAGGAGCCGGAAGTACTCTACCACGCGAGCAGGCCAGCCGGTTGATGAACGGGCCAGCTCTTCCAGTGCAGAAGCCGTTCCCTTTCGCCGTCTCAGGGATATGGCGTTGGCTACCTCGGATCTTGGGATTGCGGAATCAGGTGAAAAGCCCTCAGCAGATCTGAGCCCAACCAGATCTCCGATATATGGAATTGCCCAGTCGGCACAGGTCTCAATGAACTGGTCGTCGTAGAGCTGAGATAGATCTTCTTCAACGACTTCAACCTGCTCTGCTATTACCGAGATGATCGCCTTGAGAGGCTCTCCCTTCTGGGCATCGCGTAGTCTGTATATGGCAGGCAAGAGATTGTAAAGCCCTTCCAGGTCGAAGCTCACGGGATCACCTTTATGTCCGCAAGGGGAGCCGGGTCCAGAGTTATCAGCTCAGCTGGCATCACATTGCTTTTCGATCCCGCCTTAGGAACACATGCCACCAGATCTTCAGGCTGAAGTGAACCTTCACCGGGTCCTTCCTCACTTCTATAAAGCTTGGTGACGCTCACTGCAGCCACTCCCAAGACGCTCTGAATCGTTGCTACCACCTCACTCAGAGCCACACTCTGTCCCAAAGAGCGGGCCTCGAAAGAGAACCTCGACCTGAGAGCGTTCTCCACATCTCTCTGAACAGCCTCCATCAGATGGTCCTTCTCTACCCATATGCTGGCAGTTATCTTGAAGAACGACTTGGTATAGGACTGGATGTTGAGAGGAACTGTGGGATCGCCAGTACTCAATATGGCGCTTCTGAGGTTAATGTGGACCTGACTGCTCTCACCAACCTCTATCCCTTTTGGCCCTGCCACCGATATGAGGATCTCCCTGCCACGATCTGTACTGGTCCAGGTGGCATGGGCTTTGGCGATGCCGGCAAAGGACCTGGCGAAGTCCTCGTAGTCCTGCAGGGAGACTATTCTGTCCAGTGTCATCACCCGGAAGGGAGCATTTGATCTGGCCTCCTCTATGCTCTCTGGATCAGCTCCTCCCTCTGTTGCCAGAGGGTTAGTGGCTTCTTTGACTCCCAGGGGACGGGAGAGAAGCAGGCTCAGCTTATTTTCGCCTACCAATCCATCTGTCCCAATGCCGCTCCTGTATTTGGCCCGAATATTCTCTTTGCCTGTCGGTACCCTGGAACCAGTCCTCCCATCGCCAAACTGAACTATGGTCCTTCCATCATCTCCCTCGCGGGTGATATAGACTCTATCATTTTGACCCTGATCGAAGAGGGATTCGACCTCTTGCCAGAGCACCTCGTTCACCCTCACTTCAAGCGTGGAGCTGAGGCCCGAAGGGCTCGGGGAGCTTAGATAGGTAAGAGGCGGTTGGCGGAGGGCGAACCTCTGGTAAGTCAGTCCTGCATCCCCGCTCCCCAGGATCTCTTGCTTGGTCTCTCCATGGCTTGCGCTAGATATATTAGCCATTATAGAGACAGTAGACCTGACATAGGTGTGCTTTAAACCTGGGATAGAGATCCTGGTGCAGCCATTGTCGGTCAGAAAGTGATCGACCTTGTCGATCAGAACGACCTCAGATACCTTCGTCCCTCTGGCGAGGTAATCCTCACCAGAAACCAGGATCTTCTGATTTGGTCTGAGGCCTTCTATCCAGTCGTCCAGCTCTATCATGTTATCCTCAGGCGGCTCCTTCTGGAGAACGGGCAGGTCCTCTTCTTTGCTGGCTAGTGGCAGAAGTTCGCTCTGGGCATAGACCATTGTGGTCCTTATTATAATCTTGTCGAAGTGCTCACTGCTTTCTAAATTGAGCACGGTCACCTTGGAAGTGAGCGTGAAATCCGAAATGGAGGTATCCTTAACTCCGTTGACCCGATAGCCTGCCAGTATACCATTATCATCGTCTCTGAGCACAATGGTGCTTCCCTTTACAAGTCCTGGGTAGACATTATCTAGGTAGATATCGCTGGGATCTGGCGGACATATATTAGGATTCTCTTGCATCTTGCCTCTTTTCTGAATCCCTGCCGTCCTGGCTTCAGCGAGTCTGACTGCATTATTGGAGGCTTTCGGCAAATCGTCCTTAAGAGAATAGGTCTTCTTTGGCAGATAATTCAAGAAATTCAGATAGGTTTGAAGGCTTCCATCAGTCCATGTATGTTGTCGATTCTTATAGGGACCTGGATATATATTTGATACGCTGATCCTCCCGCTGTCATCCGTAGCATAAACAGGCTCGAAGTATCTCAGCATCGAGGGCAAAGACTCCCATGCGGGTGCATTATGTCCAAAGACCGCAGCGTGGGCCCGGAAGACCATGACCACATCCGGCCCGGCCTTGCAGGTTCTCAGGTTCTCGAAGATATCCTTGACTCTGAGTCCTGCTTTTGTGGCCTTGACCTGAAGATCAAGCTCAGTGATAGGGTCAATAGGGTCATCATTGCCGATCTTCTCATTCAGACGTGTCTCGCATGGTGAATCGCGGGAGGGGATATTGACATTGCCAGAAAAGAGTGGCAAGATCTGAATTTGGACCTCTGTCATCATCTTCTCAGAAAGAGGCTTGACATCAGATACCGTCCCGAAGATGCTCTTTCCGTTCTCTTTGAAGAGCACGCCGTCGCCCGACTTGAGCCCGGTTGAAGTTCCCTGGAAGAAGAGTTTGTCTTCACTCCCTATTGGCTTCTGTGGCCTGGTCAGCCTAGGCTTTATGTTATTCCACTCTACCCGGGCCTGGATACGTTCATCGGTCTCAAATGTCTGAGCCTTCTCTCCAGGCCCTGGTATGCTCTGGACCTTTAACCCGAGCTCTATCTCCGAGACCTCCGGGATGTTGGTGCTAGGCAATATGGGCACAGGAATAGAAGTCGCCTGGAGGCCTGGCAGCGAAGGGATCTTCGGCGGCTCATCCAAAGTGAAAGCCAGATAAGTGCTGGCAGCCACCCCAGGCCGAAGCCTGTAGCCTATTAGTCGGGCCATCTGCATAAGGGATATCCTCTCTTTGGCAGTTCGAATATAAGACTCATTAGCTATCCTCTCCTGATAGAAGGTGAGGATGTCGGCTATGATCGCCCAGCAGTCCAGCAGAGCAATGGTCAGGTCGTCGTCCTCTCTGGTCTTTAGATCGAGCAGGGCAGAACAGAATTCGGTTCTATCTTGACCTGGACAGGATAGCCTGGCAAGCATGGACTGCTTGAATCGGTAGTAGTCTCCAGCCCTGTAGCTTATATCATCAAGGCCAGGCCTGTTGTAGATCTCCAGAGGCGTCTTGGCATCAAGACCCTGACAGCACTCACATCTATCCCGGATGTTCGCAGCTACCATCTTCCTCCCTCCATTATGATGCTCAATAACCCTCGATCAGGAAAGTTGGGATCGTTGTCCAGGCGGGCGATCTCCAGCCTATTCATCTTCAGCTCGCCGTTATTGAGAGGCTCATCGCTCGACATGTCCTGCCGCTGGAACTTAGTTATGCGCACGGAAGCCACACCTGACAGAGCCTGAGCCTCTTTATAAAGTGGGCTCAAAAATACCGACTGGCCGAAGGTGAACCTGTCCGGATGGAAGAGTCCCTGCCTGCCGTCGGAAAGATTGCGATTGCTGAATATTTCCAGGAGTTCCGCTTTCACTGAGCTTCGGGAGTAGCCTGATTCGACCGTGACGTGCATCTCGATCTCCAGTGGAACGGGCCATGGGTTATCTATTTCCAGGTCGTGGCCAATAAGCCTGTACCTCTCCAGGTAGATCCTGAGGTCTGCCTCAAACTCGGGGTCAACCCTCTTGCCATCCAACCTGTCCACCGTCAGAAAGACGGTGTTCCAACTCCCAGTCCAGCGGAAGGTGGCAGCAGCCTTCTGGACCCCAGGATACATCTGGGTCCTAACTTCATAGTCCTCGGGGGTGACTGCCCTCTCCTGAGACCGGAAGGCAAAGGGCGCTCTCTGCCGGACGTCCTCGATTCCCTCCGGTTCTCTTCCACCGCGAGCCGGCAAGGGATTGGACACGGCCTTTATTCCCTGAACCTCTGTGATTACATAAGCCAGTGAATCTGCACCGATGTTGCCGCTGGTACCATTTCCAATGCGATAGGATGCATAGAGATTGGTGCCTTCGAGCGGCCTTGGGCCAAATACGCCATCTCCAAACCTGATAACCGCAGTTCCATCGTCTTCCACCTCTGTCACAAAGATATTCCCTCCCCCTGAGAACAGGTCCCGCCGTGGGCTCCATATCGTGCCCTCGCTATCCAGGATGGTGACGACAGGAATGAGGTCTTTCATCTCCCAGAAAATGGCTAAAGATGCTGGTCCCTGAGGGTTAAATGCCTCTATTAGTCCTTCTGTTGTAATCTTCCCGGCTGCCTGGGTCAAAGGGCCCTTCTTCAATCTGGGCCTGAACCTGGGAGGAGCTGCTATGCGACCGGACCTGTTACAGATTCCAGCTTCCTTCAATGGAATCTTGAAGATCCTTGGGCCTGGCACTGTGCCGAGGTACTCCAGGTTCTCCCTTATCAGACCGAGCTTTTGAAGTGAATCCCGCATCCTCGGTTTGATCTCTTCTTCAGTCGGTGGCAGATCTGAGCGGATCGTTTGCCCGTGATCGACCAGGAGATTGTTTCCCAAAGCAACACTCGATTCTTCGCACTGAGGCGTCGATATGCATAATGGAAAAGGCAGTGCATCCGACTCATTCCATTCTATCTCGGTAATCAATACTTCTTTGCCCTCGTCATTTTTAACCGGGTCTTTAAGAGGTATGGAATTGCCTTGATCGTCCGTTTCATCGAACCTGATCTTCGTCAACCGGACTGCATGACGGTGTTTTGGATCAGCGTCCGCCTCCCTGCCGCTCCTGGGTCCCCGCACCTCCTTGAAGATAAGAACATCCCCTTCCTTCAGATGGACATATCTCCCATTCAGCGTGGCTTTAGTCGAGCCCACGGCAAGACAGCAGCGACTGGATCCCCAGGTGTAGAAGGGCATCCCATTGTGTTTCTCGAAGAGTGTTATGTCATGCATGGGTTCGAAGACCTCAAAATGGAGATCCGCAGCACTCTGAAGCTCCTCCTGAGATATGTACGGAGGATACGGAGGAAAACCTGGTAGTCGGGAGAGAAATCTAATCTGTCCCCTATCCAGGTGGAGACTATCCTGTTCCTTTTTGAGGTCAATGTGAGCCCATGTTCGAGAATTGCTCCCATCATGCATGAAGTAGTCCACCAGCCTGGCATGACGGCGGACTGAGATCCTGCGCCTGGCAGTGCCAAGATATGCTTCTGTTGCAATGGCATCCTGAGAATAGCTAAGATAATCTCCCACGTAGGCCAGGATCTCAACCAGGGCTACGCCCAGATCAGAAGCATTCCGCTCCTTCCATTCAGGGACGAGGCAAGAGATGCGATCCAGGAGGATCTGGCGGAAGCTTGCATAATCCTTGGCCAGGTAGTTGATATCCAGCCCATTACCGACCTCTCTCGGGCATGCAACATCTCGCTGGCAGTCCAAATCGCTGGGACACCCTGCCTTGAATGAAAATTTGATCTGGGATAAGATAGGATCGAAACCGGCTATCGGCCTGAGATCCTCATTGCTTCTCACCAACCTGAGCGTGTATGTCGAGAAATCTCCAGGCCTGTCCACCTCTATTATTCTAGTATCAGGGGATGTTTTCTGGACGTCCAATACATCCAGGTCCCTTATCCTATCGCCCCCTTCAATCTGTACGTTCTCTTTGGACATAGAGATGGAATCATCTAATGACTTGAGGAAGTGAACCTCCAGAAATCTCTGGGCGTCCTCATTGGGCACTGCAGGGAAAGTTTGGACCTCAATGAAATCTATACCATTGAGGCTGCTTCGGTTAATTAGCTCCCGACGTGCCCCCTCATTGCAACAGAAGTACGTCATAGACCTCCCGGTCCAAACTGGGCGACCTGGCGCTGCTGCGTTCGTCTGACGGTATACTGAACTGTGACCTGGAATGTCGATTCATGGCTCTCAACGTTCACTCCCTCTACCAGGATCAAGTCGCCGAGCCACTGTTGAAGAGATCCTTGAACCAAGAACTGAGCGGTTGCCGCCAGTTCGTCGCTGTTGGGAGCGAAGACGAGTTGCAGAAGACCGCTGCCAAAGTCGGGTCTATTTACCCTCTCCCCGGGCCTGGTAAATAGGAGTTGCTCTATGAGATCTCTAACATGGTCGTCATCGTTTGTCGAGGCTGTTCGCCCACATCCATCGAAATGGAAAGGATAGTCTGGATTCATCCGTCCTCCTAGATCCCGCTAACGCGGGGCTGAGTTACAGAGACAATGGGCGGCCCCTGGGGCGCCTGCTCCGGGCTGAGGCAGAGAGCTGCGCTGGTATTCAGTATGGCTGGCTGGCCGTTGACCAGGACCCGGACAGCGGGAGCCAGCCACTGAACCTTGAGACAGGGCTGGGGCTTGCCTGGAGGCACAGTGAAGACGCAGCCTGCCACAGTGCACTGATCGGCAAGGGTCGCCACCGGCTGGCCGCTGACGAGAACGCGAACGTTGGAGGTGATGACATTGACCATGCCGCCGTGCGGACAGGTGGCAGCCGCACCGAGATGGAATAAAAATCCAGGCATCGATATCCTCCTCAAATTATGGTGAGAGCTCCCTGGTTTATGTCCACAACTTTGCCGAGCATGATGATGCTGGCACCTTTGCCGTTCTGTATATAGATCCCGGTGTCGTTTACAATCAGAGTGGCCCCGGTGGTACTCTTTAGGACTATTCCACCTGTGGGTCCAGGGACATCGCTTATGACCATTCCATTCTGCAGGACGGTCTGCATAGTGATGCCTGGAACTGCCGGCGGCACCAACCTGGCCATTGCCGGAACCTCAGCCATGCTTCCATAAAAGCATCCAGTCCATATCGGATAGTCCGGGTCTCCCTGCTCGAACTCAACCCATACTCCAGCACCTATGGGCGGAACAGAGAAAATGCCCATTTGTATGCCGCCCACAGGCAGGCAGGGCATCGCCCAGCTCGACAGCATGATGTTTAAAACATCAGGCACCATGACGGTTAGCCTCCCAATCTGCATAGGATCTATATTGTTGACTACTGTGCCTCGATACTTGCCATAGTACTTCTTCTTCTCGATATCACTCTCGGTTGCAGCGTTCTGACTCATACTGGCACCTTCTGGAATGTGGATATCAAGCCGTTGCGGCTGAGGGTGAAGCTCTGCTTGTACTCGCCACGCTTGATATTGTGGGTCACGCTTTTTACATAGTATAATCCATCAAAGGCATTTCCGGCACCCCTTACGCTCACGAGCTTGCGTGCCTTCAGGACATGACCGTATCTCAGGACATCCAGGTTTCCTGAGGCAGAGACCGCATCAGCGCTCTTAGCAGCCTTGGATAGTCCTATTACAGCAGCCCGGATCGGAGAAAGCTTTGCAGTCCCAGTAATCCACTCTATATCCTTGGGAATCGGTGGAATCAGTCCCAGAGGAGGGCTGAGGGGAGTTATATCCGGTACCGGAATCGGGATCAAGAGCTTCGATATACTCTCCTGGATCAGTATCACGGGAAGCTTCTTGGACTCGGTGTCGAAGCTGAAGCTCAGAGACTCTACGTTGGTGTGTGCATCCATGTCCACGTTAAGAGGAGGCTGGGGTGGTCCAACCTTGATCTCGGGACCCCAGTAGGCTATGCTCATTCCAGGTACGGGTCCAGGATCGATATAGAAGACATAGCCCACCTCATCCGCCAGGCTCTTGATATATTGTAGATCTGTCCCCTGATGAGTGGGAATTCTGTCCAGGGGAATGGGCAGGTCTATCAGAACGCTCGGGATTACCAGGGGCACTATGCCCAGGAAAGCGTACTTGGCGACAGCCAGAGCGACCCTGGCCTCTGCAGGCATGGCTGGATATGGCAGGCCGCTAAGATCGATGTAGTCCATTACAACCGATAGATCTTTGCCCTTGATAGTCAGAGTTGAGTTCCCGCCATCAGCTCCTGGGGAGAGTGCATATTCTGTCATGACTCCATCCATCAGTACGTCGGGAGTCCCATTGACGGTTACGATGATCACTACCCTCACAATTGGCAAGATTGATCCTCCGGATAGGAGAAATAGAGTTATGAGCGGAGAGTTCTTCTGGATGTTAAATGTCAGCTCAAAGCCGTTGGTGCTGGTTCCGGCAGTGACCATCACTTGAACGCTTGCCAGCGCATCCAGAACATCCTTGGAGACGGGAATGGGCACTGCAGGTCCTATCATCAGGGAGAGATAGAATCCGCTAGACATAGTTGACACCGGTCATGCCTTCAGGCAGGGTTATACGAAGCCTGCGGCCAATAACATCCGTCATATCATTCGGGTCAATTACCCGGTTGGCATCGCACAGTCTCCAGAACTGCTCAGGATCACCCAGGTATTTGGCTGCCAGGATATCAGGCCTATCCCCCTGGACTACAGTATGCTCCTGGATGAGTACAAACCTCTCTGGCTCCGGGACGAACCTGCGCCTCAGGTAGATTATCTCCCTTCCGTCACATATCTCCATGCTTGCTGTATCAATGCCATGGTACCTGCTGTTTGGCGGAAACATGCTGGCCTTAGCATTGAGACCCAGGATGGTTTGCAATGGATCGTTCATAGCATTCCGCCTGTGATCCCACTTATGCCCTGAAAGCCGAAGCTTCCACCTTTACTCATGGATGCAAGACGCTCTTTTTGCTGATGATATGTCATGTAAAGGCTGCCTCCTTTGTGATCGAATCCAAGATCATTGACGCTCAGAACGCGCATCCCCAGGCTGACTTTGGCACGCAGGGGATTGAGAGAAGGATCGAAGGCCTCCTCAGTGACGCTGAAGTCGGTAAGCCGCACTGGAACTATGCGGTTCCTGGACCAGATGAACAAGGTAAGGGGCGCCTCCATGGGTGCTATCTCGAGGGTCCCTGATTTTGCCAGGTTGTTGGTGGCAATGAGCTGGTCGCTTCTGGGATAAATGATGGTTTCCAGGGCAGCGAGCTGGGCGTGAATGCCCATCTCGGCCACTGTCGGGTTCTGGTCGGGAAACTCCATCTGGTCAGCTGCGTCTATCTCTGCATCGAGCTTAATGGTCTCCACTGGAGGGCCCTTGAGGCGCAGGGCTTGAGAGCGATCTCCTCCGTCGCCGATAGCCTGGACCTGGAGGGTGCGGCTGAGGGTGTCCGGGTTGTACTGCAGGGTGATTATCCTTTGGACCGCCGAAGTGTCGGGGTCTATTAGGACTAAGCCTCCTTTAAGGAGACGAGGGGAACCGGGGAAGGTAGTCATGAATTCAATCATCTCATATTCTTTTGGTCATATGTTGAGGTGCATATTGCCGTTGCTTATTGTTAATGTGATTCTGAGTCTAATGCCTACTTTTGGGGCGCTTACAGATTCATACCAAAAACTTGCCACCTCACTACGAGGATAATCCTCACTTAGCCCCGCTCATTTTAGTTGAGCTGGATCGGACCTTTCAAAGCCAGAAGAATTCGGGGCCGGGCTAAATTCCGGCAAAGGACCAACCAATTCGCCATCTATGCGATCATATAAACGCTGGATTGCTTGTGCTAAATTTGAGAATCGCGGATGCGATTCTCCGATGACGTCTTTAGCGACAACAGATGCAATTTTATAGTTGTGTACATTCCTATCGAAGACCGCAAGTTCTCGCTGATAAACAGCTTTCTCCTCCAGGACAATCTGATATTTCCTTTCAATTTCATCGCCGACCGCCATTTTCACGTCGTTCCTTTCCTTTATGAGCTGAGGCGAATTGGCAACTTTTTCTATCTGGCTGTATGTTGCTTGCATGGGCGACATGCCCTGCTGCTGCGCAGCCTCACCAGGCGTAGCGCGATTTATATAGAGATGTGCATGGAGCAGCTCATGATACAAAATTTCTGCATACTTCTTATCTGCAGCTTCTTGTGGATTTCTTGACTTTGCTAGTTCCTCAGGTTCAGGACGCTTTATTTCCGTATTTAAGATTATTTGCATATAATGCTCATCTTTATCTTTTGATGACCTTACTATTGGCGGGCGGAACTGATTAGGCACATTTTGTAAAGAGATGCTTAAGAGGAAAACAATAGGCTTACCATTGACTACTGAACGAGCTACTTCGCGGTCTTCTCCCTTCAAAAGATTTTTATCAATGAGCGCATATAATTTAGAATCTTTATCCTTGATAATTCTGTATATCTCCCTTCCGCGAAAAAGCACCGCTGTGCGATCTATGCTTGTAGGGGGAGAATTACCTAATCCCTTGCGCACCTGACGTGAGATTATAGACCCCGGTAAGTATTCCAATGAGGATACACCATGCGTCAAAAAATCACTTGAAGCATCGTCTGCCTCTCTATCAGCAGACTCTTGCGGATAGGTTGTACGTGAAGGCTTGTTTAAGACCGTCGAACTAGGTCCCTGCTGGACTGTATGTGCCAGCTCATGCGCCATCAACTTCATGCCTTCAGCCGTACCAGGACGGTATTGAGAATCCCTGAATACTATATCTTTTCCAATCGTGTATGCTAAAGCATTTATCGCCCATGTCGATTCCGCAGCTTTTCCGTTAGTATGTACCCTCACCCTGCTGAAATCGTACCCAAAGCGCGCCTCCATAAAGGCCCGCGCACCAGGCTCCAGGGGCTGCCCAGGCGACCTTATAACCTCGTGAACAATGGGCGGAATGCCAGCCAGAGGCTTGGATCCTATCGCCTTCCTCTGCAGTCCCTCTTCCTCTCGCTTGGGCCTGACATCTCTCATCTCAAGCGACGGCTTCGTTCCTTCGTTAACCAGGCCCGGAATTCTGATGGGATCTAACCCCAACCGATTCTTCCTTCCCCAGTAGGCGTTCATGAACTGATCGTGCTCCGCCGCCTTCTGCTCAGGGGTCTTCAACCCTTCTCGGAACTTGGCCTGATCCTCGGCTATGCGAGCTGTCTCAGCCCTGAACTTCTCCCGTTCGGTAAGTTCACCCTTCTTTTCCTTCTTCTCCACCTGCTCCACGTAGGTGAAAGCCAGAGATGCAGAGGTAGGATTTCGCACAGGCCCCTCATAATTGAGCTTCACCTTGAGACCGGGAGTGATGAAGTCCAGGGGAATCTCCGGCACCTGCATGGGAAGCTTGGAGTTCGTGGCGGCAAGCGTTGATACCACACCGGCTGCGGCTGCGCCTGTTACGATCTTCCCCCGCAATGTGGATATGAAATCCTTGCCCAGCTTCAATGCTTTATCCTTTACATCCCTACCCAGATCAGTCTTGAGAAAGGCCTCTCCTGCCGTCTCAGCCGCATTCTTATACTGCTCCTCCTGAGAAGGCTGAGGGCTGCTTTTCTCCTGGCGCTGTAATAGAGGCAAACCACTGTGATGGATGAGAGATGCGTTCCTGGCTCTGTCCAGGTTAACCACTTCATCTGCAATCCTATCCGCCTCCATCTCGTATTGATCGCCTGGCTCGCTGATGGCGGATTTTCTCTGCATCCCGGAAAACCCGATACCATCATCTGACCGACTGCAGATCGTCTGGGAATGAGGACAGATCGCTCTATGTTCAAGCATCTGGTTTTTCTTGTTAAGTTCATCACGATCGCCAATTGCTGTTCGATCACGATTACAGCATGCTCGTTGTAGGGTCCCAGTAACAACAGGCGTGAAGGATATCGCCGGTTTAAGGCTTATGTGAGTCTGCTGTGAAATTGACATGCTAACTCTCCTAAAGCATCAGAAATTAGGCCTTCGTTGAAGGACATCGCCATGCTTGTTTGGGAATCTCACGCTCTTTGATCAACCTTGGTGGTTTGGCCAGATATACGTCCTTATTTTCTATGGGTTCACGGGAATAAGTCGAGCCATCTTGACGCTTGACTACCGATTCTCCTTTCTCATTGTGGCCTACGAGTTCATCGCCGGGCGTTGCCTCAGATGATCCATACTTCTGTCGAACATTGCGATCGATCCCGGCAGGATCAGGAACTACCTGCTTGCCCTGCATCTTGCGCAAGTTCGCTTGCCCTGGAAGTCCGCGAGCGATAGCCCAATTTTCTGCGTAAGTATAGGCATCCATCTCCTTATTATACGTTGTCTGGCCAGATGGCTGGCCTAGATGTCGCACTTCGTGGATAAAGGTCTGTGCGACATTCTCGCACGATTTATCTCGTGTTATGCCGATCAGTTTATTCTCCCCTTTGCGGGCAAGCCCATCAGGATGCACAACTTCCGATCGCCATTGTCCGCCGGTGAAGGCCCATCTGTCCACATCAATATCATCAAAGGTCTTAACGATGAATTCGGGAAGCTGGCTCACCACATCTCGATCTTTAGAACAGAGAATTCCCAGAATACATCCTTCGTTCCAGCCTTCAGCCGCACCTGGTAATGGTATGCCTTCTTTGAGATCGACTCCCAAAGGCGCGGCTTCCCCTACCGGATGGACTTCGCCTTTTCGTAGTGCCTCCATCCCTCCCTCGAAACGACGTTGAAAGAAATCCACTAAGAGATCCAGCTCATGCCCATCGAAGTCTGAATAGAGCTTCTTTGCACTCACACCACCCGCGCCGAAGATATGAGACAGCTCGTAGTTATGGGATCGCTCCAATATCTCCAGGATAGCATTTTCATCGTCATCCCCGCAAGCGCCTGACTGCATTTCTCTGATCAAGAGAGCTTTTCGTTGATCAGTTAAGATGTACTTGCCTCCACCAAGACGCCAGACTTTGACAATAGCCCGTGCTTTATTATCGCTATCTGTATTGTCCTCAATCTGGCCCTTGTCAAGAAACTCCAGGTAATCTTGTAGCTCCCTTTCAGGGATATCGTCACCGCGAAACAATCCCAGAAAACCCTCGATTATGCTTCGCCGCTGCAGTCGCGGACCGGAAGCTTCCTGCTGGACGATATGCTCCAATTCATGGGCCAGCAATTCATTTCCGGTCGTTTCATGCGGGACATATTTCCCAGCCCCGAAGACGACGCTCTCACCCATCGCATAGGCCTGAGCTTTCAATGCCCTGGCCGACGTTGCGGCCTTCGCATCTGTATGAACTCGAACCCGGCTGAAGTCATGTCTGAAGCGCGGCTCCATGAATGCCCTCGTATCAGAATCGAGAGGCTGGCCTGTCGAGCGTAACACCTCGTGGACGATAGGAGGGATAGCATTATGCCATTCGTGATCGTCTTTCCCGAGCATCTTCCTGCATGATCGACATTTATGCTGCCGTGCTGCAATTGGCCGCGATTCAGCCTTTGGTCCTTGATTCACTAGAACCTGCTGCTTCATCTCGCACCTCAATACTTAACGCTGAAAGAGAGACCGCCCCCGCTGAAATCAGTCAGGATGACCAGATCCAACTGGTAAGAGGCTCCTGGGCGGCCAGCCGGCGTCGTGAGCCTGCTGGTGATGTTCCTTGCCAAATCGGGCGCAATTCTGGTGGAGAAGATACCCCACAACGCTCCTGCCAATTGGGCTTTGTCGATTGCCTCCCAGGTGGAGGGAAGTCTCCCCGTGAGCATCTGATTCATCATCTCACCCCGGCGAAGTGTGGATGCCAGTGCAGACTCGGGCATGCCAGGGATCTCCTTCACCTCGGCAGAAGAAAATCCCAGAGTTACGCCTAGGCTGAAGCTGCCACTGCTTGCAAGGGAAAGCCGTGAAGGCATCTGGGGAGTCGGTTCTTCTTGCTGCTTAGACGGACCTGCAGGCGGGAGCGTTGGACCAGGACTCTTTGAGGAAGGACCCAGGGGAGAGGCCAATGTGATCTGGGAAGGGGGTAACGGTGGAATCAGCGATGGCGGCGTCAGAGCAGGAGCTCCAAAAGAAGGCGCTCTCAGTTGGAAGACTCCGGGTTGAGCCATGGCATCCCAGCTCAGGCCGAAAGCTGGCCTGGTAGTAGGGGCGCTTCGCTCCTTGCGCTCCTCATTCCCCTGAGGATATAGCCCGATAGGAGCGCTGCCGATCATCTCGGGGGTCACATAGCCACCAGATGCTATCCTCCCTGCCGCCCTTTCTGCGGATAATTCAGGATCTGAGCCGATAGATCCGCGGCTCTGCTGAACGACATGGGTCAGCTCGTGAGCAATAAGCCTTTGTCCATTCTCGGAATCAGGGACATAACGGCCCCCTGCAAAAGCTATATTATCTCCAACAGTGAAGGCCAAGGCGTTTACCATCCTGGCAGACTCATCTGCTTTTTCGTCATTATGGATTCTCACTTCGCTGAAGTCGTGGCCGAAGCGGGGTTCCATTAAGGTGCGGACATTTGCGTCAAGGGGCTTGCCTGGAGAGCGAAGCGCTTCATGAACAATAGGCGATGCGATCTCAGGTTTATTCTGCAAAGCAGAACGCTGCAGAATTCGCTTCTTATGACAACTACTGCAATTGCGCTGCAATAAGCCGGAGCTTACAGCCGTAAAAGACGCCTTGGGCTTGGCTTCCATCTGGTTTTCCATGCTCATCGATTCAGCCCTCCATACACCGCCCCTGCGATCTGTCTTCCGAGGTTTCGAGGATGGCTTTTCTCTCCGATCTCGATGCTTCCTCCAGGCACCGACGGCACAGCGCCGCCGCTCGCCAGCTCGTGCCCTATGCCACCATCGACAAGGAGCCTGGAAAGCTCGGCCTCTACCGCCTTCCGAACGGCGTTCCCCTGTCCAGGCTCTATCGGAAGGCCATCCAGGACCAGTCGCTCTATGCTCACATTTATCCTGGCTCTTTTCATGGCTCACTCCACCGGAAATCGGCCTCGTTTATGGGCCTCTCCAGCTTCCTGAACTCCGTCCTGACCGAATCCAGGACCAGAGGCATGGTCACGACCCCTCCATTCCCAGCGGCCATGAAGGCAGAGCTCAGTGCTATGCTGTGAATGCTTCCTCCGGTCAGGTTGAACCCAGACAGCTTACCTAAGTCCAATTCAGATCTGGGTACATCCTGAGGGAAAGCCCTATCCCAGATCTTCCTCCTCTCGGAAGCATCTGGAAAGGGAAAGTTGACTATAAAGCGCAATCTCCTCAAAAAAGCCTTATCCAGGGACCCTTTCATATTCGTGGCCAGGATGGCGAGGCCCCTGTAAGCCTCTATCCTCTGGAGAAGATAGTTGATCTCAATGTTCGCATACCTGTCGTGGCTATCCTTTACCTCGCTTCGCCTGCCGAAGAGAGCATCGGCCTCATCGAAGAAGAGAATGGCGCCACCGTCCTCTGCAGCATCGAATACCCGTCGAAGATTCTTCTCAGTCTCTCCTATGTACTTGCTAACCACCGCGGAAAGATCAATCCTGAAAAGGTTCAGATCCAGATCGTTGGCTATGACCTCTGCAGCCATGGTCTTTCCAGTCCCGCTGTCACCTGCAAATAGGGCGCTTATTCCGAGGCCCCTGTTCATCTTCCTGCCAAATCCCCAGTCGCCATAGACCTTGCTTCTCTGGCTCACCTGGTCCACTATCTGCCTGAGGATTCTCTCTTCCGCCTCGTGAAGAATCAGGTCATCCCATGTCGCCTTGGCATCGATTCTATGCGCCAGGGCATCCAGGCCCGGCCTGGTGCTTGCCAGGCACTCACCCCATATTCTGCGGTGAAGGCCTTCGCAGGAATCACCCGAAAGTGCATTCTTCGATGTTTCTTGGATCGCGGAAAGGCTGAGGTTGAACTGACCTGCCATGAGAGAAGGAATACCTCCGGCATCCTGCCCAAGAGCTGATGCCCAGGCCTCCTTCTGTTCTGCTTCAGTCGGCTTGGAAACCTCACTGGCAAAGCTCTCCCTTCCTGGAACATTCCAGACGTCGCTGACGTCAAGGAAGGTCACGCAGTTAAGGCGGGAGAGGAGCCTTCTGGCCAGGGATGCAGGCACTTCTGTCGGCCCTATATCATGGGCATCAATGTAAAGGGCTATGGGAATGAGCAAGCTCTCCCTTTGCCATAGCCTTGCCAATGTCTCTATCTCCGACGGCTGGGATGGAAGAATCTCGACTGGTAATCTGCATAGATCCAGGCCAAGATCTGCGGCAGCTTGTTGAGCTATAATCTGCTTACTTAAGCAATCTCTTCCCAGAAGCTGAACCACTGGCAGAACCCATGCCTTTGAGCCCTGCCTCAGGCGATGGACTATAGCATCCACTGCAGAACGCTGGGATGAAGGAATAGACTCATAGCCACAAGTCACATCAATAGGCATCAGGAGAGGCGTCAGCCTATCGTCAAGATAGTTTAAACCCTTTATATAATTAACGATTCTCTCATCAGCTCTAAGAGGGCTCGAGATTAGAGGCTGAGTGGCATTCTGGTGGATCTCGATGAGATGCCATTGGCGTAACGGTCTCTCTGGGGATAGGACATCCCAAGCAGGATTGTCGAAAAGAGCCATAGCTAGTGCGAAGGTTGGATAGCTTTTGGCCGAATCTCCCTGAGCTTTGGCACAGAGGAATGGCATGATCGTATCCTGCTCCATGGCAGTGCATAGCATTATCACCTCCATCTCAAAGCGGGAAAGCCCCAGGCGTTGGCTCATAAATATCAAAGCAGGGGGAGGTATTTCTGCTTCTGCAGCCGCCATGGCCTTAGATGCTTTTTGGACATATTCATCCATAGAACCCACATCTGAAGGCGATCTTAAGGAAAGCGGAACCTGCGGATCAAGCGTTATCTCTCGTACACCAGCTGAACATTCCTCAATTCCTGCCAGCCGCTCCAGCCTCAGACGCAGCCAATTTATGGTCTGAGACAGGTAGGAACTGTTGAACTCCTGCCAGGCATTGGCCTCTCTCATGGAGTTGTTCCCACCTTGACTATCAACTTCTGATCGGGATCGAACTCAACTTCGGCTGTCGATGCACTGCGTATAATAGGAAGGCTGTCTATGCCATCCACCCTGAGACGGACTATGTACTCACCCTCGTCAACTTGGGGGATGAAAAATTCGAGGGTTGTAGCTTGCGAGAGTGCAACGGGATTGACAATACTAATCGGCTTAATCTGGCGGTCGCCAAGGAGAAGATACGCCTTCTGACCGTCTCTCAACCTGGGAGTGCAACTTATGGAGAGGTTGATGCTTCCGGGAGCCGCCGTTTGGGGATTCAATTTTATAGTGGGCGAAAGTGCGAAGGGCAGCTCGTTCGTAACCCAGGAAGGAAGGTCGGGATGATTGACGACTGCAGAGATTGTATAGAAACCCGGTGACCAATCCGACATAACGCCTGAATCAGAAGGACCCGGCAGATCAACCCCGATCGCACCCTTCTGATCTACTGATGAGGTTTTCATCGATATGGGTTTAGGAAGATACTGGCTGTTTACTATCAAGGATAGACCCTCTGCATTCAGACCGGATCCAGTGATCAACAGTTGATCCCCGAGCCTGGCGCTTGGTTGGGGCTCCGGAGGCTTCACGCTGTATAGAACTGGTGTGAGAGAGGTCGACGAGAATACTCCTCTATCGCCTTTTCCGCGCATTAATACCGGCAGTGCAGCCGTGCGTTCATGGCTGCTCTCTATCAGCAGAACCGATACTTCATAGGCTGCGGAGGTCCTGTAGTTGGTTTGGAAGGTTGTCCATAGCTTGGATAGCTCCTCCAATGATAGCGGCTGAAGAGTTATACGCACCCTCTCGATCTGGTCGAAGGGATGTTCGGTCCTATCAGTCTCAGGAAGCATGTCATTGATTGTATCAGCATTAAGAAGGGGATGATCGTGAAAGATGCTCATACCTCGACCAAGGAGCCTCTGGCTTCCAACCAGATGCTTATCAACAGTTGTGCTGTCAATACCGTCCTCAGACCCACCTGAATAGGCAGTCATAAGATAATACAGTTTCAATGGAAGAAGGGGATAGCTTCTCTCTCCTGATCTGCTCTTCACAGGATTATCCATATTTCTCCAGGCTGCGTCAGGAGTCATGTGATATAGGAAGAGGTTGATCTGGGATTTGCTAGTCATATTCTCCCTGACTTTATCAGGAGGCCTCGATGTGATATCTATGCCAGAGGCATCGTCTCCCAGATTACTGTGAAGCAGGCCGCATAGGCCTGATGTGATAGAAGCTATTGCCAGAAAGTCCGTCATCCTCTACCTCTCGGTCTTCTAAGGTATTCCTCAAGGCTCAGGATATTCCGGACCTCATTCCTCTTTTCCTGAATAGGCGGCTTTTGGCTGGCTTTCACTTCAACCCGGCCTATAGTGACATGAATGACAGGATCCGATTCCGGGGAGGATGGACTATTAGCGAACGCCTGCGGCCTGAAGGGATCCTCCTTGCTGGACTGAATCGATGTAGTCCTCATCATTGCGGAAATCTTTCTCCTTCCTGGCTCAACATCGGGGGAAATTGACTCATTGCGCTCATCATGGACTGGGAGTTGTGATGCGAATGGACGAAAAGCATGCCTTGATTGAGCGGTCTCTTCAAAGATTGATTCCGCTTTCGCTTGTGGCACGACCTCCGGTACAGCCTCCTGCACACCCCTATGGTTACCCTCATGATCCTCGCGAATCGGTTTCCAGAGGGGATCGCCTCCAGACAGATGCCCATCTCTCACATCTTCAGGCATCGTTGCAGGCTTAATATCCAGCTTAAAATTTGAATGTGATCTGAGGGTCCTAGTGGAAGGCTCGTTGGATCTCTCCTCCAGGGCATTAGCGCTTGATTCTCGAATCGGTTTCCAGAGGGGATCGCCTCCAGACGGATGCCCATCTCTCACATCTTCAGGCATCGTTGCAGGCTTAACATCCAGCTTAAAGTTTGAGTGCAATCGGAGAGTCCTGATGGAATAATCGTCGGATTTCTCATCCAAAGATGAATCTGCAGAAGTTTGAGAGAGGGACCTTTCAGAAGAATTCTCCCGAGATTCGTATTCATCCCCAGCTGGCTTCACAAACGCATCCTGTGGCGGTCTCGACCCTCTCCTCAAAAATGATCTTCGAGGAGTGATCATCGACCTTTCTTCCTTTGCCCCAGGGATAAAGGCTTCTGCACCAGCTTCATCAACAACGCCTCGTCCCGAGATGAATCCCTCAACAGAGCGTTGAGGTTCAAAAATAGATACAGTCCTCGGCCTGACCACATCTGCCTTATTCATGCTTCTGGCTGCCAGCCGGCCGACGTAGCCCATCATCTGCTCACTATTTCCAGATAGCATCTTCGCCTCCAGGAACTCATGCCAAGGATGCTTTCCTCGCTCCAGCCATAGGCTGCGGCCAATGTATGAACATCCTGTATTGTGCGGCGTGCCCAGGAATCGATCTCTCTCCAGAGGAAGGAAGGGATATCGAAGACCGCATCCCACTCGTGTCTGCATGAATCGCAGACTGCTCTGAGAAGCACATCCGCCTGGGGGTCAGCACCCGCCATTCTCTCTTCTATGGAATCGAGTAAGTTTGGCGGGAGATCTTCTATTGAAGCGTCCATCCCCTGGTAGAGAATTCTCTGAATGCAGCGCCTAAGTATCAGATAGCGCGCCTCAGATACATCCTCACAGACGGAGATGGCCCCCAGATCGGCGCAATCCGGTAGCCTAAAGCTTATCTCATAGCCCTCAGAGACCAGGTGCAGGCATCCTTCTGCATCTGATGGTTCGATACTTGATTCGATCCTTATATCGGATACATCGAAGGATACCTCCAGGAGCTCGCTGCATTCAGGACATCTGATCAGCCCAGTGATACACGGGCCGAAGATTCCCTCCCTGAGCTGAAGCAGAAGCCTGTCCCTCTCGCCTATGCTGAGATTGGATAGCTCCTCATAAGAGACATCATGAGAGGTGGCAGACAGAAGTGAGAGCCCAATCTGAGCCGGTCTCAGAATCATTTCCCTCTCCCAGGCATCCAGGAGATCCGGGTCAGATATCGATCTCATGCTTATATTGGCACCTCAACAGGTTCTGCGACCTCAATATCCCTCTCCCAACCCTCGTTCTCCAGCTTGATGTGCTGGATGGCAACGGCATTGGCATTGGCATCCAGATCGGGCAGGGCCTGGTACTCAGAGACCCAGCAGCGATATATCTTATAGGCAAGGGCCACCTGACCTGCCTCATTGTAGACCTCGATTATTATGTCCTTACGAAAGTCCTTCAATGAGACCTCGCTTCCCAGGCCGGCCTTAAAATTCCAGACCTTCTTGGCCCAGTTTTCGAAGTCAGGATCGTGGGTGACGCCTCTCTCCAGAGTGATGGCCTCATATTCAGTCCTTCCAGGCGACTTTCGGCTGCTGCTCGGATCTCCACCTTCCCTGTGCTTGACCACCTCAGTGGTCCTCTTCAATGATCCCACCTTGCTAATTCCTGCCACATAACGCCCATCCCACTTGACCTTGAACTTGAAGTTCTTATATGGATCGAACCTATCAGTATTGACGTTGAACTGCACTATCTCTACCTCCTTTTATGTCTGGATCTGCCCAGCCATCTGTTGTATCTTTATCACAACGAACTCAGCCGGCTTGAGTGGAGCAAACCCCACCATGACATTCACGATGCCGAGGTTGACCTCAGTTTGAGTCGTGGTCTCTTTATCGCACTTGACGAAATAGGCATCATGCGGCGTCTTGCCCTGAAAAGCTCCCTGGCGGAACAGGTTCTGCATGAAGGCCCCCACATTCAGCCTAATCTGAGACCAGAGTGGCTCATCGTTTGGCTCGAAGACTACCCACTTGAGCCCGCGGTAAAGACTCTCCTCCAGGTAAAGCGCTAGACGCCGGATCGGTATGTACTTGTATTCATCTGCCATCTCATCCGCTCCGCTTCTAGTCCTCGCTCCCCAGGCAATTATTCCATAGACGGGGAAGCTGCGGATGCAATTCACTCCCTTCTGGTTCAGGGGGCCATTCTCCATATCAGTGAGATTTTGAGAGAGATCCTGAGCACCGTTCACAACTGCCTCTGTACCAGCCGGAGCCTTCCATATCCCACGCTGGCTGTCGGTGCGGGCAAATATTCCTGCTATCGCCCCCGAGGGTGGCATATCCCTGAACCTGTATTCATTGAGGGGGTCTGATATCCGAATCTGAGGGAAGAAGACCGCAGCATTTCTGCTCACGCTAGCCTTTTCGGACCAAACTGCTATGTCTGTTTTGCTCTTCCTTGGATTGGGATCTATAATGAAAAAGGCTCTCCTTTGTTCGCAGAAGGCCGTCGCTTCTGATATGATGGCAATGTCCGGATCCCCAGGACCCAATATAATGCTCGTCTCTGGTATGCAAAGGATATTGAAGAGATCTACATCCTCTAAGGCGTAGATTCCAGTTTTGTCGATTGGTTTTCCGAGAATTTCTGTAGCAGTTGGCAGTCCTCCGTCCAAGCCTCTGACAGCCTCTATCTGGGCTCCGTAGCTTATCCCGGTCCCAAGGCGATATTGCTGGACATTGAGATAGGCATTGGTTCCAAACAGTAGATTCAGGGGATCGACGATGGAAATGACTGCATTTGGAGTATCTGCACTGGTCACAATCCTAAGGAACGGCCCAGAAAGCTGAACTATGGCTCCTTTGGTAGAGGGATTTTTTACGTCCCTGATAGCCTCTTGCAGCTTCATTGGAAGATCGGGACCTGGATTGATGCTTTCTATGGAAATGATTGTAGAAGATAGAATTTCTGACAACGATCCTTTATTCATGACAGAAATCGAGATACTTCCACTAATTTGAGCATTCAAGTCCAAAATGTCGGATAGATCCCCACTGGATGTTCCTGTGACAACTGGCCTATGAAGGCTCGAACCATCTCTTTCTCTGCCTCCATTGGCGAGGCCTAGTTTTATCTTATTGGCAACCGTTTTGGACGGAGATTTGAAGATCTCGATGGATGAGCGCTCGTTAGAGGCTGGATCGCCATTGGCAACGAGCTTTATGAAATTGCCATTTTGTGAGTCTTCGCCTCTGGCGTTAGCTCGGTTAACAATGATCTGGTTTGCCAGGCCGGCCACTGTTATGGCATCATTCAGAACGCTAAATAGCGCGGATATATCTACAGGTATACTGGCGAGGCGAATGGTAAAGGGTTTATCTCCATTCAATACACCGCTTATATTCTCATCGCATTCACTCATATCAGGCAACGTAGAGAGATTTCCACTGAGGCACCATCCTTTTTCAACAAAATTGAGGCCATCTATACGCTCTAGATTTATAAGCTTAGATGAGGTTTTTACAACATCCACTGCGTATGTTGGGGAACTCGCATTCATGCTGAGATTGATGTGTCTCTCTACCTCTGCAGGAACTGATTCGTTGTTTCTCGTCTCATAGCGGGTCACGATGAGGTTGAATTCGCTCTCAGGATTTCTTGTATTGTAATCCACGTCAAGGCCGATTTCGTTTCCCCATATGCCAGGACTATAGGCCATTACGTGCAGAACCGGAGTGCCTGAGTGGTCTTTTAGTGTGATCTTGGCTATCTCTGAACCTTTGGAGACTCTCACAACGTAAGCATCCGAACCTCCATTGAGGAAGAACTGCTTGACGGAATAGCTTACCAAGCTATCCCTATTAAGGCCTCCATACTGGCGCTCAAAGTCTCCAAAGTTTTGAATTCGCACCGCTTTGTTCAGATCGCCTCTCATGGTATAGCCCACAAAAGCAGTAATGGATGACGCCACCCCTGTGACAGTTCGCACGCCACTAGGGATCTCTTCTATATACACACCAGGATATGTTAATGTAGCCGGCATTAATGTACCTCCTTAAGATCGCCTTCTCATCTTCCTTACAGATGTCGATTCTCTTAAACTAATCACTCTTCTTTTCATGCAACCTATCTCCGTAAACTGGTTCTAAGGTTCATCAATAACTGACATAACTAAGTATTTTATTGAGCCTGTCGTGCTTTTCATGATATCCCATTAATCATTTTACTTTTATAATTTTTATCTGATGCCCCGATTGAAAATTGGGTTTACATTATTAAAATTCTATGTATTGATTATATGTAGCTCTGACAGGAATTTCGATCCAAGGATATCAAATGGCAGTGCTTATCTGGAACATTCAATTATTGTCGAGTCTATTTTGACCATGATTTTTTTATAAATCTCAAGAAATCATCTTTCCAAAATTGAACATTTAATGGACAAAATTAGAACGCCACGTTTCCAATGCTTTGTGATACGGAGCTCAGGCTGTCTGGAAGGAGTTTCATCGCCCATGCGCTCGCTCCAGTAATACGACTGATTGAATAGCTAAAAAGCCAAATGATTACTATTACTATTTATTAGTTTTGATCTACTATTCAAAGGTAAATAAGCATAATTCGTTCGTACTATTAATTCGTATTAATCTCACTAGTAGACTTACAATAGATTAACCCACACCGATCGATTTAAGGCTGTAAGAAAACATGCATACCAATCGTGAAGATCGTATACAGCAAGCATTTTGAAGCCAAATACCCCACCAACCCCGTAGAAAATCCCGACCGTGTCAGGCTCCCCGCCCAGGAGCTATTAGAAGCAGGTTACGAGTTCGTAGAGCCGTCACCTGCGAGCCAGAAGGACATCCAAAAGGTTCACGGCCTGCAACACATCGAGCTTGTCAGATCGAGAGGCCTATACGATGCCGCAGCTCTTGCCGCCGGCGGTGCAGCATGTGCCGCAAAGCTGGCACTGCAGGGCGAGCCCGCCTTCGCACTCGTGCGCCCGCCCGGGCATCATGCAGCGGCCAACCGGGCCTGGGGAATGTGCTACTTCAACAATATGGCAATAGCTGTGCAGAAGATCAGGCCAAAGGCAAAACATGTTCTGATCATTGACATCGATCTTCATTATGGCGACGGCACAGCAACCATCTTTCGAGGAGACCCGGATGTCAAGATCGTCAACCCGTGGTCGGTTGATGAGAACTTTGAGTATCTTAACATGGATGAGAGCCGCTATTCAAGCCAGGTGAAGGAAGCCTTCAAGGGATTTGATTTCGATATTGTGGGCGTCTCAGCAGGTTTTGACACTTACCTCGAGGACTGGGGCAAGCTGTTGAAGATGGAGGATTACCAGAAGATCGGCAAAGCCATCCGGGAGGGGTCGGAGCGATGCGGTGGCCACAGATTTGCCGTGCTGGAGGGCGGATATCACCCCAATTTAAAGTATTGCATAAAGAGCTTTATTGTTGGCTTTGAGTGAGCTGTAAGGATACCCGTGTCCGGCTTCCGCTTCTTCTGCCTTTCCTAAAGCCATGAAATTTTCGTGGAATTTCCTCTTGGACTGCGGTCCTTAAGGCTTGCCGGATCTCAGGACATGCCCAAGCGTTCTTTTATCGCCTTGACATCCGCCTGCACCTGCCTGAAATGGGTTGCATTTCAAGGCCAGATGTCTTCTCTCATGCCTTTGGTTTCTTCCAGGGTTGCTTCGGTGATCTTCCGCACTGCTTTCATATCGCCCTTCATTTCTTTCAGATCAGCCCTCATATCCAACAGAAGAGGTATAGCCTTATCTAGTTGAACGAAAGAGCAAAACGTGGCGACTTCACTGGTCAGACCAACTTAGCCGCTGTAATCCTCGAAAGTTATGTTGGATACTTCCGCAAACTCCAGTTTATTCTTTTCAACTGTTTGCCGGAGGACTGCAATCCTTGCTTCATCTCCCTCCACCAAGATGATAACCTCTTGTCGTCCGTTCTCTTCCCAGTTGTAGCTAGACAATCCTGGCAGGGCAAGGTTCATAGCGTGTTTCATCAGAAATACGCGATAGCCCACGTTATGCACATTGGGACCTGTAATCTTGATTTTTGTTTCAAGCCTGACCATGATACGTCTGAAAAATTATTTGGTTGTTTCCGTTTCAGGTTCCAATCCTTATTTTCGTAAACTTGCCCCTGGACACCTGGTGTTTCATAGGGTATCCAATATCGAATCTATCTCATCAATTACATGGTCCCTTGTCATTGTCGGATTTTCAACGGATTTCATAAGCAACATAAGTATAGCTTCTCTTGCTATCCTTTTTCTCCTTACAATGTCGAAATCAGCTACTATTACCATATCGTCATCCATACCGGCCCATCTCCTGTTTCAATCATTACTTTCCTGGAACTCGCTCCAGGACAAATACATTTTGCTTTTTACCGTTCACTACCTTGGAGTACCGCGCGCGAGTGTTGCACACGGGGGAAAGGGGACGCCTTCAACGCCGGGCAGGTTTGGTGAAAACGATAGAAAGGGTGTCAATGGCAATCTCAAATTCCTCAATAGTGGCAAAATCTAACTGCGTACGGCGCACCCCGCTGCAAGCAGGCGGGGCATGCGAGGCGCCACCGTTTGACCCCGATCAAATTTTCCCAGCTCGATGATTGCCTTGGGTGCCACCAATTGCAATCCTCTCCCGGAGACCTTCTATCGTGTCCTAAAAGCTTTGCGGTATGCAATTGGATAATATATCAGAAGAGGAAATAAATGCGGGAGACGGGATTCGAACCCGCGAACGCCTGCGCGACAAGGCCCTCAACCTTGCTCCTTTGACCTGGCTTGGAAACCCCCGCTCGAAATATGGGTTTGATCGGCTTGAAGCCGATCCTAATTCTAAGATAACTCTGCTAGCTTCGCGTCTAAGTCCAGAGCTCGCTTACGAATCTCTGAAGCTGCCTTTGCCACCATATCTTTGGCCACAATGCATCCACTGCCCTCAATGGAGACCACGAAGGAATCCAAGACAGGCGAGAGCGTTATGGCTGCGGCCTCACACGCCCCTATACAGAGCTTGCACAGAGAGCATTCCAGGATATTTGTAGCTTTCGCTCTGCCCTCTTCTATGACTAGAATATTGCGGGGACAGACCTCGACGCACTTTCCGCATCCGTCACAGGCTTCACTTATGGCGAAGCTCGGCTGATTCTTGTAGCCGCACAACGTTCCAGCCTGCCACTTGGTATGATCTTTGCCCACGCGTTTTGTAGCAAAGCCTTCCATGACCAGCTTCTCTCCATCACCTAAGATGACGATGGGAATCTTCTTGAAGGCGGACTTCACACCCGGATCGGTGAACTGAATGTCCTCGGAGTAGACCATGCCCGGCCCTTCCTTTGAGAGCATAAAATCCACTCTGCATCCCGGACAGCCTGTGCCGCCACACTGGCATTCCTCCGGCTGGGAGAACACATCCAAGTCCTCTGCACGCAAGGGGATCTCTCCGATTCTTAGAGAGAGCTGCTCATCGAAAAGCACCGAAGTGTTGTCATAGAGGTTGATCTCATCTATGGCCAGCACCGGCACCTCACTCATGCATGCCCGACGGATGCCATTGGCGAAAGCGGCTGTAACGCCGCTGAGGAGGTACCGGATGCGGTCCTCCCTCAGCTCAAGCAATTCGAACTTCAAGCTTTACACCCTTCGACCCCTCTTTCCTCCCTTGGGCTTCGTTCCATCGTGAGGTATGGGGGTCGCATCTTCAATCCTGCCTATCCTCAGTCCCGCTCGCGCCAGAGCGCGTATGGCTGCCTGAGCGCCCGGTCCTGGAGACCTCTGCTTGTTACCGCCGGGTGCGCGCACTTTAACGTGAACCCCGACAATTCCCTTATCCTTCACAGCATCAGCGACCTGCATGGCCATCTGCATGGCTGTGTAGGGAGAACTCTCGTCCCTGGCTGCCTTTACCACCATGCCGCCCGAGATCTTCGCCAATGTTTCGGCTCCGGTCTGGTCGGTAATAGTAATAATCGTGTTGTTAAAGGACGAGAAAATATGGGCAATGCCCCATTTTCCTTCTGCCATTTATCCTTCCACCCTGGGTGTTCTGGATGCCCTTTCCGGATGGCCTTCCTTGGCCATGGGGGAACCCATGTAATAGTCAATGCTCATTTCCTCGCCCCGCTTTACCAGATAGCCCGGCACATCTACTCTGCGCCCGGATACCTGGACATGGCCGTGAACGATGAACTGCCTGGCCTGCTTCAAAGAATTGGCGAGCCCCTGACGGTAGACTTGCGTCTGCAGTCTCCTCTCCAAAACGTCGTTGACCTTCATGGAGAGAATGGCGTCAATATCTCCTTCCTCTTTCAGCATACCCAGCTTCTTGAGACGGTTGAGAATGGCTTCCGCTTCGGGAGGCGCCTGTCCCATAGATACTGCAGCGAGCATATTACGGCTGGCCTGTCTGTACTTCCTGAGCACAGCCTGAGCCTTCCAGAGCTCTCTCTTGTTGCGCAGTCCATAGGCCTTGACGATCTCTACTTCACCAGCGATGCGTTCCGCTTGCCAGGGAGTGCGTGGCCTGGCATACATCTTACGATTCTTGCCTGGATATCCCATCTTTTACCACCTACTCCTTGGTTGCTGCGGGTGCAGCTGCTGGTGCTACTGCCTTTCGGCTAACGCCTACGATGGCGCCTGTTCTTCCACTGGATCTGGTTCTCTGGCCCCTTACACGCAGGCCGCGTTCATGCCTGATGCCCTTGTAGCTCCTCATCTTCTTCATGAGGTCCAGGTCTTCGCGAAGGGTCATATTGAGGTCCAGGCCCATGACGTGGATATCGGTGCCGGTTTCAATATCGCCGCGCCGGTTGACCATCCAGGGGGGCAGAATCTTGGTGGCGTCCTCTTCGATGACCTTCTTCAGCTTATCAATCTCCGTATCGGGAAGCAAGCCGAGGGTTGCGAAGGGATCTACACCTGCTCTATCGGTAAACAGCTTGGCGCATCTGCGGCCCACACCCTTGATGCCCGTCAGGGCCATGTGGACCTGCTTCTTTCCGGCCAGGTCTGTATTAAGAATACGAACTATATGCCTGAGATCTTCATCTACGGCCTTTTTAACAGGCTTATCATCGCCCTTTTTGGGCTTGGCCGCTTTCTCTTTTGTTACTTTCTCTTTTGGATCCTTATCTTTTGTTTCTTTCTCTTTTGTCTCTTTCTCTTTTGCCAAGTTAGTCCTCCAGAAGTTTAGTACTTTCTGGATCAGCCCCGGGTCAGAGCCCGACGCCGCCCGCTTACCACGTTGTGGGGCGAATTAAATCCATTGAGCCAAAGTGAAGTTATGCTTCTCGTATAAAAGACTTATGAGGTTTTCAGCTCGATCTTGTTATCCTGGGCCCACTCACGCAGGGCCTCTTCTTCTCTTTGGCTCTCGAAATCGTACCAGTCCTGAAGGAGGTTCTTCTGCTCCAGGAAGTCTTTGAACCTTCTGTAGGCTCCCCTTCTGCTGAAGATCTGCCGGACGCGGTCAAGTTCGTCAGCCAAATGCTGCTCAGCAAAGTCGAAGACAAGCCGCTGGCCCAAATCGAGATCGTTCTTATGGGGGATCACAACGAAGTTATCGCAATCAAACTTGTCTTCATCAAGTTCATCGAAGGTCCCCATCTCGGAATGGAAATATATTTCACCATTATCCAGACAGAGAACCGCTCTATTCATCCCGTATGCGTCTGAGCTTACGAAGGAGAATGCATTCTGGATTTCGTCTAATGTGACCATATTTTTCCCTCTGATCTACTTATCTTTTTCTATAATTTTTTCCAGCTCAGCCTTCCTGGCTTGAAGCACGCTTATTTTTTGTTTGATTTCAGCTATCTCTTTCTTGATCTTCCGCAGCTCGTTCTTGCCCTTGGCTTTCTCCAGGTATTCCGATCCCAGCTCCGCCGTAATATACTCTTCGAGCTGGCGCCTTAGAACCCTGACAAAAGGGCTTCCCCATACGCAAGCGTACCGGCATTCAAGTTTGCCTGCCTCTATGCCTTTGATGATGAATTCCTGATCAACCTTGTACTCTTTTCTTGCCGTTTTATCGCTGAGCGTCGCGCCCTTCCGATTCCATTCGCCATATTCAGCCATTGTCCTCTTTCAGCATACCTTCATGCAATGATGGAAGTTCCAGGATCAAAGGGCCTGCCCATGCAGAAAACATGTAATCAGGTTCTCGACCTTGCCAGCTCTCTTATCCTTTTGGAATCAGCTTCAAGCTTACCCAATAATGGATCGTCCTTGAGAACTCCAAAGTATTTGGACAAATCCGTTCCGTCTTCAGAAGCCTTCTTATACAGATCAGCTGCCGAATGCATGTTTCATTCACTCAGTAATTCTTGGTTTTGGCATATCATTTGCCGCATGAACCAGTCAGTAATTTCTGTCATCGGAGCCAAACCCCTGAAGATCTAGCTGGCTGAATAGTACAACCTGAATCCGGCATAAAGTTTTCGGCGCTTCATATTGGATTACGAATCTGCCTCTACCACCCTAATCTATGCCCCAGCACCACCAGGCCAAGACTGCCGTTGGCTATGTTGAAGCAAGCCTTTCGGGGCGAGCTTTGAATCGAGCAAATCGATTTTGATCTCTCGAAAGCTTTTTTAGCTTCAGGCAGCAATCTACTATCATGAATCTCAAGGTTGTTCTTCAGGAGGCCGAAGAGGGCGGCTACATTGTGAGCTGTCCAGCACTTCCCGGATGTCACTCCCAGGGCGATAATGCTGAAGAGGCTCTGAAGAACATCAAAGAAGCAATAGTGGGCTGCCTGGAGTCCCTGGCAGAAGAGCGAACAAGGTTGCCAGGTACTTCCGGACGGATCGTAGAAGTAACTGTCTGACCTCAGATGGCCCCAAAGCTGCCGCTGATTTCCGGCAAAGATGCTATCAAAGCCTTCACCAGAGCAGGCTGGCATCTGGATAGGATCTCGGGAAGTCATGCCATATTGAGGAAAGAAGGATCTGCTGTTACTCTTTCGGTTCCATTACATCCAGAATTGAGAAAGGGTCTGCTCCGCTCTTTAATAAAGGATGCTGCTATTGATTTAGAAGAGTTCCTCGCTTACTTGATCGTTCTAGGACTATGAATTTTCATACTATTATCATTCCTTCCATATAGAGAGCCGCCAGGCCCGATATCTTCACGCGCTCGCCCGCATGGGTGCAGAAGAGTTCGCCGCCCCGTTTCGAGACCTGGAAGGCATGCAAATCGTTCTTGCCCAGCTTTCCCGCCCAATAAGGAGCCAGGACAGAGTGGCTGGAACCCGTCACCGGGTCCTCCGGTATGCCCAGTCGGGGCGCGAAGAAGCGTGATACGAAGTCAAACCAGTCCCCGCGGGCTGTAATGATGATGCCTCGACACCCTATCCGGGCCAGAGCGAGGAAATCGGGCTGCACTTCTCTGACAGTCAAATCGGTGTCCAGCACAACCAGCAGATCCTCTGCGCTGCCGAGCGTTTCTTGAGGCGTGACTCCCAAGGCCTCCTTGAGCCCGGCGGGAGGGCTTATGATATGGGCGGTAATTGCGGGAAAGTCCATTTCGAGGAGATCATTTCGCCTGGTCACGACAAGCTCTCCGCTCCGGCGAGTCTGAAATCGGATGCATTCCCCGGGCCAGTTCTGACAATTGAAGAGAACAAAAGCGCTCGCCAGTGTTGCATGGCCGCAAAGCGCAACCTCTGTGACCGGAGTGAACCATCTGAGATCAAAGCCATCGGCATTGGGGACCAGGAATGTCGTTTCAGAAAGGTTGTTCTCGAAAGCTATGGCCTGAAGGATCGGGTCGTCGAGCCAGCGATCCAGGAGGCATACTGCAGCCGGGTTGCCGGAAAAGATCTCGGATGTGAATGCATCGACCTGGTATATCGGAATTTTCATTGCTTCACGCTTCTTTTCACAAGCTGGATGGTGTTGCCCCAGGGGTCGCTCAGGACTATCAGGTTCTCACCGGGCCTCTTGACTGGACATTTTTCGATGAACTTTGCACCCTTTGACACCAGAAATTCGGCATCTTTGTCCGGGTCGTCGCTCTTCAATGCGATATGCAATTGCAGGTGGTGACTCATCACTTTTGTCAGAGGCTGGACATCAGGAACCTTTCCCAGCTCGAGCATAACCCGATCGCTGCCATCCGTGAGAAACGCCACTCCTTTTTCTTCATCCTCTGCTGAGAACTTGATATTGAAACCCAGGGTATCCCTATACCAGTTCGCCATCTCGATGGGCTTCTCTACGGCGATTCCGATGTGCTCGATATCATACTTCTTCATGGTTAACATCTATATTTTAATAACAGAAATCATCGGCACTCAGAGTTCCCTTTTGCCCACAAGCGACTCGCGCAAATCTATGGCGACTGGATCTTGAGGCTGGATCTGGAGAAGGCTCAATAGAAGCTCAAACATCGTGTCAAAGTAGGCTTCTATGTTACGGAAGTCGGCATAGACGCGGCCCTGTAACAGAAGAGGAAAGGCTGACTCATCGGTGCCCTCCAGAAGGACAGGCAGCACGCTTTCCTTCTCCGCCTCAGTACCGATCATCCGTTTGCCGATGAGGTCTCCCTCCGCTGCTACGACGAAGCTTCGCATCGGCTCATTATTATCGTACTTCTTCCGGTAGAGCGGCGTGCCTACTACTACGACTCGGTCTGTCTTTCCTGCACGCTCCACGAATCTCGGCACGTTGGCACCGATGCGCGCATTCTCCCACCGATCCAGTACAACCATGACACCAGCTTTCTGTAAATCCGTTGCCAGCCTCCTCTCCACCCAACGCTCCTGGTCTGGATTGCCCCAGGCATAGCTAATGAAGCATTCCGGCACGGCGATCTTCTGCTCCGTCACATAATTCTTCAAGCGGAAGAGCACCTGCTCGAACCGGGAGCGCTGATCAGCGGCCCGGCGATTCGCCTCCAACTCCTCTGCCTGCTGCTTGCTAAGGTGAATCGGCTGGTCGGCTTTCGGCAGCATGATCTTCTCGCCACATCGGCTACAGAAAGCGAACTCTGCACCACTGGCCATCTGCTCGCGGATCAAAGTACGGTCTAGTGGATGACCCTTCGAGCAGACCACGGGTTCAAAGCGTTGCACTGTGAGGTTGCGTCGGGCCAGGAAGGCCTCGAAGAGAGCCTGAAAAAGCGTTCGAATTGAGGCAGGCGTGCTTGTGCCGAAGTATAGCACGAAATCCAACTCGCCTTCCCGCTCTGCTTCCAGGCGGAAACCGCATACATGACCTTTTCCAACCTCGTAGCGGGCGTGATCGCTCCATTGATTCGTTCGAGTGAAGGTCTGCGTATAACCCATGAGAACCATCAGCGAATCATACACGTTCCCCACTGCACCGCTCATTCTGTAGGCAACACCATCCTCGGTGGGAGCATCGTCTGCGATCAACGGCTTCTTCAAGTTGATGAGTTCAGGGAAGACAATATAGATGCCGCCATTCAGCGGATCCGTTTCGCGGAAGCAGATGTTGTGTTCAAGGAACAGGATAGCTGCGGAGTCAAGCAGGATGTCTTTCTCGGCCTCAGTGAGCTTCTCCAACTCGGGAAACTCGTATCCGCCCGATAGCAGTCGCTGCTCCTCTAGGGAGCCTAGCCCTTTCTGATTGCGTCGGGCTTCCTGCACTAAGGACGCCATTAGGTTGTTGAGAAGTTCCGGTGCGAGCAGTATGCGTGGCTCACCTTTTGATGTCTTTAACAGTGTTACAAAGCCTTGGGTCGCCAGATGTCCGACTGCAGTCAGCATCTCATCGCCACTAAACTTCCAAGTGCGATCCGTCTTTTCCAATCGCTGGCGAAGTTCTTCAGGCGTCAGGACCACCTCAAGACGGCGGCTATCCTCTTTAAGATTGAGGACGAGGTCCCTGATTCGCTTGAGCGTCTCAGTGGTGATAGTTGCCGGTTTTGCGTCCCAGTGAATCAGGATGTTCATTTGCTGAATCAGCTTATCTATTCCTTCGCCAGTTTTCGCACTAGTGGACAGGTAGGCAGCGATGCCGCGTTGTTTGCAGAAAGCATCCAGCTCTTCCTGCGTTAGACGTGGAGTGCCGAGATCAGATCGTGCGGCAATCAAGATCGTCGGCGTTCCACCGGGTGGATGAGCTTCGACCTTCAGTTGCTTAAGCCAGAACTCGACGCCACTCAGCGGTTCGTCATTGCGGGTCGGGTCGAAGAGCACGAGCGCCAGATCAGCGTCATCAAGAAATAGCGCATGGGTGAGACGATAGTCAGGTTGGCCTGCAAGATCCCACAATACTGCCTCACACTGTGCGCCATCGAGCCTTTGCTTGCAGAGTTGTTTTAGCAGCCAGAACTGCTGGCCATGCGTAGAGGAATGCTCCTTGAACTCGCCATGGGCCAGCCGCCAGCCAAGTCCCGTCTTGCCGACCCCGGAGTCGCCCACAAGCACGATCTTCGCGCTGGCATAACGCGTAACCTCTGCGGAAAATAGGTTCGGATCTAGTGAATAGATTTGTCCATCAATAGTTCGAATCCGAATCCTGCTCGATTGTGTTGGAATATCAACGAATTCTCCAGGTGAGATAACTAGCGAACTCGCGGCATCGCTGGAACCATCAGGTTGTAAAATGTCGATCGTGATCGGTTGGATATTGAGAACGCGAATGCCGAATTGGCCTGATCCAGAGAGATAACCTACGCGCAAATCGTCTCCAATTTTTAGCACATCAAGAACCACTGTAGACATGTCTGAAAAATCCAATTCTGCAAGATTCGAAGGACTACTCGATGTTGATGGAAGTGAATTGCGCCGGATTATTCGCCTAGTGGAAAATTTTCGCAGTTGTATCAATAACGGATTCAGATTTGCAGTTTTTGGCAATCGATTCCCCATCTCCACAACCCATTCCTCGAGAGCAGGGCGATCATTCTTGGAAATGGCTTTGACCGCACGCCAGATATTTTGTTCAAATACTTTCTTGCTTTCAGGATCCAGGGTATTTTCGTTCAGGCTCAGGTAGACCAATTCCTCTTCCCAACGAATGATGGGGGAGATTGACTCATGGCAGTTCTTAATCACATTATGAGCCGCTTCGATGAGCTCTTGGTCTTCCCGAAGACATTCACGCAGCAATTGGCTAAATTCAGGGAGTAAGGTTATGTTATCCGGACCACGGCTTTCGACAAAAAAGCTAAACCATAGAGCCGCTTCAGTTGCCACGGTGGGACGATGGTCCGCCGAAAACCTATCACCTAAAGCCAAACGTAACGCACGAAGAAGTTCAGGCTCAATTCTTCTTGCCAGCGATGCAAGCATCCCCAATGAGACAACGTCAGGTCGTATGGAAGAGTATTTTTTCAGATGCTCCCTTGCAGAATTCATCTCCTTGAGGGTCAATAATCCAAATTCCATCGTCTCTCCCATCTCAACGAATCTGGTGCTTGTTTCGCATCACTGTTGCGATTGAAGTATCATAATCCCAAACGAATGAATTGGGAATGCGTCGTTTCAATGCATTAGGCCAATATGAAATAGGAGCAGGGATCAGCGACACCATTGGGCAGTTATTTCTTCGTGCTATATCTATCAAAGGATTCCATGGATCAAGATCGATTCGGCCAAGTGACAGTTCTCCACTAATTCCAAAATCCGAAACTAACAGTAAGGATGCATTCCGTGGAAGTTGAAGTGGGGGTGGGGAAAACCACCTTATTCGCGGTCCATCAATCAACCAGTGATCGACTTCAAACCACCATGCTTCAACCTTGAATCGCCCGATAAGCCTCTGAAGCTTTTCTACGAGTTCCTTTTCATCTCTCCAGAAGGGCTGCAATGATTCGGATCGATCTAAGAATAATAAGATACCACGTTGCAGCGTCGGACGTTTTCGAAAAGGCAGCCGATCCAATAGCTCTCCTCTAATCATTTTTCTTTCGAGCATTTTCCAGTCGATCTTATCTGAAGCGATTAATGTTGACAACATTATGCTCATAAGGCCTCTGAACCATTTATCCTGCAATAATGGCTGATAGCTTGGCCTTCTCATATGCGAGTCTATGTTGGTTGGTTCTAGTGCTTCGGTGGTCGCAAGGATAGGATCGTCAAGGATCTCGAAGGTTTGATCTTCATAGCCAATCGGCTCAAGAATTTTTGCGGGCAAATCTGTCAGGAACTTAGGATCAGGAGATGGCATAGATACATTCAACTCCGGAGCAACATCCGCATCAACTTTTTCCAGTGAATCTTCAATCAACGGCAATTGCCCTTCAACTCCAGAAGGCTGTAGTGCATCGATTCCCCTCCAGTTGAGCCCCAATGACTCAGCAATCAAGGCAAGAGTCTCATTGCTTTCTGGCTTAAGTAATTTCAGAGCCGTCAGTAGTTCCGCAAGGCCGACTTTAGAGCCATTATGACTAGTCAACGCATTCACCATTCAGACACTGTTCTATTCAAACCTTTCACCTATGTACCGAAGTTACAGTATACCTATTCTACTTAATGAACACATTTTGTTCAACTTGATGCCAGAGCTCCGACTCGGGGTCAATCTCGAGTCTAAAGCATACCTTAAGCGCATCTAAGAACTCGGCGGTGCTAGGTTCCCTTCCCAGGCGTCTTTTTTTTGCCTCTTGTCGCAACTTGTAATGAGTTCTTGCCACCTTGCAGACCAGTTTCTCCCCGTCATGATGGGATTCTATTAGAGTGCTCATGTGTAGCTTTGCAATTTCCGTCAAACGTTCAATTTGCTTATTTTCATCTTCTGGTTCTTCAATGATATGAACCACACATCTGCGAACGAAAGCGTCTGGAAGATCGCGTTCTTGATTTGTTGTGATAATAATTAATAAGCCTCCAAAATGATTCGGCGAATTTTTTCTAGGATCAGGTTCGAGAGTTTTTCTCTCTATCAGCAGATCCAATTCGTCAATCCTAAAACGATTTAGGCCGAGGACTTCCAATAGATCGTTGGGCAATTCAGGATCTGCTTTGTCAATCTCGTCTATGAGGACGACCGCACGAAAGGGGTCGCGTTTATAATTGATCTCCGCGAGCGGCTCGTCTTCATTGTCTCTCACAGCGACTTTCCCTTTAGGGAGCGACTTTCTCTGTGATATAAAATCTATCGCATTCTCGCGATTGAACGCCCACCACATAACACCAGGAGTAACGTAACGCCTAGGGTCAATATCGGATTTCGCCTGTGCATCTCGCAAGCGAGCCAATGCGTCGAATTTCCAGAGCAAGTCTTTGGCTTCAGTTCGACCGGTAATGGTTGTTTCATAATAGCGCCAATTGAGGTTCCGAGCGACAAAAGGAGCAAATGATGACTTGCCCGATCCAGGTTGACCGCGAATGAGCAACGGGCGTTGAGTAACAATAGCGATCTCGGCCGCTAATTGTAGATTAGGATCATGCAAGTAAACCATGCCGGAACGATCGTCCGGTCCTACCTCGACTGCTGACGCACCAAGATTATTCTTCCACGGGAGGAATTGGTTATAATCGACAATGGACTTCATTTTCTACCTCGCTAATCTCTCAAATACACTTGCGAAATTGCAGCTTCTAAACGACTTTTCAACTCTGATAATTCATCGCGTTTCTTTTCGTCTAAGGGTGGTAATGGTATCCCACCGATGGCATTAAAACTCTTCAAAACTCGGGCAGAATTCCCAACTTGCACAAGAAAAATGATCCTTGGATATAACTGACGCAATTCCTTGAGAATCGGTTCTCTAGCGTACTCCGGCGGAAGCGCGCAGATTGCGACATCACTCGGTTTGTTCAATCGTTCTGCAATATCCTGGGGAAGATGCGACATATCGCTATCGTCCTCATTTAGAGGCTTAATAATTTTATCTCGAATCGTTCGCTCAATCTGACATCTGATTGCACCGGGACCTTCGCCAGCACCACCTCCTACGGAAAATGCCCATATTGAACCGGTTTTATAGTAAATCTCGATCTTTGCTCTATTCAGATACTCATCTATTATCGCTTGCTCTCTTGCATTAACTATTAAAAGTCCAATTTCCTCGGGCTTGCGGGATGCACACAGAATGATTTCCATCGCCTCATTTGGAACCCATTTGGCTGTTAGACGCTTCTTGAAATAATATGCGTCATCAATATCTAATTCACGTAATAGTTCACGAAATGCTCCAATGCTTTCTATTGAAGATTTGTGATGCATGAGTTCTACTAAGGATCGGCATAAGCAGTTCTGCTTGCGATCTCCAAGTTTATTCCACAAATCCGCTCCGATTGGTGACTCGAACTCCAACTGCTCTGCAGCATCCTGCAGAGCAGTTATATTGACATTTCGCAGTAATCCAACCACTTGTTGAACCCATGGGCTCATTTTTGGTTTCTTAGCTCTATTGCGATCTAGTTTTGATAAAATAAACTCCGCAAACTCTTCAGGTGAACGCGAGTGATCATCCGTGATAACCTGAATCTCCTTCAGTTGAAACGGCTCATATTGCCTAAAACATGTCTCACTAAGGCACTTATCATCCAGCAAAACTGGTATGACCTGGAAATCTGGATCAATAAACTTGTGGAAGCAAAGGATTAATGCCTCATCCCTAACCCATGTAGACTCGGAAACCGCCCTCTTGTTGAAAAGAATGATTCCCGCATGTGCTTCCGCGAGATTATGTAGGATCTCCATTCGCCATTTGACTCCAGGGCTTATGCTGCTATCAATGAACACAAACCACTTCTTTTCTTCTTTGTCTTCTTTAGACAAAGCGGCACATAGGCATTCTTTAAGCCTGACAGAGCGATCCTCAGGAGGCAATCCGTTCGTCGAATGACTTATGAACAATGTTGGATTACTCATGATTCTCTTGCCACCTTTTTATAAGACGACCTTCTTCGCTATCAATACCATCACAAAAAGAGTCGTGTAGAATGGCCAGATTGAAAACGACAACACACTAGCCCAGATAGTCTTGCTCATGCTCCCTGAAGGCACTACCGCATAGAGATCTGATGCGACGATCTTGCCTTGGTGAAGCTTGTCGATGAACTTGTTATACGACAAACGGAACATCTTCTCCAAGGCGAGGTAATAGGCATCGAGAGCAAAGAAAAGGATAATGGGTATGAGGGCAAGCCAAGCATATTCAGGTTTCCCCTTGTCTGCTATGAGAACTAGAATGGCAGACACCAAGGTGATGCACCATGTCTTGCATGATGCACTGTTCGACGCCATGCGCTGGATGACAGTCTGCGTGATTCCCAGGTGGGCATGAACCGCTTGCGAGTTCTCTCGGAACGAATTTTCTTCAGTCATTATCTCATTGCTTCAGTAGTTGCTTCGAATTCTGATCGCTTCTTCTACCCATGCTGCCAAGTTTTGCCTAATATGGTCATAAACAGTTGCGCTCGTATAGCAGGACGGATCGTAAGCCTTGACAATAGAGGATAGTCGCGTGGTTCCATTTCCAAAGGGAATACTGTCAAATGGGTTGCTTCCCCTTGTACACTGTTTCTGATCTCGATCTTTTAAGTTGTGAATGTGCACACCCAACACGCCTTTGCCGCTGTTCCAAGCCTCAACGATTTCATGATTGATCCACTTGCGACCTGCCGTATTCTCGCCGATGAGCACTACTGTACATGATGTTCCATTCATTTGGTCGTTGATCCAGCGTTTGATGGCGAAATCTCCATTACGCGTGATGGTCTCCCAGTCGTTATCAGTAGCAGGACGGTTGCCTTCAATTACGCCCATATTCCTTACCTGCGACGCTCTCCAATTATCTGGTTTATAATGGAAGCTGTAGAATATCCTACGTGCCATAGAATGCCCCTTTCATCTTCTTAGCGATGTTGCGTGATAAAGATCATCTTCGCCATTGCATCAAGCTATTATTCCATAAGAGGTTATAAGGTTACTCCATTCTTTTCTGGCCAAAAGCTTGGAAATTGCTCACAGAAGACTGGCTCCTTTCTTCGATCATCACCGCCTCTGACAGAATGCGACCCATCGGACCGAAGGCGATGATTTTAACTCGCCCTTGTGCCCTTCAAATTTGCGCCTTCACTTGCGGCAGCAATTCCACAGCCGGATCGTCATCTCCTACGATGACAGTGAAACCGGCATCCCCAGAAATGTTCCATATCGATCTGCGGCCATGGATAAGGCATCCTTTTCAGCCCCATCGAGCGGTCTGAATAGCTTTGTCCTGACAACAACCCTATCCGTCTTTCGCTCTCTTCTCCAGCCCCCGACTATGATGCCATCGATAATAATCGTGTGATTAAGGGCGATCCTGCCATAAGCTTGTGGGTCCAACTTTTCAGACAATACCGGGAACATGGCACTCCGATCCTTATAGCCGATCATATATTCGTCATAATTGGGCAGCAAACAGGCGATTGGCGGCTCATCTTCCCCGGCAGGAATAGAAGACGGCTTGAGCCAGTAGTGCTTGCCATCAATTTCCTCCTGCATGAGATCCACCTCCACTATCTCTAAACCCGCCTTCGCTTCGGATGCCGCAAGCCCCGTCCACCAGGTGAAATCCTGCAGCGTCGCCGGACCGTGACTGGCAAAATAGCGTCTGGCAATTTCCGCCAGTGCTTCATCCAGTTCCAGCCTCCGGCTCTCGGCCACCCACTCATCGAACAGCGCAAATGTCTGCTGCTTGTCTTCCCGGGCACCCAGGCAGATGACTCCTTTTTGAGCCAGGTATCCGAGAATATGATAACTGCGCTGACCTTCTGGGTTGATGCCCCCTTTGGCAAGCACATCAGACAATGCCTCGCGCGTCAGCTGCCTGCCGCCAACGAGCGCCTGGGAGATCAGCTCTTCACTTCGTCTAAATATCTCATCATTCAGGCCCAACTCCTTGTAGCGCCTCGCACTCTGTCTGATAACGCGCGGGGTCAGTAGCTCCAGCATCCATCTGGCGTCCCGTGCCGGGACAAGATGCAGTGTGCCTCGCATGGGCCAGGTGCGAATGATCTTTCGCTCTTTCAGTGCCTTCTCGATACCGGCGAGCGTCGAGCCCGGCAGACGGAGCCCAACTCCCCACAGGCCTCCGGAATAGTCCTGCGCCTGCACAGCACCCAAGGCATCGACTATCTCCTCCGGCTTACGAAACTTCGTGCCAGCGATCTGCTGGTTGTGGAGCCGATAGCGAATGATGTCATAGCTCTTCATCATCTTTATCACGTCCGTCCGCTATCTGGTCACTTCCATACATCCTTACCGTAATCATAGCCGCAAGTTATATTTCTTTATCTGCAATTTATGCTTACTATGAGGACTCTTAGTTATCGAATCACTCTTAGAAAAGAACCAGAAGGAGGTTATACCGTGATCGTTCCGTCACTTCCCGGATGCGTCACTTACGGAAAGACCGTGGAAGAAGCCATAGAGATGGCCAGGGACGCTATCACCGGTTATATTGAGAGCCTCGTTGAGGATGGCGAAGCGGTCCCCATAGAGGATGACCTCATCGAGTGTAGAGTGACAGTGGAGGCTCATGCCTAAGCTGCCACCTCTTTCACCTCAAAAAGTAATAGCCATACTGGAAAAGAAAGGCTTCGTACTGAAGAAAGTTACAGGGAGCCATTATATCTTCACGCATGCTGAGACCAAGAGACGAGTGACTGTTCCTTTTCACAGCCAGGATGTGGCCAGAGGGACTCTTCTCCAAATTCTAAAAGATGCCGGAATCAGCAGAGAAGAACTGCAGGATCTTCTCTAATAGTCTGCAGCTTGATCGTCGTCGCTCGGCCGGCCGCGGCCTGGAGCGGCGCCCCCTTCCATCCGCGGGAGGCCCGCAGGGCCGACTCGCGGCACCCCGGAAGAATGCGCTGATGCTCTACTTGTTTGCATCTACGAAGTCCAGTCTGCAGTTGAACGACCTCTAATTAGTCGCAAAGATCATCCACTAAATCTTCCGGTTCCGCGCGGGTGTTACGCGCTTGGTCGACGGGGGGCGCACTCAAGGCCGTGCAGGCCCCCCTGACCCCGCGTCCGCGGGGAACGATCTATGAAGCTTTGCCCTTTTTCCTTTGGCTTGATCAGGAAGGAGTCCCTGGGCAAGGCTGGTGCCAAGAAGAAGATGTGACCATGCCAGTAGGGTTGTCACTTACGGAAAGACCGTGGAAGAGGCCATAGAGATGGCCAGGGACGCAATCACAGGTTATGTTGAGAGCCTCATTGAGGATGGCGAAGCGGTCCCCATAGAGGATGACACTGAAAGTAGCAGCAGAGCCCTAATTCTCATGTATCCTCATATGCACCATTTAAAGGTCTGGATCGTTGTCCTGACGCATTTTTTCGAGATCTTTTTGCAGACCTGCGCTCAATTTGGCCCCCTCAAGATTGGAAACGGCGAAAAAGCCAAGTGCTATTGAATCGTACTTGATCCCCTCGAGATTTGCACCCCTGAAATCAGCGTTTTCGAAGGCTGACGTGTCGAAGATGGCCCCCCTCAGATCTGCACCCGAAAAGTTTGTATTATTCATATAAGTCTGGGCGAAACGGGTATTCCTTAGATCGGCACCACTAAAGTCTACACCCAAGAAGTTCATCAAAATTATTCTGGAACTCCTCAAGTTCGCTTTGTGCCAGACAGTTCTATTTAGGGTCACTCCATACTGATAGGATTCTGCAAGGTTCGCGTTCGAAAGGTCTGCGTCATCCAAATATACGTTCACGAATCTGACGCCAAATAGATCTGCATTTCGCAGATTTGCATCAGTAAGATCCGCATAATCCAATTTAGTATCTTTCAGTGTGCATCCTGTTAGATTAGCCCTCACCAAGTAAGCACGGGTGAAGTCCGAACCTGTCAGGTCGCAATTACTGAGATTGGCACCAAAAAGTTCTGCTCTGGAGAACTGGCAATTTGTGAGCATGCTATCGCCTAGATCCGCCCAATTTAGCTTGGCACCTAACAAGTTGGCTCCGCTCAGATAAACACCCTTCAGAACAGCGAGACTTAGATCAGTTCCCAGGAGCCTGGCTCCTTTTAGATATTCACCGGTAAGGTTGCATCCGCTGAGCAAGGCATTGGTCAGATCGGCCCTTTCTAGATTGGAGTTCGATAGATCTGAGTCATCCAGATGCGCTCCGGAAAGAGTCGCTTTTGTGAGATTGGCCTCAACAAGCCTGACTCGGTGCATTAAGGCATTTTCGAGGTTCGCACCTGTTAGATTCGCTTTTGTGAGATTGGAATATGATAGAAATGAAGCCACAAGATACGAGCCGGATAAGTTCGCCATGCTGAAGTTTGTGCCGGTCAGGTTGGCAGAACCCAAATTTGATTTGACCAGACTGGAGCCAAAGAAATTCGCTCCCGAACAACGCGAATCAGAGAGATCCGCCCCGGAGAGGTCAGCATTAGAGATTGTGGCATCGATCAGGTTCGCTCCAACCAGACCGGCTCCGGCGAGATTGGTCCCATTCAATTGGGAATTCTGGAAGGTGGCACGATCCATGAGGGCTTTTACGAAAGAGGCTCCTGTCAGATTTGCATAGCTAATTTTCACAGCCCACAAGCTGGCGCCATTCAGCTCTGCGCCAACCAGAGTTGAATTATCCATCATGGACTGATCCATAACAGAACCTGATAGATCCGCTTCGGTCAGATTTGAATAGATCAAATAATTAATCGGCAAGTAGGCACCACGAAGATCGGCATGGGAAAGGTCGGAGCCGTGAAGATCAACAGCTGGCATGAAGGCGCCACGGAGATTGGCCCCTTTGAGCTTGGCGTTTGAAATGGTTGCCTGTACCAAAGAAGACCGGCTCAGGTTTGTACCACGGAGATCAGAATCTTGTAGCTCAGAATTATTCAAGTCTGTCCCGGATAAATCCAAGCCGCGGAGGTTACAATCACTGAGATCGGCACGAGGGTGGTATGGCTGATTGATTATCTCACTATCGGGAGGTAAGCCTGTGGTGGGAATGCCGAGACGATTCAGCTCAAATCTATCAAACATGTAATGGTTGAAGTTATCTCTTATTACAGGAAGATTCTTCACGGGTTCGCCCCCTAAGATGCGGAGGGCAAGCTCCGCCGCCTTGCTTCCCTGAGACGATCCCGAGAGCATCTTTCCCCCTACAACTCCATATCCCATGAGGAAATCCCACAATCCATAAATTGGAGCGGAGCTTGCTTCATGAATTAGGCTTGTCGCATCTTCATAAGTCAAAATCTTTCCCGTCCTGTCACGATTGAAGGTCATCTCCAATATGAGGCTGTCATTAGGCAGGGAAGAGACACGCTGCGAGAGCTCCTTTGCCGTGAGGTTGTCAAGGTACTCAAAGGAGATCTTGTTATCGAATTCTGGAATTACCGTATCCATAATCTTTCGATTGGCCTGGCCTGTTGTTGTGTTATCATTTACAATAGCAATAAGCTTTGTATGGGGATGCAATTTGAGCATCAATGAAATGGTATCCCGGATATCGAATGCTTCCATTACGCCCGTAAAATTTCGTTTTCCTCGAAGCATCTTATCTTCGAAGTTGATAACGCCGCAGAAGACTACTGGTGTTCCCGGAAAAATTTCCTCGCTGTTATTGAGCAGGAATTTGAATGCATCGGTATCGGTAGAAATGATTACATCGAAGTGCCTATCTTTGTACTTTTGGAGATACATCGTCTTCAAGTCAGCCAGACGGGCAACATTTGGATCTATTCGCTTTGTGTCCATGAACTCGACATTGATAGCAGCCGAAGGCAAATAAATTGCAAATTGGTGCTTTATCTCGGATATAATACTGTCATCCCATTTCATCCCGAGATTATAGGATGCAAGAATTAGAACTTGCTTTGGTGTCTTATCTTCAGCTGCCGAAGAACCAGCAACAAGAAAAGCTATCAGAAGAAGTCCGACAGTAAATTTTATCATATAGGCCCACAAGCGCATAATTTTAATCTCCTTGTCACGTGGTTATTACGCTAGTTGCTCGGTAATATTTATCATGTCTTCTTATTTTTTAAACTTTATTTGGAGATCCATGTTTTATAACTTATTACTTTAATATACGGTGTTCGTATTAAGAACTATCTGTGAGTATTTAATCTCAATAGAGTCTCGGTGTTTTGACCGGAGTTTAAAAGATCCCTGACTACAAAAACCAAGTTTCTCATATACATATCGGGATCAAAGACCCGATTCAGATTGCCGGTTGTCCTTCGTTGTTATTGCCAACCACCTGGCAAGCAATTCCGTCAGTCCCTTTTGTAGGACCGGTTTGGCAATGAAATCGCTCATTCCGGCCTGAATACACTTGTCTCGATCACCTCGCATAGTAAAGGCAGTCATGGCAATTATGGGAATCTCTGGGTTGAGGGCCTTTGAGCCTCCCTGACGGATGGTGCGAGTTGCCTCGAAACCGTCCATCTCGGGCATTTGGCAGTCCATCAGCACCAGGTCGTAGGGGATGATCCGGAGCGCATTGATGGCTTCTTGACCATTGGCAACCACATCAGCCCGAAGGCCCATCTTTTTCAGCATGGCCTGTGCTACTTTCTGGTTTACTGGATTATCCTCCGCCACCAGGATACGTATCTTGCTCTTGGCAGATTCGGAAATGGAAGGTGCATTGGCAGAGGAGAGGTGCTCTGCCTGTCCCTCTCCATTTATTTCGTGGAGCGACCCACCGATTGCAGGCCCTGCAGGCTGCTTCTCAAAAATGGCAGTGAACCAGAATGTGGATCCCTTGCCCTCCTGACTTTCCATGCCGATCCTCCCCCCCATCAATTCGGCCAGCTGTTTGGAAATAGCCAGTCCTAAACCTGTTCCGCCGTATTTGCGCGTCGTCGAGCCGTCTAATTGAGTGAAAGGCGAGAAAAGAATATCCCGCCGGTTCGCGGGGATGCCGATGCCCGTATCCCTGACCGAGAAGCGAAGCCATACGTTTCTTTCGTCTTCGTTCTCCATAGAGGCTTGAATCGTGATCTTGCCGCTTCTCGTAAATTTCACGGCATTGGTTCCCAGATTGACTAAAATCTGGCGCAGACGTCCTGGATCGCCCCGCAGGAGCAAGGGGACCTCAGGATCCACCTGGCAGACCAGCTCCAGCCCGTTCTCATGAGCTCCAATGGCCAGGAAATCAGATGTGTCCTTCAACGTAGAGCGCAGGTCAAAACTCAGGATTTCCAGCTCCAGTTTGCCGGCCTCGATCTTGGAGGAATCTAGGATGTCGTTTACGAGAGAAAGGAGGGTCTCGCCGCTAATACGAGCGATTTGCGCATATTCACGCGCTTCAGCATTTAGATCCGTATCCATCAGCAGTCCTATCATGCCGATGACTCCGTTCAATGGGGTACGGATCTCATGAGACATGTTGGCCAGGAATTCGCTCTTAGCAGCATTGGCCCCCTGAGCCTGCCTCGCCATCTCGTTGGCTCGTGCCGTCTGCTCAGCGAGACCCTCGTTGAGTCTGGTGGCTTCTATTAGAGACTCAAGCAACTCTTCATCTACGCGGGCCGTCTGGATGACCTGGGTGGTCATATTGCTCAAGTTGTCAAGTTGGGCATCATCCTCGCTGGTAATAGGTTTCTTGCTGAATAGCGCCAGGACGCCTAAAGTTTCTCCACCCGGTGGGCGCAGCTGATAACCGGCAAACGAAACAAGACCCGTCTCCTTTGCCCATTCGCGGTTGTGGACCCTGGGATCATTCTGAACGTCGTTGGAGAGAAATTTGTGTTCCTGCCCCGACGCTACACGCCCGATCTTATAGCAACCGAAAGGCACGCGTCTGTGAACCTCACCGTCCGTATGCGTATACCGTCCCGAACTCGAAATGAGCCGGAGACACATGTCCCGGTGGCGGCAGACGTGCGGCCCCTCTGTCACCTTTGCATGTACGCATCCCGTCTCGCAGAGGTCTCCGGAACCGGCAACCCAAATACGGCAAAAATCGGCCCCGAAGATGTCCACCACATCGTCGGTGATTTTCTTGAGTTTCTGCTGCAATTTTCCAGGGCTCAGCAGAGTCTGTTGAAGCTGATTCAACCGCACCTGGCGCTTCAAGGAATGGTTGCGGCTTAATTCGGCCTGCTTGCGCTTTGTTATATCCAGCATTACGCCGACGATGCCTGCCACCTCACCGACAAAATTTCTAAAGGGCGCTTTGGTGAAGTGGAAATCTCGCAATTCGCCTTCGACGCATTGCACCTGCATTTCGTACACCTGGATGCCCAATTCACGGAACAGTCTCTGGTCCTGCTCGTAATACTTATTCGCCAGGTCGGCGGGGATTTCCTCCGGCAATTCATGGACCGTTTTGCCTATGATATCTTCTTTAGGCATACCAATAATCTGCCTGGCAAATGCATCGTTGCAGCCCAGGTATCGACCATGTATATCTTTGAAGAAGATCGGGCTAGGGATGGTCTCGATCAATGTTTCCAGGAATTTCAGGTTGTTTTGGAGCTCTTCTTGCTCAAGTTTGCGCTCAGTCATATCGCGAATTGATTCTATGGCGCCGATTCTGTTTCCTTGATCATTAAAAATCGCTCCTGCTGTTGCCCAGACATATGCCCCTTTGCCCTGGCGCAATGCCGGTGCAAATGTTTCGGCGTAGAGAATGTCTCCAAACCTCTGCACATATTGATAATTGGAGACGATCTCGTTATCGTCTTTATCCAGGAGATCCAGCAACTGCGGCCTTCGGACACCATAGAAGGGAATTGTGTAGGCATGGTCTTGCTGCCCGATCATGTCGTTCCTGCCCACCCCCGTCATCTCTTCCATTGCCCGGTTCCAGGCGATGACCAAACCAGCTTTATCCACAGCAAATGTGGCATCCGGCAGGAAATCAATGATATCGGCAAGGCGCTGTTCTGATTCCCGCAGTGCATCTTCCGCTTGCTTGCGCATCAGTGCCACTCCGATGTGCGATGCGATTCCTTCCAGGAGTTCAACCATATCGAGGGTGAAACGTCCTTTGCGCCGATCATTGAGCTGGATCAGACCAACAATCCTATCCATGTTCCGAATGGGCACCAGTGCCATGGAGGCATAGCCTTGATGTATGCATTGGTTGCGTGGATGAAGCCGGGAGTCAACGCCCGGCGGGATGTCCAGGAACGGGGATGAATCGTTCGTCCAGGCGCTTCCCCCCGGGGTGAAGAACGAATTGGCCGGGTCGGTCTTGCCGGAAATTATCAGGCCGCAGGTACATTCCAGATTGACGTTGCCGTCTTTATCCCGGCACACCCCACCATCCGCGGCACGCTCGATCAGCGTGTTTTCCGTCACCAGAAAATCCTTGGAAAAGCCCTCCTGGGCTAAATACGGGAAATCATCTCCATCTTGCAGGCGAATGCCCACGGCATCGAACCCGGTCCTCGTCTTCAATTCGACGAGAACGCGCCGTATGGAATCCCGCAGATCTCCCGGCTCGTTTAGTATCTGTAGGACTTCCCTGCCCATTTCTCTATATGCTCCCGCCCACTTGCGCTCGGTGATGTCACTGGTCGTGCCAAAGATGCTAACACTGCCGTCCGGTTGGAAATAAGCCGAACCTCTGGAACTAACCCAAATCGTCGTGCCGTCGGCTTTTCGCAGACGGTATTCGGCGGTCTTGCCCGTCATTTGCATTCTTATGCCTTCGAAAAGTATCCCCTGCACGACCGGCAAGTCTTCCGGATGGACATAGGAGAAGTATTTCTCGAAGCTGTTTCCTATTGTCCCGGCTGGCAAGCCCAGCATCCTGTCCGCAACCGGCGAGATGTAGGTGCCGGCAGGCTCTCCATTGGCTGATACATCATAGCGCCAGATGATATCGGATATCATCGAAATTGCCTGCTCGTATTGGACACTGCGGGCGTTTGCGGCTCGCAAAGCTTCCTGCAACTCTTCCAGAGCCTGGCAGCGGTCGATGGTGTCATTGCCCATTACTCTCACCATTTAATAGTTCTGATTGATAGATCTTATGGAAGATTTGCCAGAGCTTCAAGCTTCATCTCCTTGCCGAACACTACTTGCCTTCTGCCGGATAGCCCGTGAGTCCATCTTCCCTGATATCGACCCTATATGAAGAATAAGACTTTATCCTTATGCAATATACGTACTATAGAATAAGGAAAAAGAATATGAATAATATTTGGAAATCGTTTGTTCTCATCATATTGTTGATGGGATGTGCCTCTGCATTAGATGCAGGCAGCGTAGCGATGCTACCTGGAGAGGCAACGGCAGAAAAGCTGTTTAACAATGGAATCGGTCAGCCATGGGTAGGAGGCAATCCACCGTCGGATAGTGCCTCTAATTCGGTCTATTCTCAATATTCTCAATATTTCTCGATGCACTCAGGGTCTGCACCACAAAAGCATATTGAGGCTCCGAAGAAGAGCGATATAAAGAACAAGACACCAACTACGGTTTACTTCAGCTATCAAATGCAGGCAGTGCCGTACACACAGTTTCAGACTTATGCCACATACACCGGCGGCAATTCACTGTGGATACAGGGCTCTTCCAGCTGGTCCCAGTATGCCAAAGTTCCACAAGGATCAAGCCTGTCGTTAATGGGGACGTCTTCTGCTGGAGGTAATGGCAATCTCTACGAGATAAATCCCGATGGAAAGTTGTATACAAACGCCTACTACTTCTACCCGGGATATAATCAAATAAACTTCTATGCAGACACCATTGGACAGCACATATTGCTCTTCGTTATCGGCGGCCAGGTGAGCAATTCAATAGTCATCGATGTTACGAGCTACTATCCGCCATCAAACCCGCAGCCAGTTCCAACTTATCCACCCATTCAGACTCTGCCTCCGGCAACCACACCATCAACAACCTATGGTGACACGCCGGTCACAATCGTGTCCCAGGGCATGCGCGGATATCAAGTGTTCTTGGATGGCACATTAATCGGAACTGAAGGCACTGCAGGAGATCCTCTGGACGGAAGGTTCAGCTTTAGCGTTGTTGGCAATCAGAACCATGCTGTGAGAGTATACGACGGTCAATTCAATTACCCGAAGACCATGTTCTTCACCACGGGAGTCAAGAAGATAATCAATGTGGAGCCGGGAACTGCGGTCTATATCTAGGCCCCAAAATTTTTATATATTTTTAACATGATCATCCGGCAGATGAAGTTTCATGAGTCTCGATGGCATACGCCAGAGAAAAGGTTGCAGATATGGGTTGCAGATATGAGATTCAAGAATCTTTTCGTGATAACTTCGCTCCTGGTTGCTCTATGCGCCAGCAATGCATACTCGATAGGAGACTCCATAGGCAAGTCAGCGGATCAATTGATCGATGAGAGCAATGGAATCCACAGCCACGATATCTATCACCCTGAAAATCCCCAGGAAGCCAGGACGCTCTGGAGCCTGCAGCACGGGACGAACTTCACGATGCCCGACACGGTATTGGAGAACAGCATCGGTACCAGCACCGGTTTCAGAACCGATACCAGAACCAGTACCAGTCCCGAAGAGCCTCTGTATTCTGCAAATAGCAGCGAAAGTCTGCAAAACCAGATAGCAGGCGCTACAAACGCATCCCAAACCACATTATCTCAGGGAGTTGCGGCATTGAATGCTGCAAACGCCGCTGGAAACTGGTCTTTTCGACTGAGAGATAGCAAAAAGAATAGAGTCTTGGCCCTCACACTTTTCCAATCGTATAATGCCGTCTTCGGAACGGGGAGAATCAATGACGGAGGAGACACGCTGGAGGTTATGGCTTCCGGGTCGGTCGAAGGAGACAAACTGTACCTGGAAGCAACATCTTCAGGAACCATTATCCTTTACAGGCTTGCACTCACAGAGAGCGGCAACACTGCATCTGGTGAATACAGGGCGTTCTCGACGGGCAATGAGACCTGGAAGGGGCTCGCGGATGGTGTGCGAATTCCATCCGGGCAGCCCTTGTCAAGGATAGAGAAGAGTCCGAGAGAATAGACTAGCCCGGGCAGTTCGACCTGGCCAGTTCACCAAAAAAAAAGCAAATTCATTTTTGAGCATGATCTCAATATTGTCCTCCTTACCCAAACGTTTTTCTGCAAATGTTGCAATGGTTGATACGGAGGGAAAATTATTCTGAAGAAGGCGCTTTCATTCATCAATTGGGGAGAGATTCGTTCTGCAAAAATGAAGAGAGAATATGTATATTATATTATTCCACTCATTGCAATTGGTATTGTTCCCCAATTTGATTTCTTATTTCCTTCGATCGATACAGATAGTGCAAGGAATATGATAAGTGCGCTGGTTCAGAGCGAAGCTGCGATTATGGCGATTGTTGTATCACTTAGCCTGGTTGCAGTTCAACTTGCGGCTTCTGTCTATTCGATACGAATAATAAAAATTTTTAAAAGGATGAGTCTCTACTGGTTTCTCATATATTATTATATTCTTTCGATGAGTTACGGCTTGTGGGTAATTATAGGCATCAGAAAAGCAGATTTGGGATCGGACGTACTCGGGTTTCTCAGAGCAGATATCTATCTTTCTTACTTCTTGGGCGCATATGCACTTATATTATTAGCAATATATATCAGGAATGTTCTCGATCTTCTCGATTTAACTAAAATTTTAAGCATATTATCAAGAGACGTGACCAAAGAAGGGATTCTTTTGGTAGAGAGATCAGGAGATACGAATGATCCTTTGAAGCCTATTGTTGATATTGTAATCAGCTCTATGAATAGATTTGATGAGGGTGCGGCAGACGAGGGATTATCTCTAATCGGAGAGATTATTATAAAAGTATTAGATGATCATAATTTCAATGATATGGAGCAAAAAAAGCTTTCAACTATCCTATTTCCTCATGTGGAAATAATTTTTAATTTAGCTCTGAATAAAAGAGATGAAAGCATATGCGATAAGCTGGTTAATGTCATAGAAGCGATAGGGAAAAGATCAGCAGAAAGGGATTGTATTATCGCTTATGAATCGGCCCAATTTTTAGGCAGAGTAGGGAAGAAAGCGGCAGAGATTAGAGACCCATTGTTTGACGACATAATAATAAATATAGTTCTTGCTCTCACATCCATTGGGGAGAAGGCCGCCACTAAGAATTCAGAAACAGTATCTGATGCGTCTATGAGTCTCCTGGGAGCAATAGCTGATATCGCCAAAGATAGACCAAAAATAATTGATATTATTGATAAGGGCCAGAGTTCAATAGGAAATGCCCGAGAAAACGGCACGATCCAGAAAGCCGGACGCCAAGCAAATCAAGCAATAAGCCCATATGGTCAATAAACTGGATTACGCGGGGGGCGGGAGCGGGGGACGGATGGCAGGGATTAGCACCCGCGAACGCGAACCTGCAAAGCTTTGCTGATGCCGAGGCGCTCTCTATTTTATCGAAATCGGCAGGCATGGGAGTTGTCTGGATATGCTATTGCACGCATAATAACTTCGTAGGTTCATATGAATGTTGGATGAATATTGGATGACGTCCACAAGATAAATAGCCTTTAATATTGTGATCAAGGAAGCAGTTTAAGGTGATAAAAATGAAAGCTATCAAATCGATGCTAATGGTATTAATGCTCGGGATTGGTGCGCTCACCATATTGGGCGCAAGTGTGGAATCGAATTTGTGGGATCTTGGTTCTTCCAATGATTGGCTCAGTACCGGTCCAGTAAATCACACGGGCCCATTTTTCTATCCCAATAGCGATCTCGATCTGGGAACCCAGAGATTTCTGAACACCAATCCCAGTTACATGCCGCTCGGCTATTTGAATTATTATCCGGCCTACAAGCCTGTAGCTTTAGGCAACTATACACCAGCGTCCAATTACCTGCAGGGATACAACAATCCTTACTACGCCTACGATCCTCAAGCAGCTCTGGACTACTCTGTCGCAAACCACCAGTACCAAAAATATCTAAACAATTATTATAACAGGTACTACTGGAATTACGGCACGTAATGGGTGGATAAAGAACGGTAAAGCGTTTTATTCATCCAACACTATTTTTTCTGAACTATTTAGATTGATCATTCTGCCATATCTTCAGTATCGAGAGATATTTATATTTCCTATTTCGCATGTAATCGAAATGATGATGTCGATATCTTTCGATTTCCATCTGTTTTCGCAGATCTAAATTTGATGCCCCACGCCGATCCGATTTTGACCCCCCTATTTAAGCTAACCAACCACCTTGTAAATAAAGTTCACGTCTCTCTACCTTCTCCGAAAACTCTGTCCGTTCATGTTTAGAATCATGTAATGATAGTACTCGTCGTCTCGTATCGCGTTGCCAGCAACTGAAAAAGCAGTTCCGCGCCAGCAAGGTCGAGTGTGGCATACCCGAGTTCATCGAGGATCAGGAGATCGATCTTCTTGAATTGCCGGAGATCAAACTGCGTGCGGCCACCCCACCCTAAAGGGCTTAGGCATTTATACCGGTAAAGTTTAAAATGCCTCTGGCACCTATAAGCTCACTAGGTGCTTATTATGGTCGCCCCTGGGCTAAAGACAAGATATATCGATGTGTACCTTCCCACCGAGGCTGCAAAACACGAGTGGGAAGAGGAAGCAAAGAAGGCAAGGCTGCCGATGTCAAAGTTCGTCTTTGTGGAGTAGAAGCCTTTCGAGCTTTAAAAGATGAGACACCCCGGTACGAGATGGTCAAAGAGCTCGCCGAAGCTAAAGAGGAGTCATAAAAGCTTCGCACCGAGCTAAAGATGAAGACCATGCTCCTGGAGAAGCTGGATACTGATGTCTATAAGGCCCGCCATGCCAGCTTCCATGTGGTCGAGATGGCCGAAGGGACCAGACGCCACGACCAGGAACTAATTAAGATTCTGCAACGCGGCAAGGCCCTCGAAGGCTATGCAATATTGAAAGAGCTGGGCATAGATCCCGGCGAAACCGAGGCCGTGAAGCTGGTGAACAATCAGCTTGAATCCCTGCAACGCTTCGGTCTGGTGAAGGAAACCGCCCAGGGCTGGAGGTGGATTAAGTGATCGCCACTTCCAGTGCTGAGAACCACAATGTGAACGATCTCGTCCAGAGATTCCATGATGATTGTGACCTTCGTGGCATGGTCTCGACCATGGAATACATCTATAGAGTAAAGGAGTACTGCGCTTTTCTGGATGCCAGAGGCAAGACGCCCCTAATTGTTGGCAGAGACGATATGATAGCATTTCTGGGTCAGCTTAAGGCCAGGGAGTTGAAGTTTGGGACCATCAAACGGATCTATACGTGTGTGAGCGCTTTTTACGAGTTTCTGATCGCAGAGGAGCTGGTTGAGTACAACCCCATCGTGCCTTTTCGGAAATACTACCTCCGCCGATACAAGAATGGCAGCGATTCCGAGAGCAGGAAACTAATTGAAGTGGAGGATGCCCCAAGGCTAGTTAACTCCATCCTGGAAAGCCGGGATAAGTGCATACTCGTGCTGCTTTTCAAAACTGGCATGCGCGTTGGGGAGCTAACCAGCCTGGATGTGCCTTAACTATGATATATTTACCGCCTGTGCGTTCGACCACCTTGAAGTTGCTCCTTTGTCATCCATGGCCATGGCTTTGACCCGATACACCCCGGCCTTGCTCCATTTATGAAGTACGGGTTCACTTATTCCAGAATTGGTAAATCCTGAACCTGTCCAAGAAGTTGTTCCATCTCCCCAATCGAATACGTATCTCACACGATCTCCATCAGGATCATTAGCAGTTGTCGCATAGTCGTAAGTTGTCGAGCTGCGCCCAGAGGCCGGTCCTGATGGAACGATAGGTGTGTCGGGTGGATCATTATCTGCTATAGTAACATTCAATGGTTTTGAAAATACTGAGGATGCGCCTCTGCTATCGGTTGCGTTTCCTCTGACGTGATATATTCCCGCTTTCCTCCACATATGCGACGCGCTTTCAACAGAGCCCGAATTGACTAGATCCGTCTCAGAGATCGTTCCGTCTCCCCAGTCGAATGTGTACTTGACCTGGTCATTATCGGTGTCCTTTGCAAGAGTAAAATAACTATGAGCTATCCCTACGTAGCCCGAACTCGGACCGAATAGGCTCCTAGGCACATTAGGCTTATTATTTGCGATTACGGTGATCGTCAAAAAGTCTGACCATCCAGAAGTATCCCCAATGCGGTCTAAGGCAATAGTTTTGAGCTGATAGTTGCCTTCATTACTCCACATGTGCAATGCGCTTGCATTGCTGCCGGATTTGACGAAATTCGTCGTGGACGTATTCCCGTCTCCCCAATCGAAGATGTACTCTACCGAATCTTCATCTGGATCTGTCGCGAATGTGGAGTAGCTGTTTGACGCCCAGGCATAGACCGATTTGGATCCGGATGGTGTGGATGGTTTGTTAGGAGGAGCGTTAATGATTACAGTCCAAGACTCTGACCATTCGGAGGTTGCTCCTTTGCAGTCAATAGCATTAGCTTTTACTTGATAGGTTCCAGCCCTCGTCCAAGTATGGTTAATGCTTGCCACTATGCCAGAGTCTACAGGGCCAATGATAGAAGTTGTTCCATCTCCCCAATCGTAGGTATAGTTAATCTGGTCTCCATCAGGATCGAAAGCTGACACGATATAGGTGTAATGGATCCCTGGCTGGCCTGAACTTGAGCCAAATGGGATAGACGGATTATCAGGCGGAGCATTAACAGTTAGGTTAAACGACTCAGACCATCCTGATGCAGCTCCTTGGCTATCAGTAGCTTTAGCTTTAATCTCATACCTTCCGGCCTTAGTCCAGGTATGGTTCGCGCTTGCCTTAGCACCCGAGTCTACCGGACCGATGATCGATGTTGTCCCATCTCCCCAATCGAATAAGTAATGAACTTTGCCTCTATCCGGATCGATCGTGGATATAGAATAGGCATAATTGGCCAGTGGAATGCCTGATGAGGTTCCCAAAGATATAATTGGTGTTCCTGGTGGGTTATTATAAAATATGGCAAACATTAACGGCGAACTTAAAACGATGCAAGCATGGTTGCCAGTCGGTTGAAAATCTCGGCCAACGTCAAGAATTGATCCACTAAAGGTGTTGTTGCATTTTTCGTCAGGGATTGTTCCATGAGCCAGGGCAATGGAGGCCAAAAGCAATCCTAAGATATGCAAAAATTTTATTGGCTGGTCGCCTTTTATTAGGAGCATCCAAATGAGTACTATTAAGATATGTATTTAAATTTTTCTGAAGACATGTTATATTCGGTCGGCTATAAGTAAGAGCAACAGTGATTCCGGGATTTGCCGGCAGATTGGTCGCTATAGGCTATTTGATCCAAGCACTAATAAAGGATTGAATAGTGGATGCATCTCAAGCGCTGGGCCCGCGTAATCCCGGAGCTGATAAGAAGGTGAAGGAGTTCTATCCCATTGTTGCCACCACGGTTTTGTCACTCATCTGCACAGGGCTGAAACGACCATGAGCCTCAGGACAGGGCTCACACGAGGCGGATGGAAATCGAAAGGTATCGACATCATCATCGTGAGATGCATACTGAACGCCCTGATCAGAATGATGAACGAGTTCATGAGTTGATTCTGACCAGCGATTTTCTATTGCCTTGTCCAGAGCATTCATGGCCAGATGGCCGTCTATGTTTCTGCTCATCTCCCAGCCGATGCATTTTCAGCTCTAAAGATCCAAGATCACCGCGAGATAGATGTTCTCATGCGACAACTGGACGTATGCGATTATCAGATGCCCAAACCTGGGTTCAGTCCAGTGATCGCGGCGTTTTTCAGAAGGTTTGAATAAACAGGTAATCTATGACTGGAATCGGTTGTTTTCGGCTTAAATCTCTTCTTTTTGCACAGAAGATTATCTTGTCGCATCAGTCTCAGAACGCACTTGCGGTTAACCTCAAAGCTCGGTTTTGGAGTTCTGCAGTCCTCCTCCTGTAACCATAGCCAGTAAATTCCAGAGCAATCTCTTGAATCTGGTTTCTTAGATCCATATTCACAGATGGGACCATTTCAGGCTGTATCCGCCATTTGTAGTAGCCGCTGCGACTTACTTCAAGTGCCTGGCAGGATTGAGATATTGACAACGCAAAGCCGTCTGAAAGGACATCATGAATAGTCATATACCATCCCTCAGCGTCGGTTTTATTCCCTCCTCCCGAACCTTCTTTTGGGTCATGGCGAAGGTTTTTTTTAAAAGCTCGATCTCGGCATGAGCCTGGCCGAGCAGTCTCTCAAGTTCTGCAATCCTTGCCTGGTCCTTATACTGATTTCCATTGCCTCTAAACGCTTTTTCGGGATTCTCGGCCAACTCTTCTCTCCACCGAGTGGGCAGGCCCGGATGGATGTTATGCTCGCGGGCGATCTGAGCAAGAGGTTTGCCACTCTCAAGTTCGGCTACTACTGATATCTTGAATGCTCGGTCGTAGCGCCGCCTCGTCTTTTTCATATACTTCCCTCCATGAGTTGATGTTGCTTAACTCATTGTCCACTCGGAGGGGTTCACTCCATGATGAAGCTATCATGACTTGTGACATGGCCATAAAGTTGGACCCAAGGTCTGCAAACGCCTGGTATACCAAAGCCCTGATTCTTAAGGTGGAAACACATACAGCATTCACCAGAGCCGGAGAGTTAACATAAAAGTCGCAAGAACTGAAATCATCGCCCCCGGTGGAAAATAGATATAGTAGTCAATAACATGTTGTCTTGATCACCATGTCTACTTGGGCACTCTGGCTATGCATGTTTCTCCTCATTGGTACTGGTATAGCCTTAGATGTGCCTTTCGTCTTTGATGAGGCCTCGTCAGGCGTGGCTAGCTACAATTCGAATCAGATTGTGCAGTCCCATTTCTCGTCTCCCGACCTTATAGGTGTGCCAACTGTAACCCAAGTTGAGGACAACGAGATCCTGGCGTTTCCTGTTACCGGTGGTGGTAGTGCTCCGGGAGAGACAACAGAGATAAATGTAGGAGAACTCAAGTATGTTTTTAATGCCAGAGTAGAACCTGATAATTCCCAAGTTCATGAAGAAGCTCTTGTACTTGCATCAAAGTTTCCAGGAGATCTCACTATTGACCAGATTTGCTCGATATACAGATATTTGAAAAATGGTGAAGGCTCTATCAAAGGTTGGAGCTATGCCCGCGATCCGAGAGGTATAGATTACTTCATGTACGCCAATCAGTCCCTAAGGATTGGCGAGAGGACAGGATGTGTCGGTGCAGGTGATTGTGACGATTTCGCTATTCTCATGTCGGCGCTTATCGAGTCCATCGGTGGGACTACAAGAATCATTCTAGCCCATAATAATAGCACAGGCGGCCATGCTTACACTGAAGTCTACTTGGGCCAACCAGGCACTCAAAACAACCAGGTCGAAGATATCATCAGATGGCTGAAAGAGAAATTTGATGCGGATAAGATCTACACTCATATTGACACCGATACGAAAGATGTCTGGCTGAATCTTGATTGGGGTCCAGACGAAAAAGGGAACACACATCCGGGAGGGCCATTCTACCAAGGAGATAAACACATTGTACTCTGCATTCGAGATCGTTATGAAAAGACGGCACTGAAGCTGTCTGAGCCATCTCAAGATGAAGATAAACAAAGCATAATTGTTCCGCCAGTGATTGTAGCCTCAGACACACCCATTGCCATTCAGTCCCAAGGAATGGATATCGTCATAACCCAAGATCTGGTTGATGAAATGGAGTCGCTTAATACGATAATCGATCGTGAGAATGGATACAACGCGACCCTCAAGCAATACGAGGCGATCATTATATATCCCTTAGAGTGGAATCGCGACTCTCGACGAGGCAACAGCTACATCTCGGAAGCTCTTGCTTACCAAAAGTTTCTAAACATAATATCTTGGCTGAACGGAAAGATTGTAAGTCAAGATGGTGACAACCCCTCTCGAACAATGCGTCGTTGGCAAACAAAGGAAATGTTTGGAGTAGAAGTGTATGTCGAAATCCCATCACTGCTTGGGGGAGGCAACTTCGATGATGCAGTCGTCTTGTACAAAGACTACCTTTTGCCATGACAGTAGTTGAGGGTCTTAAGTATCAGCCAAGTATCAACCTAAAGAAGAAGCTGAACTGAGTCCGGCTATATCAATTTCGGATTACACCTAAAATCAGAAATTAGCTTTTTGACAAATTCATGAATTGGTATAACACAGCCCGGTTCCATGAATCACTTGATACAAAGTGGTATCTACAGACGCTTGATATCGCATTCTGAGCCAGGCTGCCGGAAGGGTGTAAGTTAGGAATGTTCTTGAATCGTATGGAGACAGAATTAAATGATTAATAAAGAATACATATCTTGGGGAGGAGTATATAAAGTCCAAACATTCAGGACTACACACCAGTAAATTCCAGAGCGATCTCTTGAATCTGGTTTCTTAGATCCGTATTCACGGATGGGACCATTTCCGACCTGACCTCCCCGTAATTTAGGCATACTATGATACATTTCGCTATCCCTAACCGAAATATATAAATACTATTATGTGCCTAAATATGCACATGAAATCATTCACTCGCATCAAGAAGATAAATG
>CAIQHB010000010.1 GCA_903871465.1 uncultured Methanosarcinales archaeon
CGGGCACACCAGAACTCACCATCAAAGTATACTTCAAATTTCACCAGCATCTTTTCACCGCTCTTCACTGACAATGGTATTGCTTAATATTTCTAGGTTCCCCAAAGAAAAGCAGAAGCTTCCATAGGTGCCGGATCGGATGATCATGACGAACCGACATGAACTGGACCAGTCCTTTGCAGAGGGCTGAAGCCTCATGGCAGCCCACGCCTACCGAGCGAGCTTCGGTTGAATTCTCCCGCGCGCGGGTGCGCGTGCGTCCACGCTGCCCGCCCGGACGACATAGCCGCAAGCCCGGAAGGCCGGACCACGGGCGGCGGACTCGAGCGCAGCCGCACCACAAACGGTCGATGGGCTGCCCGGCGCTGCTGCCAGCGGCCCGCAAGGATCACAAGCTGCAGCTTGCAAAAGATCGCTCTGCTAAAAAGTCTCTGTGCGTCCTCTGTGTGGTCTGTTTCTCTTTGGTGAAATTGCTAGTTGTTAAGGTATAATAATCGGATGATATTAATAGTAAACCGAGTGCATTGCTTTCCCAATCCTGCTCCAGGAAAACTGCCCTTTCCGGATACTGCCCAAATGACCCGAGGCCCATCCTGCCTCCTGCCCCCGAGCCCGAGCGCTTGCCAGGCAAGCCAGCCCGCCCGGACGACATTTCATCATTGAGTAGTATTATATGCGAATAGGGATGAAGTAATCCCAATGAAACGCCTTTATGACTACACGGTAATCCTTCGCCCAGAAGACAACGGTACATTCGTGGCCTATGTACCTGCAATTCCGGGCTGCCACGCCTGGGGCCAGACTCCTGAGGAGGCACAGGCCGAGCTAATAAACGTCTTCGGGATGATCCAGGAAGAGTACGAAGAAGAAGGACGCATGCTCCCTGCGGATGTTGATGTGTTAGCCACTCATGCCTGCCAAAGCTAGGGACCTGCAGAAGGCAGCCAGGAAGCTCGGATTTCAGATGGTGCGGCAAAAAGGCAGCCACGCCAGATGGAAGCATCCCGACGGACGAGCAACAACTATTCCAATACATGGCAATAGCGAGATCGGAAGCTGGCTTTTTTACGAAATTCTCAAGCAGTTGGACATAACAGAAGAGGAATTCCGCAAGCTCTTGGAATAAGACGCCGCACCCTCAGGCAGCATGCTCCTGAGCATGTGTGCCAGATCGCGCGCGCATTCGGCTCGCCCAAATGACAACGCGGCAAACCTGCACGGCCCGGACCACAGGCGGACATGAGCGCGGCCGGAACCCCGCGCAGGTATGCCTGATCGGGTCGCTATTTACCATTTATCTCTTGCAGGATCTCCCTAACCTTAGCTTTCAAGATCGGCATATCAAGCTCTGCGGTCTCCCAGACTTGTCTAAGATCAATTCCAAAGTACTGGTGCACGAGAATGTTTCTTAAGCCCACGATATCGGCCCAGGGAATGTCCTGATTTTGTTCTGTCAGCTCATCCGAGAGATGGTTCGAAGCTTCGCCGATAACCTGGAGGTGATGAATTATCCAGACTTGTGTTCGTTCGTCTTCGATAAAGGCCTGATAGCCAATGGAAACATACTTCTCAATCTTTTCTATGGCCTCGTTAATATCACGAAGACGCTCCCCGTCATCCCTCAAAGAGGCACCGCCTCGTTCAGAACCCGCTCTCGAATTCTCTCTCGCAGCCCACGGTCGCTGACTACATCGACCCTGATTTTCAGGAGAGATTCAAGTTCTCGAATCATGGCGGAGTGGCTAAGCAAGGTTGAGCCTGGAAGAAACTCTACCAGAATATCCAGATCGCTCTTTGAGTCTGCCTCGCCTCTGGCAACGGAACCGAAGATCCTGACATTACGAGCGCCATGCTTTGCAGCAATCTTCAGAATTTCCTCTCGCTTTTTATTCCGGAGATCTTCGATACGCATAAATTATTATTGCGATTCAAGGAGATCAAAGCTTCGATCTGAGAGTTACACTGCAGGATATCTTTTTGCCGAATTATTTCGTATCCTAATCGGCGAAACACCTTGATTAACTGCTCACCGCTAGCAACCGGAAGCTTTCGCAACTAGATGCACCTCGAACTCAGAGATGGATAAGATCTTTAGTTCTTCACCTGCGTCCAAAATATCTCCGAATCGATATGAACTGGACCAGTTCTTTGCGGGGGGCTCAAGCTTTATTGCAGCCCACGCCTACCGAGCGAGCTTCGGTTGAATTCTCTCGCACGCGCAGGTGCTCACTCGTGCATGCACGCTGCCCGACCGGACAACATAGCCGCTAGGCCCGGAAGGCCCGGACCACGGGCGGCCACGAGCGCGGCCGGCTCCCGCTATGTTAGCCCCTTCGAGTAATGAATTTCAAGCTAAAGGCCGAGGCCGGCCGAGCGTCGACAACAGTCAAGATGCAGACTATTGGAAGCTCAATGTTTCCGATGGAGTCACGACCTTTTCATCGTTTCATCCATGGATAGGATTGAAGGAATGATGGTATTGGAAAGGCAGTCGATTGAATTAGGATTTCCTTAAAATTTTTGGGATACTGGCTATGCAGATGAAAGCCAATCTTCACGGCTGATTTTTGCCTTCCTCAAAATCTCTGCAAGGAGGCTTGCCCCTATTTCTTCGCCATGATGGGGATTAGGGATTTTCGCCTAATGGCTCCGTTGAAACATTTATGCCTACATTTCCGATCGATGGAATGGTGTCCCCCATCTTGAGCCTCAAGGCAATCCAGCCCTCGATGACAGAAATGAGCTCTCTACGGCACTCCTCTACCGTATTTCCGGTTGCCCAAACGCCGTCAAGCTCGGGGCCTCCTCAAATATGGGCTCGGGATCATCAATAACCTTGTACTCTGCCCTTTCCAAAGCTGCCAAGATATATTCGGCGAACATAATAAAGGAACGTTTAGAGATATTAAGGGATATATCTTGCGCTGTTCATCCTATTGTTTCAATTGGGCCACGACTTTTCAGTCATGGAGACATTGTTGGATTATGCGTGGTTGTAAGCCTCTTACTGGGTTTCAATTGGGCCACGACTTTTCAGTCATGGAGACATAGTTGATCTGGATATAAACGATCCGAGATTTGCCCAGTTTCAATTGGGCCACGACTTTTCAGTCATGGAGACGGTGTATGCGGATGATTTGAGAAATAATCAATAAAGGTTTCAATTGGGCCACGACTTTTCAGTCATGGAGACTGCACAGATAACCAACTATTTAAGGCCTTCAGGCAAATGTTTCAATTGGGCCACGACTTTTCAGTCATGGAGACTCGAAAGCAAGCCTCATAAAACTAACTTGCTTTGTGTTTCAATTGGGCCACGACTTTTCAGTCATGGAGACAATCAGCTTGCACAACCGATTATAGTGCTTAAAGAAGTTTCAATTGGGCCACGACTTTTCAGTCATGGAGACTAAACTCTAAGAATGGAGGAATTATTCTGATTGAGAAGTTTCAATTGGGCCACGACTTTTCAGTCATGGAGACGAATCCTGGGGGGTTGTTGTATCCGTTGTGTCGCTAACGTTTCAATTGGGCCACGACTTTTCAGTCATGGAGACGGAACTGTAATTGGGGTATTTATCATACCACATGGGGTTTCAATTGGGCCACGACTTTTCAGTCATGGAGACCCGAAAGTGAACCTCGGTATGGGACCTTGCTCAGGAAGGTTTCAATTGGGCCACGTCTTTTCAGACATGGATTGAGGACGAGTGGAAATCTCTTAGTTCGGTCTATGATGAGTTTCAATTGGGCCACGTCTTTTCAGACATGGATTGAATAACGGAGGCATAATAAATGGTTGAGAAGAGAAAAAGTTTCAATTGGGCCACGTCTTTTCAGACATGGATTGGTCCGAGGTGAGTTATGAATCTAGTCGATTTATTTGGTTTCAATTGGGCCACGTCTTTTCAGACATGGATTGAGCCAGAGCCAAGGACAATAAATGCAAACGATTACGGGTTTCAATTGGGCCACGTCTTTTCAGACATGGATTGTGGTCCAGGGGATCGCCCAGGCAGCGAACGCAACAGCGTTTCAATTGGGCCACGTCTTTTCAGACATGGATTGGACACGTCCGAATTCATTAACGCATGATAATACATGTTTCAATTGGGCCACGTCTTTTCAGACATGGATTGGCTGCAGTTTCGGAAAATAACGAGCGTGTACCTCGAAAAAGTTTCAATTGGGCCACGTCTTTTCAGACATGGATTGGACCCTTTCGATGATGGATATCGCGAATGACACCTTCGTTTCAATTGGGCCACGTCTTTTCAGACATGGATTGCATGGGCCAAGTAATGGCAGGTGGAGCGTGTAATTGTAGTTTCAATTGGGCCACGTCTTTTCAGACATGGATTGGGTCAATGGCTCAACCAAACTGGTTAATGGCTCGTACGTTTCAATTGGGCCACGTCTTTTCAGACATGGATTGAATCAAAGAAGACTGTAAACGAATCATCTACTAAAAGGTTTCAATTGGGCCACGTCTTTTCAGACATGGATTGAGTGCCGTAAACCATCGGGGAGGCTATGAAATTAAGTTTCAATTGGGCCACGTCTTTTCAGACATGGATTGGATGGCTACTGATTATAAGTATCTTTCTGAAGAAGAGTTTCAATTGGGCCACGTCTTTTCAGACATGGATTGTAGAATACGGGAAATTTGTTGCCGAAAGGATTTCCTCCGTTTCAATTGGGCCACGTCTTTTCAGACATGGATTGATTGAGTCGCGTACGTGAAGTACATAGCTTTTGCTATGTTTCAATTGGGCCACGTCTTTTCAGACATGGATTGGATAGCGCTCTCTTGCGGCTTATCACCAGGGAGATGAAGTTTCAATTGGGCCACGTCTTTTCAGACATGGATTGTCAAGTTGAAAATCTCGGATATATACTGGAAGATCTCGTTTCAATTGGGCCACGTCTTTTCAGACATGGATTGGGTCTTGGGGATTATAGTAATCGTCGCGGTAATAATATCGATAGTTTCAATTGGGCCACGTCTTTTCAGACATGGATTGCGAGCAAGAATTCATAGAAATTAAAAAAGCAGGTTGGTTATGTTTCAATTGGGCCACGTCTTTTCAGACATGGATTGGGAAAAATAATCTCGCTGCGGTTGCAGATTAGCTATCAAGGTTTCAATTGGGCCACGTCTTTTCAGACATGGATTGAAGTTAGAGGAGGGATTAGAATAGCAAAAAGGATAAGTTTCAATTGGGCCACGTCTTTTCAGACATGGATTGAGAGAATGATCATCTCGGGGCAAGCCATGCCAAATGGCGTTTCAATTGGGCCACGTCTTTTCAGACATGGATTGACATCGGATGGTATGCCGTTTACCCTTGAGCAGATAATGTTTCAATTGGGCCACGTCTTTTCAGACATGGATTGTCATATTGGCTAAATATGCACCTGCTAATCCAGCAGTTTCAATTGGGCCACGTCTTTTCAGACATGGATTGGATTATACCAACAGGATATGCAATTGCAAACGGCGTTTCAATTGGGCCACGTCTTTTCAGACATGGATTGCCAAGGTTGGAAGTGTAAACCAAGGTCGCACTAAAAAGTTTCAATTGGGCCACGTCTTTTCAGACATGGATTGAAAGATGTCGGCTACTGGATGCTTCAATGTATCGGCGTTTCAATTGGGCCACGTCTTTTCAGACATGGATTGTTAGGTCCTTGACGGCCTTGCTAACCGCATAATCGTGTTTCAATTGGGCCACGTCTTTTCAGACATGGATTGAATTTCGTCTAGCAGTTTAAGTACAAAACCGATGAGTTTCAATTGGGCCACGTCTTTTCAGACATGGATTGACCCATCGTGTCTGTACTTTGGGTTTCGGAAGCAGAGTTTCAATTGGGCCACGTCTTTTCAGACATGGATTGTGGGATATTCTCCACATTACCAATTTTAAAAATATGTTTCAATTGGGCCACGTCTTTTCAGACATGGATTGTAAATGCTAATATAGAACGCGAACGTTTGTTAACCGAAAAAGTTTCAATTGGGCCACGTCTTTTCAGACATGGATTGCCTGAAGCTTCTCATGGATATCGTGCTCGATGAAGGAGTTTCAATTGGGCCACGTCTTTTCAGACATGGATTGTGGGGCTCTGCAGGGTGCAAAGATCGAAGATGGGGGGGAAGTTTCAATTGGGCCACGTCTTTTCAGACATGGATTGTGTCTCGCTTAGCCTGCTGATAGAAAAGCGAGAAGTTGCGTTTCAATTGGGCCACGTCTTTTCAGACATGGATTGTGAGGGTCCTATTTAGGGCCTTTACTGATATCGAAAAAAAGGCGATTTTCACGCACCTATTCAACTTTCACTAATTCCTTTAGAAAGTTGACCTCAACATAAAGGCATTTTCGATATGCAGAGATATTTCACGCACCTCCCAGGGTTTTGGACATCACCTAGGTGCGTGAAATGGGACGTTCTCCGTCCCTTACCCATCCGTCTGGCTCGGATGGTCCTGAACGTCAGGGGCCTTCTCACCAAATCAAGTGGTTCGGCTGTTATTTCTCAATGTTTATATCGGTTGCGCTTCTTTGAGTGGCATCTATCAAATGACAATCGCCTTTCTCTCTGATTCCTGTGGATTGACACCGAGGAATTCGACTCGATCCATCACTTTGCCATCCACGTTGCCGAGATCAATTATCATAACTCTGTCCTGATCCTGTTTAATGAGCCCAAATAGTGCAGCCTTCATTTCCACTCGACCTTTTGGAGTCAAATTGCACAGGAAAACCGAGTAATGTATCGGCTCTCCAAATCCTTTCATGGTCTTATGAACCTTTTGCAATCGTTTGGGGTCCATTATGTCATAGCTGACTATGAAAACGTTCAGACCACTCATGACCTTATCTCCTCAAGAAAGCGGGATATTCTTTTATTTCGCAAGATAGGACCCTAGACAGAAGTCTGGCCTGGACTTCAAGTACGCGTCGATAGCTGACGGTGTAACCAAATAGTGGATGCGTGATCTCCGTCTCCATGCGCCTCTCATAGCCTTCTATGACTCTCTTTTTTGCCTTGGGCATCAAGGAAATGCCAATTCCGGTCTTGATGAAATCCCGCTCTGAAAGCTCGCGATTATTGAACAGAGTAATTGCAGTTGAGTCCGCGATCAATGGCCTGAACTCCTCCATCATGTCCAGGGCCAGGGCAGGACGGCCGTACCTGGGCTGATGGTAGAATCCGAGATAAGGATCGAAGCCCACCGCCAGGAGGGTCACAAACATCTCCTTGGCCAGAACGCCGTAAAGATATGAGAGCACGGCATTTACCGGATCTAACGGAGGCCTCCGGTTCCTGTTCTGGAAAGTGAATCCCTGATCACCCTTCAGCAGGCCGTCCAGGCGGCCAAAATAGATCTCCGCTGCCGCTCCCTCGATGCCGAGAAGCTTTTCAATATTCGAAGCCTTCTTTGCATCGCCTGAGAGCTTATCCAGCTTTTCCAGCACCTTTGCAGGTGATTCCGGATCATTTCTGCGCACCTGAGTCCGACAGTTCTTGATCTTGCCGTAAACCAGGCACCTCGCGATGCTTAGCGACTTCTTGCGGTCCATTGCCCATTCAAACTGCTTCATCCGCAGCTCTACATTCTTATGCGTATGCCCGCTGCTTATTCCCTGGAACCAGCCTCCGCGAGTGAAGTGCATCACAGGCACTCCGCGCTGCATAAGATCCGCAAGAGCTGGAGTCGTGATCTCCACCCCGCCGTAGAGGTTGACCTGCGAGATCTCTCTGAGCCTGACCTCCAACACTCTGCCATCTTTCCCTTTGCCGCCTCTCTCCTCCTTTGCGCCGTCCTTTTCACCCAACGCCCCGTCTTTCACGGCAGACCAGATCTCCAGGAGGTCGCCCTTCTTTCTCACCATATTGCCGTGGCCAACGACATAAACGGGCAGAGCGTCGTCCCTGGCCGGGAGGAGCTTTCTGATCTTTCCGAGCAGCCCTTTCTCTCCACTTTTCTCTACTCCTCCGTTGGCTTCTATCTCCTGGAGGAGGTTTACCTCATCGGGGAGGCAGATGCCCGCCAGAGAGCAGCGGTTGCACTTGGGGCTGTCCTGCAAAGGAGGCGGCATCTCTCTCTTGAGTGCCGTTTTTCTGAGATTCGAGATCAGATCCCGGGTCCTCTGCTGCAGAGCTTTGTCGAAGGCGACCAACACCCTCTTTTTGGAGCGGACGAAATAGACTATTCCCTGGTCGCACTGAAAGCCGTTCTCTTTCAAAACCAGGCCCTGAGCGCAGAGCTGGACACGGTCCGGCTCATAAGCGCCCTCCGGAATATCAGGGGCCCTGCCTCGCTTGTACTCTACAGGCGTCACCCTCTTGCCCTCTCCCTCCAGAAGATCTATCCTGCAGGTGACTCCTACTTTGGAGCCGTCCAGGGAGACGGATCTGGCGTGAAAGGTCTCAAATTCGTCCTCCTGAATTTTCTCGGCCTCTGAGTCCACCCGACGATGCTGGAACCTGCCGTCAACGGTGTCTTCATTATCCACGAACTCTCCATCTATCCACTCGATGTAGCAGAGCCTGGGACAGTAGACGAACTCGCTCAGCATACGAGCCGGAATTAGGTCCGGCACTTCCGCCATTGAGCCTGCATTATCCTCCAATCTTAAGCCTCAGAGTTTAATAATACTCTAAAAGATATATAGGTTGCCTGGAAGAAATTCATAGATTGACAGAAAGAATCTTATTTGAAACCCGGGTATCTCTATTCGAACAATTGAATCAGAAAAAATTGTAAGGTTGCGTCGGTTCAAAATGGGGTATCAGTCTGGTCGCTAAGGCGGTGTTGACTTCGTGGTCTTGCAAGCCACATAAGGAGCCCTCGAATCTGTATCTGCATCTGACCACAGCCGGAAGTGCGGAAGGTGCCAGAGGTGCGAAAGCAGCAGGAGATGCCGGCAGGTATCCCGGGCTTAGATTGATATCAATTGCAGGCGACTATGGGCAGGCTCTGCTGGCTCCGGAGCTGCTCTCTGAAGTTGTGCCTCTCCTGGAGCATCCGGCCTGCCGGGTGATCGGCCACAATCTGCAGCATGATATGGGCGTCGTCAGATCAAACCTGGGCCAAAGATTGAGGCTCTCTAACCTCTGGGATATCAAGCTGGCCATGCAGATGCTCAATTGCGGCCTTCCATACGAGGAAGAGTCTCTGCCAGAAATATGCGAGGTGCTGCTGGGATGGAAACTGGATGAGAGTCCAAAGACTTCTGACCGGCAGGGCGGGATCGAGCTTTCTCCCAGACAACTGGATTATGCCTCAAGAGCGAGCACTGTTTTGGAGCGAGTCTATCCCAAGCAGAAGGCTCTCATTGAGCGGCAAGGCCTCACAAGAGTTGCCGGAGTGGAGTTTGAGGCACTGCCTGCATTGGTAGAGATGGAATACAACGGCATGGGTTTCAACAGAGATTTGGGCCAGAAGTTGCTGGATAGCCTGATTCTGGAAAAAGATGAGCTGGAAAAGGAGTTGCAGCATCACGCAAATTCCAGCCGACCCAATAAGCAATTCAATCCTCGCAATCCCGAGCAAGTGAAGAAATTGCTACGGAGCCTCGGATATTTTACAGAAAGCACAACGGCCGCAGACCTGGAACGAATATTATTGAAAGATCCGGATAACTCATTTATAAAGCTGTTATTGAAATACAGAGGGCTGAGGCAGAATATTGGATTTTTAAAAAATTGGGTGAATTCTGCCGGAGAGGATCAAGATATTAATGGCAATAGTAATAGAAATAGCAATCGCAATCATAGTCGCATCTATCCGAAGCTGGAGCAGCTTGGCGGCAGAAGCGGTCGCATCACCTGTTCCCGGCCCAATATTCAGCAGGTTCCGAGAGACCCCAGCCTAAAAGGTCTCTTTGCAGCCGCGCCGGGAATGTCTCTTGTAGAGGCGGACTTCTCTGCCATAGAGATGAGGATCATTGCCGTTTTATCCGGGGACGAGGTCATGCTCAAGATCTTCAGGAAAGGTCTTGACCCGCATAAGCAGACGGCACAGGCCATCTTTCAGAAGACTAAGATATCAGAAGAGGAGAGGCAGATAGCCAAGACTCTGAATTATGGAACGGTATACGGAGGCGGTGCCAATATGGTTCAGAGCAAGCTTCCCAACCTGACTGAGGATGAAGCCAGAGATTTCCTATACAGATTTTATAGAACTTATCCCGGTTTGAAGAGATGGCAGCAAGAGGTAACGGAAGGAGCCCCGACCGTAGTAATAGAAGGAGTGGAATACAAGATCTCCAAATCCGTGTTAGGACGTATCAGATATGTTGATCCGAGGCTTAGAAATGCGCTGATAAACACTCCTGTTCAAGCATCCGGTTCAGATCTCCAGAAGATGGCTTTGGGAAGATTGTTTGAGAAACTCACTTTGCCCAAATACAGCAATTTCAAGCTGATAAATGCAGTTCATGACAGCATTCTGCTGGAAGTGCCAGACAAACAAGCACGGGAAGCCGCGAAATTGCTGCAAGGTGTGATGGAAGAGGCAGGAAATGAGATGCTGAAGGTGATACCTTGTTTGACGGAAGTTAAGGTTGGAAAGGATTGGTCCTTTAAGAAGGATAAGCATAGATTTGGTTTGAGGACAATATTTTCCAAAGCATTTTCGATTATCGGAAGGGACTCTTGAGCAATGAATTCCGTATCCTCTTCACTGTAGAAGATCTCAATTGCGTGCATCAATCCTCCTCAAGATTGGCGGTTTTGGGCTCAGGACAAAGATAGTTATATGGATCTAAAACCGGATCACGCAATTCTAATCCTATCAAGCTGCTTCCTTTATCTTGAGTTCAACCTCACCGGCTGCAATGGGTTTTGCCAGAAGCCTTCCCTCACGGAAATCCTTCACAACCTTGTCAATCTCTCTGGACACTTCCGGCGTTAGATATTTTTCATCACAAAGGTCGCATATCAATGCCGGAACATTCTTAATCACCACTACGCCCCCGTTGACTTTAGTGACATACTCTGTGATTCCACGTCGCAATCTGCCTCGACCGCAGTTACAGGTGTCAGGGATCAGCTCTTTCTTTTCATCATATTGTTTGTCCATTCTCCATCCTCCGGCCAGTAGACTGTCACTATACGCAAGTGGTTTTCGCACAACGCAACCACGGCATGACAGCATCGCCAACCTGCAATGCCCGCTATAAGGGCAGAGGGGCATGGCTTGCTGTCAGGATAATCTTCTATTACACGTCCATCCAATATTAAATTAACCAGATCTTCAGTGGAAATACCCCGCTCATCCATCCTTCCACGGGCATGAAATGTTATTATATAACTATCCAGCAGGATGTGCTTTTTGATGTCTTCTATCAGCACTCTTCTGTCCCCCTCCTTATGACCGTCAGCACCCACATTTTGAAAATCTGCTAGTTTGACTGAGATCTCAGATGGTCTCCCAGCCCGGATCAATATACTCGGTTCCATTATTGGTAATGAAATAATAAATATCTTTGTAATAAGCATCTTCACAACGCCCATTTCTTTTTCGGAAATGTGGATAGTGGTATCAAACAGGCGCAAATAGTTTCTAAGAAGAGCTTCAATTGGGCCACGTCTTTTCGGACATGGGTAGTCCATCCGTCTGGCCCGGATGGCCCTTGATGAGAATAAGGGGGCCTGCTCGTCAGATCTCTGCAGCATAGGGTTTGAGTTGCTGCTATCTAAACTTCTCTTCCGGCAGCTATGTCTACCCTGGGCGAGACTCATGCAGTCGAGCGTAACCCCGCGCCCAAGCCCGGACGCGCGGGCATCCGCGGGCACGAGGGAGCTGCGGGGAGATCGGGAAGAAGAGGCATCGGATCCGCAAAAGGGCCGCGAGCGAGGCGTGCGGCCTGCAACGCGCCATGCCGCTCTGCCAAATTGACGAGAGTCATTGGTCATGACATAGATATATAAAAAGCCAATACTCAATCATGAACCATGAAAGAAAACGCCATGAACGCGCTACCAGCCATCCCAGGATGTGATCTCGGGCCAGATCTTAAGCCGTTTGGTTGGCGTGAGCATCTGGAGATCTTCTTGCATATTCTAAAGCGTCATGGCGTGAAGGTCGTTATCATGATATCTGCGATATTGGCGGTCGTCATCGCTCTGCATGCCTGGAACGAACTGTACCCGCCAATGCAGATCCAGAATGCGACCATGGTGACTTCTGTGAGTCCCACCAATTGGGCAGGATGGCTAAGCAATCTTCAATCGTATCTCGCGGTCGGAACCTTTTTTGTTGCTCTCTTCGTCTGGTATGGGGAAATCCGCGACGAGTGGCAGAATGAATTGCCCAAGCGAATGAGCGTCTTCTTCTTTCACGCTGGCAAACCGGTCATTGTTTGCCGCTATGTTTGGCTTGCGGGAGCCGAAGATTTGCGCGCATGGGGGCAACAGGTAGCGGCTCAAGCCGTGGATGATGGTCGAAAACTCAAATTCGGCCCCGATGTTAAAACCCGGGTTCCGGACCTGGTGATCGGGCTCGACGGTACAGTTTGTAAGCATTACGCTGTGCGCTTCCGGCTAAAAGAGCTGCCTGCTTTGCTGAAGGATACGCACAATTGTCTTTATCAAAACTTTGAGGCGGTTGACAAAGATGTGCATACCATCTCAGTGGAAAAAGCAATGGAACTAGGTGTTGTCGCAGACTGGAAAGAGACCGCTGAGAGCTGATATGATCGGAAACGGGTCTATGCACAATACGAGAAGAGGTTAACTGAAGACTTAAATGATCGATTCCTCTGACAGTTTCATGAGTGTTGCCATCATGCTCTCGCCAAGGACGTCGTCAATCTTTCTGGAGATATCAACGAGCATTTGCTTCATCTCCACGACCTCAGCTCAATATCCATATCTTCAATATTGGCAATGAACGATAAATATCTTTTTGCTCGGCATTTGTGACAGGCTACAACCACTGCACCAAGCAGGAGATCGGAGAATGTAACCGCTCCAGCAGGCGTGCTCGTGCTCTTCCGAGCGCAGCGCCATGTCGGATTAACCTGCCCTATTATGACGAGCGAGCCGCAGAGAGACGGCATAGCAAGCGAACTACTTTAGTTTTATAAATTTTTCAATATTCTCCAGTCGGGCCCGGCAGGCTCGGTGGCCCGCTCATGCGAACGGTTAGCTCTCTATGGATTTACGGGATGCATTTGGAACATCAACTGCAGATAGATCTCACCAGATTTAGACAAGGACAGCTTTCCATTTTTCTTACGGGGTTCCGCGAGTCGGCCTGCGGGCCTCCCGCGTTGTGCCTGGGGCGCCGCTCAAGGCCGCGGCAGGCCAAGCGACGACGACCGTTTCCAGTTACAATTGAATAGCATCTCTGTTCCGGGCCTTGCCGAAGTGAGAGTTGCCCGATTGTGAGGACGGCGCTCTACTTCTCTGCAGGCAGTGTCACATCCACCACCTGCCCAACCGTCCACTGCTGGTTGTGGCTGGCAACCACCACCGCTCCCAGGCGCGGGTCGTAGAAAGCGACAGCGGCCGCGGGCGAGCCGTGCAGCTTGTGGAGAGCCATGCCGTAGCGCCAGATGGGGGCGCGGCCTTCCACGATGACGAGGGAGCCGCGGGGGATTTCGGGCAGAGGCGGCAGCGGCTCGGCTGGGGTGATGGGCGAGGAGACGGCGATGGAGTAGATGAATTTAGAGGGAATGATATTGCTCTCTGACATCCAGAAACTTCCTCCACTAGTTTAGATAAGCTTCTGACACAGGCTTAATACCTCTTGCGCTTTGTAGAGCAGGGATTTCTCCTCTCGCAGCATCACTCTCGAAGGATACACTGCATGGATTACGCTAGCCGTAGGAGCTCGCTTTCCTCCGGAACTGTTGTCCTATGGTCTATTTCGTTTTATATCTCGTAGTGATCATGCTAATGAGAATATCATTGAGAAGTCTTCCTCTAAAATTCATTATAGTTGTGTTGCTTTCTCGATTAATTTTCGCTATTGCATCATCATCGATGCGACCTTCACTCTGCGGAGCATAGACAAACAGCGCAGCAGGATCACTTTTCATTTCCAGAATTCTATCAATTTCTGACTTAAAACTCATCCAATGAACCAAGAATATAGTCATATGCTCTGCTTTTTTGATAGAATTCTTGTTGATCTTCACGATGTTCGATTCCCTCAGTATCCCCGAATCTAAGAGCATGCTTTTCAGGTCGTCAAACTCATCTCCTTCTGCAAATACAGCGATCTTTCTTTGTGATAGCCCCATTCCGAGTCTAATCAATACGGGTATAACTCCTTTTCCTACGAGGTAAGTAGTGTATAGCAGCGCTGGTAGGACTAGCAGACTTGTCATACCACCTAGAACTATAAAGAACGGGTGATTGAAAAAATCAACGATAGCTTGCAAGATAGCGTACATGGGCATTCATCCTTTCTGTTAAATCACATCAATGTTTGCTACTAATCGGGGCAATTCAATCCTAGCGAAATTGATCAATTAGGGTCATCTCAGCAGCGCTGGGTCCCCTCATTTGATCGCCCGCTAAGCATTCTATTTAACTTTCCATTCGTTCACCTTGGAACAAAACTCTCAAACCTGCCGTATCCTACCGCGGTTTTGGCCCCTCCGCCAAGGTCTTTCAATGCATCAACTAGCCATCCTTTTGCTTTCGAGCAGTCATTAACATCTTTTGGATAACCAAGCCTTCTCGGCATGAGACCGAAGACGAACTCCTGATTGGAGTCCACAGCCAGAAACGGGACAGGAATTGGACTATGCCAGTCGGCAGGAGGAGTCTTGCCCTTCTCATCCTGGTAGTAAGGTCCGTAGTGCGGGGTAATGATATCCACTTTGAGTTGGACTGGTTTTATTGGAAGAGCGTCCAGGAAAATGATTGATCCTACTGAGTGATCCTTTGATGAATGGTCCTTCGAATCCCTAGGTCCAAATATTCTGTTAATGTCTTCTTCAGGCTGAGATAGCCAGCTTGCTGCCCAAGACCTCACCACTCCTTTAACGGAAGATCCTGGCAAGTAAGGTACACCAAGTGTATGGTGCCAGGCAAATCCATTTTCAACAGGATGGTTCCTCCCGAGGCCTGTAACAAATGGACCGGATGTTCTAAGGTAGATCATCTCTTGGCCCGACTCATTAAGAAGCCGCTTTCTGCGAGTATGAAATTCGCTCAATAGAGATTTACTGCCAACTCTCTTTTCATCATTGCCTTTCTTGACAACTGTAGAAATCCACTCTATCTTTGGATTGATCGATTCCTTTTTGTCGTCAGAAGTCCTGCTCTCGAAGGATTCTAAAGACCAGCGCTTTAGACCATCCTTATTGGAGTCCATACACCATTTGTTGCAGTATTTATCATACCAGAGACCTGCATTGCTCTCATTAAACTCAAAGACAGGGGTGATATTTCCGTATAGAGGAAGAACTTCCTTCAAATTCAATCCCTCTTTAGATAGGCCTGCGTGAACATCTTAAGCCAATCAAGATATGCTAGGGCTTCGTATTGAATCCTTACGTAATCCTCCTGGCTACTATCAACTATGGTCTTCATCAAGTCCATTCCCTTTTGGCAGAAACGGCGTTCCTGAAGCCAACTTTCAATAATGCGATAAAGCAATTCGTGCGCTCGCTCATCTGGCTTCCGATCGGTTTTCCCAAGTTTAGATGCCGCTAATTCAAAGGCCATAGCTTGACCAAGACCATTCGTGACGATAGTTGCAGGAAGGCGCTCAACATAGCTATCAAATTTTCCGATATCCAAGTTATGTTGCTTGAAGAGCCACTCCAATGAAGCGAATTGCTGGACATACACCTCAATTTGATCAGATTCCAGGCCTTTTAATCCCTTAATGGCAGCTAATGAGTGTGCAGCTCGCTTTTGGCCAATAGTAAGGTCCGTCAAAATTCATCCCTCACTGGTTTCATTATGGGCCAAAAGCTTCATTGCAAACCATCCCTGGCCCACTGTTTCATTTCCACCAACCTGCAGATACTTCAGGCTTTTCAGAAGCGAATCAACATCTTTTAGCGCTTCATCCCTGCGAAGGAAGAGAAGCGTATAAAAAAGACTATCTGTAGGCAGGGTCTCCTCATACCAGAGGTTTTTGCTTTCCTTTGTCTCCACATCGAGCACATTCCTTGCACTAATCTGCAATCCGTAGCTCGCAAACCATTGAAAATCATCATCGTTGAGGATTATCAATTGTTCGCCGAGTCGTTCTGCTGTCTCATTATGGGCGATTAGCCTTTTTATTGCCTCAATTAAGGAATATTCTATTTTGCCCGATACTTTGAACTCGCGTTCTTCGAGAAAGAGATTATCATCTTTATTTGACCACACTGTCCCCCTAATAGGCCTTCCAGAGATATTTAGTCCATCAATCGTCTTCTCGTATCGAGTTCTCTGAGCATCCCTTTTAATCCTTTCCAGTAGGTAAGGGCACGTTGCCCACTTATAATTCCCGGTTAAGCTCCTCACAGGGAGGAGCAATAGCTTGGCATCTGAAACCACAAGTTCCCCAGCACCCTCCTGGAGTCCAAATAGTCTTGCAACCTCTGGTTTCAGCGTATGCTCCTTCTTGCCGCCACTCTCATTAATGCTATCAGGCCATATCTCTCTTGCTCGGTCCTTTAGAGCACCCTTTAAACTTGAACCAACTATCACAGGATATTGGGTTATCGATTCCCTGGCTACTGGAAGATCAACGAATCCAGATGACCTTCCTGATCCAGGATGAATAGCGGTCTCTGCTAGCATCCCTATCATCAAGCTCTTCATTTCTATGCACCATCCTTCCACGATCCGATCAATATCTGCCCAAATCCAAAATCAGCATACCCGCCGATATGACTTCCTTTCAACTCTCTGATCTTTTCCACAAGTCCCGCTTCTGCCTCACAAAACCAAGTTGATCCAGGTGGAATGAACGGCTTGAGTGGTATCGGTCCCCTTCGGGCAGGGACAGAATTCCATCCTCCTATTTTCATAGGTCGCTCTAGGCAGGCGGAGATTACCTTTGCACCTGGGATTTCTCGAAATTCTTCTCCAGGCCTGGGCAATCCATTTTCGAAGTAAGCAGGAGTGAGGTGAGTCACTGTGAACTGAATGATTCCTCCAGACGACGGCAAAGGCGGAGCTTCAGGCATCACTATTGGCCTCTCAAGTGGCTCGGCGTAGGCCATCCTGCTCTCCCCACCAAATGCCAGAGTGGCAGGAAGCTTCAGATCCTCGCTCAATCCATCAACATTCATTGCTAGGGCTACTCCACGACAGAGCCTCACTCTCTGAGCGGAGTATATCGCCCCTTCCTCGGCAGTCCTGGTGAGGTAGTTCCTCTCTATGCCAACGGTATATTCAAGATCCCAAAGCATCTCTACTTGGTTGGGCTTCGTCTCACAGCCTTGGGGAACGCATGAGATCATCTTTCCACGAATGGGCTTAATCAGTTGCAGCTCATTTCCATGGAGTATTCTTTTTATATCCTCTTGAGTGAAGAAGAACCCATTGAGGCTCTTCATGCCAGTGGCATTCTTTGCAGTAGGCAGTTTGACTCCAATTCCAAGGTCGCAATCTATGCCCCTACCTGGGTTCAGGCGGGCAAATGTCCAATTAACCTCGCTACATGGTGGTTCTATCCCTACAATATTGAGAGGAGCTGGAAAGAGAGGCTCGATCATTCCATTCGTCCGCCGGACGAGATAGGGTCCCTGAAACTTTAAAGGTTTCAGATTCTGGTCATCTCCAAGCTTGGCCTTGATGTCTGCCGACCAGTCGCCATGGCCATTCCAGCCCATGCTCCTCGCAAGAGCGGCTCGAATCGCCCCAACAATTGTTGTAGCAAATGGAGGAAACATGCTTTGCACATCTATTTGGGCCTTCTCCCCTTGATTGAAAGGCCTGCCATCCCTAAAGAACCAGCTATCGACTGGGCTCAGGCAGTAAGCCTTCAGAGCCATCTAGTACACCTCCTCGCCAACCTGAGACAGGAACTTCAGAAGCATGAGTCCCTCTGTGGAGAGACACCTCTCCTCAGGAGGCATCGCCTTACCATTCTTATCCCTCCAAGACCTGCAGCAAATTTTCAGAAGTCTTATCATTTGCGTCTCTGCATCCTCTCTGGTTACATTCCATTCTCTCGACATCATGTATTCTGCAGCCAGAAGCCCTACAGGGTCCATGCCTTCCGTCAGATGCACGTAGCTTCCCGGCTTCTCGCTCAAATCCTCTGAGAGCGCGTTGAAGATCTCTCTAATGCTGTAAAAGAATCTTGTTGAGAACTGTCTGTCAACTTTGAGCGCAGGAAGTAGATCGTCGAATAGGCTCCTTCCTTCTGAGACCATGATATAATCCCATGTCGATGTCCATTGACAGTGTTTTCCGCTTGGCTTTAGGATGCTGACTGCAAGGCTACCCCTTCCGTTTTGTTCTTTGGCCACATCATCCAAAAGATCATGGGCTTCATGGAGCACAGCACTCAAGGGAAAGCGATAATGGGAAAAGACCAGGCCCGCTGATATGGTCGACCTCGAATCTGGAATATTCTTGAAGGATTTCGTGTAGCAGTCTGAAAGAGCCATACTGCATCCGATTGCTCTCTCAACAGGAAGCATAGCCAGGACATCGTCGCCACCGGCGTAGATTGTGATCCCATTGTAGTCTTTAATAATTTTGTGAACAGAACCAGTGAACTTGCCAAGAGCCCCACTAACCGAAGCGCCCTTTTCCCTAATGAGGCTGCCCATGTTATCTCCATCCATTATTAACATTCCGTAGAATGATGATGGTGAAGAGCCGGCTTTGTCTGCTAGTTTCTTAAGCTTAGCCTTAAGTCTTTCACGCACCAGCCGAGTCTCTTGTCTCTCATCTCTGCAATCTCCCTCGCGGGGAGTGCCTTTTAGATGTGTACGATCGCAGTTTTCGATAGCATTCGTAAAGTAGAAGTTGCCATCGAGGTTCAGGAAGCTTGCATTCAAGGCATTGCTGGAGATGCCAACTTTCTCCGATATTCCTTCACGACGGACCTCCGAAGCTTCTTTCATTGCATCTATTGCATACTCCTCGCATAAATTCGGGGCTTTCTCTGCAGCCAGCTTAAGCCAGGGAATGGCAGCCACATAAGCAGTAGAGGGCCAGTTCTCTGCTTTGATATTCCAGCCAATCGCTTCCTTGGACACTTTAGGGAACATGCGCTTGATGAGGGAAATTGAGCAGAGACGCTCGCCTTCACGTAGATCCATGCCGCCAGTCCCCTCCCGAAGTTTCCTCCAAAACAAGTCTTGCTTTTCTTTCGTTCCCCTATTTTTCGATCTGATAAATCCCGAAATCTCCTGCCAGTCGCCCATGATAGTGCAATGGTCTCCACCTTCCACCGGGGGCATATGGCTTCTCCAGTTCTTCCGGTAGTTGATGGAGTCTATATTGGAATCCACGGTCCATGAGATCTCCCAGAACGATTTGACCTGCCGATCCCAGATGTTCTTGCTTCCAATTCCATAATTCGCAATGTCTTTAACGTAAATATCATAGACAGTATTTTCAATTTTTTTCCAGGCATCACACACGGCTCCGGCTGCAGACTCTGCCGCACCAACTGGATCTGGCGCAGTGGCCTCGAACCTATTTGGCAGAGAACCGATCATCGGATTGTCCTTTTCATCTCTCGGATTTTTTATCCAATCCAATAGACGATCCGTACTGACATCCGGAATCTCAATCTTTCCATGCTTATCTTGAATGCATTTGATTGCGCATCCCGTTAGATAAGACAGAAGAAATGATCCACTCCAGAGGTCGCGAGTCCTCCGGGCTTGGGCCACGAAATCCTGCACTGGACCTATAGTGAAATGGATCTTTGGAGCGTCGCTCATATTACCCTCACTCGTGATGCAAACCTGGGCGTTCCCTTTCCATCGATAAACTCATGAAGGACTTTATAGCCATTGACATTTACATCCACGGGGGATCCTCCAACAACTATCTTCTCTCCCTTCGGCAAGAAATCTGCTGGGAAGATTGCTGCTATTGCTGCATATTGATCTTTATTCAACTGTTGAATATGGATGAAGAGTGGGCTAGCCCGTCTATCATGCGTCTTAGGTTTTACTATTGGTTTTTCGCCATCGCTGAAATGGTAATTATTCGGAAGCCCAAAAACTACCCTCCTGGGATGGTTGATCACATCACCATTGATCGCAGCTCGGAGGAGGTGATGATCGTCATAGAATGTCTTCGATTTCTGGTAGCTTCGATACTCCATCATTTTCTCTCCGATCGAATTCAACAGCTTAAGAGGCTCATCTCCTTCGTCAATGATATCAATTCTCGTCATTTCACTAAAGGCTGTATAAGGAGGACATCCATGATAAGGCATTATCTTGTATCTGTCATTCAAATCAAATAGACTCAATATCGCTCCTTTTAGGCCGTCCAAGTCACTTGGCATTGTGAACACCGGTTCGGTTTCATCGTCCTTCGTAAGATTTGTCAAGTTAAAGGAGCCATAGCCTTTGCGTGAACGAGAGCCAAGGCCCCCGAAAAGGCTCATAGCGATAAGAGCCGCTTCTACGCTTTTGATGTCGTCTTTAAGAATATTAGGTCGGAAGAGTAATTCTAGCACACCTTCAAGAGGATATTCAATGCATTGCCGAACAAGCACTCCTGATGCCTCGATGACACCGTATCCTAAATATCGGGCTCCTTCCCCTACAACATCTCCTACACCGTTGTAATTCAGAACACTTTTCTTTTTCAATCGACTTATCTTTTTAGGAGGGGATAATCGAAGCTTGACACTTGACTGACCTTTTGTGCTTCCAAAAATCCGGGCCTCTTCCGCCCGCACACCCTCAACTGAATCCAGCCTGCCAAGAGCTAATGCTCGCCACCAAAAGCGCAGCACTCCCTTGATGCTGGGGACTCGAAGCTCAGCTGATTGGGGATTTGCCCCGCCCATAAAGAGTGGAGTCACAATCCTGAAATCAGCCTTCAATCTCGTCATGCCCATCTTGATCTCTCCAGACCTATCATCTCGCCCACTATACATAAGGATCATTACATTTATCTAGTGCCCATAGTCGCCCTCGGCTCCAAATCCCCCCATCCCAAAGTGGCTCGCATACCCCACAGCCACCGGCCCCTGCACAGGCTCCGGAAACTCGATGCATAAGCCTGTAGCCCGCCCCGTTTGCTGCCGGTCTTCGCTCGTCCCGTTGGCGCAGGACCTCCTGCCATCTTACCTCACACCCGCCCAGGCGAGTGCCCGCAACGGGTTCTATCTCCAGGGGCTCAGGAAACCCTGCCAGCTCCAGCCGCCTCAGCAGCTCGTACTCAGGGCTGCCTATCTGAAAACTCGTGGCATCCACCTTGGGCACGCCCGCGCACCATGCCGTTGCACCTTTGAAGAACCTGCCAACTCTGTCATTCACATCGCAACAGGAATATGTGCCGTATTGCATAATTCTGGGCGCCTTCTATCCTCGTTAAAATCGAAAGGACGTCTTGAGATAAAAAGATGACCACATATTTAAATTACTATTAAAAAAATTTAAGCATTTTGCCTGAATCAGAATTTGACTGGAGCCAAGAGCTGATCAACAGCCTTTGCTTAAAAGTTCTTTGATCTCATCTCTAAAGGATCTCAATGTCTTGAGATCGTTTTGCAGTATGCTATAGATCTCCTCCAGGTCGAGGTCCCAATAAACATGAACAAGAATATTTTGAAATCCGGCCAGATCGGAGAGTTCCGCTGCCAGTTCTTCATGAATCAAGCTGGCCTGAGCAAGAATGTCAAAGGTCTCTCGATAGGTAGCCGGTCTCTTGAGGCCATTTTGCGATATTAGATGGGATGAAATGTCTATCGCTGCCTGAATGCTGACCAGCATGGCATGAAGGGTCATATTCCTTGTATCTCTATCCGTCTTAAGTTCCTCTAGAGAGAACTTCTGATATCTTTCCCAGTCCGATATTGCCTCATCGAGTTCTCTGAGATGTAATAAGACTCTCATTTTCAGGCTCTCGCCAGGAAGGCTTTGTCAAGGCGATCATACATATACTTCAGGTCCAGGTATTCGGATATGAGATGGGCTTCGAAATCGATTCTTCTATCTTTATCTCTTTCCAATACTACTATCCCTTTGCTGATAACCTCATATTGAAAATAGGCAGGAGCGTAATTCAGGATCCGGACGTCGAAATCAACTCTGGGTTCCACCCCATGTTCGAGATCCCTTGCGACCCTCTGAGAAAGCTTGAACCTCTGATAAGGGGATTGCTCTTTGCACAAATGAATGGCCACATCGATATCACGAAAGTCATCTCGCTCCAGGAAAGATCCAAAGACATAGGCCAGATCAATCTCTCTGAATGTGTCAAGGATGAAGCGAATGCTCTCTAGTGCTCTATTTTTATCCATCGGGAGGTCCCAATAACCTATGCAGTCTTCTATGTGATAAGACTTTCTTTGTGATCAAACTCATTCGGTTCCTCCATCAACCTCACCCTCAAATCCCCCCATCCCAAAGTGGCTCGCATATCCCACAGCCACGGGCCCTTGCACCGGCTCCGGAAACTCGATGCGAAAGCCATAGCCTGCACCGTTCGCAGCTGGCGCTCGTTCATCCATCTCTCTTCTGCGAAGGAACTCCTGCCACCGCACCTCCCGCCCGCCCAGGCGCGTGCTCGCCACGGGCTCCACCGACTCAGGCTCGGAAAAACCTGCGAGCTCCAGCAGCCGCAGCAGCTCGTGCTCAGGGCTGCCTATCTGAAAGCCCGTCGCATCTAACTTCGGCACGCCTGCCCGCGTGGCCTTGGGGTGGCGCGTGGGCAGGAAGGGCGTGCGTGAGACCCACGACCTCGCTCTTGCCAAAAGCCTGCACTGGCCCTTTTCCGCGTCTGTACCTCCAAAATCTTCAGGCCCACCCAGGCCCTGCAGAGACAGCTGAAGGCTGGATTCACAATCAATGTAAACCTCTTTCAGCCTTTGCAAAGCCTCCTGTTCCAGAAGACAAAAACCAGCAGGAGCAAAAACCGTAACATTTGTGATCTCTCCCTGGCAGTCCTGGCCCTGGCACGGGTTCGACTCGCAGAAGATGTGAGCATGACCATGCCCCTGCAGCGGTTTGTGTGAGCTGTCACAGCCGGTGAAGACCTGGGAGCCGTTCGAGAGTTCTACTAGAGCCCGGTGAACTGTCTCCGCCAGGATGATGGCAACAGTCAGCCTCGGCGAATTCCGGCCCGTCACGGCATAGCGTGCCACTGTGGGCTTCAACATCGTCCACCAGCTCCGCTTAAAAGCAGCAATGCAAAAACCAATGAGAAGAAAATCTGGCTCTCTTCTTTTAGGAAAGAATCAGAGTTGAATTTGTCAACGGACCGCTGGAAGCTCAATTTATTCTCCTCCACAAGCGATATATTTGCCTATAGATAAGGCTTTTTATTGGATTAAGTGATTAAACTATTTTTAAAAGTAACAAGATCCACCAGTTGGATTGGAGATAACCATTTCAGTTAGGCCACAGCTTTTCAGCTATGGATACCGTAATCACAACTACAGTGGACTCAGATTCAGTTGTGTTTCAATTGGGCCACAGCTTTTCGCATGTAAATCGAAATGATGATGTCTATACCTCTCGATTTCCATCCGCCTCGTGTGAGCCCTCTCCTGAGGCTCATAGTCGTTTCAGCTATGACAGGCGGCCATTTTTCGGCCTTTATTGATATCGAAAAAAGGCGATTTTCACGCCCATGCAGAGCCCGTCAGTGAATCGATCGATCAAGGGCAAAGCTATCCCTGATTGACCCACGGGCTCGAGTCGCCATTTGATTCGGCTTGATCGGATCTATTCTTGCGCCTGCAACCACAATCCCGGCCCTGAGAAGAGCCTCCTCGAACTCACCCATATCCGAAAGTGAGATGCGAGCGGAGCCCTGTGCCGAGCCTTCAAAAAAGTTAAGTTCCAGCGCCCACTTCTCTACAGTCAATGCCTGCAGCCTTATCACCTGCAGATTCTCCAGCGACGCCTCAAAAAGTATCTTGCCGGGAGACCTCAGCCAGAGGAAAATCCGTTGGCTGGTAATGTTCCAGATGCCCGGCACCCAGTTGCTGATTACGCCCTCATCTTGCCAGAGATAGCCGAAGGTCTTAAGGAGAATCTCCTCCCCGGGAAGTAGCTTGAGCTTAATTTCCTGGCGGGCGTACTGCTCCCTGCTGTTCCTATCCCAATCTTCCATCACCCCGTACTCCAGCATGGTCTCCATGCTCGCCAGAGCCGCCCTCAGGTTCAAACCGATCAATGGTATGCCTGCCACAGTGATGATCAGATCGGCATTAAGAACTGCTCCTTTGTTGAGCAGCCGGTCCAAAATTTCCACCAGACTGCTATCTCTTTCCGGCTCCATTGAACAGACCTCCCTCCTGGGCTCCATGCATCAGGACAGTTCCCGGCAATTGACAAAACTGAATGCCGGCCAGGGGCCGGTAAACCGAACTCGAAAGCCTTCCATGCAGTTGATCTCATCCAGAGTCTCACCCAGACGCGCCGCCATATCGTCACGAACAAGACAGGAGTAAGATGCCAGAAGCGACAACCCCTTGTAGTTGTCCGGCGTCCATCTATTGCCATCAATTTTCAGCTCGTCCACCTGAGACTTTATGTCGGTTAGGGACTTAGCGGCGAGCCTTCCGGCCTCGATTGAAACAAGAGCCTTCACCATTTGATCCAGCTTTTTCCCTAGCAGGTAAGCCTTACCTCTGCTCTCTCTCTCAATCTGGCCCTTAAGGTCCATGAGCTTTGCATCGCGGAGCAAGACTCTGGATGCCAGATCATCATAGTCATAGTAGATCTGAATGGTGTACTCCGCCTTCCCCTTAACTTTCTCCAGATCCTGGAGAAGGAGCGAATAGTTCTTGCCGAGCCATTCCAGAATTGCAGAATCTTCACCTTTCAATATTACATCAAAAGAGAATGGAAGCACCGACCCAAACTTCTTCATAGCTTGATCTATCACATAGCTATGAGCGAGGACCCACTCCTCAGCCTGAGCCTTATCTAGGGTGTCGTAGGCCTGTGGTTGACAGGAATGGACCACAGCCGCGATGTCTTTGTAAGGTATGGTGAAGACTTCTGTCTTCTCAATTCCTATCTCGCCTAAACTCACTCTTGTTCCAATTTTGGCAATGGAGTAGATATACCTGGCTTCTTGTGCCATTTTCTAAGACTCCTCGACAGACTCTGGCTCGTCTACCCACATCTCTGGGTTTAGGAATTTTTCCAGCAATTCGTCTGCTGCTTGATCCAGCCCTTCCCGGACAGACCGCACAGCATCTCCTATATCGTTGTCCGCCTTTATCTTCTCCAGAGCTACGGATAGCTCGCACAAAGATTCTCCAAGCCTCTCTATCTCGAGGTCGCTCAGGCTTCCACCCTCTATTCTCCTCAGAGCCTGGCGCTCTAATAGCTCCTGGATGATCTCCACCAATGCCACTACCAACCCCAGCAAGCCGCTTTTTAAATTCTTTTCATCCAGACGGATCGCCATTATTCCCCAACACTAATTCAGCTTTATCTGCAGTATGCCGTTCTTGTAGCTCTTGTCCACGATCTCTTTTACGACACGAGGTAACGTGATCCTTTTGCTGAAGCGGCCTGCGGTTATCTCCAGGTCGGACTCGTCAAGTTTTACATTTAATTCATCTTCAGAGACGCCGGGAAGCTCGGCAATAACCGTCATGCATCCATTTCCATCGAGCACATCCACTATCGGCTCCCTGAATGGAGCTTCCGGCATGCGCACGCTATCTGTCCTCGCCGTTGGTTTGCCCACCCCTCGCCTCATGGGCCTGGTGGATACATGATAGTCCACAACCGGCTTGCTGGACCAGCCAACGTCAATCCTGTGCTTGATCTCGGCATCGGTATCGGCAATCCTTTGCCGAAACTCAGGACTGGACGCCTCCAGTGCCTTAATTATTCCTCCCAAACCAGGGATAAACTGGCCCACGACATTCTCCACCAATCCCCCCACTTGAATGTCGCCCCCACCTTTGCTGCTGGATTTTGCCGTCGACTCCAGCTCATTTATCCTCTTCTCCAAACGGGCGATCCTCTCTCCATCATCCTTTTTTTCCCGGCTTATATCGGAATCCTTTGGCTCTTTTGACTCTTCGACCATTTTTGCTCTCCCTCCATTGTTCAATCATGCACTCAATCGTACTTTTCCGAACCCGTCCGGATTTCGGGCAATATCGCCAGAGGGCTGGACCAGCCGCAGATAGGGCAGCCCTCATGATAGAGCGTTTCCTCATCTCTGCGGTTTCCGCACTCTGGACAGTAGGCTTTGGGCCTATCAAGATCTTTCCAGCCCGGAGCATTCAGATTAGTGCCGGAAGGAAGCTCCAGACCGTATTTGGCAGCTGTCTCAAAAGAGGCTAGAGTTGCACGAATCTTGATGCCCAGGAGCTCTGTGCCTGCCACAGATACGGCTATATCTGCGTTGATCACCAGGCCCTTGTCAAGTATTCTTTCCACTAAATCGGCAAGATTCTGGCTTCTTGTTGGTGCTAAAGAATTCATCTGCGGATCCCCTGTTTACCTGCGGTTTGCCAGCTCCGCTCTGATCCGTCTCTTATGAGCCAGTATCTTGGATTTATGAAGTATCTTCTGGTCCCTCTGTATTCCGCTGACCTTAGCTTTTTGGGCGTGCCATCTCTCTTTTATCTTCCGATTATTCTCCTTCGAGCTTTCACTCCAGGCGATTTTGACCTGCCTTAGCTGAGGCCGGACCTCGTCCCTTATCCTTCTCTTGTGAGCAGTCACCAGGACATGCTGACGCCTCCTGTTCTCCAGGATCTTTTGACTTAGAAGGGCCATCGTCTCATATCTCCGCAGATAACCTAATTTAATACAGTCCTATATAATACTGTCTGATGATTTTTATTCAAACCCCATCTACTCCGACCAGCATTAACCCAGTATGTCTACTTTAGAATTCAGGTTCATCTCCTCAATCCTCATAGCCATATCAAGTTTATCCATCAGATCCGAGTTCTTCTGTTCATATTCTTTGCGATCAAGCTCCCCAAATTCGTAGAGCAGACGGGTCTCCTTTATTTGATTCTTAATTTTCTCAGGATCATAGAGGCCCTTAAGGGCAAACTTCTGAATCTGTTCAATTGTCCAGATCATATCAAGGCCCGGCAGAGTTATGCCCAGGGATCTGAGAAGCATATCGTCTATGAAGAACATCTAACGAAACCCCCTTCGTTTTCCCCCAAGGATGTGAATATCTACGAAGTTGTAAGCAGGCCAGGGACCTGAATACTGCACCTTCAGCATATCGTACTTTTCCGTTAGCATGCCTATCCGCAAAGAGAATTCATCTATGGCGGATTTGTCTACCAAAAAGGCTGAATTGAGCACCAGCCGATCGCTGAAAAGCTTGAGCTTCTTCCAGTCTCCGGACACAGCCAGAAGGTGTTGGAGAAAATCCGAGCTGCACTCTTCTCTCCTGGCAGACTCCATCTCCGCCTGATCTTTGGGAAGGAAGACCTTGACACCCAGCTCCACTTTGCCGTCCACTACTTGCTCTGCCTTTTGCATGGCCAGGTAGCCTGCACTCATGGCGATCTGCAGGAGCTTGCGGGTCTTGAAAGCCATGCCAAAAGCAACTGGAATCACGCTGTGCTCTAACATTATCTGCTCCACTACATTCCTGTGGACGACAACTTCTTCCTCATTTGCAGCATAATCCCTATAAGTCACGTCGCTGACCACGGGTGCCAAATCCTTGTAGTCTAGAGTATAGACCTCTCCGGCATCAAAACCTAGACTTCCGAAGCTTTTTCTCTCTGTTGGACAGGGAATGACACAGTAGACGTACTTAGCCGTGGAATCAGGAACGTTTCTCTCTGCCCTCTTGATCATGTTTACCAAGAAACTACACCTCTTCCTGTATCATCTCCATATCCGATCTGCGCCGTATCATAATTCGCTTATAGCCTAGAAGTTCTCCGCCATCGTCAAACTTCATCTCATACCTACCAAGAATATCTTGAGTATCGGGCACAGATTTTCTTTCCAGCACCTCAACCTCTGCAATCCAACCTTCCTGAGACTTATTCATGCTAACGATGCTATCAATCTCCTTGTTCAACATGAATCCAGCTGCAAGGCTAACTTTTTCGAGAATTTCTTGGATCTTGGGCTTACCAGTCATGGGAATTCACCGCCGGGTATGTAGATAGACAACTTAGACAACTCGCCTTTGATAGGGACCACCACAACCATCCCTCCTATAAATTCACTAATTCTGTCTTTCAATTTATATTTATCTACATCTTCGGTCACGCCATAGTAGCGAAGGAAGGAAGCAAGCTTATGCCTTCTGGCCTTAATGGTATCTCTGCCCATAGACTCTTCCTCAAAAGTTCCATCCGGTTTGAGACTGAAATAGAGTGTGGCCCCAATCTGCCTTATGTACTCCCGCTTCCTCGACTACCGCTTTCATGGGTTCCATTGCAATCCTGACTAACCCACTAAATCTAAAACGAGCTTCTTCTTCTCTTCCATATCGGCAGGCGAACTCGTCTTGCTGGCTATCACATCAATGCAGAGTTGCTTGAAGTCTATATTTTGATGGTCTTTCAGGGCCGCCATTCCTTTGGCGATCATTATGCACGCTCTGGTGCCTGGCTTCTGGGCATCGGACGATTTATCCCTGATGGATCTGACCACATTTACGATCTTCTCAGCTTTGTCGAGGGTTATGCCTGTATGTTCAACTACGATCCGAACCTCTGTCTCATAGCCGTAGTAATCTGCATAGATCCCAACCATCCGGTCCAGCAATGCATCCTGAGGCCTGTGAATTCCTGCATATTCGATAGAGTTGCTGGTGAGAATGGCTTTGAAATCCGGATGGACCTTAATGTATCTGTCCTCGCCGAATTTCGTGGGCAGCTCAAGGATTCCTTCCTCAAAGACAGAGAGAAGAATGTTGTTAGACGCGGGCTTGGTTCTGGAGAATTCGTTATAAATCAGAGTATAGCCGTATTTGCAGGCTAGGGAGAGAGGATTGTCTACCCACTCGATCTTCATGGTGTCTTTGGTCTTGAAGACATTGTGTATGTAGTTGTCCCGGACGCTTTCATTCTGCATTTGCGAATAGCCGCCTATCAAGTCAGAGGTGGAGATGGCCTCATCGCCGTTTATCCAGACCACCGGTCGGCCAAGTTCTTTGGCGACATGGACAGCAAGGCTTGTTTTGCCACAACCTGTTGGCCCGATGAGATGAACAGGATAGCCTGCCTCCAGCCAGAGCGCGAGCCTGCTCTCCATCTCGATCACCTCTGGAGTGCTGATGAAGTGGCTTGACTCTGGAGTGAGAAAAGCTTCCTCGATGGCCTTATGCCTGGCATCCTCCGAGATCAGTTCATAGCTGCAGTCCATATTTGCCGGAGACTTGATCCTCACCTGAATCTGGGGCTCATTTCGTCCCATGGCAGAATCGTGACTGATTTCACTGGCCCTCTTCTCAGAAGCTGTCATATGAACCGCTTCTCCCCTCACCCTCCTGGGATGTGTTTCGACATGCTGCATTGCTTAGCACCTTCGTGAAGTATGAATAATGATAAAAAGTTCTACTAGGGATTTTACCCGTAGTAGAAGTCTCGAACATAGTTCTTAAGATCCTGCTCTTGATACCTGAGGATCTCATTTTGGAAGTCCCTGGCACCGGAATTCAACCTGGAAATAGCTTCCTGGTTCGCTCTGATCTGGGAATTGACGATTCCGTGGAACTCTTTCAGACCACTCTGCAAATTCCGGCATCCAGATTCCCGGATGTCTCTTCCGGCTTTCAGAAACTCCTGGGACATCTTTTCCTGAGATGTCTGAATTTCCCTGGCCCCAGAGTGGATTTTTGCCACAGCTTCATGGTTATCTTTTATCTGGGCATCCAGCGAGCGCTTGAATTCAGTCTGGCCGAGTTCGAACCTCCGCTGACCGTCTTCGTGCATCTTTCGCACATTGGATTGCATCTCCCGGGACATCTTGTCAGCGGCAGAATGAAACTCTTTTACGCCCTTGTTCATTCTGCGGATGCCTTCCTCCCGGATCTCTATGCCGGCCTTTTGCATCTCTGCGGTCTTGCTGTCGATCGCGGCAGCTTTGGCCATTACGCCCTTTTTGCCTCTAAGGGTTTGTGTCACCGCAGTTCTTGGCTTCTCGACCATCGGAGCCTCCTTGGTTCTCGCCTGTATGGAGGACTTGGGCTGGTCTTTCTGCTTTTTTGAAGCTTCCAGGATGGCATCAGCCAGCTGGGACTTTGTTCCTCCCAAATTCTCCACACCGTACTTCAGAGCCAGTTCTTCCAGATCCCGGCGAGTATGTTTGGTTACCAGCTCGTCGAAGGTCTCGATCCTGGCGCTTCCATAGTCTTCCATGGCTCCTCCAAAAATAAGTTAGGAGAAACCTGCCCTAAGCAGGAACACCAGGGGTCGCGCCAATGGACGCCTGCTCAATCTTCGCCATCTCTTCAGAGTAGTGCAGGAACGTGTCGACCGAAGCCACGACAACGCGGGACTCGACTGTCAAAATCTCGATACCAACCAGGCTGATCCTGGCCCAAACGTCAACTACTACGCCCTTGTCTAGAATCCTATCCAGGACCTCGGCAAGACTTGATGCA
>CAIQHB010000011.1 GCA_903871465.1 uncultured Methanosarcinales archaeon
ATTGAGGATTTTCTGTGATTTTTGCGTTCCCTTAGATGTAAGATCGCCGAGTGTCTTACGCTCGTCCTCGGTTAGCGTTACGATATATTTCTTCATATCTTGCTCACCAAGATTGGATATGAAGTTAATCGGCCTTATACTGTACGACACTCCAATATTGACGAGACACTAGTACATAAAGGCAATTGTGATGGATCAGATACAAGCGAACAAAGATTCCTTGGAGGTATTACCAGAGATCAAGCATTCGATCTACTCAGATCGGATGTAGCAATTGCTGAACAAGCGGTAAATACGTATGTGACTGTACCCTTAACCCAAGCTCAATTTGATGCTCTCGTCAGCTTTACTTATAATTTGGGATCGGGAAATTTCAAGAATTCCGATTTGCTAAAAAAGTTAAATGCAGGGCAATATGACGCAGTTCCTGGAGAGTTAAATAAATGGGTCTATGGGGGTGGAAAAGTTTTGCCTGGTCTCGTTACACGTCGCAGTGATGAGGGAACTCTGTTCCAAAGTGAAGGTTTAGCTTCTGGTGCGTCCAAACAAGTCGCATTAACCCTCTACATCCACGATGGAAGTGCAATCGGACCTGTCATTCCTAGTGCTGAAGTTAGAGGCCAAGATGGATCAGGCAATATCTTCCAGTGGACTACAGATAGCAACGGATATGTTACAATTACGGGAGATCCAGGAGACTGGTCATTCTCTGTATCTGCAGATGGATATGAGACCAATAGCTGGGATCAGGAAATAACCAAAACAGACACCAAATATCCCTTCCTACAAAAGGTGGAGACACGACAGGAATCAGTTGCTTTCGGCACAACCGACGCTTCCACTACTATGCCAGAGTCTGGAAATAGCATTGTCGGTAGATGGTTAATTGACAGGGGTGACGCCTACAAATATACTACATTCCATAACGATGGAACTCTTATTCGTACAGAGTGGGTTACAACGCCTCCTCGAAATGAAGAAGAATGGGGAGACGGAACATGGACGCAAAATGGAAATAGTGTCAGCTGGGAAGAGGACGCATTCTTCGAAGGGACGATTAACGGAAATACAATGCATATGTTGCGCTCCAAGTTCCACATATTCGGAATCGATAGCATTAGGATCTTTTGATCGATAGCAGACACCGCTCAGTTTTACTTGATTACTATTCTTATAAGATATGGAATGTGGACTTTGCCTGAAAAGGATTTAGGCCGATTTAGGAAGATCTGTAAAGGCAGTATGGATAACTTTAGTTAGCGGGTAAAAGTTCTATGACATTATTTCTATCTTAACAGCAAATGACATAAAACTTTCCGAGAACAAAAGAGAGATCACCGATTTTGATAACAATCGGCCTTTGCTCTTCATGCCCTCCAAATGATAACCTAGTTTAAAAGAAAATATTTATATATGACTAATATATCTATAAAGAACGAGGGATTATAATAAAACAATCTGTCGTTAAAGAGTTGGACGAAAAAGATCTGGAATTCATCGAAGCACTGCGAAGTCTAAATGTGCCAAGGTGTGTGGCCTCACTGATCACTTATCTCGCGAACGTAAGCGGAGCGACCTCCAAAGAAATCGAAACGGCAACACGCATGAGTCAGCCAGAAGTGATCATAGCTATGAGTACATTGCAGCAAAACAACTGGATAGAAGAAGGCGATATCAAAGCAGAGGGAAAAGGTCGGCCCATTAAGGTCTACATGCTCAGTGTACCCATAGAAGAGATCATAAAACACTATGAAGAAGAGAAAAACAACGAGGACGCCTAGACTATGCAGGCCATTCAGAGACTGAAGGATATAACAGCTACGTGATCAGAGGGCAACCTCGTCGTCTACTATTTTTGCGCCCAGGCCCACCGCCTCCTCGACCGCCACCAGGTCCTCCAGAAAAAAGCCAGGGAGCTCGCCCGCGACGCTCGCGCCCTGCAGAAAGCCGCCCGTGCACCTGCGACTCGCCGGGAGGCAGAGAGGCTGCAAGGAGAAGCAAATGCGGCCCTGGCAGAGGCCAAGGCCCGCAAGCTTCAGGCCAGGCTGGAGGATCTGACCGTGTGGCAGATGGAGAAGGTCAAGCAGAGCCGGAAAGGCTCCAAGACCTACAGCTACTGGATGGCTTCCTGGCGCGAGGGCAATAAAGCGCGCAATGTGTATAGGGAGCGCCAGGAAGATGGGATGCAGAAGGCTGCGGACAAAAGGCCCGGAAGGTGGGGCGAAAGTTCTGGCAAATCTTCCAATAGATGTATCAATAAGAACTATTCATTAGGAATGATCATGGGTAATGACATCATCGACCGTATGCGGGCTGAGGAAACGCTGCGGGAGAGTGAGCTGAGGCTAAGGACTATTTTCGATACATCCAGTGCAGGAATAATAATAGTTGACACCGAAGGGCGGATCACGCAAGCCAACCATCGGCTGACAGAACTATTTGCATGCCCACTGGAATCAATGATCGGCACACCATATCCTGCTTTTATTCATCCTGATGAACGCCGGGAGGGAGCAAATATCATGCAAGCGATGATGGAGAATACTACTGATACTATCTATACAGAGCGACATTACCTCCGGAGAGACGGAAGCAATTTCTGGGGATAAATAAGTGGTCGGCGGATGGTTGGGTCGAACGGTGAGTTCACAGGATTACTGGGTATCATATCAGATATCACTGACCGCAAGCGAGCTGAGGAGGAACTGCGATGGAAAACAGCGCTACTTGAAGCTCAGGTCGAATCCTCTTTGGATGGAATTCTAGTTGTAGACAGCCATGGGCAACGAATCATTACTAATCAGCGGCTTTTAACCATGTGGAGAGTGCCTCAAGAGATCAGGAATCAGAAGAATGACGAGGCTCTTCTTCAGTACGTGGCAGGCAATACCAAGAACCCTGGCCAATTCCTTGCGAAAGTGATGTATCTTTACGATCATCAGGATGAAACCAGCCGGGATGAGATCGAATTCAAAGATGGTATGGTCTTGGATCGCTATTCTTCACCAGTAATCGGTGGAGATGGGAAATACTACGGTCGGATATGGACTTTCCGTGACATCACCGACCACAAACGAGCGGAAGATGCACTGCGGGAATCCGAACAACGCCTGGCGGATATCATTGATTTCCTGCCCGACGCCACATTTGCTCTGGACAAAGAAGCAAAGGTGATCGCTTGGAACAGGGCTATGGAAGAGATGACCGGTGTGGATAGGAACGACATGATCGGGCAGGGAGACCATGAATATACAATTCCCTTCTATGGTGAACGAAGGCAACAGTTGCTGGATCTGCTCGATAAAGATGACAAGGAGATCGTTTCCAATTATCAATATGTGCATAGGAAAGGAAATACTCTTTACGCCGAAACATTTACACCTGCATTGCAGGGCGGCAAAGGGGCATATGTCTGGGCGACGGCAGGACCGATATTTAATTCACGGGGAATAGAATAGGAGCCATTGAGTCGATCCGCGATATCACTGAGCGCAAACGAGACCAAGAAGAACTTAAAAACAACCTGAGATTCTTAGAAACACTGATCAATACAATCCCTAGCCCAATTTTCTTCAAAGATAGACAAGGCCGATACATGGGCTGCAACGATGCCTTTGCCAGGCAAATCGTTGGTATACCTAAGGAGAACATAATCGGTAAGTCTGTATTCGAATTGCCGGAAACGATCCCTCCTGACCTGGCCGATAGGTATTACGAGCAGGACCAGAAGCTATTCCGAGAGTTGGACGTCCAGGTATACGAGAAGCCGGTGCAGTGCGCGGACCGAGTAAGGCGAGATTTTCTCTTTACCAAGGCGCCCTTTAACAATTTTGCAGGCGAGGTGGCGGGCATCGTTGCAGTGATGCTGGACATAACCGAGCGTAAGCGCGCAGAAGATAAGTTGTATGAATCCAGGGACTACCTGGATAAGATAATCAATTCCATAGGTGATCCCATATTCGTCAAGAATCGGCTGCATCAGTTTGTTTTGGTGAACGACGCATTTTGTGCATTATTGGGCCACAGTTTTGAAGAGTTCATTGGAAGGACCGACTACAATTTCCTTCCAGCGGAGCAAGTTGCCGTTTTCTTGGAGAAGGATGAGCAGGTCTTTGAGACGGGAAAAGAGAACTTGAATGAAGAAAATATTACTGGTTCCGACGGGATCGATCGCACCATAATAACCAAGAAGACATTGTATACGGACACTTCCGGGAACAAGTTTATTGTGGGAATCATCCGAGATATAACCGAACGCAAGCGTGCGGAGGAGAAGCTGCGGGAGTCGGAGCAAGAGAAGGCGGCAATCTTGGGCGGCTTAAGGCACGTTGCTGTGGAGTACTTGGACCCAAGCCTGCGCATCATCTGGGTCAATAAGGCCGTGCAAAAGTTCCTCGGATTATCGATGGACGAACTGCGGGGAAAGCGCTGTTTCGAGATCCTCCTGGGCCTGAAGAAGCCTTGTCCTGGATGCACGGCATTGAAAGCTATCGAGACGGGTCACTCCCAGGAGGGAGAGCTAGTGACCCCAGATGGCAAGACCTGGATATCTCGCGGCTCTCCTATCAAGGATTCCGACGGCATTGTCAAAGGCGTAGTCCATGTGGCCTTAAATATCACCGAGCGCAAGCGGACAGAGCAAGAGCTGCAACAAACCAATCAGGATCTGGAAATTGCCATTGAACAGTCCAATGAATTGGCCAGGCAGGCCAGGAAGGCTAATGCTGCAAAGAGCGAATTCCTGGCCAACATGAGCCACAAGATTCGCACTCCCTTGAACGGGGTAATTGGCATGACCGGACTGCTGCTGGATCTGGATTTGAATACCAAACAGCTTGAATATGCGGAAATCGCCCATGTCAACGGCGAGATGCTTCTAACACTCATCAACGACATCCTGGACTTCTCTAAAATCGAAGCCCGCAAACTGGAGCTGGAAATCCTGGACTTCGATCTGCGCTCAATGCTGAAAGATACTGCAGATCTCCTGGCCATCGGCGCTCATGAAAAAGGGCTGGAGCTGGTCTGTCTGGTGGAGCCCGCAGTTCCGTCGCTTCTGCGCGGAGATCCGGTAAGGCTGCACCAGATTCTAGTCAACCTGGGAAACAATGCCGTGAAGTTTACTGAGAAGGGCGAGATAGCCATCCGCGTCCGCCTGGAAAGCGAGGACGAACGAAATGCCACAATTCGCTTCGCAGTTATCGATACAGGCATTGCCATCCCGGAAAACCGGCAGGATAGTCTCTTCTCACCGTTCACTCAGGTGGACGGCTCGACAACACGCAAATACGGCGGAACCGGTCTGGGGCTGGCTATCTCCAAACAGCTGGCGGAATTGATGGGCGGCAAGATCTGCCTGGAAAGCGAGGTTGGCAAAGGCTCCACCTTCTGGTTCACAGTGGTGTTTGAGACGCGGCCGGCTGGATCTGGAGCGGTAGATGAGAAGTCTGCCAAAATTAAGGGCGAGGGAGCTATGGAATGCTCCGCCGCTGAGCCTATTATTTCTGAAAACGACAAGCGCAAGATACGCATCCTGGTGGTGGAGGACAACCCTGTAAACCAGAAAGTGGCACAGGCCATGCTGAGAAAGGTGGGACTCCGGGTTGATGTGGTGGCCGATGGTCAGGAGGCTGTCAATGCGCTCCAGATGATTCCTTACGACCTGGTATTGATGGACTGCCAAATGCCTGAGATGGACGGTTTCGAGGCAACTCGCATCATCCGTCTGGGTGGATCGAAGGCGCTCAATCCAGGCATTCCTATCATTGCCATGACCGCAGCTACTATGCAAGGGGGCCGGGAGAAGTGTATTCAGGCTGGAATGAACGATTTCATTGTCAAACCTGTCCAGAAAAGAGAACTGTCAGAAATAATCGACCGGTGGTTGGCAATAGCGATGAATGGCAACCTGCAATCGTAATCGGGTCTCAGGTTGTTTGATAGAGGGACTCAAGCACTCGGGCTCGGCTAGAAGCCACTACTGATATCTTGAAATCTCGTTCGTAGTACCGCCTCAATTTTTTCATCTACATCCCTACAAGGATTGATGTTGCTTAACTTATTGTCCACTCGGAGGGGGTCACTCCAGATTAAGCACTTTGCACGGATGCACATCTATAAGAGGGATCCGTGTAATGTAGTTGAAGCAAAAAACAGGATCGTGGTGTAAAGATGGCCAAAGTTTTGATCGTGTATCATACCTTGTCGGGAAACACTGAAAAGATGGCAAAAGCTTTCGCCTAGGGCGCAAATAGCGTCCAAGGCACTGAGGTTGTCATCAAGAAAGCATTGGACGCGACGCTGGAAGACCTTCTCGGGTGCGATGCAATAGCTTTCGGGTCTGCAGATTATTTCAGCTATATTTCGGGAGCACTCAAAGATTTCTTTGACCGAACTTACTATCCTTCCCAGGGTCAGGTGACAGGAAAACCGTACGCTGCATTCGCTACTGGAGGTAGTGGAGGAGAGAAGGCTCTTGAGGTGCTTGATCGCATATGCGGCTCATTCAAATTTAAGAAAGCCGTTGAAGGCGTGGCTGTTGTGGGGGCACCCTCACCCGAGGTCTTAGCAAAATGCAACGACGTCGGAAAGAAACTGGCGAATGCCGTTGCCAAATGACCGCATAAAGATGGATTACTTTAGGCAATGGTCGTGTTGTCGATCCCGCTAATCCCTTGGCTCATGGCCTGGGCCAGGTATTCCACCATTTCCTCGGCATCCTCGTAGAGCATCGGGTCATGCTCCACAATCAGCAAGGTGTGGTGGTAGTGCTGCAATTCCAGGTGGCTGTTCAGGGCCCCGGCTAGGACGTCGGCCATACTTAGCATCGATCCTAGACTGTCCTGGCATTATATGACAAAATGTATAAGGGCTGGAGCATATGTGCCCGTTATCTGTGCTCATGCTATAAGGAATGATTTTTTCCTAACCAAAAATTTAATAAGCATCGAATGATAACTAATAATAAATAGCAATAGTAATAGTAACGGAGGGTGACTCATTAGAGGATTTACTACAATAGGCTGTAGCATGCCGCTAATTCTTATGATTGTCTTGACAACCAGCATCCCTTGCATGGCCACTGATCAGGCCGTCTCTGCGAAGGATCTAACCTATATGACTGAGCAGTATCCACCCTATAATTACCAAGAGGATGGCAAGCTGCAAGGCATCTCGGTGGATCTTCTCGAAGAGATTTGGGCGAAAATGGGTGTAAACCTGAATCGGAGCGTTATCGAACTCCTGCCCTGGACAGAAGGCTATCATAGGACGTTGAATGAGAGCAATATTGTTCTCTTTACGACAGGTCGTATCCCTGAGCGTGAGCAGCTATTCAAGTGGGCGGGACCGGCGGCATCCGGCAATTATGCACTCCTGGCAAAAAGTAAAAAAAATATCACTATCGAGGCTCCAGAAGATCTGAAAAAATATAAGATAGGGGCCATTGAGAATGATATGGCGGTCAAATTGCTTCTCAATAACGGCATTAAGAAGGAGGATTTGATCCTTGAAACTACGTCAACGCCATTGATCGAGATGCTAAAGAATGGAACCATTGACGCCTGGGCATATAACGACCTGGCTGGCATATGGCTGATCCAGCAATCAGGCCTGAACGCAAGCGATTACAGAGTGGCTTATCCACTAGCTCAGAGTGATGGCTACTATGCATTTAATATAGGGACTCCGGATTCCATTGTTCGATCTTTCCAACAAGCCCTGGATCATATCAAAAACAACAAAGATGCAGATGGCGTGAGCGATTACGACAAAATTCTAACCAAGTATATTCCGGCTACTTATATTGCCAGTAATACGGAAAAAAATGAAGTAATAGCTTTTTTGAATGAGGCTGTAACCTATCTAAAAGATAACGGCAAGGAGAAGGCTCTTCAAGAGTTCAACAACCGTTCCGGATCTTTTGTCCGAAAAGATCGCTACATCTTCGCCTACGACTTCAACGGGACATGCATCGCCCATCCCATTAATCCCAACTTAGTTGGCCGAACCGGCCTGTCAGATATCAATGGCGTAGACGTGGTCGGCCGCGAGCTTGCACTGGCCAGGAGAGGCGGTGGAACCATGTATATCGTATTCCCAAATCCCGCCCATGGTGGTAAAGAAGAGGTGAAGCAGCTCTATATTGCGAATGTGAATAACAGCTTGTACCTGGGCACAGGACTATACCTCTCCAACATATCCGCATCTTTCGATCAGGTGGCTAGAAATAAACTTGTAGCCTATGTAACTGAGGCATTGCAATTCACCAAGGAGAACGGCATGCAGAAATCTCTGGAGGTTTTTAATGATCCAACCGGCAATTTCACGAGAGATGGACGCTACATCTTTGCCTATGATTACGAAGGACGAACCTTGGCACTTCCTTACCAGCCCGGGTTGATAGGCACAAATCGTCTTTATGCGCATGATCCCAACGGAGTCTATTTCCTCCAGCAAGCTATCGATATGGCCAGATTGGGGAATGGTTTCCACTATTACATCTATCCAGATCCCTCCAGAAACATGACACCCGCACTAAAACTTAGTTACGTTGCAAACGTCGATGGCACCTGGTTCCTGGGTTCTGGGATCTATGCAAAAGGGTGAGAAAGCAAAGGGATATTGATTGAAAGTTTGGAATTGGGGCTAATTACCACAAAATATGGTATGACGACAATGAGTACAAAGAAAAATCCGGAAAAAAGCATATTCGGCTTGGCAACGATGGCGATTGCAGCTGCTCTGCTTTTTTGTGCCATTGCGGCTTCTGGCCAGAATATGCCTAATGTACCTAATGTACCTAATGGCAATCTATCTGGTGCAGAATTCGGGTCTGATATGCTCTATATGCTGCTTCAGATTCAGGCTGATGTGCAAGGTAGCCTGAATGATTTGGACTTAGAAGTGGCAAATGCAGCTCAAAGTCTGTCAGCTGCGGGCCTGGAAGGAGATGCAGCACGCGGAATCCTGCATAAGCTATTGGAATCTGACTCAAACCTGGCAGAAGCCGTCACATTCAGCAAGGATGGGAAGATCATTGCAGCCGAATGCAAAGGATGCGATGGTGGCGAAGGGGCTGATATAAGCCATCAGGAACATGTAGCTTATCTCTTAAAGACTAAAACCCCCACGTTCAGCAAACCGTTCCTGCTGGTAGAAGGATATAACGGCACGTCCCTTGCATATCCTGTATTTTCCCCGCAAGGCGAGTTTCTGGGTGGCATCAGTGCAATCATTGAACCTGATAAGTTGCTGAACGCCGTGGTAGCCCCTCAACTGCACTTTGATATCAATAATCGAAGCAACATAACTGACTACAGTTTCTGGTTAATGCACTTGGATGGTCAGATAGCCTACGACAGGGACGCAAGCCAGATAGGGAAGTACCTATTCGAAGACCCGCTTTACAAATCATACCCCAGCCTTTTGGACTTGGGAAAGAAGATGATTACAGCCAGGTCGGGCCATGGGTACTATAGCTTCCAGGTCACTGAAGGCAATAAAAAGGTAGTGACCAAGGAGAGCTACTGGACAACGGCTGGGCTTCATGGCAGGGAATGGAGGCTTGTCGTCACCAAGATGATGGATTAAACGCACCAGTACAGAACTCTCTTTTCTTCTTCCAGCCTTGCATAAGATCGATAGGGCTATAGCTGTTGATCTGATCAATTATGAGGATAAGCTTATTGCCTTTTTATTTAGCGATTGATGTCTCCTGTTTGATCCCACTGGTCTTCTGCAGTTTCTATCGGTGAGACGTTCCGATATTCGGCCTCTGGGTCCTCCTCCGCCAGGGTTGCCCACATGTACGAGCGCGCGTGCTGGGCGCTCGCATGCATGCGGGCCTGCCCTTTGGGCCGAAAGAGAAGGCGAAGGGAGGGGTGGCGCCGGGGGGGTGAATCTGTGGCCGGGTGCAAGGGAAGGCGAGCCTGGAGGAGGGGGCAAGCGGATGCAGTGCAGGCAGGTGGGTGCAGTGTGGCGGAAAAAATGGCAGACAACTGCGGGGGACAGGAACCCCTGCACTAGTTTACGAGTAAGAATCAAACCCTATGTCTCTCTACACACGGAGCTTTCTAAGAACTGCCACGCTTCCAAGTGAAACGCCAGCAAAAAAGCCACACGGGCCAAGAAAGCCTCCCATAGGTCGGACTGGCCGAGCGCAGCTGCCCTCAGGCATATGCTCGAACGAGTTAAGTAGAGGCCCTTCTTAAAGCTCACAAACGAGGGCCGATGGTCGAGAAACATAACCCACCCCTACCTTCATCTCGACCTGAGCCCGCCACATGGTATAGAGCAGCTCTGCGGTTGCTCAAGGCTTAATATAAGCATTCAATCCGATGGTGATCGGCTTATCATTAACTTTAGCGGTAGTAACGATATTCCCATGTGTACTTGCAACAACAAGGGTTTTACCGGATGACGATGGGGTTGGTTCTTCCAGATCAATTTCTATGAAGAGCTTGTTATCCTTGATTTCTACTTTCATAGTCATACGAGTTCTCCTATTGGCCATTTTTTCGACATGCTCATCTATTACCCTTTCCCTGAGAGATACTCAGACATTTTTCGATGATTTTCGTGCTGCAACCATTTATTACTTTTCCTGTGGGTCTCTTTTTCTCTAACGGTTGAGAGATCGTTAGCGGTGTGTTCGGGTCGTTGCCTCCAGAAGGATAAACCTCCATCCCAGTAATTCATACTCTTCTAGCAGATCCTCAAGGTTTCAAATCAAAGTAATGAGGCGGGCTCAAGTTCGAAATATCGCCACCAGAGATCGGACTCGAGCGAGTGGATGGAATCGTGGTCTGGAGTCCGTGAGCGGCTATTTCCAGCCTCTGGCGCTTGTCGCACAGGCAGGCCGCGTTCACCTGCCAGAGCGTGCGCACGAAGGCGGGCGCGTGCAGATGGACGCACTTTGTGAGTGCGAGCGTGCATGCTTGAGGCAAGGATCGCCTCTTAATAAGCTATTTAATCCCGGCAAGCCTATGGTGCTTCATGTCCGGGCAATCTGCTCCAAGATCAAAAGGGGAGCAAGAGATATCAGTAAATAAATTGAATGGTCTGACCCCTGAAGAGAGACTGCGCCTTGAAGAAAGCATGATGCGTAATGAAAGGCTTATGAAGCGTTTAGCCGAAATGTGAGCGTTCAGAGTTTGTCGGTGTTTTTCAGAAGCCAAATTTTGACATCATCGACCTGGCATTGGTAGCTGTCGATTCTTAGCAGCATTCGGATTATGATCTCTTCTTCTGCAGTGATGGCGCGCCCTTCGCTGCTTAGAATCAATTCAGCGATTTGAAACGCGGATCTCTTGTTTCCATCCAGGTAGGGGTGGCAATTGGCTACGATATGCAGAGCGAGAGCCGCTTTGCGGAAAAGATCGGGCTCGGCATTGATCTGATCGACAAGGTAGTCGACCGTGCCCTGGCAAAGAACGCCACCTATTCCGCCGAATTTGCTGATTACCAGCTTATGGATATCCAGGATTTTCTCGGAAGTGAGGATCATGATTGCCGTCATTGTATGAGCAGGGATCATTACTACTAACTTGCGGTGCCCGGCGGCCCACGGGCCCACGGGAGCGCGCGCGGGGGAAAGCGTGCGGGAGGGCCCGGCGCACGTCTTGTGAAGGATGGCGGTGCTGTCGAGCCTTTGCGAGGATATCGCCGTCTGTCCGAAGAAGGCCTACTGCCTGGCTGACCTGTATTGGATCTCCTAATTGGGAAATCTTTTTTTAGAGGCAGTGACATGTTGGTAATGTTTTGGTGAGATAGATGGAAGGTTCTCGTTAAGAAAAATGGGATAATTGAGCTTCCTAGTTCAATATTATCTGAGATTGACCTTTGTGAAGACAAACGAGTAGCTCTGAGCGTGAAAGGCGGAGAATTGCTCGTCAAGCCGATCAAGAGCCTTACGGATCAACTTATTGGCTCAATCAAATTAGATGACCAAAAACTTATAAAAGAGATAATCGAATCCGCGGATTAGCCGTCTAACTTCAGCTAAATCGCATGAAATTGGAAAAACTATTTGGCGTCAGGCCCTAAGCAACATCAACTCACGGATAGAAGTAATGAAAAAGACGGGGCGGCGCTACGACCGAGTATTCAAAATATCTGCAGTAGCAGAACTTGCAGCACCTCATCAAATTTGCCCTGTGCATAAGGGCAATGCCTTTGTCGACCCAGGCTATTGTGTCTTGGGAATTGATCTCAACGCCCATTTCGTCAGCTTCAACCTTGGTCCGGCTGAGCGTCGGTTAAGACTCAACTTATCGTAATTCATCAGATGACCTTCCCATGGAGGATCAAGTTATTCGATCAGCGAGGAAGATAACCGGAAATAAGCTTGCTCATAATGGGAGACTATATAAAATTATTGCAAAAAAGAAAGCTCTAAATAGGTGTCTCAATAACTAATACACATGAAAAAAGTTTTGTTTTTAGCCCTGTTAGTACTGAGCCTCTTTGCTACAGGGGTCTGTGTGGCAGAAGTTCCTAATCTAAAAGGGAACTGGACCGTTTCGTGGGGTGGTTATGATGCAGGAGTCGGTTACTCGAACGCGACTCAAAACGAACCATTTGTCGCGGCTATTACAGAGCAGGAGGGCCGCATCTTCTCAGGAAATCTGATATATAAGAACGAGAATGGAACTACAGCTAGCGAAGGGTTTGCTGGCGCCATCGGTTCGGATGATAAGAGTCTCTATATCGCTGAAGTTAACGAGGGCTATTCTCTGGGGTCGATCGTTTCCGAGGATGAGATCGAACTGATTTACTTATCAAGTGGAAAAGCAATGTCGGTGGGCGTTGATAAGCTTAGCCGGGTAAAAGAATAGATGTCAGTTTCCAATAGGTAAATAATGCTTCTCACATTGACAACGATTTTCAGCTAGCAGAAGATATTAGCATATACAAACCATAAGTAAGTAGCAGGACGGGAAATCTCATAGCCCGTTTTCTCTTTTCGACTCTTATTCCATCCCTACCCCTGCCATTTCTCAAATAATGGCATCTGCCCGTCTCGTCCCTGGTTGCGGGAGGGCGGGCGCTTGACTGGAGGATGTCGGTGCTATCGGGCCTTGAACCTCATAATTGGGAAATCTATTTTTAGAGGCCAAGCATATTAGTAAATCGTGGTGAGAGAATGGAAGTTCTTGTTAAGAAAGGCGGGATAATTGAGATTCCTAATTCCGTTATGGCCGAGTTGGGCATATATGATGGTAAGAAATTATTTCTGAATGTAATAGATGGAAAGATTCTCATCAATCCGGGCAAGAACATTGCGGAGAGATTGGCAGGCTCAATAGCACTGGATGACGTAGATCTCATTGATGGAATTGTCGAATCTGAGGATTGGCTGTGATAATTTGTAGTTGCGATGAGTCCGTGCTTGACATGGCAGTCGATCTCTCGAATAAATATGGGCTCTTAATATCCGATGCCACTCACCTGGCAGTTATCAAATCCGAAGGCATTTCCAATATCGCTACTAATGACACCGATTTTCAGCGGTTAAATGAAATTGATGTCTACAAACCATGTGAATGAAAAGAGCGGGACGAGTTGTCTCATCTTCCCATCAATAACTTAGGCAATTGCGCCGTCGGACCCCGCCCACCCGCAGGAGCGCACGCATGCAGGCGAGCGTGCGGGAGGACGGGCGCGTGCCTGGAGGATGGCACTAGTATCTGGAAGTGCAGTAAGCAGATTAGGTATAGTCTGGCTCACAGCTTTCTGCAATTTCTGAGATGAACTCCGGTTTCATGTAACGCATTCGGTTTCCGATCTGTTCGACTTCCTTCTTCAATTCCATGTAAGGAATGAATCGGCAGATTTTAGGGAGGGGCGGCTTTAGCCTGGCAAAGGTCGGACGGTTAATTTCGTAGAATACCTTCTCTCTCCGTTCATCCGGTGCAACTATGAATAAATCGAGCTTGAGATTAGGCTGCATGCTTACCAAATCCGACATCCTCAATAAGCCCGAATAAATTGTCGTTGTGTGCTCCACCTCAAAAGCCGCAACTATCGCCTCGCCCTGAAGCCAGAGAACATCGATCAATTCTATCGTCCTATTGGTGGCATCGTCGAACTGCCTGGGAAGCTCTCTTCTCAGATTTGGAACATCCTGAAAATTGATTCCATTGTGCTTTCTGTTCCGGTCATTCCTGGCTACCCATACATCGAGGCCCAGCTCAGAGCCCACCTTCAGCAAGAGCAGCTGAATTTCTTCGTGAGTCGTCTCTTCGATGGGAGCTTTTTTCTGATCCTCGTCATGATCTTCAGGAACAGTCACTACGCCGATCTTTGATTCATATGTCTTCGTTTTGCGGCGATATTTCCTTTCGTCGTATTCCAACTCAACCGGATTCATTACGGCTCTCTTTATGGCATTGGAAATTATTTCCCCATCATTCAAGTTAAATTCGGCTGGAGAGCCCCGGAAGAATCCGGTCCAGGCATTCCTGGACTTAAGTCCCTTGAATAGTTGAAGTTCATCTTTGAGACTGAGTACAGGAATCGCTGTTATTGCATCCAGTTTTTCCACCAGCTCAACTTCAAATCTAATCGGGAATTGCTCATCTTTCCAGATTTGAGTTGTATCAAAATAGCATTTGGACTTGACTTCTAAGATGCCAACAAATCTAGAAATGCCCGTCAAGTAGCAAAGGAGATAATCACCTGGGGAGATTCGTTCCGCTGTCTTCTTTCTACTTTCCCTAAAGCCGCTAACTTTTGCGCCGTGCTCTAGAAATTCCTCCCAGGTTGTTCCTGTAAAGAGATCCAGCCAGTACTTTCTGCTCATTGAAGCTCTCGTGGCAAGTTATCTTACTGCTTGTCTACCAGATGGATGCGAAACAAGTTGAAATAGCTTTAGGCTTTAACGAGAAAATGCGTTGAGATAAATCCATCGGTTCAAAGCCAGGCAACCAGTCGAACGAGCGAAAGGGTGTTGGGATAGCAGAGGCGTCTGCATCTATATGAAGATTAACGAGGGGGGGCAGGAGCCAGGGATATGTGAGCTGCATTAGATATGGGGCCAGGATCATTGCTAGGTATAATTCATTTCTCGTGAGGTTGCCCTCAAAGCCCTTGTGAAGACTCGGTCGCTTGCGGCCCCGTGCGGGAGCGCGAGTGATTGACGCATATTAAGATTGGTTAAAATCTAGTGCAGATGTAAAGAATTCAGGGGCGCAGCAAACAGGCCGGAAGGATTATAGGGGTGCGATCAACTATCTTTTCTTCAGGAGGGTTTATGGAAGGAAAACCGAAATATAGTGGGATCAAACTTACGGAAGTTCGCATCAAAAATTTTCGGTCACTACGAGATGTATTTATCGATCTAGATTGGCTAACAGTGCTTATCGGAGAAAATAATTCTGGAAAAACAAGTTTCTTGGATGCGCTCTTTGCATCGATTGGTTCAGGAAGGCATGCTGTTTCTGTGGACGATATCTTTTTGGCGCTCGAAGAAAAGAAGGTCCCAAAAGATAGAGAAGCAATTATAGATATCATAATACGCCCTACGGATGATGATGGCAAAATAATCTCTACATTCCCAGAAGGAAGTTTTTGGTTAGAATTATGGGGGGAAGGAATATCACAAGATGATCTTGAAAATGATTTTGTGGGAATTCGAAGCCAAATAAAATGGGATTCAACAAAAGGAGAATATGCGATCATAAGAAATTTTCTGAGAGATCTGGAAAGCGGCCCTGAATGGTCAAACTCAGAAACAAAAAACTCAATTTCATTCACTCAAATAGAGCCAATTGGCCTCTATCTGTTGGATGCGAAACGAGACATAAAAGATGAACTGCAGAATCGTAATTCCTTCTGGTCTAAAATGGTATCAGATCTGGATCTTGATGACACCTCAATAGACAAGTTCGAAAAAATACTAACAGATCTCAATGAAGATATCATCTCAGGCAGCCCAGTCCTCTCTCATGTCCAAGACCATTTAGATGAATTATATAAAACAATTGGTGGCAACAAAGGCAGCGTGGCAATAACTCCGGTTCCACGACATTTGAGAGATCTGAGTAATGGAATGGACATAAGCTATGCCACGAAGGATGCTCAAAGATTCCCTCTGTCGAGGCATGGTATGGGAACACGAAGTCTCGCTGCGGTATTGACTTTTAGGGCATATACAACATGGCGTCAAACACATTCTGATAGAGAGAAAGTTCATACAATGTTGGCGTTAGAAGAACCCGAATCTCATCTTCACCCGCAAGCTCAAAGAGCCCTTTTTATTCAAATAGATGCCATCCCAGGCCAACGTATTATTAGTACTCATTCCCCGATAATCGCGAGCCAAGGAAAGATAACTCAACTGCGACATTTCTACAAAGAAGGGGCCTACACTAAGATTTCGCGAATAGACCAGTCCATTTCCAGAGACGATGCGTTGCGAATAGAGCGAATGGTTCTAAGTACGCGCGGAGATCTCCTATATGCCCGCACAATTATTCTTTTCGAGGGGGAGCAAACAGAAGATCAGGCATTACCGGTCTTCGCCGAAAAATTTTGGCATCTTCATCCAAATGCACTAGGAATAACGATGGTTCCTGTAGGCGGTCTGAATTACCTGCCATTCCTCGTGTTAGCCACGGATCTGAGAATCCCGTGGTACATTTTTTCAGATGGAGAGGATAATGCAGCAAATGCCGTTAATAGTTGCCTTAAGAAATTATCCATACCATTAGACACACCGAGATTTATCAAAATTCCCGAGGGGAAAAATTTCGAAAAATATATATCTAATGACGTATATAAAAGCGTATTGATCGATATGATAATTGAGGCGAACGCAGATAACGAACGCCACAAAGAAGCGCTCCAGAAGGAATGGCAGTTGAAATCGAATCCATTGGAAGATATTGCTTCTGAGCTAAAAAGAGATAAGACAAAATACGGCAAGCTTATCGCTGAGGCCATAACGAGCATGCCACAAGAGGAGTTAAGATTCCCAGCTCCAATAAGAAAACTATTTGAAGAAATATCTAATGAGTTCGATTCTAAGAAACGCGAGGCCATTATCTAATGACAATTCAACTTTCTAATACCCAGAAGCTTATCGTTGAACATGATTACGGTCCTTTGCTAGTTGTGGCTGGGCCTGGTTCAGGAAAAACTCGGGTACTAACAGAACGTATAAGACGCCTTCTTAATGAAAAAAATGAGCATTTTCGTATCCTTGCTCTGACATTTACTAATAAAGCTGCAAATGAGATGAAGGAACGTTTAAGCGACTTGCGAAATATAGAGAAACGAGCATTCATTGGAACTCTTCATAGTTTTTGCATGGAAGTACTTTCAAATAGAGGCAAAGCAGTTGGTGTCGAGAGGCTGCCAAATATCTTTGAATCATATCAAGATCGCAAGCAGGTCTTACTGCAAGCCACTATGGAAGATCCCGTCCTAAGCCAAATAATCCTGAGATACTCAGATAAGAATTCCAGAGAAAAGTTGCTGAATCAGTGGCTAGAGATGATCGGTTCCGCCAAAAACCAACTCATGCTTCCAGAAATGATGGAGAATGACACCGATAAGAGAATTTATGGAGCGTATAATGATAGTCTGCATGCTTTGAACGTCTTGGATTTCGATGATTTGTTGCTTCTCACTTATCGTCTATTTCAAGAACGTCCGAAAATTGCGGACTTCTATCGACGCCAATATCGCTATATTTGCATCGATGAAGCACAAGACCTAAATGAAGCTCAATATCAAGTTCTGAGGGCTCTCTGTGGATCTGAACATCGAAACGTAGTGATGGTTGGAGATCCAAAGCAGGCAATTTTTGTTTGGAACGGCGCAAATCCAAAGTACCTTGATTTATTTGAACGCGATTTTGGAGCTACAAATATTTCTTTAAACGAGAATTTCCGATCTTCTAGAGTAGTAGTTAAAGCTGCAAAAACGCTTATTCCTGAATACGAGATAGATGGGCAGCCAGCTCTCACTGGATCGATAAGGCTGATAGAAGGAGAAGACGAACAGCATGAGGCAATATCGGTTATTAATTGCATTCGAAAGCTCATTTCTTTAGGCCATAAAGACATTGAAGGACCAATTACACTTGAGCGATGTGCATTTCTTGGAAGAAATCGATACGCTTTAACATGTGTTGAGAACGAATTAAAGAACCAAAGGATGCCTTATTTCAAGCAGCTTTCCGCTCAGCATGAAAGCGAATCTGATTTATTGCGCGATTTCGAGGTAGGTCTTCGTATATTGGCCAATCCATCAGACAAATTGCATATAAATATGCTCCTAAAGAGGTGGAAGATTAGTGCTGAAAATATTGTCATGGATTCCACTAACGATCCAGAAATAATTTTATCCAACATAAATAAATATGTAACCGACAAGGATCACAGCACTGTTTTATCCGCATTAATTTTGATGAATCGTAATAAACATAATCTTGATTTTGCAAAGGCAATGGATTATTTGGATGAATACTCTAAAAGTAAAATTGATCAAGAGGAATGCGCACTAATTAGTGAAGATATTATAATTTGGAGAAAACACTGGGATTCATTCTTGCGTGCCCAACCAGGAGGCCAAAATAGTCTTTCAACTTTCCTCGGCCAAGTAGCATTGGGAACTACTCAGCAACCAAGACAGGAAGGTGTAGCTCTACTCACGGTGCATTCATCAAAAGGATTGGAATTTGACGTCGTTGTGATTGTAGGAATGACCGAAGGAACGTTTCCAGATTACCGAGCTAAGGGACCTGCTCTGCAAGAAGAAAAGCGGAACATGTTCGTAGCAATAACGAGATCTAGGCGCGTGTTATTACTTTCATATCCCAGAACAAAAGTAATGCCCTGGGGAAGTGTGAGAAAGCAAAAACCATCGCGGTACTTAATTGATTTAGGGCTTATAAATAAGGCAGATTAAAAAAATTGGATTTGTTTATTTTCTATTTACCCTATCTTTCATCGCTTCCACAAAAGCCAAAAACGGCGGCGATGGCCTGCCCGGCCGGGACTTCATCTCCGGGTGGAACTGCGATCCGAAGAAGAAGGGATGATCCGGTATCTCGCAGATCTCCATCAGGTCCCCGTTGGTGCCGGAGAATATCATGCCCTTATCCTCGATCTGCTGAATGTAGCAGGGGTTGACTTCGTATCTGTGCCGGTGCCTCTCCACGATCTCGTCTCTGCCGTAGATCATGTGCGCCAGGCTGCCCTTTTTCAGATGAGCGGGATAATTGCCCAAGCGCATGGTCGCGCCCATGTGCCTGATCTTCTCCTGCTCAGGTAGGAGAGCAATCACGGGGTGAGGCGTGGCACCGAACTCCGACGAACTTGCGCCATCCAGGCCGCAGACGTTGCGGGCGTACTCGATCACCGCAAGCTGCATGCCAAAGCATATTCCGAGGTAGGGAACCTTCATCTCCCTGGCATACTGCACGGCCTTCATCTTTCCTTCCGTGCCTCTTGATCCGAATCCGCCCGGCACCAGGATGCCATCCATATCCCGCAAAATGAGGTCGGGCGAGCCGTGCTCCAGCTCCTCGGCATCGACCCAGACGATCTCGGGCATGACACCGGCCTCAATTCCGGCATGCTTCAGTGACTCCCGGATGGAGAGGTAGGCATCTTCCATGGGGTCCGAGCACTGCGAGCCAACGGTGTACTTGCCCACAATGGCCACCTTGACCTTGCCCTCCACGGCCTCCATCTTTTTCACGAACTCGTCCCAGTCCTTATGCTCCTCTAGAGGGAAGAGTCGCATGGCCTTCATGAGATACCGGGCCAGGCCCTCTGCCTCCATCTGCAGGGGCACTTTGTAAATATCATCAGAATTGTGGGCGCTGATCACGGCGTCAAAGGGCACATCGCAGAACTGGCCGATCTTGGCCTTGGTCTCGGAGAGAAGTGGGTGCTCGCACCGGACCACAATCATGTCCGGCTGCAGGCCCAGTTCACGCATCACTTTGACGCTGTGCTGGGTGGGCTTGGTTTTCTGCTCTCCATCCATGGTCGAGGGAGCCAGAGTTACATGCACGAAGAAGATGTTGCCCGACTCCTCGTACTTGAGCTGGCGCATGGCCTCCAGGAACGGCATGGACTCGATATCGCCCACAGTGCCGCCCACCTCGATGAGACATATCTCGCAGCCGCCTTCCCGGGAAACCTGGCGAATGCGCCTCTTGATCTCCTCGGTGATGTGGGGGATGATCTGCACCGTCTTGCCCAAATATTCACCCCGCCGCTCTTTCTCGATGACCGTGCTGTAAACCTTGCCGGTGGTGATGTTGTGGTCCCGGGTGAGTTCTACATCCAGGAACCGCTCATAGTTCCCCAGATCCAGATCCACTTCGCCCCCATCCTTGAGAACGAAGACCTCACCGTGCTGGAAGGGGCTCATGAGCCCGGCATCGATGTTGATGTAAGGATCGATCTTTATCGCCGTGACTTTATAGCCCCTGTTCATGAGCAGCCTGCCGATGGATGCCGCGGTTATGCCTTTCCCTAGACCGCTCATAACTCCGCCTGTGACCACAATATATCTCATTATTCACGCCTTCAGGAGCGTAGCCGCTCCGTATATGATAAGGGTAACGATCAAGATGGACGATCCGAGAGCCCCCGCAAACTCGGGGATGCTATAGGTGATAAACGTCAAACCCAGGACGGCCAGGAGTGCCAGGAATATGACCATCGGGATGATCTGAGTGATGCCGAATGGACCAAATTTGTCCTGGTCGAAATCCTGACCTTCTTGATCCAGGTAGCTGCCATCCGGAACAACGGCGTCCGGATTTGCCTCCAATGGGGTGAAGATCTCTCTGACCCTTCTGCTTCCCCTTTCTCCCCCGTCCTCTCTATCAGGCTCAGGCTGGAGGTTTTGATAATCCCCTGGAAGATCAGGAGGCAATCTTTGCCAATCATTGCTCTCTTCCGGCCGGTCCTCTCCTAAATTTGGACCGGGAGCTGCACCTTGCCTGGTGCTTCGATCTACGAAACGATCGTCAATACGACTATTGATGTTACGGTCCGTGTGGCTATCCGGGCGTTTGTCGATGGTATCGGTATCCCCAAGGTCTTCATCGAGGCTTGTCTTCCTGAGCTTCCGGCCTCCCACTGCGACCTCATCCGGATTATCATCGCTCTTTCGCCGGCTGGCCGATCTATATCTTTGCAGATCTCGGTCACGGGAGAATACTATGCGCCGGGGCTCCTTTTCCTCTTCGTCGTTATCGGATTTGCGCATTCTCTCGGGCGCATCGAAATCATCCCCCTCTTCGGCATCTTCGTCGTCCTCAGAGTCTTCACCATTTCTCTTTGTTCTACGGTAGGGTTCGTCATAGGCATCGCTATCTGCATCGCCGTCGTCCGCATCATCGTCCGCTTTGTCACCGGAATCCTCTCTTTGATATTCATCCCGGTCCCGGTCGGAGTCCTCCGGGTCCGAACCGCCTCTGATCAAGTTGTTTGACAAATCCTTGCCCCCTTGCAAACCAGTGCCTGCAAGATCAATGCCAGGATCCTCTGAATCGCGCAACAGTGTGATAGGCAACCGGCTTTCGCCAGCATTGCTGGTCAAGAGAATCTCGCCGTCCAGCCGGTTCTTATTGGCAGGCATTCTGGCCATGATGGGTATGATCTCTTCTTTGTCCACGTAGCTATCCTGCTTCCTGAAGCGCACCGCTTTGAAGACGGGATCGCTGGCCTCCAGAGAAATATCAGTGGGCCGCCCGTGGTTGACAACCCGAAGATCGAAGATGGTCTCCTCCCCAGGCAGAAGACGAAGAATTACGGGCTTGGCAGCATCACTGCCATTGTTAATGTGAACGACATGATCCAATTCCAACCCCCCCCATTACTGTGTGTCATGATATTGTATAAATATTTCGCCTGTAAAATTTCCCGCACTGCGGCCTTCACCGCAGACAGGGGATCTCTGAATAGCAAGCGCGCGAAGTACTCAATTAGTCTCTCAGGTCGGGCGGCAGCATATTGGGTATACCGTCCTCGATTGGGTAGCATTCTTGGCATGATTTGCAGCAGAGCTTGCCCGTCACTATCTCTTTTTCGTTCTCTTCGAATACCTCAATAGTGAGGTCTCCCTTGCACAGCGGACAGGCCAAAATGTCGAGAAGATCATGTTTCATGGATCAGCATATGTATTCTATAGAAGTATAAATCTTTGGCCTGGAATCGATATCGAATTTCTTTTTCAAATTGGCCCGTCCAATAGCTCGCTCGCATTTTTCCAGAGCACAGCATCCTTATCCGCCTCACCGAGCTCCAGGCGCTCTAAAATTGCCGCTGCTCGGCCCGGCTCTTCCCAGGGGTAATCGCTGCCGAATATGACTCTTTCCGGACCGATGTCCGCTATCAGCTCCATGATCTCTTCCGGGGTCAAGTAGAAGGAGACGTAAGCGGTATCGAAATAGACATTTCTGCCCGCGGGCAAAAGATGCCGTCTCACACCATCCCACATGCGCAGGCCTCCCAGATGAGCCAGCTCCAGACGAAGGTCGGGGTAGCACTGGATGACTCTGGCAAAACGCTCCGGCGTCCCGAAGATCTCAGCTCTATCCAGAGGATCTCGCCCTGCATGAGTCACAAGAATCATCCTTCTCTCGATCAGCGCTTCGTAGAGTCTGCCGCAGCCTGGATCATCGGGAAAGACCTCCTGCAGCAGGGGCATCATCTTGACGCCCCGAACTCCGCAAGCAGCAAGCCGGTCCAGCTCCCCATCCAGGTTTTCCATAAAAGGATGGACGGCTCCAAAGGGAATCAGGCCGTCTCCTGAGACGGATAGGATCCAGTCGTTGAGGCTGGACACATCCTCCCGGCCTTTGGCCAGGGGCAGGAGAACCGACCTGGATATCCCTGAACCGCTCATGCGACAGCGAAGGTCCTCGGGCGCACCGGTTCCCGGCACCTCTACCTTCAGCTTTTTCTTCGCGGCGGGAAAGATCTTGGCCGCCACCCTTTCCGGATAGATGTGAGTATGAAAATCGATAATCGTTATATTATCCCCATCTCGGTAAGCCTCTCCGGCAGATAGGTCTTGGTCACATAATCCAGGCCCTTGCCGGCAAAAGCCTGCTGCTCTGCCTTCTTCTTGAGATCAATCTGCAGCTTGATCTGCTTATCCCAGTAAGGCGTGTTGAAACGTGGATCGGTCAGCTCGCTGCGCAATGCCTGCATATCCTGATCGGTGAGCTTGTCTGTGGAGAGATTATAGTCCACGATATCGCTGGGCTGCACCCCCACGAAGCGCGCCTTCGGGGTAACCAGGTGCTCGGAGAGGTGAGCGCTCTTGATGGCACCGTAGGCGATGCTGGCAAAGATGCGATAGGACCAGGGATCGCCGTCTGTGAAGACGACTACGGGAATATTCAGCTCCGTGTTGAGCCGTTTTATGATGCGTCGCGTGGACCTGGCCGGCTGACCCTTGATATGCACCAGGATGGCATTGTACTCTTCGTCGAAGCCGTTCTCTATCAGCCGGGCATACATTCCGCCGGTCTCAATGGCTATGACCATCTTGGCATCATGGCTCAGGAACTCGACGTTATCCACGTTGAAGGGTATCTGGTATCCAGCCTCACCCACATCCTCCTGGCAGTGCATCTCGCGCTCGCCGCGTCGTGTCTGCTCTCTGAGCCGCAGCGGCCCGAATACCGCCGCCCCGTCCTCCTCCGGCCGGACGTGAAAGTCCTCCCGGTGAAGATTGGTTACGATCTCCAGGTCTTCGATCAGATGGTCGCTCTCCGACTGCTCGTGGAATTTCGCTATGTCCCAGTTCTCAGAGATATAATAGATCTCTCTTAATGTCGAGCCGCGATTGTTCTTGAGGTGCTCCTTGATGAGCAGTTCGATGAGGTGGACGGTCTTGAGAAGAGTCTTGGCTCCGCGCACGGTCTTCACGCTGCGCGTCGTCTCCTGGTCTCCGTAAACCCAAACATCTTCTTTGGTGGAGAACTCGATATTGCCTTTGGTTCTTGAGGGTAAAGTGATGTGCGGCACTATGCCCTGCAAGAACTGATTGTAAAGATCCTCTGCGAGGCCCGTAAGGTTCTCCTGAGCCTTTTTTGATTGGGCAGTCTTTTCCAATTTTTTGGAAGCTTTTTCCTCTTCAGTCTTCGCCATTTTATTAGATCACCCTGGCTCCTGTGACAATCTCTGCCTCCAAACCCTCCACCACCGGCTCTTTCCTCGGCCCGCCATCAGAGTGAACCGTATAGCTGAGAATGGTGCTCTCCCCCGGACCGACGGATAACTTCCAGTGGTGGTCGTAGCCATCTCCCATAGGGATGACTTTGGCCATAGGGGATACAGCGACTGCCTCCTCCCCCAGCACTTCATGAAGCTGGAAGGATCGCACCAGATCGCTGTGATTTTCTACCATGATCCTGATGGCCAAATGGCCATCTTGCTGTACCAGGCGTCTATAGACGAGAAGGTTGCCCATGATCTTGGCTACTACCGGCCCGATATCGGGCTCCGGCTTTTCTAAGACATCTGAGAGCTTCTTCGCGATGCGAGGCAGGATCATTCGAATTATCTCCTCTTTCTCCCGTCTATCAGATAGCACGCTCTGCCGGCTCAGGTAGCGGCGCAGCTTTCGCGATACCTCTTTCAGCCCCAGGTCGATCTCCGTAAGGATCTCCGGCATATCGGCCAGTGCATCTTTGCTCTCGGATGTGAAGGGAATATTGGTAGATGCGATATGCACCAGCAGCACCGCTGGCCCAACCGGGACTCCGCTTCCTGTAGGCTGGCTCAGGGAGTAGTTCTTCCAGGCGACGCTCTCCACGGCATGAGTTATGGCGCAGGCGCCCTGCTGGTAGACGAGGGGAACGCGATTGGCAAAGCGCAGAATCTCTAGGCGGCTCTCCTTCGCCAGCTCTCCACCATATCCCAGGCCCACCTCTACCAGGAACGGATTCCCGGAGTAGACGGAAACGGGCCGGACTGTTGTGGCGATGAAGTCCAGCCGAAACTCCTTCTCCAGACCGGCCTTGATCAGGTCTTCGCCGATTGGTGACAGACAGTCGACTGGAGGCGACTTGACTTTGATCTGTTTGAAGGCCATAAGCAGTCGCGTTGCCTCTGCGTGTCCAAGACCTGTAGGCAGCTCTTCCGGGTCCAGGCCAGCCCGATTGCATAGCTCCTGAGCCGATATGGTGCCTATGGACGAGAAAGTCTCCTTCAGGAAGACGCGCAGTTTCTTCTTGTCGGTATAACGCAGGAGCTTGATCAGCTCCCCAAGCTCGATTCCGTCTGGATGAGGCTGAATGGCATAGGCTTTCTTGGGCAGACTCTCGGTCACCCTCTCGAAGACCTCCACGTTGCCTTCCGGCTCCACCAGCGTCAGACGAGCATGGGGATTGACGATGGCCGTGCTCTTGAGAGAACCTAAGACGGACTGTCGCCGGCTGCGCACATAAGAGCCCTCCATCTCCAGCTCCACTCGCGTGCCTCGCGGCCTTTCCCAATCCACCTCTTCCGACTTGAGGATCTCAGGTTCATTTTTGGCCGTGTTTATCAGCAGCTCGCAGTAATAGGCGGGCCTGTCCGGAGCGATCTTGGAGATGACCTTCGTGGGCTTGCCGCTGGTAAGCTGCGAATAGAGTACCGCTGCGGAGATGCCGATGCCTTGCTGGCCCCGGCTCTGGCGCAGAGTATGAAAACGCGAGCCGTAGAGCAGTTTAGCAAAGACCCGAGGAACCTCCTCCGGCACAATTCCCGGCCCGTTATCCTCCACGATGACCCGGTAATAATCACCGCTCTTTTTTATCTGCACAAAGATGTCCGGCAGTATCCCTGCATCCTCGCAGGCATCGAGAGAATTATCCACGGCCTCTTTAACGCAGGTGATCAGGGCGCGGGGTGCTGAATCGAATCCCAGAATCTGACGGTTTTTCTCAAAAAATTCAGCTACGGAGATGGCTTTCTGTTGCTTGGCCAGCTCCTCAGCGATTTCCATAAAATGGGAAAAAGGGCTAGAGCTCAGCCCCGACTACTGTCTGTGTGGCTGTGACGTTGTCTATCTCACGGATTACGTCGACAAGCTTGTTGAGCATGCTCAGGCCTTCAACCTCAATGATAACTACGAAGTCGAACTCGCCGAATACATGGTAGACATCCTTGATTCCATCAATCTCCTGCAAGGCATTGTAGACGGTCTTCTCCTGTCCCGGCACTACCTTCACCATCGTTACTCCAATTACCATATTGATTCACCCATGTTATAGAGCCTCCGCACATTATATAAAACTTTTCAGCTCTTCTTGGTGAGGTTAAAGGTCTCCACCTCTTCATCATTCTCAGACTCTGGCCAGGCACTCAGGGATTCGCTCTTCTTTCCCTTGCTCTTTCTTGTAGCCTGCTTCTCTTCCGGTTCGGCCTTCGCGGGCGTTGGCAGCGATTCGCTTTCCGGAGTTGCACATTCTTCGATCTTCGCGGGCTCTGGGCCATTCTTGGCCAGCTCAGCCTTCAAAGAGGAGAGAGCACGAAGCGTCATCTGTCGGTAATGCTCGACATCTGTGTGATAATGCTCCAGAGCCCTTTCGGCATCCTGGGGAAGCGCGACAGACGTCACCTTATCCGCAGTGGCAAATTCGCTGGACACTGGGATAGGCTTTGCATTCTTCAATGCATTCAATCGCTCCAATGTTCTGCGAGCGGTGTCCATTACCCACAGGTTTCTAGTAGCCTCGTCCACCTGCTGGATGGACTCGGCGCGCAGAGATATGATGATATTCCCGTCTTCGGTTTTATAGAGGTTGGGCTTGCCCACGACAGCCACAAAAGCTGGAGCCTCCATATTGGCCAGTACTTGAGCTGCTTCCGGCTGGTACTGGCCGGCGTAGATCAGTATGCTGCTCGTCGGGTCGACCAGCCTCCCTCGCCAGTACTCAGTGTCTCCTCCGATATCATCCTTCTCAATCAGAGTAGCGACTATGAAGACCCTGTTGCATTTTGCTCCGGTAGGAGTGAGGAGATATTGAGGAGCATACTGGTTTTGTTCCTCTCCATCCCGGAAGGAGTAGTTCGAGCCCTTCAGCTCTTCGGCAAAAACCCTGCGCGCCACTTCTCGAGAAAATCCTGCCATTTCAGACCGCCTCCACTTCCGCCGTCAGCTCGTCCACCCGGGATTCCGTCACCGGTGGGACATCGTTTATGGTCTCCACCAGAAGATAGCGATCAACTCGCGGTCCAATGATGCTGAAATACCGTCCCATCAATTTGCTCTCGATAAGGCTGCGCACAACTTCGTGATCTAGAGCCTCCATGGCCATCTGCTTGGCTTCATCCAGAGTCAGGCCTACCAGGCGCTCCGTGGTCTCCCTATTGATGAGGACGTCCTGCACGCGACGGCCATCATCCAGCACCGCTTTGATGCGCAGATCATAGGTGCCCTCTACCTTTCCATGCTCGCTGCAGACGCCCTTAGCCAGGGAGCGTTTGCAGACGGGACAGCGCTTGATGAGGCCCGAGCCCTTCTGCACATCCACCAGGGCGCCCGAGAACTCCGCCGCCTGAGAACCGATCTCCACATCGACATCCAACGGTTCTATCTGGCTGGTGCGGTTCAATTTCACGCTGAACCTGCCCTGGAACTCATCTGTGACGAGGTTACGAAGAAGGTAGCTTTTGCCTTCCTCCAGGTTGGACAGATCTGCCTTGGCCCATTTCACAAACTTTATGGAACCCGTCTCATCTCCTACCAAACCGGACTGGGAGATGGCATCGCTGGTTGTCTCCCAGAGCTGAGCCACCTTGACCTTCAGATCAACCCATTGCCCTGGTTCCGTGATCTCAACCACTTTCACCGCTTGAGCGGCTCTGCTGGCGGGCTTCGCCTCCACCTCTTTCTCCAGCGGCTCAATCTGGCTGGTGCGGTTCAATTTCACGCTGAACCTGCCCTGGAACTCGTCCGTGACCATTCTCTTCAAGAGATAGCTTTGGCCCAGTTCCAGATTGGGTAGCTCGGACTTGGCCCACTTGACAAACTTCATCGATCCTGTGCTGTCACCGATAAGTCCGGTCTGAGAGATAGCCTCAGTCGCAGGTTCCCAGAGATCCAGGACCTTGATCTCCAGGTCCACCCACTTGCCGGCTTCCTTGATCTCTGAGATCTTGACCTTCTCAGAGCTGGCCCTGACCTGGGGCATTATGCCGTGCTCTTTCAGGAAATAGTTCAAAACCGATCTTCGGGCCTCACTTTCCGGTACACGAAAATCATCGATAAGCTTCGTCAGGCGAGACGCGATCTCTTCATCAGGGACTTCGATCTTCTGATCCCTGAGGCGAGCCGATATCTGATCAACCAGTTCTTTCATAACAAATCTGCCCCCTAATTTTTGTTGAGAGGTAACTGTAACTAAGGCAACCGAAGTATTTAAAAGAAATCTGTGCGGCCCGAAAGTAATCTATTCCAGACCGCCAGGTATTGTCAGCGGATGGAGATTGTAACCTGGTTCGGAAAAATTGACCAAGAGACGGGGGGCCTTCTTGGCGGAGGAGATGCGGACAGCATTATTGAGGTGCTCCTGGGGCAAACCCGAATTGTCCCTGTCTTGCAGCCCGATCTGCGCCGCATTGCCCTTATTCACGGCACCATGGCAAATGACGGCGAATACAATTCTTGCCTTCGAGATGTGGCCCTGAGACTTGTGCACCGACAGCTCTTGGAACTTACCACGGCCGAGCAGGACCTGCTGCAGGCCATGGAAGCCCTGGATGATATGTCCCAGGGAGTGAATCTGCTGGATGAGAGGCTGTATGAATGGTCCCGTTTGCACCGCCAGGAGATAGTTCATGGAAAGGATCTGGCAGAAGGGCTCTGTGCAGACGAAAACATGGGCACGCTCGCGAAAGCGATTCAAGGCCTCCGAGAGGCCAGGAAGATAATGGAGATGGAAGTCGTCACCTCTGCCGAGGATCTGGCTCCCAACCTTTCCTCCCTGGCAGGACCGGTGCTGGCGGCAAGGCTCATCTCCAGAGCCGGGAGCCTGCGCCGCCTGGCCGGTATGCCCAGCAGCCGAATACAAATCATGGGTGCTGAGAAATCCCTCTTCAAGCATCTGAAAGGTCATGCCCCTTCGCCCAAACATGGGATCATTTACCGCCATCCTGCAGTGATCGGATCCCCGAAAAGGCTCCGGGGAAAGGTATCGCGCGCGCTGGCAGGAAAGCTGGCAATCGCTGCCCGGCTGGATTATTATGGAGCAGGACGGTCCATGGATCTGCAGTCATCTCTGGACATTCGCCTGGACGACATCAAACGCAGAGGACGGAATAAGCCACGAGGCAGAGAATAGGGATCAGATTTATATTCAATGCACCCGCCAGAATGTTTCGGAGTTGAGGTGTCCAGATGAAGTTGTGGCTCGGATTCTTGATCATATCGGCATTTTGTATTGTTGCCTTTAGCGGTATACCCGGGGCAAGAGGAGTTCCCCAAAACCTTACCGAGCATTCCTGGATATACAATAGCGGGTACTCGGACGATATGCGTATTTACCAGACCGAGTCAGGTTTCAATGGGCAGAAACTGGTCACGGGAACTAGAGGCACCGGCACCATATCCCGATCAATCGACGCTCAAGTCTACGGCGGCTTTCCAGATGGCTACGATGAGACCGAGATGAGCGAATGGGGCGTGTATCAGAATAAACCTGCCACATACAGTGCACCCATCAAGCCTAGCGATTTAAAAAACGCCCTATGTTCCAAAAATTATGAAGTCGGCTCGCAATTTTCGGAGAGCTACTCCGATATCAGGGATCTCATCAAAGATACGTCCATCAGCCAGACCAACGAGAACTCCGTCTACAATGTGCATTCCGAGATAGAGGGGACAGCGAGAGTGGGGGCCCGGGTTCAGAAGAGCGCGAGCTCTGTACCCATATACACCATGACCGGCACTTATCAGGGATATACGAATATGAGGATGCAGCTGGAGAGCGGCAATGCATCCATCATGACCCTGCCTTGCCCCTAGGGACGATTGCTGATTCACAATCGAATTTATACCAATGGCCTGGGCTGCTTCTTTTCCGGAAGGACCGGCAAAGGCATGGTATTTATCAGAAGCGGCTGCTCCACATCCTTCGCCCGCTCCACTAACAGATCCTTGCCCCAGGGAGTCAGGCCGAACAGCGGGACAGCAGTTCCCACCTGCACCAGAGGTTTAACTTGCTCTCGGATATGCTTTGAGGCGCAACCGGTCACGATATCGGCTACCGCTAAGAGCCGCGATGCATCTATCTGGCTTATGCCTGTGAGATGAACTCCTATTATCATTATCCTGATGTCGGCCACTTTCTCGAGCTCTCTCAGCTTTTCGGCTAATGCCGCATCGGCAACTGTTACTGCGAACTTGGAGTAGCCTGCCGCTGCCGCATATGCCGCCCCTTCCAGTTGATCTATTTTGCCATCCTTTGGCGACAGCACATGCCCATCCCTGGTCCGAATGCCCTCGATTACCTCTGGAATGGGATCGGTCTCTTTCAATCCGGAGATGTAACCACCCATGCCCTGGACGAGTTTTCCGTTGGGGGTTATGACCGTTCCCGCACCATCGCATACAGTTACGGCTGCGTCGATTATTCCTCTCTCAAGGCCCGTCATCATAGACTCGGAGGCACCGAAGCCTACAAAGGTATCCATATCCAGCTTTCGTCGAGGCGAGAACATTCCGTGTTTCTCGATGCGAAAATCCATATTAGCGGCAGCCGACTCGCTTGTAACCCTTTTTATGCCCCGGACCTTATCGAATAGGGGACACCATTCGATCAATGGCTCGCTCGCTTCCAGTACTTTTTCCGATCTCACCTTGACGCATGATTTGCCCAGCAGCTCCATTATGTGCATTTGATCCTCCTGTGGATGAGAATAACACCCGTTTGGTATAGCTCCACGTTTGCTTTGCCTATTACCTGATGTTCTTCACTTTGATCTGATGTTCTTCACCTTGGTCTATCTTAATCTTCCCTGCCTAAACTGTTCTGTAAGTATCTCTGACCGGCTTCCAGACGTTTTCACTCGTGGATGAGATATGAAAAAGCCCATTGGTGGTCGAACGACTGGGAGATCTCTTGAGATTTTAAATTAAAAATAATTTTTAAGATAGACAACATTTCTATGCCCATGGAATTATTTTCAACGAAACTTATATATATGTCATCATTCGTTATGCGCTTGGTGAACGCTTTGAATATATCAGCTGCCTCAGATTTGAAAGTCGAACAAGATGAATTCGCCTCCATAATGATGAAAGTAGGCCTTAAGAGGAATGTGGCCAAGGTTTTGACTTACCTTGCCGGGGTGGCAGAGGCAACATCCCGCGAAATAGAAATTGGATCGGATCTTCGGCAGCCTGAAGTGAGCATAGCTATGCGGGAGATTCGGAAATTGGACTGGATCGTAGAGAGAGATGAGAAGAACCCCGGAAAGGGTCGACCATATCGTATCTACAAATTGAACCGAGGCCTTCCCGAAATTGTCGAATACCTGGAGTCAGAGAACGCAAAGGAAGCAGAGCGGATATCAAAGCAGATCGAGAAACTCAAATCATTGAAGTCAAATTAGCTTCTTTGTATCCAAGTCCTTAATAATAAATACAATTCAGCCTTGTGTTCAAAGGCATCACATCCGTTTCGTTCCCCTCAAAATATTTTCGAAACAAAGATAATTATAATTTGATGGTAACGATTGAGGTCGGAAGGGGATCCTTTTTTTAGATCCCGTAATTTGATTCGCGGAGGCAATTCTCGCTCATCATCCCCAAACGGTTTATAATATTTTTCTGAGATATTTATATTCTCTATGCAAAAACCTATATACTAATAAATTACTAGGATCAGGCAGAAAAAAGTTGGGGGGATGGAGATTAAGTACATCATCGACGACGCCCTGGGCAGATCTGAGGCGGAGAGCAGGATTAAGCCTTCGAGCATAATCCAGAGCGATGAAGAGCTGGTGTCGGTTCTGGAAGAACTGACCACAGTCATCCGGGTCATTGGATGTGGCGGTGGCGGCTCGAATACCATCGACCGCCTGGCAGAATGCGGCATACAGGGAGCCGAGCTCTATGCCATCAACACCGATGCCCAGCACCTTCTGCATATCAATGCCGACCGGCGCTTCCTCATCGGCAGACGCACGACGCGAGGCCTTGGGGCAGGAAGCCTGCCGGCCATCGGTGAAGAGGCAGCACAGGAGGACATCGACGAGATCAAGGCTGCGGTAGAAGGAGCGGATATGGTATTCGTCACTTGCGGCCTGGGAGGCGGCACGGGTACAGGAGCGTCTCCTGTTGTGGCGGAAGCCGCCCGCGAAGCAGGCGCTCTGACCATTGCCATCGTCACCATTCCCTTCAGCGCAGAAGGGTCCATCCGAATGCAGAATGCGGAAGCAGGCCTTAAGAGGCTGAGGGAGGTTTCGGATACCGTAATCGTTGTGCCCAACGACCGGCTTCTCGATGTGGTGCCTAACCTTCCACTTCAAGCGGCCTTCAAAGTGGCCGACGAAGTTCTGATGCGTTCCGTCAAAGGCATAACGGAGCTCATCACCAGACCCGGCCTCATCAATCTGGACTTTGCCGATGTCAGAACAGTTATGACTAACGGCGGTGTGGCCATGATCGGCATGGGAGAAGCAGAAGGCGAAGAGAAGGCAAGGGACTCCGTTGCGAAGGCTCTCCGTAGCCCCCTCCTGGATGTAGATGTATCAGGAGCAACCTCCGCTCTGGTGAATGTGGTGGGAGGGCCGGATATGACCATCACCGACGCCGAAACCGTGGTAGATGAGGTCTACCAGAAGATCAATCCTGAAGCTCGCATAATCTGGGGGGCGCAGATAGACCAGAACCTCGAGCATGCCCTGAGAACCATGCTTGTTGTGACGGGTGTATCGTCTCCGCAGATACTGGGAAAGGATCAGAGCAAGCGCGTGACATCCAGGCACGGCATAGATTTCCTCGCCCGCAGATCGCGTTACTGAATGTTGCGCGCGTTCGCGAGGCGAAATCTGGATGCCAGGCATAAATCTCTGGCAGGCTATCGCCCTCTCGTCCTGCCCTCAAATGGGCCGGACGAATTCTGGAGACTCTTGGGGCCAAGTGATCCTGAATTTCCCAGACTCGAATCAATTCTTGTTTTACCTTTGCGCGGATGTGATATTAATTCTGACCGAGAAGGTGACGGGTGAGCTTGAGATGCTACAGCGGCACCTGGTCATACTCAAGCAGGTAGTAGAGAACGAGCCCATCGGTATCCTCAAGCTGGCGGAAGAGACAAAGATCCCCAGCCACAAGGTGCGCTATTCACTGCGTGTATTGGAACAGGAGGGCCTGATCAGAGCAACAGCACCGGGTGCAGTGACCACCAATCAAACCATATCATTTCTGAGAGAGCTGGACTCCATGATTGAAGATCTGTCCAAGAAGGCAGAGGATCTAAAGGAGATCAAGATAACGAGGTAAATGCTCTACTGCCAAATTGCCCAGGCCCTGCAAGACATCTCCCAGGCTCCACGCAGCCGGAAGGTCGATCTGACGGCACGCCATCTGGCAGATCAAGACCCAGAGATGCTCTGCCCAACAGTGCGGCTCCTTTTGGGCGAGCTCTGGATGCCCTGGGAAGAAAGGGAGATGGGAATAGGCCCCGAAGCGCTGATGACGGCACTGGCCGAGGTATCCGAGGACGACGTTCCCCTGCTTCGAGAAGGAATGGGTGAGATGGGGTTGGTCGCGGAGGCGGCACTGCGCCGGAAAGGGCAGCACTCGCTTTGCAGCGAGCCCTTGCAGGCCCTATCTGTCTACGAGAGACTGAGACGCATCTCTCGCATGAGTGGCCATGAATCCGAACAGCGGAAGAATGCCTTCCTGAGAGGCCTATTCTTGGAGGCAACCCCCCAGGAGGGAAAGTACATCGCCCGCACAGCTCTCAGAAATATGCTGGCCGGCGTCGGGCATAAGACCATGCTTGCCGCTCTAATCCAGGCCTTACACTGCGATCAAGACCGGGTCTTAAGGGCTTACAACCTCTTGCCCGATCCGGGAAGTATCGCATGCATGGCCCTCAATTCCGGCCTGGAAGGAATAAGCGTACAGCCCAAGACCCCCATCAATTTCATGATAATTCGCTCCTGCAGGGCACCAGAATTCAGATGCGAGAGCCGGGTGTTTGCCTATCTTCCCAAGTATCCAGGCTTAAGGGTGCAGGTTCATAAATCAAAAGCTGAAGCCCTCATATTCACTTCCAGGCTTCGCAACATCGCCATGGACCTGAACGGCCTATCACAGTCGCTCAGCGCCATAGAAGAAGACTTCATTGTAGATGCAAATCTCATCGGCTTTCAGGAGGGCAAGATATGCAGCCAGGCTGAGATGGTGAAGTACATCAATCGAGGCCGCCTTTCTCGCAGAAGCCAAATATCGCCCGCGCTCTTGGTCTACGACCTGATCTATCTGGCAGGGGAGGACGTTTGCAACCGCACCTATCTGGAGAGACGAAAGAGACTGGTAGAAACACTTGGGGGACCCAAAGCCCTGCCCTTCCGGGGCATATCTCCCGCTGAAGAGAAGCTTCTGGAGAACAAGGGGGCAGTTCAAGATTACCTCGCCCTGGTGAGCGAGAACGGAGGCAAAGGGTTGATGGCGCGCGATCTCCAGGCCGCTTACTGCCCGGGTTTAGGCTCCGGATATGACTTCATAATTAGAGCCGAGAAGACAATAGCTGCCATAATCATGTCACCTGAAAGCCCTGGCAAGAGATCAGGATGAGTTGGGAGCATATCCGACGCAGATGATTCTCAGACCATTTGACCCCTGGAACAGCCCGTTATGCACCTGTCCACCCAAGATGAGCCTTAATCCCTATACAGGATGCCCGCATGGCTGCATTTACTGCTATGCCTCGTCCTATATCCCCCGCTTTCAAGAATGCCGTCCCAAAGTCGATCTTCTAAGACGGCTGGAAAAAGAATCGGCAAAGATCGAGCCTGACACACTCGTGGCCATGTCTAACAGCTCTGACCCCTATCCGCCAATGGAAAAGGAGTTCCGCCTGAGCCGAGGATGCTTAAAGATATTGAAAAGAAGGGATTGCCGTGTTCAGGTGGTGACAAAATCAGATTTAGTGGCAGAGGATGCGGATTTGCTGGCCGGCATGAGGGCCACGGTGGCGGTTACTGTAACCACACTGAAGGACGCGATTTGCCGAAAGCTGGAACCAGGAGCTGCATTGCCCGGAAAGCGCCTTGATGCCATGACGATCCTGGCGGATTGGGGTGTCCCCGTCTCGGCCCGCATCGACCCCATCATACCCGGCATAAACGATTACGAGATTGAGGATTTAGTCTATGCAGTAGTTCAAGCCGGGGCCAGGCACATAGTCTCATCCACCTATAAAGCCCGGCCTGGCAACGTGAAAAGGATATCATCCACATTCCCGGATGCGGGAGTTGTCTTGAAGACGCTGTTCCAAAAAGGCAGCCGAGAGTCGGGAAGCCTCCTCCTCCCCAGAGAGTTGAGATGCGATCTGATGCAGAAGGTAAAAGATAATGCGAGCAAGATGGGCGTCGCCAACTCCACCTGCCGGGAAGGTTTCCCATCGGACCCAGGCACAAACTGCGATGGGTCGCATCTGTTGCCGCCCTTGCATTTCAGAGATTCACCCCGCACCAAATCGCAGTCTATTTAAAATATAGATATTATATGTCCAAATATTGTAGACCAAACTGAAAAATATAAATACAACAGACTGCCGGCAGGTCACGATCCGCTATTTTCGGCCGGCCACCGCCTCAGGGAGGAGGTTGAGCGGAAAGACATAAATGCGATGCCGTCCCACAATAATGGTCTTTGGCCATGAAAGTCTATTTATATGAAGAATAACTAGACTTCACGACAATTCTTCTCAAAAGGGAGGATGTTCAAGCTACAGTCATAAGTGCTATGCACAAGAGTAAAAGGAGGTATTCAATATGAGGAAAGTTCTGGCTATTACCGTGGCCCTCATGATGGCAGCTATCATTCTAATGCCTGCTCTGGGGTACACTGATCAAAGTGCAGGAAATCAATCCTACACAGCAACATCTGCAGGAAGAGTCAATTACAGCTTGTCAACAGGAGTTCCCGCTCATAATCTGACAGAAAATATGGTGATAAACAAGTTTTCGGTTCATACACCATCCGTTCAGAGCACCAGGGTTGCCTATTCATTTAAGCAAGGTACGGTCACGCCTTACTCATTCAATCTCGTAGGAGTCAATAATGCCCAGAGAGAGGGCTATCAAAACAAGAAGGCGACCGCAGTCTTAGGCAGCGATGCAAAGACCGCAGAGACTACTGGCGTGCCCGCAACTGCCACCACTCCGGCCGCTGCCGCCACACCCGTTGTTGAGACTCCCGTCGCCAATGTGACAGTTGCGCCCGTTGTAGCTGCACCCAAATTCACCATCGAAGGCATGGCCTTCAATGATATGAATGGAAACGGCACCATGGATAACAACGAAACCGGCCTCGCCGACTGGACTGTTAACCTGGAGCAGCCAGCAGGAATGGTCGTCAAGAGCGCTAACACCACCATGGATGGCAAGTTCGTCTTCTCTGATCTGTCTGCTGGAGAGTATGTCGTCTCCGAAGTTCTCAAGACGGGCTATAAACTTGTGTCCCCGGCTGAGGGCAAGTTCACAGAAAGCATTACTGATAAGAGCGTAACAGGATTGGTATTCGCCAACCAGGCTGTGGCACCAGTTGTTGTACCAAGCAACGTCACAACTCCTGACAATACCACACCGATTAACGCAACATCAGCCTGAGCTCCAGCTAGTGCAGCTCCAGTCAGCGCTGCTACAGCTTGCTTGAGACTGTAAATAATAACAGGGAGAAAACGAGGCCCCCGGAATTCCGGGGTGCAACTTTTCTTTTTTCAATGAAGTTTCAACCAAAGATCTTTCATAGATTGAATGAGCATAGATTACAAAAGAGTCGGGGGATATTTATGAGATTTGTTGCTATATTGATATTGTCAGCCCTATTCTTGACGCTGCCGGTAGAACCGGTCCTTGCCATAGGGCTAAATGATAACGGCCACTACATGGCGAGAAATGCATTAGAAGCCTATTGTGTGAATCAAGGTGGATACCCCAAAGATGGAAACTGCTATTTCCCTGATGGTGGCTACTGCGAACTAAGAAGCTTCTACAACGGAACCTGTCCGGGAAAAGCATACTACGAGCAGGGCATATGGATGGCAGAGGCCTACAACTTCTTGAATGGAGGATCCGGTTCTTCCTATATACCGTATTACGCGCCCTATAATACGTACCCGAATATGTACCAGAACGGCAATGCTTATTGGAATCAGAACAATAACGCCTATTACTACCAGCCAACCTATGCACCGGGATACGGTATGCAGTGGCCTTGATATGAATCAGGAAAAAAATCGAAGGGGCCCCTAATATCGGCCTCTCGAATCAAATTATATCAATATCTCCTGTTTGAACTTCTCGAAACTTATCTCATCGATGAACTCGCCCAGACGCTGCTTCTTGGCATGGTCCTTGTAATAGATGATTATTCGGTCGATTAGAGACAAAACCTCTTCGTCGGAAAGATTCTCCGCCAGCATCTGGCCAAGCCTTGGCTTGACGCCGCTGCTTCCGCCTACAAGAAGCCTCCATCCCTTAGAGGTTCCAATCAAGCCAATATCCTTCACGACAGGCTCTGCGCAGGAGTTGGCGCATCCGGATACACCAATTTTAAACTTCCAGGGAAGCTGCATCCCATGATACAGTTCGTCCAGCTTCAAGCCTACTCCTACAGAATCCTGCTGGCCGCGCTTGCAGAAGGTGGTTCCTGGACATATCTTGACGCTGCGAACGCATAGACCGATGGCAGCTCCGGCCTTCATGCCCAGGTCCTTCCAGGCATCATCAATGTCCTTCGGATCTATCCCTACAATGGCGATCCTCTGTGCCGAGGTGATCTTGAGGACCTTGGCATGATACTTCTCAGCCACATCAGCGATCTTTCGAAGGCCGGCGGGATCGATTATGCCGCCTGCAATATGGGGGGCGATAGCAAAGGTTTCCTTGTCCCTCTGCACAATGGCGCCCTTTTCCAGAATGTCTTTGCTCATGTTCTCTGGCTCCGGTTTATTAACATACCTAATGCAGCCGGATAATATAAAATGATGTTGGCATTTTGGTGAGAAGAAGAAAAATAGATGTTCAAATGAAAAATGCAGTCCGAATGGCAAGACAAATTTAAAAAAGTGGAAATACGCCTCAAACCGCCGGTTCGAGACTAATTTACTAGACCCAAGGCGATATTTCTTCCCAGTAAGAAGCACTTTTCTATATCTTCTTTTGTGGGAACCTGAACGGCTGTGGTTCCGGGCTCAATCACTTTCATGCCGAAGGACTTCATGCGAATAATGAGAGTGGGAACGCCCTCTCCGCTCCACCCGAAAGAGCCGAAGGCGACTCCGATTCTTCCCTTCAGATCAAGCTTTGCCAGCTCTTTCAGGAACGGGTCCATGGCCTTGATCAGCTTGTAGTTGTAGGTCGAGCCCCCCAGTGCTATAGCCTGGGCATCCTTAACATCTTCGAGTGAGGCATCATAGGCGTCTTTCAGTACTACCTCAACTCCCGGAATGGTCATGGCTCCGTTCGAAATGGCTTCTGCCATCGTTTTGGTCCTTCCCAGACCGCTCGCATAAATTATTGCCATCTTTGGCATATGAATTCCTCAAAACAATCTTGACTGCATTTTATAACTAATTTATGGTGAGAATAATAGAATGATGGCTTTAGTGAACTGAACAAAATCACAATAAGACCAGACCACCGCAACCAATGGCAGCAACGGAACGGACAGGATTTCGGGATTGTCACGAGGTAGCTGTAGAGGAGCCAAATTGAGTCAATTTCTCGGGCTCAGTTCCTCGACAGCATCACTCTCTGGACATCATGCGTGTGCCTTAGCCTGCAAGGAGGCCCCACTGGACCTGCTCTTTCGGTGGCGCGAGCGCTTTCCTGTGATATCTTCGCTCTTTACCCACTCACCCGTCTCATCGTCCTTCTCGTACTGCTCTTTCACGGCCGACCAGGCAGATTCGTGAGATGCCTTCTCGCGCGCTGCTTCATCGGTATTCTCTAAGTCATCCCAGCAGCTATTATAAGCCTTCATGTAAAGGGCTTTAGCGCGGCTGGGCAGATTTCGCACGCTTTTGGGCAGCTCGCTTACTCTCTCGTATGCCATCAATACACCTCCTGTTGATGTTTGAGCATTGATAACCTTCTTACTATGATGATCCTGGTTAAAAGGTTTTGGGGTCAGAGCCCCGGGTGATGTGACCCTCGGCAATAAATCCCCGTTTTAGCCCATGGTGCGATCGGGGCAGACAAAAAAGATCAGTGGCCGGCGGCCTTTATGCGCGGCAGCCCCGGGCCCGGATAAGATCTGGCGAATGACTTCTTTTGCCTGGCATATCTAGGAATCCTAGTATCTCTTCATCTTCTGCCGTTCCTCATCTTATCGAGCCTTGCCTGGGCTGCCTTCATATCTGCGGCCTGCTTCTCTTTGGCGGCTAATGCATTGTTCTTTGCAGTCTCTGCCAGGGTTGGGGTCGCGGCCGCTGGCGTGCTCGGGGCGGGATTAGCCACAGCAGTCTCGTTAGCGGGAGCTGTAGTTGTCTCCGCTGAAACTGGAGCGACTGTAGATGCAGTAGCGACAGTAGTATCAGGGCAATAGCCAGGGCTTAGTGGTGTGACGCCTTCGTTTGGAGTTATGGTCAGATTGCCAAGGAAATCTGCCATGGTCTCCTCTGGCAAGCTCCCATCCATCACTACCACAGCAGCGGTCTGGTTCGTGGGCTGATATGCCGCAAATATCTGGTTTGCCATCTGTCCCCAAATAGCTGGACGGCCGCTGATAGCCAGCAGAGTATCACTGTAATTCGCTTTCAATATTGCCGGATCAGAGGCTGCCAGCAGAGTTTTCAGTGCTCCAGTCTCAAGCAATGCTTGGGGGGTCTGGCAGGGATAGAGGAGATAAAGACTGACTTTGCTCCCGTTCAGGAGAATAGATGCCTTCACATCTCTTCCACTAGTGTAATTCAAGACCTGCAAGGTATCTGCTTCCACGTTCACTCGAGAAGGCAAGATATAAGCAAGCTCTGCATAATTGTTCATTTTATCGCTCATAGGCATTGTTATGCGAGTGAGATTATCACTCTGGGATGCAGCCGGAAGCGCTGTCATAAGCCCAAGCGTGATGCAGCAAAACAGCAACAATATCCCTAAAGGTGCCGATCTGCAAGACATAATCGCAAATTTCATCCAATCCACCTCATTGCTAGTTATTGGTTTTTATATCCTTTCGATGACGTCTGATTATTTGGTCGCGTTTATAACTCTCTAACTATATAGCGTTTTCCAGATTCGTCTTGCAGAACTCCGCATATTTTGGCCCGCTTTTCTTCCGGCAGCGGCGGCTGCGATACGATAATATACCTGAAACCCGGAGTCCCTGATATTGTGCGAGCATTCCCCTGATGCGATTTGGGGATATTATAAGTGCACGAACGGGAGGAAAACAGCAGTGAAATCAACTTCAAAGATGTTTTATCTTGCGGCAGCTTTACTGGTTTTATCATTTGGTGCCAAAGCCTCGGTTGTCGTAAATGAGATGGAACTGAATCCACCTGCAGGAGGAGCTGATTGGGTCGAGCTCTACAACTCGGGCAATGACAGCGTGGACATCAGCGGATGGACCACTACCATCACCGACGGCAGCTGGCAAGGCAAATTCCCGGCAGTTCCAGCGGGAACGATATTGCCCCCTCTGGGGTTCTATGTTCTAAACGGCCAATCTTCCTGGAATCATGATAACGGCGGATATGCCACACTCTACAGCGCATCCGGCGAAATCGTGGATAAGACGGCCACACGCACGGACTTTCTAGGCAACGACTTCACCTATGGCAGGCATCCGGATGGGCACGATACAAACACCGATGGCGATTGGGGCCTCGGTTCTGCCACCAAAGGAACATCAAATGTGCGCTAAGGATGGCAGAGGAAAATCAATATACAGGCAGGTAACTGAATAATATTAGTTTGGATGTGTGATAAAAATGATTCTAAAATCGGGAAGTTTCTTCAAGGTGCTCTTAGCCGTTTGCTGCCTCTTGGCCATCTCCGGCCTGGGCCTATGTGATGTGGTCATCAACGAGGTGGAGCTCAGTCCGCCCGACAGCGGCACGGTTTGGGTAGAGCTTTACAATACCGGAGAGAGTGCCGTGGATCTGACCGGCTGGACCGTCAAGATCGTCGATGTTGCCTGGACGGGCCCCATTGCTCTGAAGGGCAGCATCGACGCCAAGGGATTCATAGTGGCAGACGGCCAGCCTGCCTGGGTTACAACCGGCAACGGAACTGTCTATCTCTATGACAGCTCTGGAAGTATGGTGGATAAAACATCCCCGCAGAGTGACGACTCGCATACCGACTTCACCTACGGCCGGATCCCGGATGGCAAGAAGACCGATACCAGAGCAGACTTCGCTTTCATGATGGAAAGCCGGGGCAGGTCCAACGGCCGGGGAGTGCGGGTCTGAAAAAGAGCAGTTCTAACCTGACCTCCCCGTAATTTAGGCATACTATGATACATTTCGCTATCTCTAACCGAAATATATAAATACTATTATGTGCCTAAATATGCACATGAAATCATTCACTCGCATCAAGAAGATAAATGGCCAAGAATACCTATACGAAATTACCCCCTATTATGATAAAGAGAAAAAGAAAAATCGCCAGAA
>CAIQHB010000012.1 GCA_903871465.1 uncultured Methanosarcinales archaeon
AAGAATCGACAATATTGAAACGGTTAAGAAAGAAGTAGCGGCATGGCAGGAGTTTAGAACTAATAAAAATGTAAAGGTAAATTGGCGATTCACTACCACAGATGCCAGAGTTAAGCTCTCCCGTCTTTATCCGACATTACAGAGTTGACGAGACACTAGGTGTCCAATTCCAATAGTGCAATGGCCAGCAGGGTCATTATATAAACTATAACGGACCCCTTCATGTTCGGCGATAAAATTAAGCCCGTCTTCGCTTATAGAATAACCTCCTTGTGCAGATGCGGTCGTTGATATAGCTATTAAAGCTACTAGTAATGGCATCAAAATTTCGAGATAATGATTTTTGATCATGTCGTTCCTCCTTTGTCTTACTCTGGGGTTAGGATCTCAGACGAAAAACATTTTGGTGGCTAATAGAATAATCGACTCTATCATGACGAACTGCATGTTATACATACTTGGATTTACAGCCTTCCAATTCGAAATCGGAGCCCTAATTAATTTTATAAATATGCTTCGCCCTCGTAATGTCGGGGATGTTGCGCGGCGGATTCTACATCGCGTTCTCTGTTTATCTGATACGGATTAATCGATAACGGGCAATTGTCAAAAATACATTCCATAAAGTGTAGAATGGTCAGATAGACAAGAGTGATTTGGATCTTGTCTGGAAAAGGATGGAGAAGAGATGAAATCTTTGCATGTTATACATACTCCAGAAGTTAATCTGGCCGGTATACCGCGGTTTAGCCCTGACTAACAAAATAGTTACCATGAAAACGCCCTGAATAAAAAAAGTCAGCGGCTTTAACCGCTTTCCAAGCATCCGTTTTTCCTCACCTGGTATAGGAACATAGCTAACCGGCACAGAGCCGCAACCCGAAAGAGCCTCCATCCCAAGTCCCCGGGCGGCCTCCTCTCCGACCCTCACCCAGGGCACGGTAGAAAGCCAAGACCCTCGCCTCCTGGGCATCCTTGGGCCACGGATTCTGCTAATTATATAAAAATAGGTCACCTCCAAACACCGCAGGCAGTGCGCTCCTCCTGGCTCCTTACATCCTTGCCTATGTGGTAGTTGCTGACGCTGTCCCGGCAGAGCCCATATTTATACCGGTAATAAGCTCCAAGTTGCAAGCTGCAGGGTAATTATCCTAAAATAAATAAAAAAATTATTTCAACCCTTTGAAACATTCCTCCAGATGCTTTTCATCCATTTTCTTAGTCCTCAGGCTAACGGCCACGGTTACCAGGATTGCCACAGGCAGGGCTATTATTATGGGATCCACCACCGGCCAGGGCATCTGGGTGATCAGGAAGTCTCTACCAATGAGCATCTTACAGATCCCCAATGGTACTGCCTCCGCTTTGTGGATGAACAGATACAGGAAGACGGTCATGAACGTGCCGGTTATAAGGCCTGCTATGGCTCCAGCCCGCGTCGCTCCGCGCCAGTAGAGGGCGGAGGTGTACATGGGAAGGAAAGCGGCGGCACATAGTCCGAAGAAAATTGCCGTGCCGCGGGCGATTATGTTCTCAGGAAGGACATAACCGAGGACGACGGCTATTATGATCGCCACTACTATTCCCAGTCTCGTGATCAGGATGGAGCTGCCGCCCTTTTTCCGGGTTAGCGTCTCGTAGATATCTCTGCCTATGGCGCTTCCCTGGGTATGGAACTGGGAACTGGAGGTCGACATAGCTGCTGCCAGAAGCGTGAGCATGAAGAGGTAGACGAACCACTCCGGCAAGGCGGCGTTGATATAAATGGGAATTATGCTGTCTGCATTGCCCTTGGCTACATTTATGGATATATTGTTCTGGGTCTGGAAGAAGAATACATTGGAGAGAGCCCCCACAACGAATGCGACTCCCGTCATGGCCAGAATGAAAATGCCTCCAATCAAGACGCCCCTATTGAGCTCACGGTTGGACTTGACTGTCATGAATCGCACCACAAGCTGAGGCATGGCCAGAACTCCTATTCCCACGCCCATAACGATGGTGGATATCAGAGTCCACCACCAGGTGCTGCCGAGAGCGGGCATTGATGTCCAGCCGGTATGCCCCTGGGCGGCGAGCTTTGCCGGAACCAGATATGCCATGTTGGTGAGGGCCTGGTGAGCAGCCGTTATGCCTCCCAGACGGGAATAGGTCATAACCAGGAGAAAGGCCATGCCCACAAACATGATGGTTCCCTGCAAGGCATCGGTGTACATAACTCCGCGCAGACCTCCCCATATCACATAGATGGCGATGATGAGTGAATAGATAAGCAGCGCCATATGATAGTCTATTGAGAGAGTTGTCTCCATGAAACGCGCTGCCCCTATTAGGACCACCGAGGCGTAGAGCGGCATGCCAAAGAAGATCACAAGGCCGCTGAAATACTGGATAAATTTGCTGTCAAACCGTTTTCCCAGAAGCTCTGGGAAGGTCATGGCATTGAGGCTGTGGCCCATTTTACGGGTGCGCTTGCCGTAAACTATGAAGGCCAGAAAGATCCCAACGAAGATATTGAGCAGCGTCAGCCACAGGAGGCCCATGCCGAAGAGGCCGGCCGTGCCACCGAAGCCAACTATGGCCGAGGTGCTGATGAATGTGGCGCCATAGCTCATAGCCATGATGTAGGGATGAGTCTTCCTGCCCGCTACCAGGTAGCCCTCCGAGTCCTTGGTGGATTTCCATCCTCTGTACCCAAGATAAAGCGTGGCCAGCAGGTAGATCAATACGATTACATAGAGAAGAAGCAGATTCATCTAAATCACAACCCCAGCTCTTTTTCCCGCATCGCTTCCTCGCCGGCTTCCCAATCGGCTTCCTCTTTGATTTCCAGAGATTCCTGCTCTCCGCCTCGATTCCAGTTGACAACGCCGTAAATCACGCACAAGAGCGCGCTAAAAATGCAAAGAAGATAAACGCTCAAGATCCATGGATCATCAATGCCGAGCATGCTTAACACCATCCCTCTTGCTGCCTCACTATCGCAGCCCTAACAACACAACATCTGCAACTCAAAGAATGTCGTGGTATATGGTAGCATGGAGCATTATTGCAAGCTATAAGGGTGTCGGTCAGGATTATATGTTATAATCTTTCGCCAAGAGGCTACACGGTCAATTGGTTATTCTATAATATTATCCGGCTCGATTTAGTCCTTTTTGATGACGATCCCTTTATTAAATGACTATGAGGATGCACCGAATTCCAAATAATTAAAAGTTCTATTTTGAGCGATATGGCCCACCCCAACCCGCATGACAGGTAATCGTTTTTCGGCCCACACCAGGGGCAGATAGGAAAAAAGATGGAGAAAACTATAATTCCCGGGGGCAGAAATGGCGGTTGCTGTTTTGGAAGAGAGAGCCAAGATAATTGTAACATTGGAAATTTCTGGATCTGGAATGCTCGAAACTTATATTCCCGTCATAGCTCTGGCTGCTGTTCTGATCCTTATTACCGTAAGGCAGTTGGGGGGATTCAAACTTCAGATCTGGCAGATCATGCTGCTGGGCGCTCTGGTGGTTCTCGCATTTGGCCACACAACGCTTTTGGATGCAGCTTGTGCCATAAATCCGGACGTGATGATATTCCTGGGCGGGATGTTCGTGATAGGAGAAGCCATGTCGGAGAGCGGCTATCTCGTTCACTTCTTCAACAAGTTGTTTTGCCGGGCAAAGAATCTGGACCAGCTCCTGCTCCTTATTCTCTTTGCCATGGGCTTTCTTTCCGCCCTGCTCATGAATGATACTCTGGCCATAATCGGCACGCCATTCATGCTCTACCTGGCAAGAACGCTTAAGATATCCCCTAAACTGCTCCTCCTGACTCTGGCCTTTGCCGTGACCACCGGCAGCGCATTGAGCCCTATCGGCAATCCGCAAAATCTCCTCATTGCCATCAATGGGAACCTGGCCAATCCCTTTCTGGTCTTCCTCCGATACCTGTTTCTTCCTACCGTCGTCAACCTTCTGCTAGCTTATCTTCTGCTCCGGCTCTTTTACCGGAATCAGTTCCAGCATCGGCCCTTGCAGATCTGCCGGGAGCAGATCCGTGACCCGAAGCTTGCGCATTTCGCCAGGATCTCAGCGATTTTGCTGATTTTATTGATATCGGCAAAGATCCTGGCGGTCACCTTAGGCATTGGCGAGGGTTTCCGGTTGACTTACATCGCCGTTCTCTCCGCCCTGCCCATCATCCTATTCAGCAGGCAAAGATTTTATATTCTGAAAAATATTGACTGGAGCACTCTCGTCTTCTTTGCCGCCATGTTCGTTTTGATGGACAGCGTCTGGAGGTCGGGTGCCGTTCAGACACTCCTCTCTGGAAATTCTGCCAACTTCACATCTATCCCTTCGATCCTGGCTCTGAGCGTCCTCTTCAGCCAGATCATATCCAATGTGCCATTCGTCGCCCTCTTCCAGCCACTCCTGCTGAATCCCTCGACAAAGGATCTCATGGCTCTGGCAGCGGGAAGCACCATCGCCGGGAACCTCTTCATCTTGGGAGCCGCGAGCAACGTGATAATAATTCAAAATGCGGAGAAGAGCGGCGAGACCCTGACATTCCTTGATTTCGCGCGGGTGGGCATGCCCTTGACTTTGCTGAATGTGCTGGTCTACTGGATATTTCTTTGAGGAAAAAACGCAAAAAAGAGCTCTTCGCTTACTTTGGGAACTTTGCGTCTCTACGGTTAATATTCGCAGCTGAATAATCAAACCCAGGGGTCACGGAAGAAACCGCAGAGTCGCAGAGCGCACGGAGGACGGACGAACGGAGAACTACAATCATGAAAGCAATTTCCTAAACCTTTTAGGTTGATGGAATGCAGATAATACGGGGAGAGTCAAAAAAGCGCGAAATTAAATAGAGATGGCGACGATGACGATATGTGATAAGCGAGAACGAAACCGTCTCCTGCTACGACACGCATGCCGAGGCGTATGATCTCTATCAGTCCCAAGTTGTGCCAGGCTACCTGGAGATGATCGACCTCGTGGCAGAGGCGGCTCATAGATACCTGCCGCGAGAGCCTTGGATCATAGATCTTGGCTGCGGAACCGGCAATGCCTCTATGGCCATCCTCAAGAAAATTCCGGCCAAGGTTTTTCTTATAGATGGCTCGAAAAGAATGGTGCGCACGGCCGTTGAGAAGATCTCCTGCGCATATCCCGGCGCAATAATTGGCTCCAGGGTAGCGGACCTCTCCGGAGATGATTGGGATGAGGGATTGGGCGATGGAGCATACGATGCCATTGTATCCACGCTGGTCCTGGAGCACCTGTCCTTTGATCGCTACAAGGTAGCCATAGAAAAATGCGTACGCAGGCTTGTGAAAGGCGGCTGGCTCCTGGCAGCGGAGGGCTACGCCGAAGATGGAAGCGATATGCAAGAATGGTTCTTCCAGGAGATGGAGGCCCGGCGCCTGACTGTTGATCCGGCCTTATCCGACTTCGTGGCCGGGCTGAGAAATGATTTGGAGACTCACTACTACACCAGCAAAGTTGAGAAAGCCGGGTGGTGGAGGGAAGCAGGATTCTCAGAGGTCAATGTTCTATGGCAGTACCTTTGCATTGCGCTCATGGCAGGAAGAAAGCCCTCTTGAGAGCGATCTCCAGAAGTCCAAAGAAAATCCGCAAGCTAGTTAACCCAAGTCTTCTTTCTATTATGGGGGATGCAAAGAAATGGCCGCAGACAGGATTGCAACTAAAGTCACCATAGGACTGATTCAAACCTCGGTATCAGAGGATCGCGATTATAACCTGAAGAAAACCATTGAACGGGTAAAAGAGGCGGCGAGCAAAGGCGCGAAGATCGTCTGCCTGCAGGAGCTCTACCGGACGCGCTACTTTCCCCAGTGGGATCAAAGGGACGTCTCTCTTTTGGCAGAGACAATTCCAGGCGAGTCCACAGACGCCTTTTCCCGACTGGCCAGAACGCTCGAGATTGTGATAATAGTACCCGTTTTCGAAAAGGATGGCGTCGACTTCTACAACTCCGCTGCCGTGATCGATAGCGATGGCAGCATTCTCGAGACCTATCGCAAGATTCACATTCCCCACGATCCGCTCTTTTTCGAGAAGAGCTACTTCTCCCCGGGCGAAGAGATCCGGGTTTATGATACGCGCTATGCGAAATTTGCCGTCCTCATCTGCTATGACCAGTGGTTCCCGGAGGCTGCGCGAGCGGTTGCCCTGGCAGGAGCCCAGGTTATCTTCTATCCCACTGCCATCGGCTGGATTCAGGGTGTGGAAGACCCGGCAGATGGAGACTGGCATGATGCCTGGGAGACGGTGCAGCGGGGCCACGCCATTGCCAACAGCGTCTGCATTGCCGCCGCCAACCGGGTGGGCTGGGAGGAGGATCTCAAATTCTGGGGAAGCTCTTTTGTCTGCGACTCTTTTGGCAAGATTGTGGCCAGGGCCGGCAATAGCGCGGAAGAGGTTCTGATAGCGGAGCTGGATCTCGCCAAAAACGAACTGGTGCGAGAGGGCTGGGGCTTTTTCAGAAACAGGCGGCCCGACGTTTACTGGCCCCTGATCGAGATGGTAAGAGTTAACAACTCGGAAAGAAAGGGCGAAAAGGAGGCGATTGGATTCCGTCTGGAGGATACGCCTCGTCAATTGGGCTACCACATGCCTGCCGAATGGGAAGAGCACGATGCCATCTGGCTCGCCTGGCCCTATGATCAGGATACATTCCCTGATATCGGTATGGTGGAGGATGCATATGTTGCCATCATCAAAGCCATCCACAAGAGCGAGACAGTTAATCTGCTGGTCAAAGACGAGATGATGCAGGACGCAGTCGTGGACCTGCTCCGGACGGAAAAGATCGATCTAGGCAGAGTCAGATTCCACCAGATAGACTATTGCGACGTCTGGTTCAGGGACTATGGTCCCACCTTTGTCGTAAACCGGGAAAAGGAGAACGAGAAGAAGAGGCTTGCCATGGTCGCCTGGACCTTCAACGCCTGGGGCGAGAAGTACCCGGGATTAATGAACGATACCAGGATTCCCTCCCTCATCAACGACGACCTCAAGATGGAATGCTTCAAGCCCGGCATTGTCCTGGAGGGCGGCTCCATCGACGTCAACGGCTGCGGGACGGTTCTGACCACAGAGCAGTGTCTGCTTAACCGGAATCGAAACCCCGGCTTGAACAAAGAAGAGATCGAGACCTATCTGAGGGAGTACCTGGGCGTCTCTAAAGTCATCTGGCTGAAGGAGGGAATCGCCGGAGACGACACAGACGGCCACGTGGACGACATCGCCCGTTTCGTGAATCCGACAACGGTGCTCTGCGCCTACGAGGAAGACCGCGAGGATGAGAACTATGCGGTGCTCAGGGAGAACTATGAGCAGCTCTGCCGGGAGTCGGACCAGGATGGAAATCCGTTGCTGGTTATCAAACTGCCCATGCCCGGCCTCGTGGGAGCGGAGCCCCGGCTGCCTGCCAGCTACGCCAACTTCTACATCGGAAATGATGTGGTCATGGTGCCGGTCTTTGGACACGAGAACGATAAAGCGGCGCTGAAGATAATCCAGGAGGCCTTCCCAGAGAGGAAGGTCGTGGGCATCAACTGCAGGGAAGTGGTAGAGGGCCTGGGGACGATCCACTGCATCAGCCAGCAGCAGCCCGGCGTAAAATAGGGCCGAGATCGCTTGTGGATCCAAGGCTCAATGTGTCCTCGAAAAAGATACAAAGAAAGAGGGCCATAAATGCCCTCCCGTTCGTTGCCCTCTATTTGAATATCGGAGTGCCGGTGGTCAATGTCATCTCTTTGAAGGCCGCCATAAGTTTCTTTGTTATGGCCCCCGGCTTACCGTCGCCAATGATCCTGCCATCGGCTTTGGTGACGGGCGCAACCTCGGCTGCTGTGCCTGTAACGAAAACCTCATCTGCTGTGTAAAGGTCAAACAGGCCCAGGTCTCTTTCCAGAATCTCATACCCCTGAACTCCAGCCAGCTCCATGACAGCCTCCCTGGTTATGCCCTTGAGATTGTTTATCGTATGGGGTGTGTAGATCTTTTTATCTTTTATGATAAATATATTGTCGCCGCTTCCTTCGGATAGCCTTCCCTGAGCATCAAGGATGATGGCCTCATTGCCTCCCTTGATATTGGCCTCTATCTTGGCCATTATATTATTCAGATAGTTAAGGCTCTTGATGTTCGGCGGCAGGGCATCGGGAGAGTTACGGCGGACGGCGACGCTGACGGCAGTCAGGCCAACCTCGTAGAGACTTCCATACATCGCGCCCCACTCGATTGCAATGACGATGACCGTGGCCAGATTGCACTTGTTGGGGTCAAGGCCCAGGTCTCCCATTCCTCGCGTGACTATCGGCCGGATATAGGCATCGCGCAGATTATTCCGGCGCAGCGTCTCAAGAATAGCCTCGCACATCTCACTCTGGCTCATGGGAATGCAGAGCATGATGGCTTGAGCTGAGTCGAAAAGCCTTTTGACGTGATCCTCCAGCCGGAAGACACGTCCTCCATAGGCCCTTATACCCTCGAAGACCCCGTCACCATACAGAAAACCGTGATCGAAGACCGAGACTGCGGCCTTCTCGGCCGGAACAAACTCCCCGTTAAGATAAATAAGACTCATATGGCATCCTGACCTTCGACAATCGCCAAGGATAAATGCATTTTGATCGCTTGAAAAAAAGAGATTTCTTCTCTATTGGGAATCGATGGGTTTATTAAAGAAGGAAGGAAGCTTGTTGCCTACTCTTACGGGGTTTGGAGCTTATGGCAAAACTTGCTTTCGTTGTCTCGGAGTTCAATAGGGACATCACTTATCAAATGGAGCTATTGGGCAGAGAGCATGCCCAGTTCCTGGGTGCAGAGGTCAAAGCGGTCATTTATGTTCCTGGTGTATATGACATGCCCATTGTTGTGAGAAAGCTACTTCGTCGCGAGGATATCGATGCAGTCGTGACAATTGGCTGTGTAATTCAGGGAGAGACTGCCCATGATGAAGTTGTAGTCACGCATGCGGCTCGAAAGCTGATGGATCTATCCTTGGAGTTCGATAAGCCTGTCACTCTCGGAATCACCGGTCCCAAGATGTCCCGGGCTGACGCGCAAAAGCGCGTGGATTACGCCAAACGTGCTGTAGAGGCGGCGGTCAAGCTATTACAAAGGCTCAGTGGTGATTAGATTATGGTTTCCGAGCGGATGGCCTCCATCCATGAATCAAAGACCTTGAAAATTGCGGCCATGGCCAAGAAGCTCACCAAAGATGGCCTTGATATCATCGACATGAGTGTGGGAGAACCGGATTTTGACACACCAAAGCACATCGTCGAAGCCGGCTGCAACTCCCTCAAGATGGGTGAGACGCACTATACTCCCACGGCTGGCATTCCAGAACTGCGACGGGCTATATCTGAGAAGCTTAGCCGAGAAAATTCGCTTCATGCCACAGCTGATGATGTCATTGTGACACCCGGTGCAAAGATGGCAGTCTTTGCAGCTATCCAGGCGCTCTTGCAAGAAGGAGACGAGTGCGTCTTGATCGGTCCATCCTGGGTGAGCTATGAGCCTTGCGTGGCCTTCTCAGGAGCCTCTGTCACCTGGGGGAATGTGGACGAGAATTTCATGCCGATCGACCTTGCTGCAAACATAAATCCTAAAACCCGTGTAATTCTTGTCAATTCGCCATCTAATCCCACTGGTGCCGTTCTCGATCAATCCGTTCTGATGGAGATTCGTGATCTGGCAGAAGACCATGATCTTTTCGTAATTTCCGATGAGATCTATGAGAAGATAATTTACGATCATACGCATCTAAGCATCGGTTCTCTGCCGGGGATGGAGGATCGAACGGTAACCATCAATGGCTTTTCCAAGGCCTACGCCATGACGGGCTGGCGTCTGGGATACCTTACAGGTCCCAGGGAGACCATGAAGTGGGTCAACAGACTTCTATCTCACTCCGTCTCCCAGGCCACCACTTTTGTGCAGCGCGCCGGAGTTGCAGCTATTCAAGGACCCCAGGATGAGGTCTTTTCCATGGTAGCGGAGTTTCGAGCACGCCGGGATCTGCTGGTCGCAGGCCTGAAGAGTCTAGGGATACCATGCAGCATTCCCGGTGGCGCCTTCTACGTGTTCCCTGATGTGTCAGAGTTTGGCGGCGGCGACGTCTTCACCGAGAAGCTCTTAAAAGATGCCCTGATCGCTGCCACACCAGGATCTGCTTTTGGACCGGGTGGCATGGATTACGTTCGGCTCTCTTATGCCACATCCCAAAGCCGGATCAAACAGGCGGTAGAAAGAATAGAAAAAATTCTGAAGTGAGGATTTGAACTTTTTTTAATTTCCTTGCTTATTTTTTTAATATTTTTAAGTCACTCTTGCCTGGCACAATTAGAACCGGGACCTTGGAATGACGTACCACCTTTTCCGCCACGCTACCCAGCATTATTTTTTCGAGCCCTGTCCGGCCGATGCTTCCCATCACCAGTAGATCCGTTCCTGATTCTCTGGATCGCCTGAGGATCTCTTCGCCGGGGTTTCCTTCGGCAACGATCTTCTCAAAGGGCACACCTGCATCGGAGGCCATCTCCCCAATTTCTGATGTGGCTTCTTCCCCTTCCTTGAACATAAGCCCCATTAACTTCTCACTAAATCCTGGCAAGGTCGTATAGCCTGGAAGTTGAGCCAGCCTGTAAATGTCCACTACATAGATCGCTGTAACTCCGCCTGCAGCGAGCCTGGCCAGGCCGATGGCCAATTTTGCAGTGCGCATGCTCGTCTCGGATCCATCCGTCGCGATCATTATCTTCTTGAACACGATTATAACCTCATCGAGTATTAAGCCTAAACAGATACTGGACCCACAGGTTTAAGACTCTTTTGTTACAGTGAAGGCATCCGTTCCATTCGCCATTAACGCATTCCTATTGTTCTCGGAGAGCAAACAGCCGCAGGATCCTTCACTAGCTATGCTGCAATTGCAGGGCTCGATATGGATAGTGACCATAGTTCCCGGATAATGCTGTTTGATCGAGCAGGTTATCATATCTGCAATGCGGTGCGACTCGTCAACGGACATTGTTGCGTCCACTCTGATATGAAACTCCACGAAGCGACTTGCTCCCGCTTTTCGCGTGCGCAGCCTATGAATTCCTCGGATGGTGGGAGCAAAGGCGATTATGTGTTTGCGTACTTCTTCCACTTCGTTGCTGGGAAGACCCACATCGATCAGATCGCGTGCAGACTCAATGGTCAAGTGATACGCAGCTTTGATGATTAACACCGCAACTACTATTGCGGCTACTGGATCTACCCATCGCAGGTTTACACCTGGAACTATTAATCCTCCGACAACGATAATAATGAGGCCGGCCATCACACCCAATGAAGTGTAAACATCTGTTCGCAGATGCCAGGCATCTGCTTTAAGTGCTACGGAATCCGTTTCCTGGCCTACCTTGAAGAGCCTCTTTGAGACGAAGAGGTTCGCCATCACAGAAAGAAGCATGACTGCCGCGCCCCACCCTGCTTCATCCAATGGCTCGGGGTTTCTTAACTTTTTAATTGCTTCGTAGAGGATCCAGCATGCAGCAATGAAGATGAGCAATGCCTCTACTGTTCCCGAGAGGTTCTCAACTTTGCCATGCCCGAAGGGGTGATCCTCATCGGCGGGCTTTGCTGCCGTCCTGACGGCAAAGAGAGCGATAACGGCTGCAAGCAAATCCACACCAGAGTGGATAGCCTCGGAGATGACAGAGACCGATCCGATCGTTAATCCGACGATGAGCTTGAGAAGAACCAAGCTTGAGTTAGAAATCACAGAAAGAAGAGCTACATTCGTCTTTCGTTTGTTCCGAACTTCGGGACTATCTTCCATAATAGTTTCCATAAATTTTGACTGACTGTCAGTCATCATATTGGTATATAAAACTATCTCGGGTAGCGACATCCGGTAGCATATTTCCGAAATCTGAGAACTGAAAGGCCTCGCCCATTCAGTCTCGTCTCTTGATCAGGCAGACTGCCGCAAATATGGCTAACACAGCCAGAGCTGCTGGGAATCCTGGTTGCTGTTTGAGCTTCTGGTTCAGCTGGTTCTTCAATTCCTCTTTTGCCCTTTGTTCCAGCTCTGCCGGACTGATATTTAGATTCTGGTTGAGCTTTTGGCCAAGCTCTTTCTTTGCCTTTTCGGTGAGATTTTCAGCGGTTTTATTGAAGTCCTGAGCGATATGCTCCTGTGTCAGATTTCCTTCCGCTATGTGTTGAGCCGCCTTCTGCTGAAGCTGTTCTCCAGCAGCCGTCACCTGGCTCTGGAGAGATCCGGCAAAAGACTCAACCGGGTTCTGGGCAGATGCCACAAAAACCAGGGCTAGGAGAGCTGCAATTAAAACCACATACGATATCTTCATGTTACTTATCACCTGAGTCCGATTTTTCGAGTCTTCCAAGTAACCACTGTTAGCTTAAAAGGTTAACGCTTCCTTGCGGCTTAGTTCCGAAACTTTGTTAGTAACCAATCGGTGTTATAATGAATGTATAAGATTCTAGGGCATAGTAATGAGGAAAGATGGTCTGTACCGAGACGACACTAACTCAGGCCTGACCCTCAGAGCGGTTTTTCTGTTGGCCAACTATGGCATGTTTGACTCTAAATTGTAATTTATTTAAATGGATACCCTGCAACTTATAGCGGTCACTAGCGACCCAAAGGACATGGACTATTTTCTACCATTGTTCGGATCGATGATGGCACTAACTTTTTTTCTAGGCCCGAATCCTCCAGAGCTAAAGATAGCTAAAGATAAGTGCATGTAACCTGTACGAATCCCATCAACTTTTTCATCCGCTCTCTATGAGCCTAGAATCGCTCTGGCAAACAACCTCTTCCAGTATGTATCCACATCTGAACCTTGGAAACGTCGTAACATTTATTATAGTATTTGTTTTCATGTGAGTGAATATCACTTTCTTGCATAGGACAGGGATTGTATCGATCCTCAGAGGAGTTGGATTTTCCGATCGGATGGCAAAGCTATTAATTCTTCGTAGTTTCACACCTAACTGCTAAAGCAGGAGATATTTACGTATGGTGGTGCTATATAATCTCAAAGATAGAATTATAGAACTATCTAGGCAGTCCCCTATAATGCTGGACCTAATTGTAAGCCTTCTTCTCTTTCTCTCTACATTCATTGTATACTTGAAGCACCTAGCACCATCCATATTCACAGGAGATTCAGCGGATGCTACCATTGCATCTTATGTGCTTGGCATACCTCACCCACCTGGTTTCCCCGTATACACATGGTTTGGACATATTTTCACATTTATTCCAGTTGGTGATATTGCATATAGAGTCAACTTCATGTCGGCTTTCTTTGGAGCTTTGGTGATACCTATCGTTTATATGATAATTCGATCATTAGCACCTCAATCCCAAGGCAGCTTTGTAGATGCTATTGCGTCTCGCAGCGGCTCTATTATCGGATCTATGTCTTTTGCATTTTCCATATACTATTGGGCACAAGCCGAGATTGCCGAGATATATACACTCAACTCATTCTTCATTGCATCGATGATTCTTTTGGCTTTAATTTGGGCAGAAAAAAGAGATTTAAGGCTTCTTTATTTGCTCTCGTTGCTCTTTAGCCTGAGCTTGGGTATTAATGCGGCGAATATTCTATTTGCCCCCTCCTTTCTAGTTTTCTTGTTGCTAGTCGATCGAGATGCACTGCTAAATAAAAGAACATTGTTTTCTATGATCATCATCTTCTCTACAATTGGAGCACTTCAATTAATTTATTTATTCGTCAGAGCCTGGCAAGGACCAGCATATGCCTATGCTGACATCCGAAGCCTCAACAATTTTCTTTATTTCATAACGGCGAGCGAGTATTCCAGCATTCCCTTTTCTGTTCCCCTATCTTCAGGAATAAGCATGTATGTGGACTTTCTAGCGAAGAGCTTCTCTTTGACTGGGATGGCAACTGGGATAATAGGGATCGCTCTATCATTGAGGAGAGATATACTGAAGTCTGCTTTCTTGGCTTCGATGTTCGTCATAAACATTTTGTTCTTCGTGCAATTTAATTCATTTGATATATATGATAAGCTCATTCCATCCTTCATGATATTCTCTATTTTCATAGGTCTAGGCATATGGGAGATCTTAGATTTAATCAAGACCTCCTCACAGAAAGTGCCTGCGTTGGAATCTTGGAAAAGAGGATATTTTTTAAAAATCTCTTTAATTGCGCTGGTCCTGATCATAGCCGCAAATGTGCCCATAAGCTCATACACTTTATATTCCCAAGAAGTTGATCGATCTGCAAGCATAGATCTTTCTTATTTCCTCGCACAAGTTCTAAATGATGTCCCTGCGAATTCGAGTATTCTCGATGTATGGCATACTTGTGTGCCTCTTAGGTACTTCCAGATAGTATACCATATGAATCCCACTGTGGAGATTCTAGGAGTAGATCCCGTAGATTGGCCAAGTCGCATACAGGAACGAATAAACAGAAGAGGAGTCTTCATATTGAGAGCAGATTTAGTTGATGAAACTCTATTTAACAGATATAGTGTGATTCCTGTTCTAAATATGCCTAATGTGGAGGTTCTCTATAAAATTAATCCGGAATATTCATCCTTTTCGGTAAGCAGCCCAGTGATTCAACATCCTGTAAACGAATTGCTCAGTGGAAAGATAAAGCTATTGGGATATGATCTCAACCAGACAGAAGAAATAGGTGGCTTTTCAATAACATACTACTGGCAGAGCTTGGAAAACGTCTCAAAGGACTACATCTGTGCTCTAGATCTAATTGATCCACGCGGAAATGTGGCATTAGAAGATATTCACATTCCTATCTATGACATTTACCCCACCTCTCGATGGGCGAAAAACGAAGTGTTCGCTGAGAGATACAATATATCTCTTCCACCCACCATTGAACAGGGGACCTATCAAATGTTTATTACAGGTACCTGGAATAAGGACGAGTCAGCCGCCTATGATAAAATTCTTCTGGGAAACATCGATGTCGGTAGGATTGATCCAAAGGGTGCTCTAGTTAATTATGATTGATGCCTGATCAAAACGAGCAGGTGAAAAAGAAGCCATCAAGAGAAATGGTATGCAATCCAGGCGGCTCGCCCGATGCACCTGGCCTCCTGGTCAGGCTGGTGGGGGCTGGAGTTCCAGGCGGCGGATCACGGGCTGTCACTGTGAGAGGGATGGGGCATCTCATTTAGCTTCCTCTGCAGACGCCATTGTCCACTAGCTTTTCGGGCTGACGGAATAGGGGATCTGGATTGTGGAGGGAACATAGCCAAATTCTCCTGGTTTCCATCTGGCATGTTTGACATCAAATTATCATGATCTGCCTGACATCTTGTTTCAAGATCTTCTGCCCCGAATTGATTGACGATCGGCCATGATTCCTAATATATTAGTCTTTTCGTTTGGTTTATTTATATATTATTATTTGACCGGTCTGCGAATTGAACCCTACGGTCTTGTGCTTGTTGAGCAGGATTGGATCCGATCCCCGGCATGATCCAGACTTCCTTTTGCTCCCTTGCGGCGGCATCCGGCATCGCTATCCCTGAATGCTTTTTCATGCAACCGAACATAGACTTATATAGATTCGTCTCCCTTCAAGACTTGATTGTTTTCTAATAGCCCCACTCACAGGAATTCACCAATATGGTGAAGAGATCGTAATTCAGGTGAAATGACATGGATCAACCAAGCATGGATCAACCCAAGAAAAGCAAGAACGAATTAGGGAATAGGTCGGGCCGAATAGTCGTCGAGCAAGAGGACAAGGCGAGAGAAGCCCGCAGGTGGCAGCGCAAACGGGAGACGATCAAACGATACGCTGGGGCGAAGTGAAGTTTGGCGCCATTTAGTGCAGAATTCATGGGTCCGCTCCATCAGGCTTTTTCTTGGTGACAGAATTCACGCCCCCGGCAACGGCTTGGGGCCGCGTCGCCATCTGCGGTTTGACATGTTTTCAGATTCTTGCCGATCACGAATCTTCTTTGGAAGCGGCCCAAACCCGAAGTTGTCACAATCGTCTATATCTATTTACGAATGTAAGTGAAGGTGGCGATCCGGGGAAATATGCTGTCTTCTTCTCTTTTGCACTCGGATCTCCTCCCTCCTCCTGTATCAGATTCTTTCTCACGGGCCCTGATCAGTCTTTCAAACCTTCCATAGTCACAGAGAAGACCGCCTCGCCATCGGGCAGGTTCGGTGAATCCACCAGGCGAGCAATGCGTTTCTCGCCCTTGGATTTGCGCAGGTACAACCGGAAGGTGGACGTATGGCCCAGCACGTGTCCGCCTACGGGTTTAGTCGGATCGCCGAAGAAAGTGTCCGGCTTGGACATGACCTGATTGGTTACCAATATCAGAGCATTATTCAGGTCTCCAAAACGCATCAGATCATGCAGGTGCTTGTTCAGCTTCTGCTGGCGGTCGGCCAGAGTACCTCGTCCCACGTACTCAGCCCGGAAGTGAGCCGTCACTGAGTCTACGATCAGCAGGCGAACCGGTTTCTCAGAATCTTTGATCTTCTCTGCCAGGTCCATGGCGCTATCTGCCAGAAGGATCTGGTGATTGGAGTTGAAAGCCCTGGCCACGTTGATATTCTTAAGAAAATCCTCCGTTTCCCAAACACGGCCATCAGGCGCAGGTGGTAAGCCTTTGACCATCTGGGCGATGCGCTCCGGCCGGAAGGTGTTCTCGGTATCGATGATTATGGCCGAGCCGTTCAGGCCGCCCATTTCGGTTGGCAGTTGAACATTGATGGCCAATTGGTGAGCGATCTGGGTCTTGCCGCAGCCAAACTCTCCATAGAGCTCCACTATAGACTGGGTCTCCATTCCGCCGCCTAATAGCTCGTTGAAGCTCTTGCAGCTTGTGGTGACCTTTCCCACAAGCTTGCGGCGCTCCAAGATTCTGTCTCCCGTCTCAAAGCCGCCCACATCCGCCGCTTCCCGCGCCCCGGCGATGATCTTGGCAGCGGTGGCCTCGCCCACTTCTGCCGCGGCCACCAGTTCTCCCGGAGATGCAACGGCAATGGCTTCAACCGAGTTGAAACCTGCCTCGCGCAGCTTTTCGGCAGTGGCCGGACCCACGCCCGGTAGATCTTCCAGTAATTTTGGTGCCATCTTCCTAGTTCCTCTGTTTGGTGTTGGCATACCTTACTTAACTTCCTTACTCAGGCGGGGCGAAAGTAATCCTGGTGCGCCATCCGCAGGAGATTTCCAATCCTTCATTCCAGCCGTTCTTAACCTGGGCATCAATCAGCTCTGCCTTATAGCCCAGATCCAGGCCCTGCAATTGATCTACGTGATCACCCCAGAGGGCTACCTTTACTCTGCCGGATTTGTCAGAGATGTAGATACTGGCGACCCTCCCAGGCCTACCATCATCCCTCTGAAACTCCCGCGTCTCTCCCAGACCCGTCACAAAGCCCGAGACGCTGCAGATCATCCCGGGCAACAAGTCGGCTATGGGGGTAATCTTTTCTGAGAAGTCTACCTGTTGGCTGCTCTTTCGGACGATTGTTTCGCTGCCTGTCTGGATCTCCAGAGATCCGTACCTTTCCCGCGAGGAGCCGTTTATGACCTCTATCGTCTCTCCTTTGGCGAGCGGCATTCGGGCCATATCATCCCAGAGGGTGAGCCTGATCTTGCCCGTCTCATCCCCCAGCAGCACCCCTCGAACCTGGCCTTTGCCACCATCTTTGCGCTCGAACTCCCTGATCTCGCCGGGATCCGCGACCACGGCCAGCAAGTTGACATCGCCCATATCTCTTTTGATCTCTGCGATTTTATAGGGAGCGACTCTTGGCTGGATGTCCTGGTCCACCAGATCGATGCCGCCGCTTCGGCCCAGACTCACCTCAGTTCCGGCGTAGCCCTCTTTTGCCTCCCCCCTCACTTTGAGGCACAGATCTACTGTCAGATCACCTGATTTGATCGGCTCCGTTCTCTCATCCCAGAGAACCAGTCGCACCGCTCCTGTCTCGTCGGCCAGGGTTATATTAGCGACCCGCCCCAATGATCCGTCGGAACGCTGAAACTCGCGAATCTCGGAGACATTGATCACTCGCCCAGTAAATGCGACATTTCCCATCTCCGGCCGGATGCTTCCGATCTTGGTCAACACCTCGGTGGTACCAAAATCTCTGGCCACAAGCATAGCTGCGGTCCTCGGGTCACACAGGCCTGCCATGAGTGCAACCTTCTCTGCCACTCTGGCTTCGAAATCTTCAGGAGTTAGCTGATCGGCTACCTGACGGTAAATCTCCTCTAGTTCCGCATCCATCGACGGTCATCCGTGAATAGCATAGCGTTCTTCCAGGTACTTCAGATAGGGGGCATGGCAGCTGGCAAGGAAGGCGTTGCAAACCTCGGCCGGATTTCCGTCCGCCACCAGGGCACCATTTTCAATGAGCATGGCCCTGTGAGAGACCTCCTTGACGAAATCAACGTGGTGGCTCACCAGAATAATGGTGGTGCCAAATTTCGCATTGATCTTCTTAATGGAATTAGAGACCTCCCGCAGCGTTATGGGATCGATATCTCCGAAGGGCTCATCCAGGATCAGTATCTTCGGCCTGGCTGCCAGGAGTATGGCTATAGATGCCCTCACCAGCTCGCCGCCTGAGAGTTGTTCCGGCAGCTTCCACATCGCTTCCCTGTCCAGGGACATCAGATCAAAGATGGGCTCGGCAAACTTGCTGGCCTCAGTCATCGGGAAGCGGGGGAACAGGTCTTTGAATATATCCCTTGTCAGTCCCAGAGCCTCAAAGGCAGCTTTGGCATCTTCTTCGGACATATCCGTCATGGCGTAAATGACATCCAGCACCTTATCGCTTATGCCGAGCTCCTCTGCCACAGCCCGGGCATGGTCGATCACATCATTGCCTTTGATGCCCATCTGATAGGCGATCTGATCGATGATGGTTTCGCTGGCATATAGGGCGAACTCCTGATACATGATGCCTAAAGTTCGGCGCACATTCATTCTGTCTGGCGAGTAGGTCATCATGTCTACCCAATTATCATTGTATCGATAATAGACAGACCCTTCATCCGGCAGCTTTACACCCTGCATGATCTTGAGGAGAGTGGTCTTTCCCCCACCGCTGTTGCCTATGATGGATGTGATCTCTCCCTCGTTTATATCGAAGCTGAGGTTCTCCATTTTCAGCACATCTAGAACCTCTCCTGTGCAGATCTGGCAACCTCTCTTAAATATGCCTCTCACTTTTATCAAAGGCTTTGCATCGGGTCTTGGTGCCAGAGGCTCCATCTTTCCAATCCCTGCCATGAATTTGTCTAAGACATCTCTGGGCTTCCCTTCCGCGACAATCTCCCCTTTCTCCAGCCAGATCAATCTATCCGCCAGATATTCATGAATTTCCGGCAGATGAGAGACCACTATTATAGTTAGACCAAGCTCTTTATTCACATTCTTGATGGCATCCAGCACCTCTTGCTTGGTGGCCGGACAGGCCATGGTGGCCGGCTCGTCCAGGAGAAGGATCTTGGGCTTCTTGGACAGCTGCCTGGCTATGAGAAGCCTCTGCTTCTCCCCGCCGCTGAGGATAGTGGCCAGGTGATTGGCCTTCTTCTCCAGGCCCACCAGGCGGAGGTAATAAAGGGCCTCTTTATACATCTCATCGTAGTATTCATTCTCGGGTATGGGCAGAACCTCAAAGCCCGTCTTGCGGGAGTGAATCCGGCGCACCACATTTTTGAGGGCAGATTCCGTCCAGAGGGCGAAATCCCTTTGCAGATGTATGGCGGTGGCTGCCATCTGCGCTCTTACCACTTCGCCACTGGAATCGGGCGTAATGGTGGCGCCGTCAATGATGATTTTGCCAGAATCGAAGCTCTCCATACCTCTCAGGATCTTCATCAGGGTGCTCTTGCCTCCCCCACTCTTACCCACTACTCCCAAAATCTCACCCGGCCGGGTGTTGAAGCTGACATTATTAAGAGCTACAATATCCCTGTCCTTCAACCTGTAAGTCTTGGACAGATTCTCAATCTGGAGCAAAATTATAACCTCCTATCTTACCTTAGTTCCTGTTTCAACTTGGTCTCTTGGCCGCAGCAACACGGCCTTGCCGCTGGCGTCTGCTGCCAAGAGCATAGCTTGCGACTCGATGCCGAAGAGCTTGGCGGGCTTAAGATTTGCCAGGACGACTACCTGGGTGCCCACCAGATCCTCCGGAGAGTAAGCCTCTGCGATGCCGGCCACAACCTGGCGGGTCTCGCCGCCGATATCTACCTCGAGCTTGAGAAGCTTATTCGAGCCTTTTATAGGGCCTGCTTTCTTTATCTCTCCGATGCATAGATCCAGAGACTGGAAATCCTCAAAAGAGATCTCTCCCTTCTTCTTGGCGGTCTTTCCCTTTTCTTTGGATTCGCTTTGCTCTATCCTCTCTTTGAAGATTCTATCCAGCTCTTTGACGAATGGCTCTTCCATGCGAGAGAAGAGAATCTCTGGGACCCCTAGCTTCTGGCCTGCTGCCAGGGGTGCCAGTGCTTCCTGGAAGGGCATTTCGCAGGCACTGCCAACCAGACCGAGCTGCTTCCAGGCAGCTTCCATTTTGGCGGGCATGACCGGTTCCATAAAAATAACCAGCGCTTTGGCGATCTGCAGACAGCTTCTCAGGACTGTTCCGGCCGATGCTTTGTCGTTTTTAATCAGCTTCCAGGGCTCGTGATTCTGGAAGTATATGTTGCCATAGTCCGCCAGCGTCATAACGCTGTCTGTGGCCTTCTTGAACTCGTACTCCTCCAGGCCGGATATAACTTCCGCCATGGTTTGACTGATCCTGGCCATGACCTCTGCATCGATCACGCCATCCGGAACCTCTCCCTCAAAGTTCTTCACGCTGAAGGTCAGGGCGCGGTTAAGGAAGTTGCCAAAAGCTCCTACCAGCTCGGTATTAACTTTATCGGCAAATATCTTCCAGGCAAAGTTGACCTCTTTGTTGTGGGCGGTGTAGCTGGCCAGATAGTAGCGCAGTAGATCGGGATGTAGGCCCTTATCCAGGTAATCGTCCTTCACCCAGATAACATTGCCCCTGGATTTGGAGAATTTCTTGTCGTCGATCTTGAGCATGCCGCTGGCGACGACAGCAGACGGCAGGGTGTATCCGGCTCCTTTGAGCATGGCTGGCCAGAATATGCAGTGATGGTAGACTATGTCTCCCCCGATGAAGTGGATGATCCTGGCCCCATCCTTCCAGTAATCCTTCCAGTCCTGGCCGTTTCTGGCACACCACTCCTCAGTGAAGGCGATGTAGCCTATGGGCGCATCCACCCAGACGTAAACCACGAGGTCGCTATGGCCCGGGAACTTAATGCCCCAGGCCATGTTGCGGGTTATGCACCAATCTTTTAGCTCCGCTCTGACCCACTCCATAGCGTAATTTCGGGCGGACGCAGTTCCTCCCAGGGTTTCCAGATACTTTAGCAAAAATCCTTTGAACTCTGAGAGCTTGAAGAAATAGTGAATCTGTTTGCGGTACTCGGCTTTGCTGCCGCAGACCTTGCAGATGGCGTTCTTAATCTCACCTGGCTCCAGATGGCGGCCGCAGCCCATATCGCACTCATCGCCGCGAGCGGTTTTTCCGCAATAAGGGCATTCCCCTTCCACATATCTGTCCGGCAAATATCGTTCGCACTTCGGACAGTAGGCCAGCTCTATCTCCTTAGGATAGACATAGCCGCCGTCCATGAGTTCCTTCACCACCTCTTGCGTGCGATTATGGCAGGCCTGGTCGTCCGTATCTCCAAAGAAATCAAAATTGACGCCCATTCCTTTAAAGACTTCATCAAAGTGCTGGTGGTACTTGGTCGCCAACGTTTTCGGAGCCATTCCTTGGGCTTCGGCGTTGACCACGATGGGAGTCCCGTGGGAGTCCGAACCGCATATGAACAGCACAACTTTTCCCATTTTTTTTAATCCTCGAACGAAGATGTCCGCAGGTACATAAGTTCTTAAATGGCCCAGGTGACATGGCCCGTTGGCATAAGGCAGGCCGCAGGTTACAAGGATTGGCGATGACAATGAGAACACCGCATCTCGATATGGAGCAACAAGGAGATATAGGTTTCCCAGGCAGACGGAGTCGCCCGGATTCCATCCCATTTCGGTTATAAGCACGAAGGGTCATGGGATCCAACCAGAGAATCTTGGATAAAATGTATATAACCGGATGGCAAATGCAAACAATAATATCAAATTGGCCACCTTATAAGAGACAATAGATACAATGGGGGTATCAGATGAGATTAATTATTCTAGCCCTTTTACTGGCTCTAGCCTTCGGCACGGCGCAGGCCTCTCCGCTGCAAGGCAGCGACGGAACCGCAAAAGTCACGCTCTTTGGGTCGATCAGGACGCCCCTGGAGGAAAGTGCCTCCCAGGAGATCCTGAAGGTCGATATCGGGCTCATGGGCACTGAGAACGCCACGTATAAGCTGATGGATGCAAACAACAGCGTTTATGAACCCGGCCTTTATAAGATCCTCTCTTCAGGAAGGCAGCTTGTCTACTTCCTAATTCCTAAAGACGACCTCTTCAAGCTCATCACGGCAACGCCACAAGGCGGAAAGTCCATCAACATCAACTGGTGGGCACGGCCCAAGGCGAGCAACTAGAATTGATCGTCCGCATCTCCCAAAAAAAAAAAAACGAAATTGATGCCCCATCCTTGCAGACATCATCAAAGTGCCGGTGGTACTTGGCAGCCAACGCTCTTGGAGCCATTCCTTAAGCTTCGGCGTTAACCATAACGGGAGTCCTATGGGCGCCCGAAGCCGCAGACGGATAGAACCTTTTGGCCCATATCTTTTAATCCCCGAACGAAGATGTGCGCAGGCACATAAATTCTCAAATGGCCAAGGCGACATGGCCCGTTGGCATAGGGCAGGCCGCAGGTACAAGGATTGGCAATGAGAACACCGCCTCTCGATATGAAGTAAGGGGAGAAATTGGTTTCCCAGACCGAAGGGGTCGGATGGGGGCCATCCTATTTCGGTTAAAGGCCCGAAAGGCCAATAGTCCCCACCATAAAATCTTGGATAAAATGTATATAACCGAATGGCAAATGCAAGCATTAATATCAAATTGGCCAACTTACAGAGACAATAGATACAACGGGGGTATCAGATGAGATTAATTATTCTAGCCCTTTTACTGGCTCTAGCTTTCGGCACGGCTCAGGCCATTCCGCTGCAAGGCAGCGATGGAACCGCAACAGTCAAGCTCTTTGGGTCGATCAGGACCCCACTTAATGACACTTTGGAGATTCTTAAGGTCGACATCGGGCTCATGGGCACTGAAAACGCCACTTATGAGCTCATGGATAAAAACGACGCCCTTTATGAACCGGGCCTTTATAAGACTCTCTCTTCTGGAAGGCAGCTTGTCTACTTCCTGATTCCTAAAGACGACCTATTCAAGCTCATCACGGCGACACCACTGGGCGGAAAGCCCATAAACATCAACTGGTGGGCAAGGCCAAAAGTGAGCAACGAGAATCTGATAATACGGTACTATGGAATTACAGACTGGCTGACCAATCAAAATGAGGAGGGCATAATCGTTCAGAGCATAGTCGTTCAGGTCACCGCCCAAAACAATGGAACCAAAGATCTGCTATTCAGCCCGGAGAACTTCACCCTCCTAGATCAGTGGGGCTGGCCCTACAATCCCACGGCGGGATTCGATTCAGAGATCATTGGGCCCCAAAAAACTAGTCCTCTAGTATTGCTGGGCTTTACCAACATATCTCTCTTCAGCAAACCGGCTGCTCTGGTCTACGACTACAATACCGCTCACCCGGTCGTCACAGACTTTGAAAAAGACTTTGTGCCGCTAACCGATTCCGTAGTCTATGGCGTAAATGCCACAAAGAGTGCCGCCAAAGTACAGTCTGCACCGCCTGCCCAGGCATCGACCGTCGTCACGACGACCAAGCCGGCTGCAAATCAGACTAATCAGACAGCTTCGGCTCCGGCTAACAACTCCACCGGCATTAAGCTCACTTCTCTCAAAGATAAGATCGCCGCCGTCCATTCGAGGCTCGGGACCGCGGGAAGCTCGAACTCCAGCGGCCAGAAATCAAAAGTAAGCGAAAGCATCAACTCCAGCCTTAATGCCGCGCGAGAGAGGCTTGCTGCCACGAAAGCTAACCTCACTAAGAAGACGCAGAATAACACATCAAATAGCACATCAAAGTCGAATGCTACATTGAACGCTACATTGAACAACACACTTAATAGCAAATTGAATAGCACCCTGAACAACACACTGAATAAAACCCCAAATGGCACCACAAGCAGCATGTCGAATAGCATGTCGAGCATTTCTGCCTGACAATAACCCGTCGCATTGCCCATGGGCCGAGATGCCCTGGGCACTTTTCTTTTTAAAAAATCCGGCGACCCAAAAGATTATATCATTACATCAGAGTTATGTTATAGATGAAATGGCTATTTCTAGCTTTGTTCATAGGTCTAATCCCGGGAATTGCCCAAGGTTATCCCCTGCATGCAAGCAATGGAGTCGTGAATTGCACTATCTTTGGCACCTTCCTGGATGCCTGGTCATCGGGAAACGCAAATTCCGACTCTTACGTTGTACTCAATGTGGACCTGAGCGTGACATGGATAAACGCCAGCGATAAGGCCCCCATTCTTGCCGTCTACAGTCTTATGGACGGCAATGATCGGGTTTTCAAGATGGTCCCCGGGTATGCAAGAGAGCTCCAACCAGACCGCTGGCTGATAGGTTTCGTGGTTCCCAGAGAGACGATTGCCAGGAACTTGATCGTGGACTTTTCCCAGGAAAACGTCAGCGGCGAACAGTTCTCGATTTACTTCCCAAGGCTCGTCAACTCCAGCAACGGAAATGTGTTACTCCTCTACTATGGCGTATTGCGATCCTGGACAGATTCCGACAAAAAGAGCGTTGTATTGGACATAGCCGTCACCAACAACGGAACAAACAAATTGCCGGTGGACGCTCAGAACTTCACCTTGATGGATCAGTGGGGCTGGAAGTACAGTGGTAGAGAGTATGATCTGCCTGGCAATAAGGGCATCTCCAAAGCGGTGCTGGAGCAGAATGCGACTATAAGATCGGGCTTGATCTTCAGCTCCATTTCGCCCTTAAGCCGGCCGGTTGAGCTGGACTATAAGTATTCTAATGGTAGCTCCCTCGCCCTGGATATAGATCCGGAGTCGGGCCTGTGCTCCGGCAAAGCATCGACTAATTGCAGCGAATGTAATAGTGCCAAGGAGCAAGCTGCTGCGGCCAACCTGGCCGGTTCCATTAAGGCCAGCAAAGGCCAGGCAGACAAGCCGGGCGCGAACGCCGTCGGCAGCAGCGCTCATAAGGGACGGGATGAGCTATAGAGTGAGAAGAAATGGTCTTTGCACCAATACATTACATTCCCTCTGTCTTCTCAGCTCTCCTGATCATTTTTCTCGCTGGGAGGGTTCGCGCACATAAGAGCATCGCCCTGATTATGGCCTCATTTGCGGCTTTAGGCCTGGTGGGCTATCTCTCCCGGGGCGAATTTCGCTTTTATCCCCTGGACATGCACGTTCTGCACTCATGGCTCGGCATGATCGCGCTCATGCTTACCCTGACCGTCTTTCTGGATGGAATGTTGTTTCACAAATTTCATGGCCGGTCTCACTGTAGAGTGGGATATATAGCCGCATTTTTTGCCATCCTCGCGCTCTCGAGCGGCCTATATCTGCTCTTTGGATTGGCGGATTTGCAGCAAGAGACACCTTTATCGAATGAGACCTCTAGGCCTGCATCAGAGCATTCGGAGCCCTTTCTCCAGCAGAATGCATCCCATATCCTGCAGGAGGTGGAAACCCAGCGGTATCAGGGAAAAAATCTGATGCCCTTGAGCCAGCAGGGGAATAACGCCATCCAGGGAACGCAAGTTATCAACAAAGATACTTACCGGCTGGTTGTCACGGGTCTAGTCGAGAAGAATCTGAACATGAGTTACGAGGAGCTTCTGGCGCTACCGGCATACGCGGAGGAGGCTTACATGCCCTGCGTGGAAGGATGGGGATTCGATGCCAAGTGGACCGGATTTCGGGTCGTCGATCTATTGAACCTTTCCGGTTTGAAGCCAGGTGCAAGCTATGTGGTATTCTACTCCAGTGACGGCTACTCCACGGGCCTTCCTCTCGATTATCTGAGCGCAAACAAGATACTTTTGGCGTACGGCATTAATGATGTCACTCTGCCTCATGAGCGGGGTTTTCCCTTCCAACTGGTCGCCAAGAGCCGGTACGGTTACAAGTGGAGCAAATGGATAACCAGGATCGAGGTCGTGGATAAGGAAGTGAGAGGCTACTGGGAATCGAGAGGCTACAGCAATAGCGCCAAGGTGGGTGAGATTCCATTTGGGTAAACACTTAGTTTTTATCTTTATATTTTGATTTATAATCACTTTAATTGGATTTAGCTTAACCTCTGGAGACGGTTTTCTTTTTGTCTCAGATCGCATCGAGATATCCATAAGGACGAATAACGACAAACGTCGAGAAAAGTCCTTATATTGGTTCGCCAGAAGCACCCGGGTGGATATCGCAAAAGGAAAACATCACAGACGAATCGCAGAGTGATAAGATGCAAAAGGCAATCTTGATTTTGATCTTGACGGCGGCTCTTCTATGTATGAGCGCTGCCAGCGGGGCTGACTTTGGAAAAGAGCGCCCCATTGCCATCGTGACGGGCTCAGAGCAGGAGCAGCCCGCCATAGACGGGCATATTGTAGCCTGGGCGGATAACAGAAGCGGAAACTACGACATCTTCATGTATGACCTGGAGACCGGCCTGGAGAAATGGGTGTGCATCAATCCGTTCTTCCAGATCAATCCTGCCGTATCAGGCGAGCGCATCGTCTGGCAAGATATGCGATCAGGAAATGCTGATGTTTACATGTATGATGTCGTCAACCGGACGGAGTCTGCTGTCACAACCAACCCCGGAAACCAGACCCAACCCGATATCAACGGCAATCGTGTGGTCTGGTCGGATGATCGCGAAGGCATCTATAAGGTTCATCTCTACGATCTGATCTCCAAGAAGGAGCAGACCCTTCCTTCAGGCAAGGGAGAGCAGATCGAGCCCAAGATCAACGGGGACAAAGTGGTCTGGATGGACAAGCGCTCTGGAGACTTTGACGTCTACATGTACGATATAACTGGTGGCAAAGGGTCGGCAGTCGCCACTGGCCCGGGAGATCAGTCGTTTCCTTCGATCAGTGGCAATATTGTAGCGTGGTCTGATAATCGCACCGGAGAGTCCGACATTGCCTACATGGACCTCGCAACTCAGAAGACCACGACCCACACCAAGCCCGGCAAGCAGACGGACCCGAAGGTTTATGGCGAATTCATTGCCTATCTGAACAACGGCACGGATATAAATCTCTACGACATCAAGACTGGCACTGATTCTACCCTGGCACCGGGATACATCAAGATGGAACCTGCTATCAGCGATCGGGGCGTCGTCTGGACGGATTACAGGGAAGGTCCAAGGGATCCGGATATTCAGATGTACGACTTTAAAATGCTGGCTGATGTTTCCATAACCAATGGATCTTTCAACCACACCAATCCCTCTATCGAAGGGGACAACATCGTCTGGACGGATAACAGGAATGGACACTACAACGTTTATCTGTACAACAGCGCTACCAATAAAGAACGGAACATAACCAGTGACGGTTTTGACCACAGCAGCCCAGATATCAGCGGCAACAATGTGATCTGGACTGATAAGAGCCTGGGCAACCTCGATATCTTCCTGTATGACCTTTTGACGGGCAAGATCCGGCAAATAACATCCGGAACAATCGATCATTATTATGGAATGATTGACGGCAATATCATCATCTGGATTGACAAACGGTCTGGAGACGAACAGGTCTACCAATACGACATCGCTACAGGGAAGGAGAGGGCGATCACCAGTCAGAAGTCCTTCAAGCTCTCACCCGTAATAAACGGCGACAATGTCGTCTGGATCGATGATCGGAACAAAGGAAGCTGGGATGTCTACCAATACAATCTGACCACAGGCGTTGAGACCCCCATCTGCACCAACTCGGCCCGGCAAGCCCAGCCCTGGATTTATGGAAATACCATAGTCTGGGCCGACGGACGAAACAAGAACTGGGACATATATACCTACGATCTTACAACCAAAATCGAGAGAGCGCTGGTAACCAACTCCGCCAACCAGGGCTACCCCATGGTATATGGAAATTTTGTGGCCTGGCTGGATGTGAGAGGAGGGGATTCGGACATTTACCTCTACGATCTTGAGAAGGGTAAAGAAGTGCCGGTGGCCACGCTGCCCATGCAGCAGACACCCAACGATGGAAAAGGGGACCCTTATAAGGTGAAACCAAACCATTCCTCCAAGATCATAAGCGGTAACAAGATCGTCTGGATGGACAATAACAATGGCTATTCGCAGATCAAGATGAGATATATCAACTCCGATCCGCTGCTGCTCCTGAACACAGACTTTCCCAGCACCAACGGCAGCCTGCTGGTATGGAGCGACAACCGGGGAGGCAACTGGAACATCTACGGCTTCGACTTCTTCACGAGATCTGAGAGGCCCATCTCCCGAAGGGATTACGACCAGCTATATCCCAAGGCTTCTGGCGATAAAGTGGTCTGGGCGGACTACAGAAATGGGGATGCCGACATCTATCTGAAAAACCTGACAACAGGCGTAGAATCTGCCCTTGTAACGGGCAAAGGCGATCAGGTCTGGCCGTCCATATCCGGCAATAGAGTTGTCTGGCAGGACAACTCCAGCGGCAACTGGGACATTTACATGCAAGATCTTGCTACGGGTAAGACGACGCCCATTTACAAAGGCCCCGGCCAGCAGATGTATCCCATCATCAGCGGCGATTTGGTGGTCTGGCAGGACAACCGGAACGGCAACTGGGACGCTTATGTCAAGGATCTGGCGTCCGGAAGCGAGACCAAGCTAACTGGTGATGGAGACCAGGTCTATCCCGACGTCTCCGGAAACACTATCGCCTGGGAGGACGGCAAAACCAAAGACATCTCCTATTACATCTGGGATAAGAAGTGGGGCAAGACCTATCCCCGGCCAGGAGAGCAGACGAACCCCGTGGTTTCGGGCAAGTACATAGCCTATGTGGACGGAGTGGGTACTAACACATCCATCCGCAAGCTGGATACCAGCAACTGGAAGGACGATCTTGTCCAGACGGGACCGGGACAGGTCAAGCCCAGCATGGACGAGAAACTGGTCTGGCTCAACTCACCGGCCGGCAGGCCAAGATCAGTGCCTGTGACGGCAGGCCAAACCAGCGTTATCTGCAAAGCACCCGGCGACCAGAGCCATCCCGTTGTGGGTGGAAACGATCAGGTAGGATACTACGTCGCCTGGATGGATAACCGCACCGGAAACCCGGATATCTATGTCTATAGCCTGGCTCAGGAGATCGAACTTCCGATAGCGGCAAGCCCGTATGAGGACATGAATCCGGATATCTCAGGAAGCATCCTCGGGTGGGTTGCCCGTAATCCCGAGAACCAATATCATATCCCGAATTACTGGTCGATCAGGACTTTTGATATGTCCATCGATAACTCCACGGAGCTTGTCTACGGTCTGGAGAATGCTACACCGGTTTCACTTAGCGCCAACTACCTGGCCTATTTGAGAAAGAATTACTTTGGCTGGATGGTCTATGTGAGGCCGATCTACCAGAAAGAGGTCAACGCGGAATATCCGCCCAATGGCATCAATCCGCGGGCCGGAGGAGATTATGTCGTCTACCAGGATAACAAGAAAGGGAACTGGGATATCTGGTTGTGGAAGCAGGGCCAGAGTCCCGTGGCTCTGGTAAGCGACGCGAACGATCAGATCAATCCGGCGACAGACGGACAAACGGTGGTCTGGCAGGACAACAGGAACGGCAATTGGGATATCTATGCCTACGACCTGAAAACCAGCAAGGAGATACAGATAACCAAGGATAAAGCGGATCATACCAATCCGGACGTGGAGAACGGAGTCGTTGTCTGGCAGGACAAGAGAAACGGCAACTGGGACATTTATGCCTACGATATGAACGTCAAGAAAGAGAAAGTTATATGCATGGGTCCCGGAGCTCAGACCGAGCCGCGCATAAAAACTGGCAGGATCGTCTGGACCGATGACCGGAGCGGAAACAAAGACATCTACCTCTATGAAAACTACATGGCATAAGGCGTAGCATAAGGCGTAACATAAGGCGTAAAGGGGGCCGTCTTCGGCCACCCCGTCCTTTTTCTAATCCGAAATCCTGGATCGAGACCGCAGTCTATCGGGGCAAAGTTTATTTATGTTCTCAATGCGTTAGCTTGGCACTTAAGAACGTCTGGGGCAATTCATGGAGCTGGAAAATCTTCGATTTGGTACGGAACTGCTCAAACGCGGTTTCGCAAAGATGCAGAAAGGCGGCGTCATAATGGACGTCACCACCCCGAAACAAGCCGTAATAGCTGAAGAAGCGGGTGCTGTGGCCGTAATGGCTCTGCATGCCGTGCCTGCGGACATCAGGAAGATGGGTGGCGTGGCCAGGATGGCAGACCCTCTGGTCATAGAGGCGATCATCGAGGCTGTGACCATCCCCGTTATGGCCAAGGCCAGGATCGGCCACTTCGTGGAAGCCCAGATTCTGGAAGCATTGGGAGTGGATATGGTGGACGAGTCTGAGGTGCTTACTCCGGCGGACGAATTCCACATTGAAAAGACTAAATTCACCATTCCTTTCGTCTGCGGCGCTCGAAACCTGGGTGAAGCCTGCAGGCGCATCAAGGAAGGAGCGGCCATGATCCGGACCAAGGGTGAAGCAGGGACAGGAGACGTGAGCCAGGCAGTGCTGCATATGAGGATGATCCTGGGTCAGATCAGGAGCCTGAAGGGCATGGACGATCTGCAACTCATGAAGGTGGCACGCGAAATCGAAGCCGATCTGGATCTGGTCCGGGAGTGTGCCAGCATGCAGCGCCTGCCCGTGGTGAACTTTGCGGCCGGAGGAATCGCCACGCCCGCAGATGCGGCTCTGATGATGCAGCTAGGTGCGGATGGAGTCTTCGTGGGGTCGGGCATATTCAAGTCCGAGAACCCGGAGGCAATGGCACATGCCATTGTTGAAGCCGTGCATCATTATGACGATCCGGCGATCCTGGCTGATGTATCCAAGGGTCTGGGAGCGGCCATGAAAGGGCTGGATGCGGCAACGATTCCTGAAGCGGAAATCCTGCAGACGAGAGGCTGGTAGGTGCAAAGAATCGGTGTCCTGGCTCTGCAGGGCGACGTCTCTGAGCATATCGCGGCTCTTGAGAGGGCCATGCGGGGCCAGGGCGAGGTTGTGGAGATCAGGAAGCCGGGCCAGATGGAGCAATGCCAGGGCCTGGTGCTGCCGGGTGGAGAGAGCACTGCCATCTTTCGTCAGCTGGAGCGGTCAGGTCTGACAGAGGAGCTGAAAGCCGCTGCCATCTCCGGCAAGCCGATACTAGCCACCTGTGCCGGGTTGGTGCTGGTCTCCAAAGAGATAGACGGGATTGAAGGCGATTCAAGGGTCAAGCCACTCGGTTTAATGGACATCAAGATCAGCCGAAATGCCTTCGGGCCTCAGAGGGAGTCCTTTGAGGCGGACCTGGAGATTGTCGGCATGGAGCGACCTTACCGGGCGGTCTTCATCCGTGCTCCTGCCATATCCGAGGTGGGCAGTGGGGTGCAGGTGCTGGCGAAAGTTGGGGACGCCGTGGTCGCCGCCCGGCAGAAGAATCTGCTGGCTCTTGCTTTTCACCCCGAGCTCACGGATGACTCACGAGTTCACCAAATATTCTTGAAGATGCTGGAGGATTGAGATGTTTTCGGAAAAAGATCTGGTGGCCAGAAGCACTGAGGATATGGCCCAAGAGGTTGAGGAGCTCTTGAAGGACTCAAAGCGCCTGCGAGAGGAGTACGAGGCATCAACAAAGAAAGAGGCGGAGATGCGCCGGGAGTCTGTGGACACGAGGCCTTCCGACGCCGAGCGGGCAGAGAGCTTCTGGCAAGAGGCAGAAAAGCTCCGGGAAGAGGCAAAGGAGATGATGCAGCTCTCCATGGAAAAAAAGCTGCGCGCGGCCGAGGTCCAGCACCGCATCGATATTCATGACCAGATCGAGTCCTTGGATAATAGTGATGAGATCTGGAGCAAAGCCGTGAAGGCGAGTCGTTGATTCGTGTGTCACAGCCAACGGCATAGAATCTCAGCATGAAGTAGAGGGTCTGCAGTAAAAAGAATCCGGAAAAGTTTCCCTTGAAGATCATCTTATGGGCTTCAATAGCCTTTGAGATTCGATGCCGAGAAACCACGCCACTGGAAACACGATCAATATCTTCATAGCGAATATGGAGAAGTAAGCGCTTCAAGAAGCAAGAGCCAAGTACACAAATCAATTTGGCCAATTCTATGAGTGTGAAATAGTTATTAGTAGATCGAAACTAGTGCAAAGGACTCCGCTTTCATCCTGTTGCAACGGCGTCGCAACTCCCGTTAGCTCCGCGAGTTAACGAGACCACCGTGAACGATGGGGACTTCTTGCTTCGTCCTTCGCAATCCTACAAGTTAAAATATTTTTACTATTAATAACGATAAATCATAAATACAACTTGGATCTTTCGAATATGCATTTAAAGGAGGAATTTATGCAGATTTGGTGCCATTTGAATCACCAAGACTGCCAATATTGAAGCGGGGAAGATAGATCAAATTTGGGTGGCGAATAGTATGTGTAAAAAACGGATCGAAAGTGGTTTTATATTAGCTGCACTATTGATATCGTTGATTTCGATATCATCCGCAGCAGCACCGCGTGCATTGCCTGATATTTATACAGGGCAATGTGGAGTGCAATTGTCTATTGCAGCTCCGGGACTTCTAAAGAACGATATAACATCGTCGGGTCAGCTGCAGGTACTTGAGCCTGAAACGATCTCGATCGATCCAAAATACGGGACTCTGAATGTAAATGAAAACGGGTCATTTGTCTACAATGCTGCACGAAATATTGCAACAGGCACCTACGTTACATTCTATTATAGGGTGACTGATGGAACAACCGTGAGCAGTCAGGCATTGGATAAGATTCAGGTAGCCTGCTCTTGCCACGGTGTAGCACCAGATGTCAATGTATGTACAGGCACCGAGATTACACCGGCGTTCCTGATTTCAAAGGGTGCTGGGTGCGTGGGATGCCGCGATGCGACACCCAAGTTCGACCTCAGCAAGATACCTGCCCAGCCGATAGCAGGGCAAACCTATGCATATACGGTAACCTGTCCGAGCTGCGTCTCGGTTACGGGTCACGTGCACTTCAATGCACCCTGCAAGATATCGTTAGTAGCCTTCCCCGTCCCTACCGATAACTGTCCGGGTCACGTGCTGCCGACGGCCGCGCAGATCATAGAATTGGGCCATGTAAGCTGCGGGGGATGCGATGCGACTCCAGTGATATCCAGGATACACTGGATTGAGCCTACTCCTGAAGCTGGGAATGAATGGGTTGGGGAGTATACAGTAACCTGCACCCCAGGAAAAGGTTGTGGAGCAACAGAAGAAAAAGGCCAATTCACCAGCACACAATGCGAGGATCTATGCAAAGGAGTAACCTGCACGGCATCTGATGCGTGCCATGTAGCCGGAACATGTGATTCCTCGACCGGAAAGTGCTCAAGTCCAGCAGCACCGGACGGAACTGCATGTACCGATGGCAATGCCTGTACTCAGACCGATGCCTGCATGGCAGGAGTTTGTACAGGAACAAACCCCGTAACATGTGAAGCATCTGATGCGTGCCATGACGCGGGAACATGCGATTCCTCGACCGGAGAGTGCTCAAATCCTGCAAAAGCTGATGGAACCACATGCGACGAAGGCGCATGCTTTGATGGGGTTTGCTATGAAGAATACGGCTCCTGCCTCTCGTCACGTGGGACTGCAACAACAAGGATATGCTGCAGTTCGGCTTCAGATTTCCCTAATACCTGTGTAATAGGCGCTTGTGGATGCCATGGCGGCAAGGAAACTGTAGTCTGTAACTGCCCCGAAGGAATGTGTTTCGACGGTACGAATTGTGTATCGCGCACAGCCGACTCTGATAACGATGGGGTCCCAGACCTCATAGATAACTGTCGAGCCATCAGTAACCCCGGCCAGGTTGATGCCGATGGCGATGGTGTAGGCGATGTCTGCGATGATTGTGTTGCATCGTCTGAGGTCTGTGATGGTCTCGACAACGATTGCAATGGTCAGATTGATGATGGCTTTTCAATGACAGGCTTGGACGGAAACGTATTTGATCGCGTTGGTCAGGCTTGCGGTTCAGGATTCTGTGCTAACGGCGTAACCTCGTGCAGCCAGGACCGGACAGGGATTATATGCCCGACTGAGAGAATAGCAAGCCCCGAAACCTGTGACGAGATGGATAACGATTGCGATGGCCAGGTCGATGAAGTCTGCTGCAATGGAGTGATTTACGATCCCGATAATTATGTCTGCTGCGCCCCAGGGAATGCGGGCACTGGAGGAGCTTACAACCCCTTGACCCAAGTCTGCTGCGACGGAGAGATTGAAACGGGCAGCACATGCAGCACGTGTCCACCTGAAAGAGTATGTGGGGAATCAGGCAACGTCTGCTGTTCAGCGGATACGCATTGTAAAGGAGGGGACTCAGCGTCGTGGAGCTGCGTTCCAGACTCATGTGACGATCAAAATCCTTGCACCGCTGACTCGTTGAACACAGATGGATACCCATGGTTCTGCAGGAATGATGCCAGCTCAATGAATGGCGCATCTTGTACGGATGACGGCGACACATGCTGCGGCGGAGATTGTGTAGATACGCAAAGCGACCCGGAAAATTGCGGAGGCTGTGGCACTACAGGATGCATAGGATGCTGCGACGGATATTGCGTATCTAATCCGTTTGATCGTGACAACTGCGGTGGTTGTGGTGTAGCATGCACAGATAACCAAAAATGCGATCCAGCAAAAGGTTGCGTAAGCTGCCCGGCTGGGACACCAACGGTATGCGGTGAATCATTAGGTCAAATATGTACGAATACAGCTACAGATCCCAACAACTGCGGAGGTTGTGGCATAGAATGCGATGTTGCTGTGGGAGAAACTTGCGACGATGGACAATGCCAAATGGGGACCTGTGGAAATGGCGAGAAAGATGGCGACGAGTCAGATATAGACTGCGGTGGTAGCTGCCCCCATAAATGTGGCCTCAGTCAATTCTGTGCTGACAAGTCTTTCAACCCAGTTAATGCGAACTGCGATTCGGGCTTATGCATAAATTATTTGGGTTGCACCCAGAGCTGTACCGCAGGTACATGTCCCGATGGCTATGTTTGCATTAATGATTACTGCGCCAAATCATGTACTGGCGATCCAGATTGTCCTGGCTACACAGCACAGTGCAACATGGCTGGTTGGTGCGTGTACACTTAGATGATTGATCTTGCTTTTCTTTTTTCCAGGATTACCTGAAGGCAAGATCTTGAATTTGGGAAGTTAATTCTATTTTTTTTTAAATATAGGAATTATTAGAGGAATCGAGAAATATCTCAGTTGAAGATCTTCCGGGGTTCTGTTAGCCTTCGAGCCTGACCTCCCCAGAGTTTAGGCACACATATGAAGAGCATCCAGGATTTCGCGTTGCCTCTTGGTAATTTCAGTTACAACCTTCTCCCCATCCGGCAAGACCATAATCTTGATCTTTTCGAGCTCTGTTAGCAATCCTTCCACAGAGTATCTTTTATTCAATTCGGCATCGATCATC
>CAIQHB010000013.1 GCA_903871465.1 uncultured Methanosarcinales archaeon
ATGATGTCCTTTCAGACGGCCTTGTGTTGTCAATTTCTCAATCCTGCCAGGCACTTGAAGTAAGTCGCAGCGGCTACTACAAATGGCGGATACAGCCTGAAATGGTCCCATCTGTGAATATGGATCTAAGAAACCAGATTCAAGAGATTGCTCTGGAATTTACCGGCTATGGTTACAGGAGGATGACTGCAGAACTCCAAAACCGAGGCTTTGAGGTTAACCGCAAGAGAGTTCTGAGACTGATGCGACAGGATAACCTTCTGTGCAAAAAGAAGAGATTTAAGCCGATAACAACCGATTCCAGTCATGGATTACCTGTATATCCAAACCTTCTGAAAAACGCCGAGATCAATGGACTGAACCAGGTTTGGGCATCTGATATCACATACGTTCAGTTGTCGCATGAGAACATCTATCTCGCGGTGATCCTGGATCTCTACAGCAGAAAATGCATCGGCTGGGAGCTGAGCAGAAACATAGACAGCTAACTGGCCATGAATGCTCTGGACAAGGCAATAGAAAATCGTTGGTCAGAATCTACTCATGAACTTGTTCATCATTCTGATCAGGGCGTTCAGTATGCATCTCACGATTATGTAGATTGTCTCAAAGAGCATAACATCCAAATCAGCATGTCCAGAAAAGGAAATCCATACGACAATGCATTTGCAGAGAGCTTTATGAAAACCCTAAAGGTTGAGGAGGTATATCTGAATGAATACGGAACATTTGAGGACGCCTATAGAAATATTTGGCGTTTTATTGAGACGGTGTACAACAAGAAGAGGCTGCATTCAGCTCTTGGCTATAGATCTCCAGAACAGTTCGAAGTGGAGCTCGCTTTAAATACTGTTGCTTAACTAACTGTCTACTAGCAGTGGTGCAGTCCAATATCGTTCTTTATCACAGAGAGAATTATCCCAAAGTCCCTCCAAGATTGCCTGAAAAAACCCAATAAGCCGCCCAAACTATATAGATGGGAGATAGGAGCCTCGCACGCCATAACTGGATTGCAGGGGCAAAATGTTTAAGATGGTCCAGTATGTCTATGCCTTTGTGCTCAAATGAATTCGCAATTGATAATCCCCGCGTGTGGCGTATTTGTCACTATCTTAGGTTTTGCACTCGACTTGTATATAATGCACAAAGATATTTTTAATAAAAAAATAAAAGTTATATTTGCAATTTTATTATTCGTAGACCTCATTGTTTTGGGATATGCTTTGAGTTCTTCTCCTGACGGAGTAAATTCGCCGCCAATGGTTATTAGTCTGATGCCAGATAAAACGAATCCACAGGAAGCCGGAACTACGATAAAATGGACTGCTTCGGCATTAGATCCAGAAAAAAATTTGGTTCAATACAAATTCTCTCTTGATGGTCAGCAAAGGACTGATTGGTCTTATGATTCAACTTGGTACTGGGCTACATCGAGTGCCGATATAGGATCTCATACAATCGAGATCAAAATAAGGGATAACAACCATAATGCAGATGGCGATGACTCCAAGGATATTGATTTTTCTATTTCCCCCAATGCAATAGCCTGGAACGACAAAGGCGATGCCCTATATTACCAGCGCAAGTACGACGATGCCCTCCTGGCTTATGAAAAGGCAATCGATCTGGATTCAAATATGGCAGTTGCCTGGAACGGCAAAGGCGCTGCCCTCATTAGTCTGGGCAGATATGATGAGGCACTACAGGCTTGCGACAGGGCCCTCGGGCTTAAGCCGAATTTTGCAGAGTCCTGGAACAACAAAGGCTCTGCTCTCAATAGTCTAGGCAAATATGATGAGGCCCTGCAGGCTTTTAATAAAGCCATTGAGCTTAAGCCGGATTTTGCAGAGTCCTGGTACAACATTGGAGCTGCTCTCAATAATCTTGGCAGATATGATGAGGCTCTTCAGGCTTGGGATAAGGCCCTCGAGCTTAAGCCGGATTATCCAGAGGCTTGGGGCGAAAAAGGCTATGTATTCGGTAAACAGGGCAAGTGGGATGAGGCTCTGCAGGCTTGCGAAAAGGCCATCGAGCTTAGGCCGGATTATCCAGAGGCTTGGGGCGAAAAAGGCTACGTACTCGGTCAACAGGGCAAATGGGAGGAGGATCTTCAGGCTTGCAATAAAGCCACTGAGCTGAAGCCAGATTATCCAGAGGCCTGGTACAACAAAGGTTGGGCTCTTAAGACACTCGGTCGGACTACAGAAGCGGATGCAGCCTTTGCCAAGGCCCGTGAATTGGGTTATCCGAGCTAGCTCCAGTTCTTTAGCCATCAATGCAAAATACATATAGTAGTCGAGGATATGACATTCGAGGTTGCTATGTCGTCATTAGCTCTATGTGGGCTATGTATTATAATTCTCTTGATTGGATCAGCAGCAGCTGCTGACGTACCTTTCGTTTTTGATGGGGGGTCCTCAAACGTAGCTAGCTATACCTCTGCTCAGCTAGAACAGGCATATTTGGCTTCACCAGATCTCACGGGAGTGCCCCCAGTATCTTACGCAGCCGACAATGCAACCATAGAGTTTCCAATTGTAGGTGGCGGCAGTGCTCCGGGTGGCACGACAGTGAAAAAAGCAGAAGAACTCCGAAAATTGTTTGACTCCCGTGTGGAGCCGGATAATTCCAAAGTCCATGAAGAAGCTATTCATATCGGAATCAGTCATCCAGGAGATTATACAATTGAACAAGTCAGCGCAATTTTTAGCTATTTGATGAAAGGTGATAATCATAAAAACGGATGGAGTTATGTACGCGATCCAAGAGGTGTAAATAACTTCTTTTATGCCAATGAGACTCTAACGCAGGGTGAAAATGCCGATCCCGAATGTGTAGGTGGAGGTGGCTGTGCGGATTTTGCCATTCTTATGTCTGCCCTTATGGAGTCCATCGGCGGAACTACACGAATTGTTCTAGCCAGCAACAATACCACCGGAGGCCATGCCTATGCAGAAGTCTATCTCGGCCAGCTTAATGACCCAAATAGCCAAGTGGATGGCGTTGTTAATTGGTTGAAACAGGATTTCGAGACGGATAAGATTTTTGTAAATATCAATACAAGTACAAAAGAAGTCTGGCTCAACCTGGACTGGTGGGCAGATGAAAAAGGGAATCCGCATCCTGGCGGGCCTTTCTTCACAGGCGATAAGAATATCGTTCTTTATATCAGAGAGAATTATCCAAAAGTCCCTCTAAGATTGCCTGAAAAACCCAATAAGCCGCCTAAACTAATTAGTCTAACATCGGACAAAACTAGCCCGCAGGATAATGGAACAGCTATAACATGGACCGCCGAGGCAAAAGATCCTGATAAAGATCCGGTCATCTATCGCTTCTTCCTGAACGACGATCCAGAAACAAAATGGATAAAGGAAAATAAGTGGGTCTGGAACACTACAGGTGACGATATTGGCGATAACCGAATTGAGGTTAGATTAAGGGATGGAAAGCATGCCGGTCCAGATGGTTTTGATAGCAGGAGAATTGCTAACTTCACTGTAATCGAGCCAATAGAGAAATCCAATCCACCAGTGAATCAGGCACCGGTCATCGATAGCCTTACGTCCGATAGATACAGTCCAGCAGACGCAGGAACCGCTATAACCTGGATCACAGTGGCTAAAGATGCTGACAACGATACGATACTTTACCACTTCTTCTTGAATGATATACCTATGACCGAATGGATGAAGGATAATATTTGGGTTTGGAATACTACTGGTGAGGATCTGGGTCACAATCAAATCGAGGTCCAGGTAAGAGATGGAAAGCATACTGGTCAAGACAGCTTTGATAATAACAAAACGGCCAGCTTCACCATAATCGAGCCAAGGCCGGTCCCTCAGGCACCTTCGAACCAGACTCCTGTCATTGAGAGCCTGGGGGTGGACAAATCAAGCCCGCAGGATGCCGGAACATCCATAACCTGGACCGTGTTGGCCTACGATCCCGAAAATGATTCCCTATTCTACAGATTCTTATTGAATGGCAGATCGGTAACAGACTGGACTTCCGATAATGTCTGGCACTGGCTTTCATCAGAGAATGATGCGGGGAAAAATCAGATCGATGTCCAGGTGAGGGACGGCAAACACGCCGGTCCTAAAGCCTGCGATGATAGTGCGGCTGCCGACTTCGAAATAGAGATTCCAAACCAGCCGCCTACATTAACTGGATTTGAATCCAGTCCGACAAGTTCGCAACCATCCGGGACAATGGTGAGATGGATTGCATCAGCCACAGATCCTGATAGCGATGCTCTATTTTACCGTTACTGGCTGAAAGGGCCCTCGACCAATGATATCATGACAATAGTCCGTGATTGGTCCAACGAGAATACATGGATATGGACAACATACGCTACAGATATCGGCCGGAACCAGATTCAGGTTTGGGTCAGAGACGACCATCATGCTGGAACAAATGGATCGGATGATCAGAATGATGCTTACTTCATAGTGCAACCCACGAACAAGCCCCCGAATTTGGCCAGCTTGAACCCGGATCATCCCAGCCCTCAGGATACCGGAACGGATATTGTCTGGACGGCTTCAGCTTCTGATCCAGATGGCGATCCGGTACTCTATAGGTTCCTGCTAAATGGCAAGCCGGTCACTGATTGGAATATCGAGAATACCTGGACATGGACGACTGCCAAAGACGATGAAGGTGAAAACCAGCTAGAAGTGCGCGTTAGGGACGGAATGCATGCCGGTTCTGAAGACTTCGATGATAAGATGTCTGTGAGCTTTATGATAAATAAGATTGAAAAGCAATCCAATGCTGTTGTTCTAGGTGGTAGTAAAACCTACAGCTACGTTCCCGGCCCTGCCTTCACCTCTTACAAGCCTAGTTACAGACCCGGTACCGGTGCTTACCCAATCGGCGGTATTTGAGTGTGAAAAGATGCAGTCCAGCGAATTCCAATCGTCGATGAAAAATAGATATAGTAGTCAAGTGCATGTTGGTCTTGATCCTTCATGTCCTCTTTGACACTCTGGTTCTGCGTGATCATTCTCATTGGATCGGGAGCAGCCGCAGACGTGCCGTTCGTCTTCGGCGAGGGATCATCAGGCATGGCTGGTTATACCTCTGCTCAGCTAGAGCAGGCATCTATTGCTTCACCAGATCTCACGGGTGTGCCTGCAGTATCCACCCCACCAGACAATGCGACCCTGGACTTTCCAATTGTAGGTGGTGGCAGTGCTCCAGGAGGCACGACAGAAAAACGGGCAGACGATCTCAGAAAGTTGTTCGATGCCCGGGTGGAGCCACTTCAACCCAAAGTGAGTGAAGAAGCTATGCATATCGGATTAAGTCATCCGGGAGATAATACCATTGAACAAGTCAGCGCAATTTTTAGCTATATGTTGAACGGTGATAGCCGCAAGAAAGGATGGGGATATGTACATAATACAAGAGGTGTAAATAACTTCTTTTATGCCAATGCGACTCTAAGGGAGGGTGAAAATGCTGATCCACCATGTGTGGGTGGAGGCGGATGTGCTGATTTTGCCATTCTCATGTCCGCCCTTGTGGAGTCCATAGGGGGTACTACACGAATTATTCTAGCCCATAACAATACCTCAGAAGGCCATGCATTTGCAGAAGTATATGTGGGCAGACTCAATTCTCCCGATAGTCAAGTGGATGCCGTTATCAATTGGCTTAGGCAGGATTTCGAGACAGATAAGATTTTTGTAAATATCAATACGAGCACAAAAGAAGTCTGGCTCAACCTGGACTGGTGGCCTGACCAAGCGGGCAATCCACACCCTGGAGGGCCGTTCTTCACAGGTGACCAGAATATAGTTCTTTATATCAGAGAGAATTATCCAAAAGCTACTTTGAATTTGCCTGGAAAAGCGAATAAACCGCCTAAATTAATTAGTCTAACTTCAGACAAAACTAGCCCTCAGGATGCTGGAACGACTATAACCTGGACTGCTAAGGCCAAAGATCTGGATAAAGATCAGATATTTTACGCGTTCTTCCTGAATGACAATCATGTAACCAAATGGGTAAAGGATAACACATGGGTCTGGACAACAACAGATAACGATACTGGTGAAAATCAGATCGAAGTCCACATAAGAGATGGAAAGTATGGACATGCTCTTCAAAATGGGTTTGATGATCACAGGTCTTCTAGCTTCAATATAACTACGCCTGAGATCAAACCGATTGTAACAACAACAACAATAACCAAACCTAGCCCAGCTGCCCAGGCCCCAGCAACTCAGCTTGCACCAACTATCGAGTCTCATGTCGAATCATGGCAAAAGACTTTCATAGGGTCTGGCAACGGTTCAGTCTCTTCTGTTCGGCAGACGAACGATGGTGGATACATAATCGCTGGGAGTACCAATTCGTCTGCCTGGCTGATCAAAATCGATTCCACAGGGAACAAGCTATGGGACAAGACCATCGGCGGATCGAAAGATGATGAGGCGTATTCGGTCCAGCAGACGAACGATGGAGGATACATAACCGCTGGGTGTACCTATTCGTGGAGTAATTCGTATGGTGTAGGCACCTTTGAACATGCCTGGCTGATCAAGACAGATGCATCAGGCGACATGATATGGGACAAGACTTTAGGAGGATCGGGCTTGGATAAGGCGTATTCGGTCCAACAGACGAACGATGGTGGATACATAACCGTTGGGATTACCTTTCCTGATAAAGGCGGCTTTGATGATGTCTGGCTGGTCAAGACAGATGCATCAGGCGACATGATATGGGACAAGACCTTCGGTGGACCGGGTTATGATGAGGCGGAATCAGTCCAGCAGACGAACGATGGTGGATACATTATAGCGGGCCAAATAGACTACTTCGAGGGTGGTGATGCTTGGCTGATCAAGACAGATGCATCAGGAAATGAGCTATGGAACAAGACTTTCGACGAATTGGGCATCGATGAGGCGAGATCGGTCCAGCAGACGAACGATGGTGGATACGTAATAGCTGGTTATACTAGTTCGTCTGGTGCAGGCAAAACGGATGCCTGGCTGATCAAGACAGATGCATCAGGAAATAAGCTCTGGGACAAGACTTTCGGCGGATCTGGCATCGATCAGGCGTATTCGGTCCAGCAGACGAGCGATGGTGGATACATAATCGCTGGACTTACCGGGTCGTATGGTGCAGGCAAAACGGATGCCTGGCTGATCAAGACAGACGCATCAGGGAACAAGCTCTGGGACAAGACTTTCGGCGGATCGGGCATCGATCAGGCGTATTCGGTCCAGCAGACGAGCGACGGCGGATACATAATCGCTGGTTCTACTCAGTCGTCTGGCGCAGACGTCTTAGATGCCTGGCTGATCAAGACCGATGCCAATGGGCAGGTACAGGGCTAGACCCGAGCATTGCCTATCACATTGTCTTCGATGAAAAATAGATATAGTTGTTAGTACAAGATACTCTGATCTCCATGTCACCGTTGGCACTCTGGCTCTGCATAGTTCTTCTCGTTGGATCAGGTGCAGCAGTAGATGTGCCTTTCATCTTTGACACGAAAACCTCCGGTGTATCCAACTATACTTCTGCTCAGCTAGAACAGGCATCTATCGCTTCACCAGATCTCACGGGAGTGCCTGCAGTATCCACGCCACCAGACAATGCGACCCTGGACTTTCCAGTTGTAGGTGGCGGTAGCACTCCTCAAGGAACAACCGAGAAAAAGGTTGCTGATCTCAGAAAGTTGTTCGACTCTCGGGTGGAGCCAGATAAAGTTCATGATACGGCTATTGACATATCAGCTGCTACCCCAGGAGAGTATGCTGTAAATCAGGTTAGCGCAATTTTTAGCTACCTAATAAGCGGTGATAATCAGAAGAAAGGCTGGAGCTATATATCAGATCCACGTGGTGTAAATGACTTCCTTTATGCTAACGATACCTTAAAGAGAGGAGAAAAGGCAAAATGTGTGGGTGTTGGTGACTGCGGTGATTTTGCTATCCTCATGTCTGCACTTGTGGAGTCCATTGGTGGAACTACAAGGATTGTTCTGGCCAGCAACAATACCACCGGTGGCCATGCCTATGCTGAAGTTTATCTTGGCCTGCTCAATGACCCAAATAGCCAAGTGGATGGTGTTATTAATTGGTTGAAACGGACTTTCGAGACAGATAAGATTTTTGTAAATATCAATACGAGTACAAAAGAAGTCTGGCTCAACCTGGACTGGTGGCCGGATGAAAAAGGGAAACGCCCAGGCGGGCCGTTCTTCACAGGTGATAAGAATACAGTTCTTTATATTAGAGAAAACTATAAAAAATATCCTTTAAATTTGCCTGAAAAAGCGAATAAACCACCTAAATTAATTAGTCTGACTTCAGACAAACTTAGCCCTCAGGATGCTGGAACGACTATAACCTGGACTGCTAAGGCTAGAGACCCGGAAGACGATCAGATATTTTACAAGTTCTTCCTCCGTGACGATCCTGTAACTAACTGGACAAAGAACACATGGGTCTGGACAACTACCGAGAATGATGAAGGTGATAATAAAATAGAGGTTCAAATCAGGGACGGAAAACATGCACTTCTAAATGGATTCGATTGTAATATAGTTGCTAATTTCACGATAACTGAGCCTAAGCCGATATCTCAGGAATTGACAAATCAACCGCCAATTATCACCAGTCTTGTATCGGACAGACCTGGCCCTCAAGACGTAGGTACGGTCGTGACCTGGACCGTAAAGGCTGAAGATCCTGATAATGATCAAATACTCTATCGCATCCTCTTAAATGGTGAGCCGCAAGGCGTTTGGACCGGACATAATTCGTGGAATTGGGATATTACTGATGCCAATGTTGGGGATAATCAGGTAGAGGTATGGGTCAGGGATGGAAAGCATAAAGATCAAAATGGATTCGACGATCGCAAGTCCATGAGCTTTGCTGTAACCGCGTCTAAGCAGGAAGTGGCTAGTGGAGAGTCTGGTACCTATGATCCATCGAAGTGGACTGAGAATGGCAATGCACTATTCAAAGAGGGATCTTATGAAGAAGCTTTGAAGTGTTTTGAAAAGGCGATACAGATCTCCCCATCATATGCTGATGCCTGGTACGGAAAAGCCAATGTGCTAGGTACGCAAGGCAAATATGAAGAATCGCTGGCCAGTCTGGACAAAGTCATGAAGATCGACCCATCGAATCTTGCAGCATTAAATAATAAAGGCGCCGCTCTATATGAATTGGGAAGATATGAAGATGCATTAGCATGCTATGATGAATCCATAAAAAAGGATCCCACATATTCGACCCCCTGGGCTAACAAAGGAGAAGTTCTCCTCAAATTGGGTAAGAACAGTGAAGCCCTTGATTGCAGCGAAAAATCCCTGAATATTGATTCCGCTGATGCATTTACGTGGGCCATAAAAGGCAAAGCACTTACTGCATTAGGAAAACATACTGAAGCACTGGAATGCTTCGCACAATCAATCAAACTGAACCCACAGGATGCTGACGCATGGAACAATAAGGGCATTGTTCTGGAGAAATTGGGGCGATCATCAGAGGCTGGTAATGCATATGCCAAAGCAAAGGAGCTTGGTTACGCTGCATAATCTCATCTCATTTCCGCTGCGAGGTTCGATTTAGCATGATTTGTAGAAAATTTGTCGTAGCCGTCATTCTATCATTGCTATGCATTGGAGTTGTTGAATCTGCGCAATGGACAGCGACAAGCCATAAAATGGTTAAATCACCGATAAACTCCTCCGAAACGAAAGGGCATGAAGATGCCACAAGCAAGAACCAATTGCCAAGCATAATCAGCATCTATCCAAGTCTTGATAGTCCTCAACAGATTGATATGCCCATCGGTTGGAAGGTGACCGCGTCAGATCCCGATAATGATAGCATTTACTATAGATTCTGGCTAAAAGGTCCTAGAACTGGAGGAAAATGGCAGATACTGCAAGATTGGAGTCCGACCAATGTGTGGTACTGGAGGACTGACGAGAAAGATGTTGGCCTATCCGATGTACGAGTAGAGATAAAAGATGGTAAGCATACTGATGCCGAAGATATGGATGCGTCTAAGGATTATATCGGATATCAAATAGCTCAGGAGCCAGGTAATTTAAATGTAGAGGTGTCTAGCGATGTTTATTCCGATAGGGATCGAAACGTATACTATTGCCCGAAAGGAAACATCATGACAGTATATAATAGAATTTTTTTGATGGGTTCTGATATTGATAAAATTAAAGAAGTGCGATATTTTCTTCACGAATCATTTAATCAACCAGAAGGAGTTTTAGGAGATCCAGAAAACAGTTTCGAAATTTGGATATGGACCTGGGGCGGATTTCCGATTAAGGTGGTTATCACAACAAAAACCGGACCGCAAATAGAGAAACATTATCAATTTAATTTCAAGTCCAAGTACGATGAATCACAGAAAAAGGGGATACCACTTATCGAGAATTGTGAAGGATAAAACTGCAAGCTTCTTTGTGATATCATCGAGTCCTTCAATATATCAGGGCGTTTGGCACAGGAAGTGGCAATTCTGAGTAAGCAGCCTCCTTCAGCCAAAGAGCTAGTTTTAGTTTTTGATGTAAGATACATATAGTAGTAGAAGCAATACGCGCTTGACTTGTCATGTCCTCTTTGGCTCCCTGGCTCTACGTGATTCTTCTCATAGGATCGGTGGCAACCGCAGACATCCCTTGCGGCTACAACGAAACGGGCTTTCACGAGATCGCACCACCTGACAAATCAGGTGGAGCATCCGACAGAGTCACTTTTGGCGCTTTCTCTCAGTACCAAGGAGCTCCCTTAGTAGGCGTTCCTCCCATATCCGAACCTGCCCAGGAAGTTAAGGGCACTATAGATCTTATTGAGAACGCTGTTGACCCAGAGAACACACTCACGCGCAACACGGCAGTGGAAGTTGCTGCCGACGCCCCGGGGCCGTACAACATCGATCAGATCTGCTACATCTATAAATATCTCAGGGATAACTGGGAGTATGTATCCGATCCCAGGGGCATCGATTACATTAGCTCGGGAAACAATACCATAAAGGTTGCTGAAAAGATTGCCGCTCGCCAGAATAAGAGCGTGGCGGGTGCAGGTGATTGTGACGATTATGCGGTGCTCACCGCGTCCCTCATTGAAGCTATCGGCGGTGCCACGCGTGTAGTGCTGGCTCATGGCGAAGGGCAGGGCCACGTCTACACCGAGGTATACCTTGGCAGCATAAACACCAACTCCACCAAGGCGATACTCAACTTGCTGAGGAACAAATTCAACTGCGACCTGGTTTATGGCCATCTGGCCGATGAGAATAAGAGCTTCTGGCTCAACCTCGACTGGAACAGCACACATCCGGGTGGCCCATTCTTCAAGTCCCAGAAACAGTCCATAGCCTATGTGCGACAGAATTACGTTAAAACCTCTGTAGGTCTTCCTCCTCAGTACGCTCCTCTAATCAAAGCAGGTGTATTGGCCTGCACAGTGAAGGACGGGGAGGGCAATCCACTAGCATCCACTATGCTCGTCTCTGGCAACGGCAAGCAGATTCCCATCAGCGTCGATCTCTCAGGCGGAATTAGAGAGAAGCTTCCAGTAGGGGACTATAAAGTAACAGCCAGCAAGCCCGGCTACGAGTTCGAAACAAAGACGGTGACTGTGCTGGAGGACCTGGAAGCATCGATCGATCTAGAAGGTGTACATAAAAGTGTACCCAATATCCAGATCATCACCGAAGCAACGGACCCTGCAAAACGATGTGTCTATTACACCAAAGATACCGAAGGACATCAGGTCTTTAAGATAAGGGTTTACATAACCGGACAGGATCTCGACCAAATCAAATCGGTCAAGTATTCTCTTCACCAAACATTTGAGAAACCGGAGCACGTCAGCACCGATCCATCTAGCAACTTCGAAATGATCATTTGGTCCTGGGGGCGCTTCGTGATGCCCATCACCGTTACGACGATAGATGGAAATGAGTACGAGTACATGTATCCGTTTACCTTCCGCGCTCAGCTTGAAGATGCCCAGAGAAGCGGATACAGGTTCATAGATGCAACAAGTTCATGGGATGTAATCGGAGGGTATTGAAGCTCAAAGAAGTTGCAAATCCCATGGGTTGCCATTCGTTGTGGTCCTCAATGCAAAATAGATATAGTAGTCATAACATGTTGTCTTGATCCCCATGTCTACTTGGCCTCTATGGCTGTGCGTGATTCTTCTCATCGGATCAGGAGCAGCGGCAGACGTACCTTTCGTTTTTGACGAGACCACGTCGGGCGTGGCTAGCTACAATTCGGATCAGATAGAACAGGCTCGTACCTCCTCTCCTGAACTCGTAGGGGTGCCCATTGTATCCTCGCCATCTGACAACGAGATCCTGGAGTTTCCAGTTACAGGGGGCGGCAACACCCCCGGCGGCTCAGACGAGAAGAATGTAGGGGATTTCAAGAAGGTTTTTAACGCCAGAGTAGAGCCGAGCAATTCGCGGGTCCATGATGAAGCCCTCATGCTGGTAGCCAAATTTCCCGGGGATCTCACCCTTGGCCAGATTTGCTCCATTTACGATTATTTGAAAAATGGCGAAAGCTCAATCGAAGGCTGGAGTTATGCCCGTGATCCGAGAGGCATTGACTACTTCATGTACGCCAATGAATCTTTAAGTATTGGCGAGAAGTCGAACTGCGTAGGCGTAGGTGATTGCGATGATTTCGCCATTCTCATGTCTGCGCTAGTGGAATCCATCGGCGGAACGACTAGGATTATTCTGGTCAGCAACAATACTACGAGAGGACATGCTTATACTGAAGTTTACTTGGGCCAACTAGGCACCAAAAACAGCCAAGTCGAAGAGATCATCAACTGGCTGAAGCAGAAGTTCAACACGGATAAGATCTATACTCATATTGATACTGACACCAAAGATGTCTGGCTCAATATGGATTGGGGACCGGATGAGAAAGGAAATGCTCATCCTGGCGGGCCTTTCTTCCAGGGGGATATGCACATCGTGCTATGCATCAGAGACACGTTCGTAAAGACTCCATTAAAGCTACCTGAGAAATCCAATAAACCGCCCAAGCTGACCAGCCTGACTCCAGAAAAGCCTAGCCAACAGTATGCAGGAACTGCCGTAACCTGGACGGCCGAGGCCAGAGATCCAGATAACGATCAGATACAATACCAATTTTTCCTGAACGACGAGCCTGTGACCAAATGGCAAAAGGAAAGAACTTGGGCTTGGGCAACTACCGAGAACGATGCTGGTGAAAACCAGATAGAGGTTAAGGTACGAGATGGAAAGCATGCCGGTCCGGATAGCTTTGATAGCAAAAAGGCTACCAGCTTTACTATAACTACGCCTGAAACCAAACCGATCGCAACAACAACAGTAACCCAACCATCTACAAATCAATCTAATCTGGCAGAGGACTGGGTCAAAAAAGGCAACATTTTTCTTAACGAGAGTCTTTACGATTTAGCCATCAAAGCTTTTGATGAAGCCATATTGATTGACCCCAACCTTCCCGAAGTCTGGTACAACAAAGGCAGGGCATTAGACGGTCAGCTAAACTACGATGAAGCCATCAAGTGCTATGACGAGGCCGTCAAGTGCTATGACGAGGCCATTAGGCTAAATCCCAAAAATGACGAACTCTGGTACAAAAAAGGCATTGCTTTCGACAACAAAGGCTGTGCTCTCCTGAACCAGAAAAACAGCAACTACGATGATATCACAATGGCATGGGACGAGGCTGTCAAGGCCTATGACGAGGCCATTAGGCTAAATCCCAACTATGCCGAGGCCTGGTACAAAAAAGCCGTTGCTTTAATGATAAATCAAAAGGGTGACGAGGCCATCAAAGCATTCGATGAGGCTACTCGACTGGATCCCAAAAATGCTCAAGTCTGGTATGAAAAAGGCTCAAATTACATGACGATTTTGGGCGACCACTACGATGAAGCGATCAAGTGCTATGACGAGGCCATCAGCATAGATCCCAATTTTGCGGGAGCTTGGTCCGAGAAAGGCAATGCTCTCAGAGTGCAGGGCAAGTATGATGAGGCCATCAAATGCTTTGATGAGGCCCTCAGGATAGATCCCAAAGATAGCTGGACCTGGGGCGTCAAAGGCTGGGCTCTCTTCGACCAGGGCAAGTACGATGAATCCACCAAGGCTTACGATGAAGAGATTAGGCTAAATCCCAATTCCGATGCTTGGAGCAAAAAAGCGGAGGCTCTCGATAAGCAGGGCAAATACGATGAGGCCTTACAAGCTTACGACGAAGCTATCAAAATAAGTCCTGATGCTGGTGTATATTGGGAAGAAAAAGGCAATGAACTTAATGCACTTGGGCGAACTACAGAAGCAGAAGCCGCCTTCGCCAAGAGCAAAGAGCTGTTTGGGTGATGATTCTAACTTCAATCGGTGTGTGTAACCTGTAATCCATCCCCACTTTTTTCGCCATGCATTAAACCACCGATATTTTTATAAGGATACATTCCGGCTCAAACCCCATTTACGTTGCGTTCCAAGTTCCGCATTTGCGGAATCGATAGCATTAAGATCAATTGATCGATATCAGAAACCACTCAGTTTTGCTTGATCTCCATTCAAACCGGAGTTTATAAGATATCCAAAAAATGAGCCGATACGCTACGATTTTTCCTGGGTATAGTAAAAATTAAATCAAGCCGGTATGAATTGTCCGAGTTGAAGTTTGCTGAATATCTCTGCTCTGCACCTGTTCATGTCTTCGATGACGAAATTGGCCCTATTTTTTCCTTCGCCGACGTAAGCCAATCCAAGCCTCATTTGATCCAGATATTGAGCAAGTTGTTTCAGGGATATGGTAGGATTGAACATTATGCCCTGGTTGGCAAAGCTCTCAGACTTTTATCCCAAACTCCGGCAACCTTTCGCGCGCCGCCTCACGGGCCTGTTGGTGCTCACGCAGGAATATTTCGATCCTCTCCGCCACATCCTTCTTGCAAGTTCCGCACATGCGCCTGCCGCTGCGGCATTCGGCATCCAGCTCCAGGAGCTCTTTATCATCGTCTGAGAGATGGAAGACCAGGAACTCATAGATGGAGCACTTTTCCGGCTCGCCACCCAGCTTCTTTTGCTCTGAAAGGCTCTGGCGGCCACCGGTGATAGCCCGCATGATCTTTTTGCCTGCCTCTTTGGGGTCTTCAGTCAGGGCGATGTGGCTCTCCGGCTTGGAGGAGGACATCTTGCCACCGGTAAGGCCCGTCATGAATCTGTGGTAGATGGAGGCAGGAGGTATGAAGCCGTATTCTCCGTGCTCCGTCTCCAGCGTTATGATCAGATGTTCGATCTCTTCCTGGAGGTCTTTGATGCCAATAGCTTCTTTGACGCAAAGATTCGTAACATCAATATGCTCCTCGTACCTTTTCACCGTTCCAAAATCCCTCTTCTGCAAGGCCGATTCGGCCTCCTGCATCAGCTCCTGGCTCGCCAATTTTCCCCGGATGCTGATGTAATCTCCTCTCCTTTCTACCAGGAATTTTCTCATGCGATAGGCAAGATCGCGGGTGAGCTTGATGTGAGGATCTTGATCGGCACCTACAGGGATGACGACCGGCTTTGGTCCGCCAAACTCTTTTAATTGAGGATGGAGGATGTCGGCGCTCTGGGCCATGACGCTTTCCATGTGGGAGATATGGGTCTCGCCGGTGAATCCATAGATGGCGCTGACCTCGGAGAAGTTTGCCTCACGGCCCAGCTCAAAGGCCAGATTCCTCATCTTATAGTTCTCGGACTGAAAGTAGATGTGGCTGTTCTCTTTCGGCTGGAAGCCCAGGGCAATGAGGCTGAGGATGTATTCGTTTATGCCAAGCGTCCTGCACTTCTCCCAGCTTATGCCCCGCACGGCATGAGCCTCCATGTCGGCAATAGCGGCAAATGCATCCGCACCCTGCTTCTGATGCCAGATGATCTCGTTCATGACCATCATATGGCCAAAATGAGCTCTGCCGGAGGGCATGAAACCGCTCATGACCGCGAATGGCTCGTGCCTCTCCATGGCGCGGAGGACCGAGTCGTAATTTCTGTGGCCGAAGATGATCTTTCGTCTCATGTAGGGGTGAGGCTCTCTTAGCACGGGGAGTATATCTTCGAAGCTCGATATCCCAAACTCTTCAAAGAGCTTGCTGTAATCTTCTACATGAACTATGCCCCAGGGATCAAGCTTCGTTTCCATGGCCCATGGGAGTGAAAATGATGATATATCTATCTTCTTATCGCCATTTTGATGCTTCTTCTTTGTTACATATTTCTTTAGACAGACGAGTTTTGCCTTCTAATCAAGACGCCGCGACTTCCATGCATTCAGATCTATGAATTGGAGGATATATTATCGTTGTGCGGAAAGATCATCTTCACTGAGTTGCATATTGATAACATAATTTTAGGATCACAAAAAGCATGTGACATCGAAATAACTATTTATATCATATGGTAGTTGTTATATACAAAAATAGAATGAGGTCGATATGAGACAATTTTCTGTGAAAGTTTTGGATGATGCTGACAGGGAGTTTGTAGAAGTTCTCCGAGAGCTCGGCATTCCCAGAAATGTGGCCAGCATGATCACCTATCTGGCCAATGTGGAGGAAGCCACTTCCAGAGAGATAGAGATCGGTTCAAATCTCCGGCAGCCGGAGGTAAGCATAGCGATGCGCACGCTGCGCAATAACAACTGGGTGGAGGAAAGAGAGATCAAGAAGGACGGAAAAGGCCGGCCCATGAAGGTCTATAGGCTAACCATATCCTTAGGGGATATCATGAAGCACTTCGAGGATGAGAAGCGAAAAGAATCGGCCAAGACCATGGAGAGCATTGAAAAGCTCAAGGAGTTGAGTCGGGGCTTGAGCGTCACGCCGACGTAGTGTTAAAAAATTCGCCTATAAAAACTGGGTTATATGAGACGATCGTATGAACCGCTCACACAGAAATGCATATTCTTCACAAGTGGGAGTGTATTCTGGGGGTGAGATGGCAAAAGGCATACCATCTCCCCATCGTTCGTATGTGCTTTGGAAAATACGTTTTGGCTATTGAAAAACTTTTAGAAAAATATCTGCTAGTCAAGCACTATCCCTGGCTTAGCAGAATAAGTCAAGCCGCCCGGGCCTTGGATGGATCCTTTTTTGCCGGTTTTATTTTTCTTCTTCTCCCCTACCCCTCAGATCATCGAGGTTCTCTTCCATGAGCTTCTTGCTTTTGATCTCTTCCTTCTTGTCACCCTTTCTCTCCGTTTCTCGCTTTTTAAAATCAGCCAAGAATCTCACCTTAATTTATACGTTCGCGGGATGAGTAATTAACCTTTCCATCATTCTTCTCTAGTCCCCAAGTAGGCCCACTGATCATAAATTCCAAAAGAATCGCGATTATCGATTACCTTGCCCTTCCATCCGGCTTCGCCGAGTGCCTTCGCGATGAGTTCTGCTTCCTTATGAGTGTAAACAGTGAACAGAACCATCTTCTCGGCGAGGCTTGAGGCCTTGAGTAGAATATCCTTCCAGAGGGGCCAGTTAAAATCGTCGATCAGTCCCACCATGAATCCGAGAACGGTATGAAACGACTGAATGGGAAAGACGCGAGGCAAGAGCCTGGCATCCAGGACGAAGCACTTCTCTGGGTCCATAAGTCCGCTCTTCAGGGACAAACAGAGGTCGCAGCGATCGGAATCCATAGCGAGAGGATGCTGCCCCAGGCGGAGAAGCGCTTGGGTGGCCATGCCGCTGCCGCAGCAGATCTCCAGAATTCGGTCTTCAGGGGCGAGTACCGGCTCCAGGAGGTCGACCAATCGCTCGATCCTCTCTTCTACAAAATAAATTGCTCCCGATGTTTGGCATCTCTCGCATAGCAGCTCTTCTGCCAGAGAATCGGCAAAGTATTCCGTCAAAGCCAGAAAAAATTCGCGATCATTTGCCTGAACGGTCTTTAAGGTCTTCGATTTCCACATTCCTGCATAATCCTGCAAGATCTTGCGCGACGAATATTTATCCGTTAGCAGCAGCCAGAATTCGGTCGGAAAAGACAGATGCAGGGCCACACCGATACCTCTGATTTCTATACAGGCATCTGCGTTCAAACCATCCTCCCGCCACTCCTGCAGGATCTCAGCGGTAACGGGCAGATCTAATAGGTCTTGTAGGGACTCTTCGGCTAGAAATAGGCTCTCATTCTCTCCTATGTCAAGAATTCGATTTAGCAGCACATGGACCATTTTCAATCCCCCTGAATATCAAGCTTCTCAGAGATCGCGCGCCGGAACAGATATATTATATTCGAGGCAAAATGCGCATGTTTGAAACTTGTAGATCTGCCGGGCGTAGGCTCTCGCATAAGAGAGCGCCTTTTGGAGCATTATGGGGATGAAGAGAAAGCCCTGCAGGCCGTCTTGAATGGAGATACGCCTGGCTTGTGTAAGGCCTTGAGCGAGCGCCAGGCTCTCCTTCTTGTGCAGTATGCCAGGGGTCAGAAATACAAGGTGGTGCCTGATGAATTTCTGGCTACTGATGAGGCTGTCAAGATCTATTCCATGCTGATCTCCAAAATGGCAGGCTTTGCTCGTACTGAATATGCCCGGCTGAAGATCGGAACTCTTTTTCCCTCATCGTCTTTAGAGCTGCTGGACGAGAACCGCATAGTAGCGTCCAGAGCACTAGAGACGGCAAGGAAGGCTCGCGGCCATGGGCTGGAGGATTTGCTGAAGTTGATCCGGCCTCTGCGGGAAAAGGCATCTTCGAGGGTCAGGGAACGAGCTGTGGCCACCACCTCTGCAGAGGCCTTCCAGAAGCTAAAAGCGAGAGGGCTGGATAAATTGATAGATCTCCATCTGGCTGAAAGCCCTCCGGAATTGATGGACCTCGCCAAGAGCTACAATCACGTCAGTCTTGTGGGCGAAGATATGGAAGGTGCAGATGGTCTGGAGCTGGCCGAGTCTCTGGAGGAATGGTATCTTGTGCCAGAAGTGGTCCTGGGATTCTATAAGGAAAACCTTGAGACCTTGCTCGCGGCAGTCGAAGCGGCTTCAAGGTTGCGGGCGGTGGACGTAACTGATTTTTTGGAGTGGCAAGACCTTGAAAAGCTGATCGTCATGTTGAATGAAAGCGGCGACGGTGAGGGGGCGCGGCTCGCCAGATTGGCTTCGCGGCTGGGCGGGTGCGTGAGTGAGGCCGCCTCCTTTGCCAATGAAGAGCTGAAGAGGAAGATCGAGAAGAGCTCCCTTACGTTAGGCGGAACAGATCTTCTCCTGGTCATGAGCCGGGGTGAAGGCATCCGGGAGCTTTTCGAGATGCAGATGAAGGGGGTCTTCCAGGAGGTCTTGCAGGAGGCAAAAGCGCGTGCTGCCAAGGATCTGGAGCTGGAGGGATCGGAGACCGTCTGGCTGGATGAGATTTTTTCCTCTGAAGTCAGCTATCCTCTGGAGCTGGATCGACAGGCTTTGCGGTCATTTGAGCAGGATCTGAGAAGCCGGATGGAAGGAAGGGGGTTGAGGGCAAGGAGGGAGCTGGCCAGGAGCCTTTATGGCCAGAAGGAAAGGGCGACATCCCTGGTCCATGCTCTCATGGAGTTTGACTTTGCCAATGCCATTGGAAGCTTTGCACTGGCGGAAGATCTCTCTTTTCCCGAGATCACAAAGGAGCCATGCCTCTGTTTTGAGGAGGGACACCATCTCTTTTTAGAAAAGCCAGATAGAGTGAGCTATTGTCTCGGCGGGAAGGAACACATAGAGATGGTGGCCCTGCTCAGCGGCGTAAACTCGGGCGGCAAAACATCATTGTTGGATCTTATCGCTCAGATTGTCATTCTGGCGCACATGGGCCTGCCCACGCCCGCTCGAGCCTGCCGGCTTTGTCTATTTCAGGAGATGTACTACTTCAGCAAGAGCCGCGGCACTCTATCAGCAGGAGCCTTCGAGACGGCCATGAGAAAGTTTGCCGTGGTTGAGAATCCGAAGAGAAAGCTGGTCCTGGCGGATGAGCTGGAGGCCATCACCGAGCCGGGAGCCTCGGCGCGCATCATCGCCTGCATGCTGGATGAGCTGAACAGGCGCGACTGCGTTGCCATCTTTGTCAGCCACCTGGCCGAAGACGTGCGGCGCTACGCCGAAACACCGGTTCGAGTAGACGGGATCGAAGCGGAGGGACTGGACGAGAACAACTGCCTCTTGGTAAATCGCAGCCCGAGATACAATTATCTGGCGCGCAGCACTCCCGAGCTGATACTGGACCGGCTGGTGCGAACCACCAAAGGGCCGGAGCGGGAGTTTTATGCGAGACTTCTCGCGAAATTCAGGTGAATTGCAGCGAAAGGGATGGCGATAGGCCGAAGAGTTCTGTTTCTTTGAGATCTGCTCAAGGAGTTCCTTATATATTCTTGAGCAGAGCTATATTTATGCAAATCTGGCAGATAGTCGTGATCTGTATTCTGATGATCCCTCTCTTCCTGGCGGCCAACTACTTCATAGTAAAGAAGATGGCTGCAGACAGGATGTCACGCGAAGACCGGATCGAGAGGGCCGTCTCCGACAGCGTAGCGGCGAGCTACGCTGAGAAGGGGTTGCCCCGTCGGAGCTGGCCCAAGTATAAGGCGGCGAGGAAGAATAAGAAAGAATAAGGTTTTCGGGTTGTATAGCAGTTTTGAACCTCTCTTGCACCCTCAATGATCCGGTGATCCGGCATTTTCTGACCGATAGATATATAGTCCTGAAGGTGTCTCCTTAATAGGCTTCATTGCATTGATTCAAAAAATCTGTTGAGATGTTTTTGCGGCACCATCGGTTCTTTGCAATCGAGAAAAAAAGCGCGTAAAAGGTACGTAATATAGATGGAACGATTTGGAAATAGCAGAGGCAGCTTCAATTCCGGTTTCAATAGTGATGACCAACATGAAGCTTCCTTAAACGAGACGGATCTTATTAAAACGACTTGATCATTATATTATCACTTCAGTTTTAAAAATAGCATTCTTCGTTTAGCGCCTCTGCATCCGGTTGGAGTATCTATCTGGAAGGCAATACGACAGATAGGCTCAAACTTGTTTTCAGATCCTCGCGGATCAATAACGGAATGTATCAGGAAACGCTATCGTGAAAGTTTCATGAAACGGTATCCTGCGATCTCTTCCCTGATCCACTCAGTAGAGCTTCAACCAAATCTGAGGGCACCGCCCTAAAATCATTAAGAGGCAATAAATGTCATTTGCAAATTTAAATATCATAGATCCGCTCTTGCGAGCACTGGCCAAAGAAGGATACACCACGCCCACACCCATACAGATGCTGGCTATACCACCTCTGCTGGATGGAAAAGACCTGGTGGGCATAGCTCAGACGGGCACAGGCAAGACCGCAGCATTCGTGCTGCCCATACTGCAAAGAATGATGGCGGAGCGCAAGTCTTCTCCACCAGGAGTTCCGCGAGTGCTTGTGCTTGCGCCCACTCGAGAGCTGGCTGCCCAGATAGGCCAGAGCTTTGCTACATACGGTCAGTTTCTTCGCTTCAGGCACCTGGTTATATTCGGTGGCGTCCGCCAGGGGCCGCAAGTGCAGATGCTCTCCCGGGGCGTCGATATCCTCATCGCCACACCAGGTCGGCTCCTCGACCTGATGAACCAGGGTTACATAGAGCTGAAGGGCGTGGAGTTCTTCGTTCTTGATGAGATAGACCGAATGCTTGACATGGGTTTCATCAAGGATGTGCGGAGAGTTGTCTCAGCTTTGCCAAAGAAAAGGAACTCCCTTTTCTTCTCAGCCACAATGTCAAAGCAGACTGGCGAGTTCGCTGAGAGCTTCCTATGCGATCCGGTACATGTAGAGGCCGCTCATTCTACGTGCACTTTGGACTGCATAGATCAGAGTATCTTCTTTGTGGACCAGAACTCCAAGAATTCCCTGTTGCTGGAGCTTATCCGAGAGGGGGATATGGAACGTGTTCTGGTCTTCGCCAGGACGAAACATAGGGCGGATAAGGTAGCGCTGATGCTCGAAAAGAATAGAATCCGGGCTGATGCCATACACGGCAACAAGTCGCAAAACCAGCGCGAAAAGGCCATGCATAATTTCAAGTCCGGCCATATACAGGTGCTGGTGGCAACGGATATTGCTGCGCGTGGCATCGATATTGATGACATAACTCATGTCGTGAACTACGATCTGCCCAATGAGCCGGAGAGCTATGTTCACCGCATCGGTCGCACGGGTCGAGCTGGAGCGAGCGGCACGGCATTTTCATTCTGCGCTGCAGACGAGCGCAGCTTCCTGAGGGATATCGAGAGGCTCACCCGGGAACAGATAAAGGTCGCAGAACACCAATTCCATTCCGAAAAGGCCGAGAGTGCGGTGGGTGCAGCGGCAAAGCCGGTCCCTCCCAATAGATCGAGGGTCACGCAGAGATCCATCCAGACGAAGAGCATGGGGAAACCTGCTCCTCGCAGGTCGCACACGGCCAGAGTCGGCTACTGATTGGGCTGCTTTAGATGGGCTATTTCATAGCTGAGAAATAGCCAACTTTTTTATAATGCATTTTTAAATTTTTTGATTAAGGGTCTCGCACGTGCGTGCGCGTGGGGGCGCGGGCCAGTTTCGGTCGAGCGTGGAGGCTGCTGTTGTGGAGGAGTATGAGCTCATGAGGCTGTCTCAGTTGTCCCAGCTTCCTTTGACTTGGCGAAAGCTTCATAAGATCGATCAAGTACAGGCGATTTACGTATCTTGCGGTTCCCAAGGATCTGTAGTTATCCCGGCCATAAAGGAGCTTCGAGCTATGAGTCTGAAAACGCCTGACAAAGTTTAAAATGCTGTTAAACCCGGTACAAAAAAAGTGGGCACTATGCTAATATTTTTATTAATATTGAATTACAGTCGTCGTTGCTGGGGTAGCATCCATTTTGTGAACAGGCTTCAGTGAGCTCATGGTTGTTGTGGTGTCCGGAATGGTATTGTTAACGGCAATCTTCGGCAGCCACATCAGCGACGCATTGGTTTTGTATGTTTGATTCAACTGATCATTGAATTGCTGAACAGCCAGATTATATTGATTTACATTATTCCCCATCAGTCCAAGCTTCAGACCTTCCTTCACGCCGTCCGTGTACGCCTGCTCAACAGGAGACAAAGCCATGCTCGGCAAGACAAGTGCCAGCAATAAAGTCATTGCGATTATAGTTCTCATCCAGGTATAGTTAATTGTCGATGATTTAAACGTTTTGAGCCTACAATATTGAGATTAAATCTAAGCATATGGAGACATCTATCCGGTGACGCCGTGGGGCAAGTTCATCGGCTCGATCGTGGTAATTTTGGTATCGGCCTATTCGCCCTGCCTACGGGCGTATTGGCCTCCGGCTTTGCCGAGGTGCTAGCCAAAAGAAAAGAGGCGCAAGAGAAAGCTGAAATGATCTGCCCCCACTGCGGCCGCCATATCGGAGATGTCGCCTGCCGGTCCGGCATCGACGGCCCGGAAGAGATGAGGGCAAAATAGTTTAGATCCCACGAGAATTGGTCCGGCATGAAAGCGTCTCTGGATATCATCAAGATCGAGTTGGCGGAAGAGTTCAGGATCTGTCCCCAATGCGGCTACGAGCTGGGATTTCACAGCTCATTTTTGCGGTCGGATAACGGCCACAGGATCATTCTCATCTGCCCGGAGTGCGGGGCGAGATACGATGTGGGATGGAGAATGTAAGGGCAATAATGTTGCCTGTAATTCGCTGCAAAATAAAGTGATCTAGATTTCCACTTTTATCATTAAGGAAGCATTGCAGGCATATCTTGAGGACTATCTAGATTACCTGATCGCCCCCTACCGTTTGAACGACAAAGTGGTATCCTGCAACGAGTTGAGGGAACTGGTAGGCCTGCAGGATTGAGTACAAATCTTCTGTGACCGTATGCAGGTCGACGGTATTGGCAGAACCGTCTATCTCTCCATTGCCCTTCTTCTCATCTCCATAGACATCTTCTCGATGGCATACCGCAGCGCCGTCCGCGGCATCTTTGCCTTCCACTTCATCACGTAGTCGAAGACCTCCTGCTGATGCTTCTTGCTTGCCTCCTTGAGCATCCAGCCGTAGCCCTTCTGCACCATGTCGTCCTTGTCCAAGAGGAGAATGTCAGATATCTCAAAAACTTCCTTCAGAAACAGGCCCTTTCTGGCGGGAAGGATGAGCGTCACGGCCGAGGCGCGTCTCAGCCATCTGTTCTCCGACCGGGCCCATTCCGCCAGGCACTCGATAAATTCAGGATACATCTCCACGAAGCAACCAATGGTATGGTTGCAGAGTGTATCGCATTTCGCCCAGTTGTCCACATACAGATCCACCCATCTCTCGAATACCTGGAAGTCCCCAGGTTCATACGCTCGTCGCAGGGAGTAGGCCCATTCAAAGGCGATAAAGGCCTCTTCCCCGTACTCGGCCTGCAGGAGATTTTCGCATAGAGTGAAAATTTCATTCTTATCTCGATCTTTTATCTCGCGAAAATATTTGGCGGCAATTTTCTTGACCTGGGCGCTCTTCACCCCGTGAAACTTGACCTCTTCTTTGAAGAAACGTTTGGCGCTCTCCCGGGCCTTCTCGTCTATGCTCTGTAGCAGCTCTTGCCGCACGGCCTCCAGGACATCTTTTTTCATATTTCACCATTTAGATTATCTTCATCAAAAATTCTTCGGTAATACTATGAGGCAGCTCATCCTCATGCCATTGTGAATGCCTGATACTGATAGGCAACCAGCGTGGCTGAACAGTTGGCGCGTTTCTGTCCGGTGTACGTGAAAAAAGAGAGCGTCCCATCCTGCCCGTGGGACGGGAAAAGCGCATTCCTGGCGATTTGATGGAGCTGGCCACCAGTCTATTCGAGGATCTTTCTCAGATTGCATTCAAATATTTATCGGGGAGATCGAGGGATACTTGTCGACGTTCGGACCATCCCCGATCTTCCGGGGCACATCGCAGAATCCATCGTTGTTGGTGTCATTGCAGCCTTGACCCGGCTTTTCATAATCGCTGTAATGGTTTCCGTATACCTTCGCCCCTGTTATCAGTTCTAAAAGGCCCTGCAAGCCTCCTGCCTTCTCGCCCTCGCTCCAATGATTGAGGCTTGTATCGTTTAATGTTATCTGGTTATCCAGGAGGTCGTTTGACAGGAACGTGTTATTCGTCTTTCCCGGCCGGACGTATATGCCGTACTTATTCTTGAGAATAATGTTATTCTTGATCGTATTATTGTTTGACTCCACCAGTATGCCGGCGTTACCGCACCCGCAATGGCCGGAGTTTGTCAGGTTGAAGCCGCTAACCGTCGTACCATTGGAGATTACGGTAATGGCGCTTGCCGATCCCCCTGCATCCACCACAGGTAGTCCCTTGCCGGTGTTGACGCCCTGGAGTGTTACGGTATGGAAGAGATAAACATTCTCGTGATAGGTTCCACTCTGAACTTCAATAAGATCTCCCTTGCTGGCATTATCTGCTGCCTGCTGAATTGCGGAATAGTTTGCATCCGCTGGCCCAACTGTTATCTTGGCAGCATTCGCAAATCCCAGGATCAGTATTAGTATTATTATTAAGCTTCCTCGCATAAGCTCTCTCCTAGTAGCGTTTGCTATTAGAACTTTTTCGTTAAACATTATCGGGAACCTATATTCTGCATATAATACGCGCCATTGATATGCGAACGGTCTTGCCGAAAGATAGGGAAGCAGATCCAGTCGGGTGCGATGATTTAAGCCAAGAGGATGATTGTAAGATGAGGTAGACGAAAATGTCGGACGGGATAAAGTGCCAGAACTGCGGCAAAGAGGTCTCAGAGGCTGAAGTCTTCGCGACAGATGGCAAGACACTCTGCGAGGATTGCTACATCGACGTCGGCCATAGAATCCGCATTTGTGACCCCTGGGGAGAGAGATCAAAGACGATCTTCCGGAAAAGCCATGGACTGGAAGGGACTGAAGGGCTGACAGATCTGCAAAAGGAGATCTACGAATTTATTCGGACCAGGGGCAAGGCCACCAGGATGGAGCTCATGGAGGAGTTCAAGCTGCCTGCGACGGAACTGGATAACCAGTTTGCCATTCTCCGCCATTGCCGGCTTCTGAAGGGCTGGAAAGAAGGAGACAATGTGTATATTGTGCTCTGGTAGCACAACGATTCGCAAGAACTGTGATCTGATGGAATTATGATCGCCTCTAGCCGTTCTGCCCGCATGGCAGGCCAGGGTATCGGCATACTCCTGGTCGAGCAAGGGATAGATATCCTAAAGAGCGAGGGATGTCCCTTTATCATCGTCCTCGGCCGCCCGGAGTACTATCCTCGCTTCGAATTTGAGCGTACTTCAGGCTACAACATCTGCAGCCAGTGGGAAGGAGTGCCAAACGAGGCTTTCATGATCCGAATTCTGGGCCCGGCTGCCATGGCAGGAGTGCAAGGCGCGGCACGGTATCGAGACGAATTCGATGCGACGATTTAAAAAGTTTTTTTAAGTACTTATTATAAGTACAAATGAAAAAAATCGCGAAGATCAATGGTTTATTATCGTCGGGTGATGGTTTGATCCCTCGCGAAAAAGGATAAATAGTCAGCAGTCCAAAACAATATGTTATTCTAAAGGTGATTAAACTATGGCCGATACGAAATTTTATTCCTTGCCGGAACTGCCCTATGCCTACGATGCTCTCGCTCCGCAGATCTCTGAGGTCCAGCTCCGGCTGCACCATGACAAACACCATGCTGCCTACGTAAACGGTGCCAATGCCATCCTGGAAAAGCTGGACAAGGCCCGCCAGGCGGGAACTGATGTGGATATGAAAGCCACCCTGAAAGAGCTCTCCTTCCAGGTAGGCGGCCATAAGCTGCACAGCCTCTTCTGGAAGAATCTCGCTCCCGCGACCAAGACCGGCAAAGAGCCCAGCGGCGCCCTGGCAGATGTCCTGAAGAAGGAGTTCGGCTCAATTGAGCGCTTCAAAAAGGAATTTACTGCTGCGGCAAACAGCACAGAAGGATCCGGCTGGGCGGCGCTTGCCTGGTGCAACCATACCAAGAGGCCGCTTCTCATGCAGATCGAGAAGCATAATGTGAACGTAATCCCGACATATAAGATCCTCATGGTCCTGGATGTCTGGGAGCATGCTTACTATCTGGACTACAAGAACGAGCGGGCGAAGTTCACAGAGGCCTTCTGGAGCATAGTGAATTGGGAAGAGGCGAACACGAGGCTGGAGGCGGCCCTGAAGTAGGGGCGCCATGGTCTAAATTTTTTTGACGTTTTTGTGATTCAAACATATCTTTAGCGGGCCTCTTAACTGATACACCAGTTGTTCGCGAAATGCTTTTTACTATTTCTGGACCCCATTTATATCCTGTAGTCTATACACATTACAACTCATTTGATAGAATACCGATTCAGACTGTTTCATGAATGCATAACTCGAGATCTTTGGCAATTGATCCATACAGCAGATAGGTTCTGAATACTTTCGCCACACGCAAGGACCATGGTTAATAACTTTGTCGGGGAGATGTCAAGCGTTTACTTTATAACTTAGTGGAGACACATAATTGTCAAAAGATTTTGAGGGAGTTCGGAGCGCAAAGCGAATAAACTCAGAACGAAATATTAGTCCATTAGTTGATTTGTCGAGGATGCGTTATGTCGCTTTATCGTAGAAGGGATGGGCGTTGAGCAGCAGAATAGTGCAGCAGACCCTGGAAGGGTTAGCCGTTTCTGCTATGCCCAGGGTTAGAACCACAGATGGTCATCTGCTGGACTGGGACAGAGAGGCCATAGCCAAGCAGCTCCTGAAGGAGACCAAACTATCTGAACAATTCTATAAAGAACCAGGTATAACCGAAGAAGAGGCCAAGGACATAGCAAAAGAGGTGGAACGCCGGGTGAGGTGGATGAACGTCCGTTACCTGAGCGGTCCCCTGGTCAGGGAGATCATGAACGTGGTCCTTCTGGAGAGGCACCACACGGAGTGGCGAAACATCTGCACCCGCGTCGGGACCCCTGTCTACGATGCTCACCTCATCGACATTGGCACTGGTTTCGAGTCCAAGGAGAACGCTAACCTCCAGGAGAATGCCGAGACCAGCCACAAGAAGAAAGCAGACAAGATCAGCAAGGAGCAGTACCTGCTACTGCTGCCGCCCTATCTGGCCGACCGCCACCTCGCCGGCGATCTTCACATCCACGACCTGGAGTATTTTGGAACCAGGCCGTTCTGCCAGGATTGGGATCTGCGTTACTTCCTCTACTACGGCCTTATGCCCGACGGTCTTGGCACCAAGGCCAGCGTAGCCGGGCCTGCCAAGAAACCGGAGGTTGCCATTCTGCATGCCGTCAAGGCACTGGGCAGCGCCCAGACCAACTTTGCCGGAGGCCAGGGCTTCTACAATTTCCTCACCTTCATAGCGCCCTATTTCGAGAGCCGCAATTACGCCGAGATCGTGCAGCTCATGCAGATGTTTGTCTACGAGATGACGCAGATGATGGTTGCTCGCGGCGGCCAGCTGGTCTTCTCTTCAGTCCAGCTTACTCCGGGGGTTCCCAAACTCTGGAGGGACAAGCCTGCAGTCTATGCTGGAAAGGTCTGGAACGGCTCGTCTCCCGAGGCGCCGCTGAAGACCTACGGCCAGTTCGAGCGCGAGGTGCGCCTGGCGTTTAAAGCCCTCATGGAGGTCATGCTGGCAGGCGACTACTGGGGCAAGCCCTTCAACTTCCCCAAGCCCGAGATCAGCATTGAGCCTGACTTCATGATAGAAGACGAGGCCTTCAATGCCGCCCACCCGGATCTTCCCACCTATCAGGACCTCTACCTCATGACATTCAAGCTGGCAGCCGAGTATGGTACCCCTTACTTCGATAACCAGCTTCCAGCTTATCGCGGGGCGGGGGAAGGAATCTCCTGCTATCAATGCTGCGCGTATCAATTTGCCGCCACCTCGGACACAGATGACCAGTTTGAGGATAAGCTGTACTTTAAAGACGGCAAGCACTTCTCCATGGGCTCCTGGCAGGTTGTATCCCTCAACTGTCCTCGCGCTGCCTATCTCGCTCGCGGAGACGACGAGCTGCTCTTCGAGTACCTGCGAGAGCTGATGGACACTTCTGTTGAGATCTTTAAGATAAAACGTGAATGGATGAGCCAGATCATCAAGAATCATCGCATGCCCTTTGCCACGCAGCAGCCCAAAGATCCTATCACGGGCGAGAAAGGCTCAGTCGCCGTCGGCCTGGAAGGGCTGGTTTATACCATTGGCGTGGTAGGCGTCAACGAGATGGTTCAGTTCCATACGGGAAAGCAGATGCACGAATCCCGGGAGTCCTGGAAGCTCGCCGTACGTGCCATGACGGAGATGGAGATCTATTCCAAGAAGCTCTCCCAACAGCATGCCATGACCATCGCCCTGGCGCGCACGCCTGCAGAGACCACTGCTCAGCGTTTCGCGGTATCTGACCTGATCCATGAGGAGTTCAGGGACTGCGCCGAGCGGGTTGTGAAAGGCGATCTGGATGCCGTGAAGAAGAACGTGCATAAGACGCGCGACTTGCCCGTCTACTACACCAATGGCACTCATCTGCCGCCCAGCGCAGATGTGACCATCTTCGAGAGGGCAAAGCTTGAGCATGTCTTCTTCCCCATAGTCGACGGTGGCAACATCTTCCATGTCTTCATGGGCGAGGCCACCCCTGACCCCAAGGGCCTGATGGACTTCGGTATGCGCCTGGCCAGAGAGACCCAAATCGGCTACTTCACCTTCACCAAGGACATGACGGTATGTCTCGGCTGCTCCCAGGTCTCAGGCGGTCTGGAGGACAACTGCCCCAACTGCGGATCGGAAGATGTAGACCACATCAGCCGAATTACCGGGTACTTGCAGGCTGTGAGCGGATGGAACAGCGCCAAGCGCCAGGAGCTAAAAGACCGAAAAAGATACAACGAACTGGCATAGGCTTGACGACATAGGCTAACGAAAAGTATATATCGGATATACTAACAGGTGGGTTTGCCAGCGAGCAAAATTGGAGGATTCAATAATGCCTGCAGTTGTTAACCGAGAAGAATGCGTAAGCTGTGGAACTTGCGTCGAGGAGTGCCCGGAAGAAGCCATCAGCTTGGATGACGAGGAAATAGCAGTTGTAAATAAGGAAAAGTGCACTGAGTGCAAGACATGCGTTGAGGCTTGCCCATCGGAAGCTATCAGCATGGAGTGAGCACTTTCAGCACATCTTTTTAGATTTCTTTTTCTCTTGGTTGACTTGCAACAATGTCTTTTGGCGTTGATTCTTTGTCCGTTATGGCTTCATAGAACTGCTCCCAGTCCAGTGTAGTGGCCACACATCCTGCGGTGGTGAGGGGCACTCCTCGAGCCGGTATGGCATGGCTGTGGCATAGGTCCAGGCCTTCTTTTATCTCCATATGGCAGCCCACTCCTACAATGGCTCCCGGCCGGTATTTTTTGATGATTCTCTTGATGAAGCTGGAGCCGGGGACGATGAAGAATCTATAGCCCATAGTCTCAGCATAATTCTTGGCCTCACCAATACTGCAGCGCCCACAATTCACGCATTTTATGCCCTCTGGAGTGAGTTTGGCCGGGCACTCTGTGCTGCGAACACATTGGGGCATGAAGATGAAGCGTCTCTCGCAGGGAGTTTTTAAAAACTCCTTCTCGTTGATGTAATTTCGGAGGCGCACACCGACATCGTCCACCATGGAATCGTCCACTCTGGTTGCCCAGAAGAGAGCCTTTATTACGCTCTCGAGGAGAATGATGCCCAAGAGCATAGTTCGTGCCGCGAAGAAGTTGCCAGTCTTAAAGGAGTAAAGGATGAGCAGAGCCACAAAAATCGAGAGAATCAGAACGAATACGGCCATAAAAACTACGGCCTCGCCCACGAAATAGAATAGCTGGTTCAAGTACTCTGGGAACATGATTGGATCTTCAACCCTTTCCGGCTTATAAATCTGTTACCGACGAAGAACGGCGCAAGTTTTTTATCCCACCTGACATTGAGCATTACACCTTCGCCCTTATGAAACTTAATGAGGATTGAAAAATGGCAAAGATGCACAGCAGAAAAAAGGGCTCTTCTCGATCCCGACCACCCACGGTTGCAAAAACACCCGCGTGGTTTGATGTATCCAAAGAAGAGCTGGAAAAGACAATCATGAAACTGCACGATAGCGGTCTTCCCACCAGCCGCATTGGTCTGACATTGAGAGACCAGTATGGAGTGCCCAGCACCAAGCTGGCATTGGGAAAGAGCATGAACAGCTTCCTGATAGAGAACAAGGCCCTACCGGATATTCCGGAGGATCTGGGCAACCTGATGAGAAAAGCTCTTCATGTCCGCAAGCATATCAAAGCTAACAAGAAGGATGTCCACAACAAGAGAGCTTTGCAGCTAACCGAAAACAAGATCAGAAGATTGGTTAAATACTATCATGACTCCGGGCGGCTGGCACCGGATTGGACCTATTCGCCCGAGACGGCTGAGATTCTCGTCTCATGAAACGGCTCGACAAGGCTGCAGAAGCTATTGCCAAGTCGATACTGCATTGCGACAGCATGCGTGTGATCTCGCATAACGACGCGGACGGGATCACATCAGCAGGGCTGATTTGCAATGCGCTCCTGCGCGCAGGAATACCTTTTCAGGCCTCGCTTCTGAAAAGGCTTGATGAATCTGTGATCAATGGTCTGACGGGACCTGTGGTATTCTGCGACATGGGCAGCGGCAAGCCGGAGCTGATCTCTCGCATCAAAGACGATTGCTTCGTTCTTGACCATCACCGTCCCGTGGGAACATTGAGCTGTATGCATCTCAATCCCCATCTCTACGGTATAGACGGGGCCTTTGAACTGTCCGCGGCGGGCACGGTATACTCCGTGGTGCGTCACATGGGCGACAATTTCGATCTGGCAGGCCTTGCGTTGGTCGGTGCCATGGGAGACCGCCAGGGCATGATTGGTGCGAACAGAACTATTCTGGAAGATGCCATTGCCAGCGGCGCCGTAGAGGTGAAACCAGGTCTGAAGATGTCCGAAGACGGTCCACTGGAAGATGTGTTTCAAAATAGCATCGAGCCTCTTCTGGACTTTACCGGCGATCCGGAAAAGACTCGCAAATTTCTGGATGATTTGAAGATAAAGGGCAATGTAGAGAGCCTGGAAAAGGACGACCTATCGAGGCTATGCACGGCCCTTACACTGAAATTGCTTATCCAAGGAAGCTTTGCCGCCGATTCTATTTTGGGAGATGTGATCCGGCTCCGGCATGAGGTGGTGGAGAACTCACTGCAGATGGTGCAGCTCCTCAACGCCTGTGGCAACAGAGATGTTCCGGGCCTTGGTCTGGCTCTATGCCTCCGGGACCGGAGCGCTTTGGGTGAAGCTCGGAAGCTGGCCCAGGAATACAAAAGCCACATCTTGCGGGAGATGAATCTACTTAGAGTGCAAAATAAGGTAATGGCGAATATTCGCTATCTGATGAGGGAAAATATGGAAGCGGGATCGATTGTATCGGGTCTCGGAATTCGATACCTATACACTGATATGCCCCTCATCACCTTGAATCACAAAGATGATATGGTTAAGATATCGGCGCGCGGAACCAAGCCGCTCATAGCCAGGGGACTGGATCTTTCTGTTGCCATGCGAAAAGCGGCAGAGGCCGTGGGAGGTACAGGTGGAGGCCATACCATTGCCAGCGGGGCCTCCATCCCGCCGGGCGCAGAGGAGAGGTTTCTGGGCCTGCTGGACGAGATAGTGGGCGAGCAGCTGCATGGAACTGCAAAAGTCGAGGCTCTTGTCTCCAGCGCACCGAGCCGCAGTGATGCGGCATGATCCGGGTCCGGCTGGTCTTCTATGGAGAGACTGCTGGGCTGGTGGCGAGTGCCATTGAGCCAGATAACCTGCCCAATATGAGTCTTCAGAGAGATACAGATCGCATTTGCCTGCAATTCTCGACCGAGAAGATAGGTACCCTGCTTTCCACAGCTGACGATCTATTGATGAACATTAAAATAGCGGAAGATACACAATCTTGCGCGGAGGAGAGATGAAATTCCACTTAGAGGCAAGCTTTCGGCTTAGCGCCGATGCCGGCAATGCAGAAGCTGCCATTTCTGATTTCTTTAGGGAAGCCGGGCCATTACTGCAGAAGGGCGCGCCCGATGGGCAAGGCGCAAAGATAACCGAGTGGAAGCTGGCCGGAAATAAAATCGATCTGGTCATTGATAGTGATCGGTTTGTGCGAGCCCATGATGCGTTGCTCAGGCTGCGCCGGCCGCTTTCTGAGCTATTGGGGAAGCAATTTCGCATCGGCGTGCGTGGCCTGGATGTGAGCCGGTTCGAGATAGAGGTTGAGTCCGAGAGAGCCATCGAGCACAAGATACCCTACGTTCGGGAGATAAAGTTCGAGAGCGGCAAGCTGCACCTTTCCTTGGATGTGGGCCCGAGCGGCACTCTGGGCCAGGCTGAGATCGAAAACCGCATACCCGATAGGATAATCAGCCTCCTGGAGGAGAAGATGCAGAGTGGCTACGGAGGCAAGACTGAGCACTGGGAGCTGCTCTGGGAAAGCCAGGCCCGCGAGCCGAAGAGCCGTCGCGACCCCACCGATGAGATGCAAAAAGCGGGATGGATCAAGCATGGCTCCAGCCGTGGCCAGTGGATCTATGGGCCGGAGGCAACGCACGTCTTCCGGACCTTCGAGCAGATCGTTTTGGAGGAGATAATCAGGCCATTAGGCTATCAAGAGATGATCTTTCCCAAGCTCGACACCTGGGACGTCTGGAAGAAGAGCGGTCACGCCCAGGGTGTTTACCCGGAGATCTATTTCGTCTGCCCGCCCAAGACCCGCGATCCTGCCTACTGGGAAGAGGTCATGGACCACTACAAGGTCACCCATGAGGTGCCTCTGGAGCTGATCAAGGATAAGATCGATCTGCCCATCGGAGGGATGTGCTACGCGCAGTGCCCCACGTTCTGGGGATTCTTGCAGGGAATGACTCTGCCCGGGAGTGAGCTGCCCATCACGGTCTTCGATCGCTCCGGCACGAGCCACCGCTATGAGTCCGGCGGAATTCACGGCATCGAGCGCGTGGACGAGTTCCACAGAATTGAGATCGTCTGGCTGGGGACCAAAGCCCAGGCCCTGGAGGAAGCGGAGAAGCTGAAGAGCTGCTACAAGCATATCTTCGAGGACATCTTGGAGCTGCACTGGAGGACGGCTTGGGTCACGCCCTGGTTTATGGCGCAGGAGGGAAAGACCGGCCTCTCAGAGATGTCTGGCGCAGGCACAGTGGACTATGAAGCCGTCTTGCCCTACAATGGAAACTGGATAGAGTTTCAGAATCTATCCGTGAACGGGGAGAAGTATCCCAAGGGCTTCACTGTAAAAGCACAATCAGGAGATGCCCTCTGGTCTGGCTGCAGCGGCGTGGGCCTGGAACGCTGGGCTTCGGCATTCTTGAGCCAGAAGGGCCTCGACCCTGAGAACTGGCCCGCAGAGTTTCGCCAACGCTTCGGGGAGATGCCCAAAGGGATCAGATTCCTCTGATCCGAATTGGTATTCTTTCCCTTTTTTTAATTTAAAAATCTTTAAGTACTAATATTACATATTACGTGATATGAAATTTCGAAATGCTTCGGTGATTTTAATGCTGGCCGTGTTGCTGCTGGCCAACAGTGCTGCCGCTACAAAATGCGTAATTTATGTTACAGATGAACACAAGATGACGATCAATAATGCGAGAATATATCTTGACAATTCATCGCTGCCAATTGGCACGACCGCTTATAATTCCGGATTGGGAAGAAATGCCTGGGTCGGCGACATCAGTCAATCGGGCGAGCACACACTAACTGCGAAATGGGTGCAAGCGAGACCAAATGTTATCTATCACCAAGGGTCAGCGACGGTCGATATTGCAGGAAATTCCACGATGCGCATAACCATAGCGACACACAAAGTATGATTTTCGAAAGAGGATTTCGCTCGCTCCTGGAGTCGTGCGACCTCCGCCTCCGTAGTGCCATCCGGTAGATGCACCTCCTGGTGGGCGGCCTGATGTTGGATGAGGACGGCATCCCGGATCAGGGCATTCTTTTCCGCCATCTCCCCTTCACGGGCCGCCCGAGCAGGGCTAACACGGGGACTGGCAATCCTTTAAATGCCAGGCGGCTCCCAACAATAAGCAGATGATTCCCTTCGAGTACCTGGAGCATACCGCTGACGTGAAGTTTCGCGCTTACGGTGTGACTCCGGAAGAGATGCTCTCCAATGCCGCAGCCGCTCTCTTCAAGACCATGGTGGACCCGGCCACGGTGCAGATCCTGGAGACCTGGATGGTAGTGCTGGAGGCTCCGGAGCTGGAGGATCTGGCTTACCAATGGCTCTCGGAGATCGTGTTCCTCTTTGAGACTGAGTCGGCGGTATTCGCCTCCTTCAGGGTTCAGCTCCGTCAGAACGGGTCCTGGAAGCTTGCGGCTGAAATTGGCGGCGAGAGAATAGACCTCAAGAGACATTCCTTCGAGAACGAGGTCAAAGCCATCACTATGCACCAGTTTCAGATAAAGAAGAACGAGAAGAGCGATCTCTGGTGCATCCAGGTGATTTTGGACGTGTGATTATGGCAGACATCAATAAGATCGACGATAATATTTATGAGGTGCCCATCGGCTACCGGCCGGGCATGCGTGTGCCGGGGCGAATCTTTGTCTCCGAGGCGCTGCGCGCGATGGTGGAGCCGGGAACAGTAGATCAGGTGGCCAATGTAGCCACCCTGCCTGGCATTGTCAAATACTCCATGGCCATGCCCGATGCTCATCTGGGCTACGGCTTTCCCATCGGCGGAGTGGCGGCTTTTCAAGAAGATGGCGGCATCATCAGCCCTGGTGGCGTGGGCTTTGACATCAACTGCGGCGTGCGTCTTCTCCGCACCGACCTGGACTCAACGCTGGTGCAGCCGCTCATCAACACCTTGATAGATGCGCTCTTTGAGGCCATACCATCCGGACTCGGCGCCACCGGCCGGCTGCAAGCCAGCGATCAGCAGCTCACCGAGGCCTTTATCTCTGGGTCCAAGTGGGCCGTGGAGCAGGGCTACGGTGTGGAAGCAGACGTGACTCACTGTGAAGAGAACGGCCACATGGAAGGTGCAGATCCGGCCCAGGTGAGCGCAAAGGCCCGCAAGAGAGGCCGCCCTCAGCTGGGGACCCTGGGCAGCGGCAACCACTTCCTGGAGATCCAGCGAGTGGAAGAGATTTTTGACGAGGAAAAGGCAAAGCAGTTCGGCCTATTCAAAGGCCAGATTACGATCATGATCCACTGCGGCTCACGGGGGGCCGGCCACCAGATATGCACCGATCATCTGGAGGTCTTGAACCAGGCGGTGAAAAAGTACAATATCGAGATTCCAGACAAGCAGCTTGCCTGCGCGCCATTAGGCTCTCCGGAGGCGGAGCGTTACTTTGGAGGAATGGTCTGCGCCGCCAACTACGCCTGGGCCAACCGGCATATCATCGCCCACTGGACGCGAGAGGTCTTTGAAAGGTACTTCCCCGAGGCATCGCTGGATCTGGTATACGACGTGGCTCACAACGTGGCCAAGATCGAGGAGCATGATGTGGATGGCCAGCGCATGCGCCTCTACGTGCACCGCAAGGGCGCGACCCGGGCCTTTGGTCCCAGCCGCAAAGAGGTGCCGGCGACCTACAGAAGCGTGGGCCAGCCTGTGCTCATTCCGGGAAGCATGGGAACGGCTTCTTATGTTCTATGCGGCAATGACAATGCTCTGAATGTTTCTTTCGGCTCCGCCTGCCATGGTGCAGGCCGGGTCATGAGCCGAAGCCGGGCCACCAGATTGTTCAACGGCAAAGACGTGAAGGCTGCTTTGAATCTGCAGGGAATCGTGGTCAAGGCCACATCGCCTGCCATGCTGGCAGAAGAGGCTCCCCAGGTCTACAAGCCCTCCGGAGATGTGGTGGACGTGGTGCACAACCTCAAAATCGCCACAAAAGTCGCCAAGCTTGTGCCCATCGGAGTATCCAAGGGATGAATCTGCGGGTCGTCCTGGTCGAGCCGCTGTACGAAGGCAATGTGGGCTCCGTGGCCCGGGCCATGAAGAACTTCGGCTTTCATGATCTGGCGATGGTCAACCCGTGCAAGATCGAGGACTATGGCTCCGCCATGGCCTCACATGCCAGGGACGTACTGCAGATGTCTAAGAGCTTCTCATCTCTGCAGGAGGCCCTGGAGGGCGCCAACCTGGTGGTGGGCACAACCGGCAAGAGATTGGAGACGGAGCAGCACCACCTGCGACTGCATCTGCGCGTGCCGTGCTTTACACCCGCAGAGCTGGCAGCGAAGCTGAACGGAAAAGATGGGACTGTAGCGCTGCTGCTGGGCAGGGAGGACTGCGGCCTCAACAGTGAGGAGCTGGCCATCTGCGATATGGTGGTCTCCATCCCCACCAGCGGCGAGTATCCGGTCATGAACCTCTCTCATGCGGCTGCAATCCTGTTCTATGAGCTCTCCGCATCTGAGTCAGGAGCCACGGAAATGGCCAGCCGGCAAAGCCTCAATCTACTCCAAGCAGGGGCGAATTCGCTGCTCCTGGACGTCTGCTACCCCGATCATAAGGCGGATTTTGCAGATCTGATGCTGCGGCGCATCTTCGGCAGGGCCGAGCTGACGGAAAGGGAAGCGCGCAGCCTTTTGGGCATTATAAAGAGAATTCGCTGGAGGATAACTCACGGCCAGGAAAATGGGATGGGGGCGGAAGATAATGCCTAGGGGCAACTCTCAAAAGGCTTTAAATATTGGACAGAGATAGAGATATCTTACTAAGGGCTAGTTATATGGAAGAGATTGCAGAACCTCGCGAATTCATTAAAGATCTGTTGCCGTACGGTGGAGCTGTGAATATTCGCGGCGAAATTGTCTGGCGAATCACTAAGGAAGTGCACGAGGCAATGAAGACCAGAGTTTTAAGTCTCTTCGAAAACGATGATTAGATTAGCAGTCGACTCTAATATCTTTTTCTTTTCTCTAAAATCCCATCGCAGAGATGTTAATCCCAGAGATGTAGAACGTCTACTGAGAAAACTAAGTGGCGATCCAAGGGTGGAGCTCTTCGTGCCTATCACAGTCTTGGGTGAGAGCGTAATTGAAAGCCTGTTGGGCGAGGGCGGCGGTGAACACGACCTAAGTGAGCTTTACCGGTTGATCGGTCTTTGGGGTGCCTTAGATCTCTTGTTTCTCTATCCAAACGATGTTGTCGCAGCCGTATGTTATCAGTTGTCGAAAAGAAAAGAGGAAAGAGATGACTTCAGGCTAAATGATACCGATCTGGTCCACTTGGGATATGCCCTGGCGCATGAAATGGATTATTTCCTGACAGAGGATAAAGCTTTGAAGCATGTCGAACCCTATATTCCCAAGAAAGCAAAGCTTCAGGTAATTGGGCTGGAAGATGTTAGAAATATAACTTAGAGGTTGTCTTCTACGGTTTGCCGGAGCAGGCATGAGCCTCGGATTTGCTAATGGTTAAGGCTTAGGGACAATTCTAAGGAAGCCTCCCGGAGGGCTGCGAAAGCTGCATATCCTTGATGTATCTGATCTAATGCTCGGGAATCCATCTCAACTTCTGGATGATTACGGCTTCTGCATTCTCAATCAGTGTGATGCTCTGCGCCCTATGTCTGCCGCTCTTTACAATAACTACTGGCCCCGTTATCTTTCGGGACTCCGCGTAGATCTTTGCTCCGTGCAACGCATCGCCCTCTTCGTAGCCATCCATCAAACAGCCTCCAGACGGCCCTCTTTCTTCAGCTCGGAAGTAATCCGGCGCACCAGGTCAAAATCCAGCTCCAGATCTTGAGAGATCTCATCAGGATAAGCTTCATGTTTTCTCTGGAAGTATCCTATGATCTCCTTTTTTGCCGTCTCATAATCGACGTTCCGGCATTTTATCACCTTTATGGCAGCCAGCTTGTTACGGATTGCTTCTCGCACGAAGTCCGATGCGTTGAGGTAGACACCGGCATCAATCAGATCTTGTATCTGCGCGAGCTCGCTCTGCGTGATCTTCGATCCGATAACACATCCATGAGATTCCTTCGGTCTTGCTGCGCCAGCCATACGTTAAACTGGGTTAACTTCGATTAAAAAACTTTTGCCCCTGAGATTTGATTTTGTCACGCTTGGGCTCGGATAAGATTGATTGCTAGGAGACTATATTTTAAAATTGTTTGTGTGTAAATTATTAACCTCATGATATTAGTGCCATATCGCGTGCTCGTCTTGCATTATTGAAGAAGCTCATTTCCCGTTTTCGTAGACTCTCTCCGCCCTTTCGCATATCTCATCCCAGTCGTACTTTCTCGCCATCTCTATGCACTGCCCTCGCATGTCATCCCCCTTTTGAAGCGCCCGGCAAAGCCCCTCTCCCAGATCTTCCACTGTGGGCTCGCAGACTATTCCCGTCTGCTCTGTAACAAGATCCATCACTGCATTCATTCTGTGCTTCACCGTGACCACGGGCAGACCGCAGGCGTTTGCCTCCAGGGCCGCCATGCCGAAGCCCTCTCTTGTGGACGGCGAGGCGAATAATCGAGAGGATTTCATGAGCGCCAGGGCATCACTGTAATTCTCCAGAAAGCCGCAAAACTCAATATTCTTTTCCAGTCCTCTCTCGCGAACCAGGGATTTCAGAGCTGAATTCTCCGGACCGTCTCCGATTATCAGGGCTTTAACGTCCGGAATTTCCGACTTCACCATTTCCAATGCCTGGATGAGAAGGTCCACGTTCTTGTGCCGAACAAGCCTTCCGGCACAAATTATATCCGACTGCTTCTCTGAGGGTATTATCCGCTCAATTTTCTGCCAGTCGATGCCGTTTGGCACAACCTGTACCGCCTTTGCTCCCAGCCTTTCCAGATCCCTTTGTGTCCTCTCCGAGACGGCGATGTTCTTATCCGTTAGCCTGGATGCTGCCTTTTCAATATACTTGCCAAAGGCGCCTTTCCTTCCCATGTACTCGTACCAGTAGTCTCCCCAGACCTCATGCCAGGTGATGAACAAATCCCGCCTATTGACGCTCGCAAGGAGCTTTGCCGAGAAGCAGGAGAGATACGGGAAGTTCTGGCAATCGACGATCTCGCATTCTACTCCGGCGGATAGTACCTTGCCTGCAAAGTAGGCCGCCTCCGTCATCGATCTCTTGCCGCCGGAGTAAAGCGGCATGGGTTGGCAGATGCCGTGCAGGTGCACGCCATCTATTTGGATATCGTTCTCTCCCTCCCACCACTTCATGCCATAGCAGTGGACCGCGTGGCCGCGCGCAGCCATCCTTTGCGAGAGCTCATAAATCCTCTTCTCGGCGCCACCCTTCACCCAGGGATAGACTGCATCATAGAGGTAGGCGATCTCCAACTTCAAACACCTTCAACCTTCAGTCGTCCTGATGGCCGTTGCATAGCAAGAGCAGGCTGATGAACATTCCCGAGAAGATTGTCTGGATTCCGAGGATTGATAAGATCATGGCGATCATGGCATTCTGGGCGGCATCCAGTGCCCCAAAGCCCGATCCCCCCCATCTCAAGAGGACGCTCAAACCAAGAGTAACGCCTGCTGCAAGCAGTACCACCCCTAAAGTCAGCTCTTTTTCCAGGGAATGGTAGCTTATCAGTTTTTTGATTCTCCCGGGGCTGGAGAGACCATATGTGACGCCAAATGCACCAAAATAGAGTCCCGCCAAGAGCATCTGATACCCTATGATGAGCAAGAGGCCGCCAAGGATCAGAGAATGCATCCTCGATCCACCTTGCAGATATACACCTACCGCCAGGACCAGCCCAAAAACAAGAGCCAGCAGCCCGGGAAAGAGCAGGAAAGGCACCGGACGGTAGAGCATCATAAAACGCAGGTGTCTCCAGCCGTCAGTAAAGGAATGAAGCTTGGAATTCCCTTTGCGCGGCCGATACGTGATTGGAACTTCAGCGATTCTCAGACCCTTGGAAGAGGCTTCGATCACCATCTCCGAAGCGAATTCCATTCCACCCGACCTGAGCCGTAGCTTTTTCAGTCCTTCGCGTGTGATGGCACGCAGTCCGCAATGGGCATCCGAGATGCCGGCAGAAAAGAGCTGATTCAGCACCCAGGTGAGGATCGGGTTTCCAATATAGCGATGGAGGGCGGGCATTGCCCCGGGAAGAATCTCTCCTTTCAGCCTTGATCCGATCACCATGTCGTAGTTGCCGCTTTTCAGGAGGACCAGCATATCCTGGATGGCTTCAGGATCGTAAGTCAGATCGCCGTCCATGAGAACGACATAATCCCCTCGCGCCTCCCCAAATCCAGCCAGATAGGCATTTCCGTATCCCAGTTTTTCGGGCCGGATAACTCTGGCGCCAGAGGATGCGGCAATATTTGGAGTTTGGTCGCTCGAGCTGTCTGAAACTATGACCTCTCCCACGAGACCGCTCTTCGCGAAGGCCAGTTGAGCTTTCTGTATGCATTCGCAGATGGTCTCGGCTTCGTTTTTGGTGGGGATAATCAGGCTGATCTCGGGCACAATTCATAGCGACGGCGGTTTCATCTGTTAAGCCTTTCCTTAGCAGAAGGTGCTTGACCCTGGGCAGAGGTGGCCGAATGCGGCAAACGATGAGAATCCGGTCTCATGCGCCCTTTTCAAAGAGGAAAATGGCGGCGGCGAACCTGCGCAGCAAGCTGCGGTTTAATCATTTTAAAATAGAATCAGAGCGTCTCAGGCTCGACTTCATGCTTGAAGGAGAGCCTGACCCGGGCCCGGTACTCCATGACACTTCCATCAGCAAGGTTTGTGTCCAGCTTCACGACCTCGGCGATCCTCATGTTTGTCAGCTTCTTGTCTGCGGTTTCCATTGCAGTCTTGACGGCTTCTTCCCAGCTTTTTGTTGAGGTTCCCACTAACTCGATAGCTTCGTAGGCGCTGTTGCCAATTGGGCTTTCCATGCTAATAAAAGGCGCTTTTACTTGATATATCTTGTCCGGTAAAACCGTTTCCCCAGTACCTGGACGTCATCCGCCGGGAAAGAAAAAGCTGAAAAAAGGGGATTTGCGATTTTTCACTCAGCAGTCTCCTCTTTTACTTCCTCAGGTTCTGCGGTCTTTGCTTCCTCAGGTTCTGCGGTCTTTGCATCATCGACTTCTACCTTTCGAGCTTCCTTCTTCGGACCTCTGCCCATAGTCACCAGGGACGCTTTAGCCTGAATCCTGGCCAGAGGATAATCGTCCTTGGCCACCTTCTCCAGGGCCACAATGGCTCGGTTGTCCTTCAGCTCACCGACTATCCAGGCAGCGCCTGCTCGCACGTCCTTGTCCGCGTCTCCCAGGGCCTGGATTATGCGATCCGAGACCTGCTTTCCGTATGCTGCGATGGCCACCATGGCATTGCTCTTGACCAGGTACTCTTCGTCCTTAAGGGCATCAATGAGAGCCTCCAGGGACTCAGAGGCCTCGCGTTTGGAGAGGAGGATGATGGCGTTGGAGCGCACCAGCATGTGCTTGTCCTTGGTAGCTGCGATCAGCTTCTCTGTGGACCAGCTCGGATCGGGGAGCACCGCGGGCATGGAAGGCGCTTCTGCGCCACAGGTCGGACAGGCTTCCTCCATCATGGAACGGGTAACTATGGGGGCCGCGTTGTCCTCGCTTTTCTTCTCTTCAGTCGTAATCTCATCTGCTTTCTTTTCTTCTTCCATGCCATTTTCTTTTGCGGCTATTCTACTTCAGCTTTTCCCAAAGAAAAGGCCTTTCTATTTGCATCCAGGTACTTGGATGGCACCACATCGCAAAGTGCCCCCAGGATGAGCTCCTCCTTCAGTGGAATATACCTCGCCAGAGCCCCGAGCATTACCACATTCATGGCCTGGGCTGTGCCCGCCTTCTTCGCTATTGCCGTGGCGTCCATGGGCACCGCCCTCCGGCAAAGACCCTCAAAGGGGGCGAGAATCTCTTCCAGCGGGGGGTAGCGAGCCGCGCCTGTGGTCACGGTAACCGGTAGTACCGGCCTGGTGTTGATCAGAGCCACTCCATTTGGAGAAAGGAAGTGGGCGAAGCGCAGGGCTTCCGCCGGCTCCAGGGCTACCAACACATCCGCTCCGCCGGAGGCGACCATGGGACTGAAGCGGCATCCTATGCGGGTATGATTGATCACACTGCCTCCTCTCTGGGCCATGCCGTGCGTTTCAGCTCCGCGCACAGGTTTTCCGGCCATAACTCCGGCCCGGCCGATAACATCCGAGATCAGTATGACTCCCTGCCCACCCACACCTACGATTACTATGTCGCATTCAGATGTCCTCATCTTCTCACCTCCTGGATGCTGGAGCCGGGACAGATCTCGGCACAGACCCCGCAGCCGGTGCATAGATTATTTATCTTTGCCTTATCGCCTTCGAATTCTATAGCAGGGCAGCCAAAGTCCACGCAGATCCCGCATCCCTGGCATTCCTCGCCGACCTGGAAGGCCCTGGGGCGGGCTCCGCTCCTGCGGGCTTTGATCACACAGGGTTGTCTCGCGATGACTACAGACAGACCGGGAAACTCCTTCGCTCTCTGGAAGCATTGGAGAGTCTTTTCCAGATCATACGGGTCGACGACCTCCACCTGGCCGGCGCCCAATGCTCTTGCCAGCGCTTCCAATGAGACCAGGACCGTCGATTCTCCAGTGGCTGTCACTCCCGTGCCCGGATGGGGCTGATGGCCGGTCATGGCCGTGGTGCTGTTGTCAAGGATGGCCACGGTAATTCTTGCCCTGTTGTAGGCCGCGTTCAAGAGTCCCGTCATGCCCCCATGCAAGAATGTCGAGTCGCCCAAACTGCAACAGATGCCTTCCGTCTCCCCGCCGAATCTGATGCCGCTGGCAAGCGTTATGCTCGCGCCCATGCACAGACACGTGTCCACCGTCCCCATGCCTACGGCCATGGTGTAGCAGCCGATGTCGCTCGGATAGACTGCCTTCTTGCCGAAGACCTTTCGCATGGCATAAAAGGTGGCACGGTGGCTGCAGCCTGGACAAAGCGCAGGAGGCCGGGGTGGCAGGATCCCGGCGGCAGTGTTCGGCAATGCCGCCTTTTCCTGAATGCCCTGCATACGGGCTATGGCGTTTCGAACCCGCAAGAAGTCGAGTTCTCCCTCGCGGGAGATAGACTCATTCTTCCCCAGGATCTCGACCGCCGGATTGACAATCCTTGCCAGCCTCTCCACCTGTTCTTCCACTACCGGCTCCAGCTCCTCCGCAACCATGACCCGTGTGACATGCTCCAGCATGCTGCAAATCATCTTTGCGGGCACGGGATAGGTTCCTATGCGAAGCATTGAGACCTCCAGGTCCAGATCCCTGATGGCCTCCTCGGCGTACAGTCCTGCGATTCCTGAGGCGATGATTCCCACGTTCCCTCGCAGGGTGAGCTTATTCCAGGGAGCTGTCTCCAGGGCTTCTTCGATGGCCTTCTGTTTTGCGATCAGCTCAGTGTGCAGCGCCCGGGCGTGCACAGGCAGAGCAACACGTCGCGCAGGATTCTTGACAAACTGCCCTCCTGCACGAACGGGCGGAATCGCACCCGTTTCCACGTCCGCCCGGGCATGAGAGACGCGCGTGGTGGGCCTGAGCATGACAGGGATATTGAACTTCTCAGAAAGCTCAAAGCCATAGATCGTCATATCTTTTGCTTCCTCTGGGTCGCCGGGGTCCAGGCATGGCACTGATGCGAATTGGGCGTAGCGTCGTGAATCCTGCTCATTCTGAGAGGAATGGCAGAAAGGATCATCGGCACAGATCAAAAGCAGTCCCGCGCCCACGCCAAGGTAGGCCAGGGTCATAAAGGGGTCTGCAGCCACATTCAGACCCACATGCTTCATGGTTGCTACTGCGCGTGTGCCCGTCCAGGAGGCACCCGCCGCCACCTCCAGGGCCACTTTCTCGTTCACGGACCATTCCACATGCATAGATCGGTCGCCTTTGAGGTCCACAAGCGTCTCGATGATCTCTGAGGAGGGTGTACCGGGGTAGCCGGCAGCGAGCCCTACCCCCGCCTCCAGGAGTCCTCTGGCAATTGCTGCGTTTCCGAGGAGATATTCTCTCACAAACAACCATCCTTTAATATATTTTGAATATATTCTTTCTCTAGAAAGATTAATGCCCTTCTCTCTGATAACCGTTTTGATGCGCCTTCTCCAGTTGGTCGCGACCGGGGTTGATTGAACTGATGGCCCTGCCGAGAGATCACAAAATTAATTAACTCCCAGGATTGGTCTCACCTATTATGGTCGAGTGGCAATCCGATTCAGTGGGGTCGATTTACAACTATCTGCCGCCAGGCTGCCTGATCTGCCGGCAGGGGGCGGGACTGGTGCTCTTCGTTACGGGAAGGTGCGAGCGCAGCTGTTTCTACTGCCCCATCTCCGAGGAGCGGAGGGGCCAAGACGTCGTATTTGCGGATGAGCAACCGGTGCAAAAGATGGAGGATATCCTGGAAGAAGCCCGGGCAATTGGTGCCCTGGGGACGGGAATCACCGGCGGAGAACCCCTTCTGAGGCTGGACTATGTCCTGGAATGCGTCACTGCTTTGAAGCTGGAGTTCGGGCCGGAGCACCACATTCACCTCTATTCCGGAATTCTTCCCAAAAAAGGTGTTTTAGAGAAGCTAAAGCAGGCCGGTCTGGATGAGATCCGCTTTCATCCGCCTGTCTCGGAATGGTCCAATCCTGCCGGCCTGAAGGAAGCCCTGCAGGAGGCCAAAGCCAGTGGACTGGAGGCGGGAGTGGAGATACCCGCCCTCTGGTCTGCGCCAAAGATCGTTGAGGCCGTGCGGGATGCGGATGCCTTTCTGAACCTCAATGAGCTGGAGTTCTCTGAGACAAACTTCGCCGGCCTTATTGATGCAGGTTTCTTGCCGGAGGATCTTGGATGCGCGGCCAACGGCAGCGAAGATGTTGCTAAAGAGCACTTTCTCAAAGAGGGCATCAAAGTGCACTTCTGTCCCTCTCGCTTCAAGGACGCAGTGCAGCTAAGGGAGCGATTGCGGCGCAGGGCAGATCACACGGCTCGTCCCTTTGATTATGTGAGCTCTGAGGGCACCATAATTCACGGCATAATCGAAGGCGATCTGGAAAAGGCTCTGCAGATTCTTGGGGATCTGGAGGTTCCTGTGGAGATGTATTCCTGTCGGGATGGCAAGATAGATATCGCCGCTTCCATCTTGGAGGACATATCGGAAGAACTGAAGTGCGCAAGATGTATTCTCAGTATAATTGAGAAGTATCCTCTAGAGAACGGGCTGGTCGTAGATAGAATACCTTTATAATCCTTAAATTCATTCTTTCAGGGCGGTGATTTTGCCGGATGGAGAGCGCAGAAGAACGAATCCAGGAGAGACTCAGAAATTATCTTAAGCGGGACGGTATAGGAATCCGGAAGGCCGTCTTAAAGCTGTTTTTAAGCGATGGGGCTTACACCACTGAGGACGTCTTCACGTACCTCGCGAAGGAGGGTTTTGACGTCAGCTACCGCGGTGTTTCGGCTATGGTGGGGCTTATGAATACTCGCCTGGGCATTCTGAGCATTGATGTTTCCGGAGACCATAACGTCTATTCCCTCAAGGGGGACCACAAGGGCGTGGTGAGGTCCGTTCTAGAGAACTATTAATCAGCTAGATTATCGATCTGGTGGCATCGATATCTAAATAATCCCGGCGCTATTTGTTGTGATGTTGCGAGGCCGTGATGGACGGCCCGTCTCTAAAAACATCAAAACTCTCAGTTGGGCGGCTCGCCTCTTTTCATTCTCTTCATGTACTTATTCAGGAAAACCTCTGCCATGAGATTTATTCCTGTAAGAGCCGCGTGTTCCAATGGGCTCGCTGTCATTCTCTCGCTGTAGAGACGGTGCAGTTTCTTGAGGTGCCGGAGGTTATAATCCAGACACAATCCCACCAGCTGCCAGTGCTCAGGCAGAGCGTCCTGCTTACTAAAACCTCTTGTGCCGCCTAGCTTTGTATCGGCGATGGTGGTGAAGAAGAGTGGAAGAATGAGTCCGGTATAGTTCATCAGAGACTCCACTAGCTCTGTAGTCTGGATGACATCCTCTCTGCCCTCTCCCGGCAGACCCAGGACGAGGCTGGCGACGGGAAGCCATGACTCCTCCTCGAAGAGACGATAGCAATCCCTCACAATCTCAGGCCAGTTTCCGGTCTTTCCCGGAAGTGCTTTGCGCGGCATATGCATATCCAGTATGCGGCAGCTCCCTGTCTCAATGCCGATCCAGGCCGACATGTGATTCTGATCGGAGCCGACGCCTACAATTCTCGAGATCTTGCGCAAGAGCCCCTGGTTATGATGGATTGCAGCCAGGCTCAAGTGCGAGACGTCCATGGTCTTTGGCCCGAGCTGTTTTACGGCAGACACCAGCTTCAGCACCTTTTCCTCATTGGAATTCATCCCGCCCGAGCCGTAAGAGAAGAAATCCTCGCTGTGAAGTATGATGTCCCTCTGGCCTGCGGCCAGGTTTACTCGCACATCTTCCAAGATATTTTTCAGAGGCCGGTGGCGCATGGTGCGCATAGCTGGCGAGCAGAAGGCGCACCCTCTCCAGCAGCCTCTGCCGATCTCTACGATGCCCCCAATGGTAGCTCCACGGTTCGTTGGAATCCGCTCTCCGGGGACCGCTGTCCCCCTGATCACATTTGGAACAGCCTCTTTGCGTATGATCTTACGGCATATCTCGGGAAAATCGCTCTCCCCTTCGCCGAGGTAGATGTGGTCGACGCCCACGTCTTCGCCCATCACCTCCCAGGCGCCGTTGCCTCCTACTACTATCTTGGGACGGTGCCTCCTTATGAGTGGGTGGCGAACAAGTTCCAGAAACTTGGAACGGTTGAAAGGCGGGCCGCGGCCTATAATCTCCTCTATTTCACGAAACGCTATCTTTCCCATGGGGTCGTCATGAGTTATCCCCACGATCTCCGTTTCCGGGCCGATGGCCCTGTCCAGGTGATCGGGATGGGCCACAATCACCTCCTCTCTGGAGAAGCCCGCATCCAGCAATGATGCCTCCACTTTTCTCATGCCGCAGGGGGCATAGGCAGCGGAGCCGTCCTCAAATGCGGGCACGGGCGGGCAGAAAAGTTTCTGGAATATCCAGTCAGGCAGCATAGCTCTCGGCATGATTGCGGCAAAGCCGAGCATCACACCGCCGTGATAGCTGCTCATCATGGTGGAGTCGCTGGTGAGAACAATTCTCTTGCCTGGCATCTGTTGCATCTGATCGGCTCCTTTTTGGTTAAGGCAGATAACGTTGTTGGACACGAAAAGCCCAATAAGTTTTTATCGGATTGCCGACTTTTGAGCCAATGTGCAAGAGAAGTCGTTATCGGAGATCAACGAACGCATTCGCGACGGCTCGGCCCGCGTCGTAACCGCAGAGGAGATGCCAGACCTTGTGGACGAGCTGGGACCTGCCGGAGCGGTGCGCGAGGTGGATGTAGTAACCACTGGAACCTTCGGGGCCATGTGCTCCTCAGGGGTCTTTCTCAATCTTGGCCATAGCGACCCACCCATAAAGATTGCCCGAGCTATGCTCAACAAGGTGGAGGCTTATGGCGGCGTCGCCGCAGTCGATCTCTTCCTTGGAGCAACGCAGCCTTCAGAGGATAGAGGAATCGAGTATGGTGGTGCCCACGTCATGGAAGATCTGGTATCCGGAAAGCAGATCGAGGTTGAAGCCCAGGGAGCCCCCACGGACTGCTATCCCCAGAGGGAACTGGAAACCTGTCTGCGTCTGGAGGACTTCAACCAGGCTATCATGGTCAATCCTCGCAACGCTTATCAGCGGTACAATGCAGCCACCAATTCATCCGATCGGACGATGTATACCTACATGGGGACACTTCTTCCGGGCTTTGGCAATATTCACTATAGCGGTGCGGGAGTGCTCTCGCCCATATCCAATGATCCAAACTTCGAGGCCATCGGCATCGGCACACGCATCTTTCTCGGCGGAGCACAGGGCTATGTCATTGGTCCCGGCACGCAGCATAATCCCCAAAATAACTTCTCCACGCTCATGGTCACGGGTGACATGAAGAAGATGAGCAACCGTTTTCTGCGGGCGGCAACGTTTCATAAATACGGCCCCAGTCTGTATCTGGGGGTAGGAATTCCCATACCGATCCTGAATGAGAAGCTTGCCAGGAGCACTGCAATAAGAGATAGAGATATCACCGTTCCTGTAGTGGATTACGGCATTCCGCGCCGGGACCGTCCTTCCCTCCGAATGGTCAGTTACGAGGATCTGAAGTCGGGAACGATCGAATTGAATGGGAAGGAGGTCGCCAGCTCTTCCCTCTCCAGCTTCCAGATGGCAAGGGAGGTTGCCCGGACTCTAAAGGAAGAAGTAGAGAAGGGCGAGTTTCTGCTCAGTCAGGCAGTTGAGCCTCTATCTGGTGTGGGCAGTGCCAGGCCCATGAAGCAGACCAAGCAGTCGCCGAACGTGGGAGACGTCATGAGCCGCGATGTGGTCACGGTTCTGGAGGACATACCTGTGGAGAAAGCGGCCAAGCTGATTGTAAGCGGCAGCTTCGATCATCTGCCGGTTGTATCCAAGGATGGACGGCTGATGGGTATTATCACCGCCTGGGATATATCCAAAGCAGTGGCCAGCGGCAAGCCATCACGTATTGCAGAGATCATGACCCGGCGAGTTCATTCTGCTCGATTGGATGAGCCAATTGAGCTTGCTGCTCGAACTCTGGATACGCATAGCATTTCGGCGTTGCCTGTGGTGGATAAAGAGGATAAGGTGATCGGAATGATTACCAGCAATCATCTTTCCCGGCTTTTTGCACGGAGGCGGTAGAAATGAAACTGATGCTTCACGTTGCCCCAGGTATCGTGCGCTATCCACTCATCGCCTCGGTCATTCTGGAGACCTCGGCCCTGGTGAATATAGAGAGGGCCAGCATCGATGCCGTGAGCGGGGAGATCGTTCTGGAAGTTCCCACTGAGAAGTGCGTGGAGGTAAAGGAGGCCTTCGAGAGGCGGGGCGTAAGGGTCGTGCCCCTGGAAATACCTGTCATCAGGGACGAGAATGAATGTGTCCACTGTGGGGCATGTGTCTCCATTTGTCCCACGAGGACCTTTCGTTTTGAGGATTGGCGCGTTGTTGCCGATTCGGGTAAGTGCATTCAGTGCGGAGCCTGTGTCATGGGATGCCCCCAGCGTGCATTGAAGCTGGTACTGAAGTAGCTTCGGGGTCCTCCGGGGCCAATCCCTCGATCATGCAAATGATCTCCAGTTTTTGACCCGAATCTGCAGGCTTCGGGTTTGTATATATCGGATCGATTTCTTATTTAAACAATATTGATTTTTTTATGTTAGGTAGTTAACATTCAAAAGAAATCGAAGAATTTATATGTACGGACAGTTTATACAGATAGAATAAGTTAGTGTTAATATTCAGGTAGTTTTAGGGGGAATAAGTGCTGATTGATCTCGATGGTCTCACAGATGTGAAGAATTTTGGTTTTCTTTCCTGCATACGTTTCTTCTCCGAGCCATCTGATTCTCATACAGTCACTCGAAGATATCTTCTTGACTTTTTCTTCATTGTACCTGTTATCGGGAGGTGGAAATAAATGTCTGCTGACCGCATTGTCACCTGCCTCGGGTCTTTTGCCGAGATCCTTTCTGACCCGGGCGGATATGAACCGGAGCGGCTGAAGAGCCTCTCCAGAAATGTGCCCGATATAATCTCCTCTTTCATCGAGGCCATCCTCGCATCGGATGAAGATATTATGCAGGAAAAGCTTGTTGAGCTGGCCGACTATGCCACTCACATCAACAGCTTTCAGGCCTGGTTCAACCTGGGCTTTTTGGCCCAGCGCTTGTTCTTTCATCAGGCCGCCATCGAATATTATGAGAAGAGTGCAAGCCTGGCTCGTGTCCAGGGAGACGATGAGAATGTCTCGCGTGTTTTGTTCCGCCTTGGGAGCCTGTACGGTGAAGAAGAAGACTGGAATCGCGCTTGCGAGTGTTATGAAAAGGCTTTGCTGGCACTAAAAGGTTGCGAAAAATCCTCTCTTATGCGGCCGATTTTGGGAAATCTCGGCAGCATCTATCGCCTGCAAGGAGAGTATCATCAGGCAGCCAGCTGCTATTCTCGGGTCCTGGATGTGCTCGACTCTGATGACCGAATTGGCCGTGCAGATGCGCTCGACAATTTGGGAGACCTATACCAGATGACGGGAGACCTTTCCAGGGCCGAGGAATGCTATCACAAGTGCCTGAGTGAGCGGGAGTTGGCCCACGATTTAAATGGCACAGCCAAAGCTCTGGCCGCCCTATCTTCGATTTATCAGCTAACCGGTAATGGCAAACGAGCAGAAAGCTGCCTGGAGGCTGCCCGTCATCATCTGGACGATCTGGATGATAAGGCAGGCTCGGCCGGGATGCAAAACCGCTTAGGCGATATGTACTTCCAGGAAGGCAGGTTCAGAGAAGCCCTGGATAGCTATGAGAAATGTACATTGGCCTTGCAGGAAAGCGATCCGTCTCTGGCTTCCCAGGCGCTCTGCCGCATGGCTCAATGCTTCCTGGAGCAGGGCGAATTGATCCCGGCAGAAGACCATTTGCAGAGGAGCATCGCAATCATGGAGGGTCTGGGCGATTCGTGTGCCATGGCCGATGCGCTCCTCCTATTGGCGGGCGTCCACCGTCGACAGGATCTCACGGAGGAAGCATTGCTGTGCTCTCGGCATTGTCTGGAGATCAAGGAGCAACTGAAGGATCGCAGTGGTGTTGTAGCCGCGCTTAATTATGTGGGGCTGATCCAGATCGAGCGCCAAGATTTTGCGATGGCCGAAGAGTGCTACCAAAGGGTTGCAGTTCTGTCTATGGAAAATGGCGAATCCCTGCTGGAGGCCGAGGCCCTGTCCAACCTCGGAAGCATACATCATTTGCAGGGCGAGCTGGAAACTGCCATGGATTACTATGGCCGTGCGCTGGAGATTTTCGATCGTCTAGGCAATAATCAGGGGTCAAGCCAGACCCAATCCAATCTGGGGCTGATCTACCAGAGGAAGGGCGACCTTTCCCTGGCCCAAGATTATTTCCAAAAGAGCATTGACGTGAAGGAGCAACTGGGGGATGATCAAGGTGCGGCCACTACAAAGCTGAACCTGGGCCTGGTTCTCCAGATCAAGGGCGAATGGGATTTGGCAAAGTCAAATTTCGAGGAAGCATCTCTGGCTTTTGAGGATCTGGGAGATGTCCGCGGGGTTGCCGCAGCGCAAAACAATCTGGGTAACTTACACTCCGATCGGGGCGATAGCCTGCAGGCCGTTTTATGCTACAATCTGAGCCTGGAGGCCAACAGCGCCGAGAATGATAAGCACGGCATAGCGACAACGCTTGGCAATCTGGCCGGGGTGTATTTCCGGTCCGGTCAAATGGAAAAAGCGCGAGAGACGTATCGCCAGAGCCTGGAGGGCTTCAGAGAGGCAGGGGACTCCAGAGGGGAGGGCAGATCATTGCTTGGCCTGGCAAGGGTCATGGCAGAAGGAGGCGATCTGGAGGAAGCTATGCAGCACCTCCGGGATTGCTTATTGATGGAGATAGAAAGAGATGACTCACATGCCATGATTGAGGTTCTGGAAACACTGGTGAATGTAAGCCTGCGGCGAGGACAGTGGCAGGAGGCAGAAGCCAGGTACTCCCAGGTTTTGAATGCACTTCGGTTCATGGGTGACTCTCAGGCTGTGGCGACGGTCTTGTGCTCCAGCGGCAACCTTCAAGCTGATCTCGGCCAATGGGATGATGCCATGGAGAGCTACGATGAGTGCCTGACAATCCTGGAGCGGCTGGGTGATACCTATGGATTGAGCGTGGCCAGGAACAACCTGGGCAATATCTGTTATCGACGTGGCGACTGGACACGAGCGTTGCAGAACTACCGCCACAGTCTGGAAGGCTTTGAGAAGGTGGGCGATTCCCAGAGCGAGGCCTCCGTCTTGAGCAATGTGGCCAGCCTATGCTATAAAAGAGGAGAATGGTCAGCTGCTCTGGAGAGCTACCAGCGGAGCTTGGACATCTTCGAGAAGCTGGACGATCTGGCAGGCGAGGCTCAGGTATTTGGCAATCTAGGCCTCTTCTATCACCGCAGGGGCGAGCGTAATCTGGCTATGGAGCATTTCCAGAGGGGTTTGGAAATTCAGAGGCGCCGGGCGGATCGAGAGGGTGCGGCTGAGATGCAGGCCAGCATAGACATGATCAAGGCCGGGCGGGGAGACATTCCTCCAACCATCGATGAATACCAAAAGCAGCTAGGTGAGCTGGAGTCAGCGGGTGACCTCTCAGGCCGGGCCGAGGTGCTCTCGGCATTGGCAGGCAGCTACACAGATCGATGCCAGTGGGAATTGGCCCTCTCCACCTACAAAGAGAGCCTGGAGCTCTTCAGCAAGACCGGAGAGATTTATAACCGTGCCCAGGTGGTCTTCAACATGGCCCTGGTCTATAAGGACAAGGGCGATCTGGTCAGGGCTCACGCGATGTTTGAAGAGGCCCTGAATCTATTTCAGAATCTTGATGCGGTTCCCTGTATCGCCCTGTCCAAATTAAACCTGGCAATCATTCTCGGCCAAATGGGTCAATTGATCGAAGCGGATGAGCTATTTTGCGAGGCTATAAGTCTCCTGGAAGGTCTCGGTGCACTGCCCGACTTGTGCGAGGGTTATCTGGCGGCGGCTCTATTCAAGATTCGAGTGGGAAGATCTCTGGAGGGCAGGTTCTATCTCTCCCAGGCCGAGACCCTGATATCTCGCACCGATTGCCAACCCCTGAAGATCCAGCTCTACAATATCCAGGGTGAACTATACCAGAGGGATGCTCTCTATGTCGAGGCACAAGGCTGCTTTGAGAAGGCTTTATCTTCGGCCCGGAGGCTTTCCAACCTCTACGAGGAGGCAAAAGCTATTGCCAATCTGGGGAGGCTGGCCATGGTCAAGACGGATTATGCGGAGGCTCTCGTCAAGCTGCAGAAAGCACTGGCTGATTTCGGCCGACTGGGTGCTTTGTTTGACGTCATCACCCTCTACAGCGATCTGACATTTCTCTTCCTGGCTCAGAAGGACTATGCGCGAGCTGAGGAGATGGCTGTCTTGCGGCAGCGCCAGGCGAGAATGCTGGGTTATGTCGATCTCGGCATCAAAGCCCTAACCGATCTGGCAGAATGCGAGGCGCATACCGGTCGCGAGGGAGAAGCCATGGCAGACTATATTGATGCCTTGCGTATGGCCTGGAATGAAGGGGATAAATTCCCCTCCACCACACTCCATCGTATCGCAGGAAAAGCCATTGATTTCCTGGAAACGACGGCTGCTCCCCAGTCTGAGGATGGGCATCAAGCCGGCATCTTGCGAGAGAAGCTAGAGAATGGGGACTATGAGGAGCTGTTAATGGATCTGTCTGGTAAATCGGATTGCTGCAAAAGAATCTGTTAGAGGCCGGACCCCATCATCGATGGCAGTAGGCTGAGCTGGAAATCGATCTCTGCCAGATCGTGCCTTATCTGCGGCTCCTGGAGAAGAAGATCCAGTTCAGTTAGGCGGCCGATCACTTCACCAATCTGGGCATATTTATGCTCGCTCCTGGATCGAATCGGTGCATAGTAGATTTCTGCTCTGGCACAGTCTGCATCCACACCAAAGAAATCCTTGCCGAAGAAGCCCTTAAACTGCATGATGATGGGTTTGTAGACATTCCTTAAGGCCGGGATATAGAACTCTTCCAGCATCATCTGCTGCATCCGATTCTTCGTATCTGCTACTCGAAGGCGGATATAACCCTGGCCATGGATATAGTTCCCGTAATGGATTCCGTATCTTATTCGTGAGCACAGATTTGTTTTCAAGCCGAAGATAAACTCGCAGGTATCATCCGTTTCTGTGGGGTCCAGGTTGAGGAAATATTTGATGGTTAGCATATACCCATTTTCGAAGACTATGAAGATGTGAGTCTCATCGTTTTGCGTGCCCATAACCCGGAACTCCACAACATTCCAACCAAAGAGCTTCTGGGCCTCTTCCTTTGTGAAACAGTACGATGCAAACTCGCGAACCTTTTCCAGGAGATCTCCCATGGTTTCCATTTGCAAAGGCTTTTCTCTCGAATCGGATAAACATTATGGTGGCAACTCACCTCCGATGAATAAGCAGGGCCTGGACCGGCCGGGCTCCAAAGATCAAGATATTGGATTCATCATTTCAACCTCCGCCTGAGCATCATTCATGTAGAGCATGCACACCATCTCTCCCATCCCATGAGGTAAGCAGTTCCCGCGATGGTGGTCCCATAGAACACCACCCTTTTCTTATGGCGCTTTGCATTCTCCATAAGACCATTAATGGTACCGTTCGCAAGAGTGGATCCAGTCATCAAAATGAGCTGGCAACGCTCGAACATTTCCGACGAATCCATGCCGTCCAGCACCTTCACACCACAGTGCACTGATCCGGCCTCTGCCAGGTCCGAGACCATGACTCTCTCGGGACCCAGGGTTTGGACCAGGGCATCCAGAAGTGCAGGCTGCATGCCCACGAGCCCAACCATGCCGGAACCTTGCCCGGTTATCCACTCCGCCAGGGAGGCTGCGCATCTCTTGGGGCCGTCATCTTTGCAGTGCACCGTCTTCTCAATAAGACCAAGGTTCCGAAGCACGGCATTCATAGTTGAGATCAAGACGGCACGCCTGAAGCTCCCGCTTAGGGGCAGCTCCAGCACATCGCCTAAAGTCCCTTTAAAGCATCCTGAAACTGATGTAAACGCCTGACCTGCTGAACCTCTATAAACAGCCTGCATGAGAACCTCTTTCCCTCTCAGAAGCGGAAAGTCGTCTCTATCCAGCTCTCCTATGGCTTCTCGAGAGCTAAGTGGACTGCCCACAACTACCTCGTCGTTCAATTCATTGCGATCATTGCGTTCTTTACACCACAAATCCAATCTGACGACAAAGCGCCTCTTTGCCTCCTCCAATATGTCACATTCGTTCATCCGTTATCGCCTACCAATGATAAATGCATCAAGCCTCCACATATGCTTCGCTGAATTGGAAACGTTAGCTACTTACTCTATTGCCGTTACAGGGATGAATCCGTACTTTTTCAGGATAGCTTGACCCTTTGCAGACATCACGAGATCAATGAATTCCCGGGACTGCTGGGGATAATTGGATTGCTTCAGCACACCAATAGGAAAATCCCCTAATACGTTAAACCTGTCTGGAATGAATATCCTGGTGACTTTGCCCGCTATCTGAGGACTGACATCGGATATAAAAGCAAATCCTGCATCTGCTTCGCCTAAGGCGACCTTGGACATGATGAGGCTTACCGTCGTCTCCTCGGAGACGATGTTGGCCATGACCTTTTCCTTATACACAGGGCCATATTCCGAATCATTGGCGAGTTTATCCAGAACCTGGCGTGCATAATCTCCCGCAGGCAGCTCCTTTGTTCCTATGGAAATCTTGATGCCCGGCCTCGTCAAATCCATTAAGTTCGTAATATTTGCGGGATTGTCTTTGGGAACTATTACTGCCACCTTATTTTTGGCAAAGATCCTTACCGTGTCGTTGTCGATATAACCTTCTGCCTTCAGGGCATTCATATGTTTGAGATTTGCAGACACCAGTACATCTGCATAGGCTCCCTGTTCAATCTGGGCACGGAGCGCCGGAAGGCCATCGAAGTTGAATCCGATGCGAAAGTTGCTTGTGTTCTTGTGTAATTGTTCAATCTCATTGAAAGCGCCGGTAAGGCCAGCTCCGCAGAAGACGGTAAGCTCTTTCGGTTCTTCAGCACAGACACACAACATCGCAGTGGTCATTGCCAGAACCAAACAAAGCATTACATATACAATTTTATTGCTCATATATTTACCTCCCGTAGCAATCGTGCATGAAGCGCAGGTTGTTATTATGCTTTTTGAGAAAAATTAAGAGAATTTCGGCTAATAGAACCCACATCTTTGGGCATTGTCCCAGGCTGGCATAGTGGGAAGAATGCCAGCGAGTTGCGCAGCTGCCGTCTGACTGCCTAAAAGAGAGAAACGAGATTGATTGCATTGGGCCACGATGGCCGAAACGTGCCTGCCATCAATCTCATATTTTCGTTTCGGTTATGTATCGCTTTTAAGATATTGCATGTACCGGCTTCGTTGACCCTGTTGCAGCCTGGGAAAAGACATCCACAACGACAACATTGCTGGGCTGATTGTTCACCACAAAGTACAGCGTATGTCTTCCCACCTTGTCGGCCTGGAAGTTCATAGTGTTGTAGCCCTGGTTGAACTGGTAAGTCTTGTACTGAGAGGCGCTCTTGTCGGTCTGAATCATCTCATAGAAGCCTGCAGGCCCTCCAACCGGCGCGTTGGCTACCAGCTGCAGCCAGGTTCCCAGTGGAGTTACCACATACTGTGTCCAGTTGGTTGCTCCTTGAATCCAGAGGTCGTTGGTCTTGGACGGTACTATGGATTTATACTGGGAGTATGCCAACCCTACACCTGCTCCGTAGTACACGCTGGAAGGCGTTTTCTTCGTTATATCGAACTTGGTCGGATTGCTTATTATCCCACCAACGATCGGCGTACCTGTGGTTGTATAATACTGTGTGAAGGGCGAGAATGTAGTGTCCGGAACCGCTTGGTTATAGAAGGCTGTTTCGGAGCTGTACCAGGGGAAGTTCGGGACGGGCTCATTTAGCCAATGCAACATGCCAGCCAGCCCTTCATCATTTGTTCCGCTGGACACACCCATGTTGGGGCTGATATAATCGCCGCTAGATCCCATTGTGCCGCCGCTGGAACCTGTGCCCAGGGGGTCTGACTGCGCGCATGCCTGAAATGCCAGGCATACAAACACCGTCATGCAAAGTAAAATTTTGCTATATTTCATCTCATCACCAAATTATTGCTTTAGCCGTCTTCTCATACTCTCTAAATGTTTTCAAAGTTTTGCGGGGAGACCAAGAGAATGGCGAAAAGGATGCCAAAAGTCTCTTAGATGAAACTTTTGCCTCCTCCCCTTTATGATTCCAGACCTAGCAGGATGTCATTGAATAAATAGCTTTGGGAATCAAAATATTAAAGTGTCATATGTTATCTGCATATCAAATATAGTGCTGACTCAAAACAACATTGAACCTATCCGATCTCCTGTGAGTTAGAGTCCGCTGGATCCGGAGATCAGCGCCCAATAAAACAGTATCATTAACGCTGCCGCCAGGGTCAGGGCAATGGCAGCTTGCATGAGCCGGAGGGCGCGGGGCACATCCAACGTATCCGGTTCCTTTCCGTTCACCAGGAGCACATAGTAGCCGGGCTTCTCCAGGCGAATTCCCAGAGCACCGGCACAGGCAGCCATGGGCCAACCAGAATTGGGGCTGGGCGTGGCGTTATGATATTGGAAGGCCGAACGCAAGGCCGCGCTCGCTCTCGCAGGCCGGGCCAGAGCAATCAGAATAATGCTCAGACGTGCCGGAATGAAGTTGGCCAGATCGTCGAGCCTGGCTCCGGCATATCCCAATTCCAATAATCCCCGGGTCTTGTAGCCGAGCATGGAATCCATGGTGCTGATGGCTTTGAAGGCCAGAGCCGCTTCCAGGCCCAGGCCAACTGGCGCGAAAGCCAGGTAGTAAAAGATGGGGGAGAGTATGGAGTCCACATAGTTCTCTGATAGCGACTCTATCACTGCAGATGCGGCCTGGGCGCGAGTGAGCGGAGCGGTGTCCCGTCCTACCAGTGCAGGAAGCATCTTTTTGGCTTCATCGATGTCCTGATCTATCATCTTCCCGATATCGCATGAGACCTCCAAAAGACAACGAATCGCGAAGGTGGACTTGAGGAGGTATGCACCGACCAATAGGGGTAGAAATGGAACCGGGCCTGCCGCATAGACCAGAAAGTGGCCAGCCAGAACGCTTGAAGAGATTACAGTCAGCGCCAGGGCAATGCCCTGCACCCGGCTCGGTCCGGCCCGGGCGCGCAGAAAGGCGATCAATTTGCCGATCCAGACCACAGGGTGGAGCTTTGCCGGCGGCTCGCCGAGGAGGATGTCGAAGGCTATGGCCAGCAGAAAAACCGTCAGGCTCTCCTGGATCATGGGAATCACAGCAGCTCCTCCAGCGTCTTCCAGACCAGGGGGACGGATTGGCCTTCCATCAGAGCATCTACGATCATCTCAGCAACATTCGGGCGGTGAATGATAAGGCAATCCGCACAGCTCCAGGAGCCTTCCTTCTCTCTGCCGCCCGTTCTCTCATCCCGGCAGGGATAGAAGGGGCAGAAGCAGAGGGAACAGTCCTGTTCGGGAATGTGACAGGGAAAATTCTCGCAATTCAGTCTCTGCATGACAATTCCTGCCTCAAGGCGGCGATAAGCCGCTCGTTCTCGCTATGGCCTCTTACGGCAACCCGGATGAAGCTCTTTCCCAGGCCAAAGGACTGGCAGTCCCGCACCAGTATGCCCTGGGCCATAGTGCGCTCAGCCAGAACATCCGAGTCGATGCCCGAAGGAACAACATTCACCAGAATGAAGTTGACTTGGCTCGTCAGCGGCTCGAGGCCCAGGCTTTGCAGGGCAGGAATGAGATAATTCAGCTCTTCTCTTATGACAGTTCGGGATCTCTCCAGATGCTCCTCGCATCCCAGCAGGTATTCCGCAGCAGCTGCGGCTATAGAGCCGACGGACCAGGGAATTCTGGCCCGGTTCATGATCTTTGCCAGGGTTGGATTGGTCACGCCGAAGCCCAGCCGCAGGCCCGGCACTCCGAAGGACTTGGTCAGGGACCTCATGACAAACAAGAAATCCCTTTTGGGTGCAAGATCGGCCACGCTCTGGTGGGGATCGGATAGCTCTATGAAGGCCTCGTCCACAAGCAGAAAGACTTCCGCTTCCTCGCATCTATCTGCCAGACTGATTACCTGATCACGGGAAAGGAGCCTTCCCGTGGGGTTGTTGGGGTTGCAGACAAAGAGCAATCTTGCCCGGGCCAGGTCTGAGTCGCGAAATACGGGCAGGCCAGATTGGTCTATTTGCAGCTTCTCAACCCGGGCCCCGGCAAGAAGAGATTGATTCTCATATTCGCCGAAGGTGGGAGTTGGTATCAGAGCCAGGCCGCCCTCTTCCAGCGCCGCCTCCGCGAAGAGCCTGATCAGCTCTGAGGAGCCGTTTCCGGGAACGATGCACTCCTTCTCCACACCCGTGAACCGGGCCGCTGCACGGCAAAAGCCTGAGTAGCTGTTGTCCGGGTAGTGGCCGATATGCTTCAGCTCTTCCAATACGAGCTTCTCCAGGGGGGGCGAACCCAGGGGATTAATGTTGGCGGAAAAGTCCAGCGGCTCTGCTCCCAAACGCTTTGCCGCTTCCTGCACTTTGCCTCCGTGCTTGCACACCTCGGCCAAGGCAAAGCTCTTCCGTACCCGGTTTATCATAAACTGCTGTGGCCTTCTCTTGTGTTTGCATTTCAAACTTGTGGGCAGAAATCCTCCATTAACGATCGTGACCCGACAGGCAACTGCGCTCTGGTGATGGATATATAAAATTACTACTATGAACATAAGACAGATTCTTAAAATTTTATATTAATTAGTATCCGAAAGTGTTTTATCTACTCTATGCGAACTCAAGCGGCGTATATCAAAGGAAGAGGAGGCTAAGAACCCGATGGCAACAAACCAAGGCAGCTTCTCGGTTGAGGACATGAAGAACGTCCAGATCAACATTGGAGCTGTCGTTAAGGAAGCGGATGAGTGGGACCAGGAGATGGGTCCATTCCCAAAGCCCGGCGTGGCAACGCTCCGGTCCTGGGATCATATGATTGCCAATAGATACAAGATCATGTATACGCCAGCGGATGATACTTGTACTCTGTGTACCTATGGTCCGTGCGACCTTACAGGCAACAAGCGCGGAGCATGCGGCATTGATCAGGCCGGAGCCTGTGGCAAGATTGTTTTGATTGCTTGCCTGATGGGGTGCTGTGCACATGCCGCCCATGGAAGACATCTCTATCATTGGTGCATGGACAAGTTCGGCGACATGAAGTTCGACATGGGCGATGAGATTCTGGTGGATTCTCCCCTATACCAGACAATCATGGGCAGCAAGCCCAAGACCTTCAAGGACTTCAATGAGGGACTCTACTACCTTGAGGAAGAGGTCGTGCAGCTTCTGGCAGCTACTCACACCGGCCAGGAGAGCGCTTTCATAGATTTCGAGTCCAAAGCTCTACATGCCGGCATGTTGGACCTGCTGGGCATGGAGATCTGCGATATGTTGCAGATCGTGGCCTACGACATGCCACGCGGTGCTGCAGATGCTCCGCTCATTGAGATAGGCATGGGAACCCTGGACCAGAACAAGGGCGTTCTCATCGCTTACGGCCACAATCTGGCTGCCGGCGCTGAAGCCATGATCTACGCCGAGAACAACAATCTCTGGGACAAGGTGGACATTGGCGGCGTTTGCTGTACCGCTCATGACCTGAACCGGATCGGTCTCGGAAATGGCGAGCTGAAGGTGCCCAAGGGCATAGGAACCAAGCCCAAGGTCGCTGGAGCTATGGGCTGGTGGAGAAAGATGATCCGCTCCGGTGTCATGGACTGCGTCATGGTTGACGAGCAGTGCGTCTTCTGCGACGTTCTTGCAGATGCCGAGAAGCGCAAGATCCCTGTCATTGCTACCACAGACAAGATCATGCTTGGTCTGCCAGATAGGACCAATGACCCGATTGATGCCATAGTAGATGACTTGGTCAACTTCAAGATGCCTGGCGTTGCCGTATTGGACCCGACTAAGGCTGGCGAAATAGGCATACGTGTTGCCATAGCCGTGAAGCCCAAGCGTGCTGAGGCCAAGATTCAGAACCTGCTCACCGAAGAGCAGTTCCAGGAAGGCATCAAGAAGTGCACTACCTGTAACGAGTGCGCTTTCGTCTGTCCCCCGCATATAAGGATCAGCAGCCTGATTGGAGATGCAATGAAGGGCAACCTGCTTTCATTCTCCAATATGTATGAGGTTTGCGTAGGATGCGGAAAGTGCGAGCAGAGCTGTCCCCAGGGCATAAACATCCTCGATCTCTTCGAGTATGCCAACCGGCAGTATATCAAGACCCAGAAGTTCAAAATGAGAGCTGGCCGTGGACCTGCAAGAGACACTGAGATCCGAGCTGTAGGTGCGCCAATTGTGCTGGGCACAATTCCCGGAGTTATCGCTCTGGTAGGATGCAGCAACTATCCCAATGGAACCAAGGAGTGCTACGACATCGCCAAGGAGTTCGTAGACCGCGGCTACATCGTCGTCACTTCCGGATGCATGGCCATGGATATGTCCCTCTACACCGATGTAGACGGCAAGACCATATGGGAGCAGTATCCCGGCGGGTTTGACGGTCGCAATATCTGCAACACTGGCTCGTGCGTCTCCAACGCCAATATCGGCGACGCGGCCATCAAGGTAGCAACGATCTTCGCCCACAGAAACCATAGGGGCAACTTTGACGATATAGCAGACTATATCCTGAACAAAGTTGGTGCCTGCGGCGTGGCCTGGGGAGCATATTCTCAAAAGGCCGCTTCTATCGCAACCGGTTGCAATAGGTTAGGCATTCCTGTGGTTGTTCAGCCTCATTCCGTCATGTATCGCCGCACATTCATCGGCAGGGCGGACAAGCCTGAGGACTGGATGGTCATCGATGCCCGCGACGGCAAGATGCAGCAGATCGAGCCAGCACCTGAGGCTATGCTCTACATTGCCGAGACCAAGGAAGAGGCTATGGTAGAAATGGCCAAACTCTGCTTCCGGCCTTCCGATAACAGCATCGGCAGATCGATCAAGCTGACCCACTACTGCGATATCTCCATGAAGTACTGCGGCAAGCTGCCTGACGACTGGCACATCTTTGTCCGTGACACGAAGGATCTTCCCCTCGTTTATAAGGATCAGATGATGAAGGAGCTGGAGTCTAAGCACGGCTGGACGATCGACTGGAAGAACAAGAAGTTCATCTCCGGCCCGCTGCGGCCCGCCGATGTGAGCTTCGACCCGACCAACCTGGCAAGGAAGATCAGGACCAAGAAGTGAGGGTGAGGAGGAGATAAAAATGGCAGCAGAAGTTAAGAAGGGCATTGACACAACCAAGAACCCCATTCCCTTTGAGATGGCCCAGGTTCCCGGACCGGAGCAGGCCAAGTGCTACATGCCGAAGGTTATGGGCGCAATAATCAGGAAGGCCAAAAGGCCTCTGCTCGTAGTAGGAGCGGAGCTTTTTGACGACCCCATCATGTTCGACAAGATGATCGAGATGGGCAAGATGGGCATACCCATTGCCGCTACCGCACACAGTGTGAAGGGTTTCGTAGACAGGGGCTACATGACCGACGTCTATCAGATTGGCCTGCATCCCCTGACCAACTATCTCCGCTTCCCGGACTATATGGGATTGGACGGAAAGGGCCAGTATGATGCCGTTATATTCATGGGCATCTTCTACAAGTTCGCCAACGCTATGTTCTCCGCGCTTAAGAATTTCAACCGGGACATCAAGCGCATATCCATTGATAGGTATTATCATATCAATGCGAATATGACCTTTGGCAACATGGCCTTCACTCCGGACGACTACCACGACGCTGTGGACGAAGTAATAGCAGCGATGAAGAAATAAAATTTATCTTATAACTAGAAGAGGTATATTAAATGGCAGATGTAAAGTTGGACATATCCCCTATGTATGAGGGCGAGCGCATCAGAAAGGACGATCTATGGGTAGAGCTGGGCGGCCCCAAGGCAGACGGATTCGAGCTATCCCTGGCCACCCCGATGGATCAGATCGTGGATGGACGGGTCACCGTAATCGGTCCGGATCTCAAGGATATCAAGGAAGGCTCGACTATTCCCTTCGGCATGATATTCAAGGTCGGCGGCGAGAAGATTGAGAAGGATCTGGAGTCCATCATCGAGAGGCGCAACCATGCCCTGCTTTCCTATATCAGCGGTCTCATGCACCTCAACCAGAGATACGATATCTGGATGAGGATCGGCAAGAGCTTGCAGAAGAAGGGTGTAACCTCCTGGGTACAGATATTCACGCCAGTCGTTGATCTATACAAGGCTGAGATGCCCTTCATCGAGAAGATGGAGATCACCATCATCACCGACCCCGCCCGAGTTAAGACGGAGCTGGCCAACGCCATGGCCGTCTACAAGACTCGTGACGCGCGCGCCAAGGGACTGCACGATGAGGACGTCGATGTCTTCTACGGCTGCACACTATGCCAGGCATTCGCACCCACAAGCGCCTGCGTGGTCACACCCGACAGGCCATCCCTATGCGGAGCTATCACCTGGTTCGACGGGCGCGCTGCCGCTAAGGTGGACCCAGAGGGCCCCCAGTTCCCCATACCCAAGGGAACCGCAGTGGATGCAGTCACCGGCGAGTACGAAGCTATCAATGATATGGCTGCGAAGCGCTCGGGCGGCGAGTACAGCGTCATGAAGCTGTACACGTTCTTCGATGCACCCCACACCTCCTGTGGCTGCTTCGAGACCATCGGCTTCTTTATGCCTGAGGTTGACGGCATTGGTCTTGCTGACCGTGACTTCAAGGGCGCAACCCCCAACGGACTGCCCTTCTCAACCATGGCAGGCCAGACAGGCGGCGGCAAGCAGGTCGTAGGATTCCTGGGCATGGGCATTCTGTACTACTTCTCGCCCAAGTTCCTCCAGGCCGACGGCGGCTGGAGAAGGATCGTCTGGATGTCCAAGGGCCTCAAGGAGAGAGTAAAGGCCGGCATCGATGAGGATATGATGGCCAAGATCGCCACTGAGGACGATGCCAAGGATATCGCAGCTCTGAAGGCCTTCCTGCTCAAGGTCGACCACCCCGTTGTCAACGGCGTCACCAGGAAAGTTGACAACAAGAAGATCACCGAGGGCTGGAAGCTGGAAGACATCTCTGATGAGATCAAAGAGAAGGTCATGGCCTATATCGAGAAGACCGGCGGAGACATCAACATCGATACCGTCAAGTCTGAGCTTGCTCTGACCGAAGGCCAGTTCATGCAGGTCGTCGAGGCTCTGCAGGCTGACGGCGTTCTCGAGTGAGTGAATTTATCGAATACGTAAGAATCAAAGAGGGTGAAAATCTATGCAGCTAAAACTAAAACCAAAGGCACCTGCAGCCGCGGCTCCAGCAGCCGCACCTGCAGCCGCAGGGGCAGCAGCACCAGGCCTGAGCATGTCCGGCAGCGCCGGCGGTATCAAGCTGATACTGAAGGATGCTAAGATAACCATAGACAAGGTAGTGCTCGCTAAGTAGAGTACCGCCTTCTTCTCCCTTTTTTGGGAGATGCGGTTTTAATGCGAGTGCAACTATCTTGATTAAATGTGAGGGAGATGTTATGCAACTTAAGCTTAAGAAGAAAGAAGCGGCACCAGCGGCAGCCCCAGCGGCAGCCACAGGCGCAGCAGCTCCAGCTTTCGCTATGCCCGCCGCAGGTGGCGCAGGTGGCATGATGACCATCGAGCTTCGAGGCGCGTCCATCCACGTAGCGGAAGTCATTATACGAAAGAAATAAGGAAGGCTAGACATTGGGGAAAGTAATAGCGGTAACCGGTAAGGGCGGCACCGGCAAAACAGCCGTGACCGCGATGCTTATTAGACACCTGGTAAAGAATTCCGGAAAAAAGTACCGAATACTTGCAATCGATGCCGATCCCGATGCCAACCTGGCCGACGCGCTGGGCGTGCAGGCGGGAAAGACCATCGGCGACATGAGGGAGTTCGTGCAGCAGTCCCGGTTCACAGCTTCACCGGATACTGACAAGCAGGCGCTTCTTGAGTCCAAGATCTTCGAGATTCTCTTGGAGGAAGTGGGTTATGATCTTCTTGTCATGGGCAAGCCGGAAGGATCTGGGTGTTACTGTTTTGTCAACAATCTTCTGCGCGCTGTTATGGATAAGACCACGGTTAACTACGACCTGGTTATCATTGACACGCCGGCTGGCCTGGAGCATTTCAGCAGGAAGACCATTCCGGACCTCGATGACCTCATCGTGGTAACGGACGAATCCCGCCGGGGGCTCACCACGGGCGAGCGCATACGTGACACTGCGCGCGAGATCGAGCTGACGTACAAGAACCTGTATGTGATCGTGAATAAGGTCACCGCGGGAAGAAAAGAGAAGGTTCTGGAAAATGCTAAAGGCCTCGGCCTGAAGGTTATCGGCACTATCCCCTATGATGAGAGTTTAGCTAGATTCGATTTAGTGGGAGATCCATTGATGGGCCTTCCTGACGATTCGCCTGCAGTGAAAGAGATGGTGCAGGTCGTTGAGGCTTTGGGCCTATGAGGGTGATTTGAATGGCAGAGAAGATCACTTTATCTGACTTGAATAAGACATTAGCAGAAATGAATGTTCAATCCCTCGAGGGGTTAACTATCGAGGGTGATGTAGAGATTGAAATAGATGCAGGTGCCGGCGGCGTCGGCCCGCTCTTTGCTTACTATTTCGGACAAGAAGCAGCCAAGATCGCCATGCAGCTCATGAACTTCGCCAAGGCGGTCGGCTATCCCGTGGAGAACCTGCTCCAGCCCGTAGCAATAGCGCAGGCTATGTCTCCAGCTCCCAAGGATCTGGCAGCAGCTGCCGCAGCCGTGCCAGCCTTCAAGGTAGCAAGCGCTCTTGCCAGCGCCAAATTCAGCGTCGGCATAGACAAGACCTGGAGGAACACCATCCAGGAGGTCACTCTGGGTGCCACCAAGGCGGACGGCGGAAGCCGCGGTCATGTAGTCAAGCTGGGCGGCGAGAAGGCAATGCCGTTCTTCCCGGATGCAGGCATGCCCCATGCGCCCAAGATCACCATGGACGTCTTCGACATGCCCATCGGCATGGCCAAGGCCGTCAAGGTGCACTATGAGGACGTAATCAATTCCCCAGGCGAGTGGGCCAAGAAGGCAGTCAAGAAGTACGGCGCCGACATGGTCACCGTTCACCTGATCAGCACAGATCCGCTCCTGAAGGATACCTCAGCCCAGGATGCAGTCAAGACCGTTGAGGAGGTATTGCAGGCTGTGGATGTGCCAATCTGTATCGGCGGATCCGGCAACCCCACTAAGGACCCCATAGTGCTCTCCAAGGCGGCAGAGGCTGCCCAGGGTGAGCGCTGCCTCATCGCTTCTGCCAACCTGAACATGGATTGGGAGAAGATAGGCAAAGCCTGCAAAGACAACGGACATGTCTGCCTCGCCTGGACTCAGCTCGAGATCAACTCTCAGAAGGAGCTCAACCGCAAGCTCATGAAGGTCGCTGGCGTTCCAAGGGAATCCATCGTCATGGACCCAACCACAGCCGCGCTCGCTTACGGCCTGGACTTCGCCTACTCCAACATGGAGAGAATCAGGCTCGGCGCTCTGAAGGGCGACGAAGAGCTGACTTTCCCCATGTCCTCCGGCACCACCAACGCCTGGGGTGTCAGAGAGTCCTGGATGGTCCGTTCACCCAACAAGGACGACTCCGACTGGGGAGACAGAATGCTTCGCGGCCCAATCTGGGAGATACTGACCGGATACTCTCTGGCCATGGCCGGTGTGGACATCTTCATGATGATGCACCCGACGGCCGTCGCTTATCTGCATGAGATCACTCAGTCCCTGATGGGAAGGATAGAAGCCAAGACGCCGGACACTACCGCCTGGCTCAAGATGGGGGTGTGAGAACCATGAAGGAAACAAGCCCGCTCAACCTGTACAAGCAGCTTCCACAGACTAACTGCAAGAAGTGCGGAGAGGAGACCTGCATGGCCTATGCCGCGGGTCTGATCTCCAGGACCCGCAAGGTAGAGGAGTGCACTCCACTAATAGACGAGAAGAAGTACGCCAAGAAGCTTGAGACTCTGAGGAGCATCGTCGCTCCTGAGCTCAAAATGGTATACATCGGCGTGGGAGAAAAGCAGGTCAAGGTAGGAGGCGAGGACGTCATGTTCCGCCACCAGATGACCTTCTTCAACAAGCCGCCATTTGCCTACGACGTTGCAGACAACATGGATGAAGCCAAGCTCATCGAGCGCGTCAAGAAGATCTCCACCTGGCGCAAGTTCTACATCGGCAAGTGGCAGAATGTAGAGATGATTGCAGTCCGTTCCGTGAGCGATGACCCGGCCAAGTTCGCAGCCTGTGTCAAGACGGTCATGGCCAACTCGGACTTCCCGCTCATTCTCTGCTCCTTCAATCCCGCTGTTCTCAAGGCAGGACTTGAGGTTGCCGCCAAGGCCAAGCCACTCATCTACGCCGCCAACAAGGACAACTGGAAGGAAGTAGCTCAGCTCGCTTTTGACTACAAGGTGCCCGTCACATTGAGCGTGCCCTTCGATCTGGATGCACTGAAGTCCATGGCCCTCACCTTTGCCGGCATGGGCCTGACTGATCTAATTCTGGACCCAGGCACTGCACCCAATGGCAAGTTGCTGCAGCAGACTCTGCTGAACTTCATCAACCTGCGCAGGGCCGCAGTGGAAGAGGCTCAGAGGGATATCGCGTACCCCGTCATGGTGCTGCCCATCAATGCCTGGCTGACCACAGAGGATCCCGTCAGGGCTGCCTACTGGGAGTCTGTGCTCACAGCCGCCTTCATCATCCGCGGCGGAGCCATCATGATCAAGCACTCTCTCGAGGCCTACAGCATGATGCCGGATATGCATCTGCGCTTCAATATCTACACTGACCCGAGAACGCCTGTGCAGGTCAAGCCCGGCATCTACAAGGTTGGCAAGCCAGGGCCTGAGTCCCCGGTCTTCTTGACCACGAACTTCGCCCTGACCTACTACACAGTAGAGTCGGATATCGCCTCCAACGGCATTGATGCCTACATCATCGCCATCAACACCGATGGTATCGGCGTGCAGGCTTCTGTGGCCGGCGGCCAGTTGAGCCCGACCAAGATCCTGGATTCCTTCACAGAGGCTGCCTTCGATTGGGCCGGTCAGAAGTACCCAGCAATGGTTCTGCCCGGAATGGCTGCCAAGTTCTCCGGTGAGCTGGAGGACCTCTTCCAGGGGAAGACCAAGATAATGGTCGGCCCAGAAGATTCCGGCCGCATCATCGGCTGGATGAAGGATTTCTGGCCACCCAAGTAACGCGGCAGTTGAACCTGCTGAATATGTGCCCCTGGCGGGCACATAATCTTATTTTATTTTCTGATTGGTTCCATAAGGGGGGACAATACTCATGTTATCTGCAAAATATACTGCAATGATACTGGCAGTCATGTTCATCGCCCTGGCCATCAGCGCCTCTGCCCAGTGGTCACCTGGCGGAACGATGGTGTATATGGGTGATTTGAATCTGGCAGCATCCTCTATCTCCAGAGGTGTTGCTTCGAACGCTTTGGGTAACTCCGTGGTGGGTCAGATGAAATTTAACAATTCATCATTGAATGCCACATCAATGAATAATACCTCGATTGCCACCCCATCCGGCTTGAAACCTCTAGATCTATCGAATTATGCCCAGGATAGGGTCAACAAAAACCTTGCCGGATATAAGAATATCATGTATCCCATATCCGGATCGAGGGGCACAACAACATCCACGTCGGGCGGGGGAGGCGGGGGTGGCTGCGGCTGCGGCGGAGGGTGAATTTGGGGGCAAAATCATCCCTTTTTTCTTTGGCAGCAGTGCTGCAAGTGAATCGCTTATCGCTAACGCCTTTTCGTTTGTGGAGGCGACTATCTGCGGGCTTTGGTGCATAAATACAGGCCGAAAAATCCAAGGTTGTTTTTCTCCCTGGAGATCTCAAAGCCGGCCCTCTCGATCATTCCTCGCATGATCCAGTCCATGGTGGAGTACTCTTTCCTGATATGATCTGTGATGCGAGCGGCAAACTCCGGCCCTCCCTTACCGGATGCCTTCGATATGAATTCCCCGAAGAATTTTTCTTGATCTTTGGGATCAAAGGAGTAGACCACATCCCTGAGGCAGAACTTTCCTCCCACTTTGAGCATATCGAATATGCGCATCAATGCTATCTGTTTCCAAAAGTCAGGGAGATGATGCAATGCGATCTGGGTCACTACAGCGTTCAGAGGAGTGCCCTGGTGTTGATAGGTGAGAAATCCCCCCGGCAAGAACTCGACATTGCTTATAGTCCTCAGTGCTGCCTTTTTCTCGGCATACCTCAGCATGCCCGGAGATAGATCCACTGCGTATACCTTTCGGCAATGCCGGGCCGCAGCCAGGGCGAACTCGCCGGTTCCGGCGCCGATCTCGAGGATGGACTGGTCAGCACTCAGATCCAGGAAATCAAGGATCTCGGCGATCTCTCTCTGGATGTCTCGATGTTTTTGCATATCCTGATCGTAGAACTCGGCCAGGGCATCAAAGTCGGCTCCCGGATGGTCGGGTTCATGGTACTGCCAGGCAGGAATTGTCATCAATGTATCTCCATATCCTTCGCAGAGGCTGCAAAGGCCTCTTCTCCATTGCTTTTGGGCTGAATGGGCCAAAGCCTTTTCAGAGGGTTGTGGTGAAAAGTCTCTTGCGAATCGCATATAAAATACTACTATGTATGACTTTCTCCCAAAGTCTCTCAACAAAATTGATATGTCTAAGCGATGAAGATAGTATGCCCTTGCTGTGGGCACTGCGGGCAGAAAGCTCCTCCTCAAGTTACCACCTGGGGCTTCTGCCTTTATGATATTTTATATAGGAATAATTGATAATAAGCGCCAAATAAGAGAAACTCTCTAGGGACTATTAAGGCTTTGGGCAAAGCATCATTCCAATCCCAATTCCTGAGCCCTTTGACTGGCCTCTTCTGCCTCTGCATCTCGGTTTAGCGACTTGTAGGCAACTCCTAAATTCTTCCAGGCAGTCGCATATTCTCTCTCAATCTCTATCGCCTTCTGAAAACACTGCAGGGCTTCCTCATGTCGAGCCAGAGCGCCCAAGGATACGCCTTTATTATTCCAGGCATAGATGTCGAAGGGATCGATCATGATTGCTTCCTCATAGCTTTCTATGGCCTCCTCGTGTCTATGCAGGTTGTCCAGTGCCGCACCCCGGTTATTCCAGGCTCTTCTTCCGTCCGCTCCCAAAGGATTTAGCTCGATGGCCCTGGCATAGCTCTCCACAGCCTCCTCATATCGGCCCAGACTGTGCAGAGCAAAGCCTTTCACTATCCAGGTTCTGGCATTGTACGGGTCGAATGCAATGGCATTATTGCAGGATTGAACCGCCAGAGAATACCCGCCCACCTGATTCAAGGCTGATGCATGCATTCTCCAGGCATTCGCATCCCTTGGGTTCTGCTTTAGGGCTTCTTCCAGGGCTATGATGGCCTCTTTATACCGTCCAAGCTTCCTGAGGGCAACACCCTTTTTGTACCAATTATTGAGGCTACCAGGGCTGTTTCTATCGGCTTCTTCCCAGGCGGATAGGGCCTCCTCATAGTTTCCCTGAGCGTAGAGAATTTCAGCTCTTGCAAACTCATCTTCTGGCATAGTCGAATACGTATTGATTCATATCAGGAAGGTATATATTATACATATTACTAAAGTATTGGTGAATGTCTGGGGAGGTAGTTTGGGAGGGGTTCCATGAAATCACAGCGGTCCGAGATATTAGGCAGAATGGTCAGGTTTCTCAATTTGGACACGGATGGTCTCAGGCGAGTTGTTCTTGAGTCCATGGTAGAGGCGGGTGAGTTTACCGTTGCCTCTCTTCATGAGCGGGTAAGTAAGCGATTCAATGTTTCCCGAAAGGTGGTAGCCTCCATGATCGGCTATATTTGTTCGCGCCTGGGAATATTGCATGTTAACAAGAAGTCTTATCGTGCACCTAAGGCTTATGTCTTAAGGGACGAATACGCGGATATAGCGAGGGCAGTACTGGCAACCTTATGACCAATGTGATGAAGGCTAAAAGGACTGCCACTACGTTGAAGGTTCGCTCCAAATCGGAGTACGCTATAAGCCGTTCCCGCGATCCGTACCACGAGCTTATGCTGCGGCTTTTCCAGGAAGAAACAACGGCGGAGCGCGGCCAGAAGTTCCTGGCACTGGTCGAGGAGAGGCAGAGGGGCGGCGATCCTCTGAAAACCCATGAATGGAAAGGGCTACTGGTGGAACTGAATGTGAGCCGATCTGCCTTTTACGCCATGAGAAATAAGCTGCTTGGGGCGGGCCTGGTTTCCAGCAAAGGCGGAGAGTACAGGCTATCAGGAATGTTCAGTCGCGATCTGATGGATATGGCACGCTGGTGGTGGACGGCAGTCTTGGCCAAAAATTTGGAGAACTTATAGCACATAAAATACCATCGAAAAATTTTGATAAATAACTATTTATAAAATAACCCATTTTATAAATAGGAATAGATAAAATTCTCATTGCGAATGGCGGTCACATGCAGGCTTTTAGTTCTTTCATCTGCTTCTCAATGGTATCCACCACTTTGGCATTCTCCATGTACTCCAGGCTTCCCTGACAGAAGGGACACACGAAGTTGGCCTCGCTCGCCTCGTCGAAAATGAACCGGGCACATCCCTCCGTGCACGCATAGAAGATATTCTCCTTCTCATAAACCAGCCGCTCATCCAGTTTACGAAGTAACCTTTTTGCTTCAGACTCCAGCGCCTTGTCAAAGTTCTCCGGGCATAGTTGCCACAAATAAGTTAGCCATCCCGAATCTGGATCGCGTTTGCGTCGGTATATCGCCAGCCTGTGCTCGTAAAGGAGATAGAGTGTGCGCCTCACAGTATTCAGGCTGATCCCAGTGAGCTCCGCCAGCCGCTCATCCGTGATCTCTTCACCCGGAATACATTCCACAATGCGTAAACCTTCTTCTCCCACAAGTTTGTTAAGATAAGCTCTCTGGATAACTTCTTCGATAACTGCCAATGAATCACTACCTGGATATAGACCCGTTGATATATAATTATTGACGACCGTCGGAACGGCCCAAGACCTGACTTTCAATGCTGCTGATACCCTTTAGATCATCTGCCGTCTCCTTGGTTTTTAGCTACATCTTTTCGGGCAATGATTCACATTGACCGTAGTTTCCCTTAATTTATATTAGGTCTTCCTTCTATATATCCTCATCGTGAACATGTTTTTTTTGAAGTAACATCGAGGGATACTCGGATCTATGAAAAATCAATCCTGCTCCTTATGCGATTGGTGCGAGAGCTTGATGCACAATAGAGCGCCAAAAAGGAATAAGGCCAAAAAAACAAAAAGAAAGAAAGCATATCCTGCTGTTCAGCTTGATCCCACCTCCCCTAAAAGGGTTTTCAGCTTCTGTATAGACAGCAACGCCTGGTTGGCCTCGTTCATCTTCTCCATCTCGTAGTAATGGAGGATATCATCGATAGGCGTCTTAAGACGGTAAACCTTCATGGGTCTGCCTGTGCCATCGCTCCTGCTGATCTTCTCTTCTACCCAATTGTTCTTGCGCAACGTGCGAAGAGCAATGCTCACCTCTGGCTGGCGGAGATCGGATCCTCTCTCGATCTCGCGGGAGGTGGCCTCTGTTCCGCTGGCGAGATAGGCGATCATGTTGGAGACTTTTCTCGGCACTCCCAGGCTCTTCAAAGTCTCTACGACTTCGATATCCTTTTCATCAAATCTCATTACGAAAGATTCTTTCATGGTTATCTTCTCCCTTATTTTTACACCCTTCTAATAAATGAAGTACGTTATGATATAAATAGTTTATTTATGTTAAATAAATTTATACTATTATTATTACATTCAGTAAAGACCTTGAAAATAAATAACTTTGTAAAAATTTGTGTTAACTTCTTTTTATCTTTTCTATGAATTGCCTCTTTTTTTCCACAGCGTTCTTCGCTGCCTCGTCAACCCTAAGTGTCATCTCTGCCACATCGCGCTGTGCATCCTGGCCCACCGCTTTTTTTATGGGCGTATAGGCTGCTTCGCGAAAACGAGGGCTAAAGTCGGCAATTTTGCCGTTCGTTTGCAGCAATGCTCCAGCTCCAGCCTCAACCCTGCCGATCACATCCACTGCCACCTTTGCCTCTCGAATGACTTTGGCGATCTTACCCGCTTCCGACGGAGGGGCGATGATGAGTAGCGCATCGATGGAGACGCCCAGGTAGTCGATCTCTAGAGAGTCCAGCATCTGCAGAACCCTTGGGTTGACCAATTGGCGCATCTTCTCTTCCTCGAAGATGAGCTTCACTCCTGCGGTGTAAGAGATCTCCTTGGCGTCGCCGCGAATGCCTCCATTGGTCACGTCGGTCATGGCGTGAATGGTTAGATCCGCTTTCAGCAGCGCCTCACAGGCCTCCAGGAATTTGATGTTCAGTGTCTCATCCACAACCTCATGACGACCATAGTAGAGGGCGGCGGAGCAGACCGTTCCACCTCCAGCTCCCTCGGTCATCATGATCACGTCCCCGGGCCGGGCGCTTTTTCTGGGCGTCAGCTTCTCGGATACGCCAACCGCTCCCACGCATCCAGTGAGCCGGTCGCCTATAACCATATCTCCGCCGATGCGTAGAGTGCTGCCCGTGATGAGTGGAACACCTATCAGCTCCGAGACTGTGGCGATGCCGGCAATATGGTCAAAGAGCTTGGAGACGTCCCCGTCGTCTGCGAGATGAATATCCGATAGCAGAGCAACCGGTTTTGCGCCCATTACGTAGACGTCGCGCAGAGCTGCCCGTGTGACATGAAAGCCCGCCAGGAATGGATAGTCACTGAGGCGGGAGTGCATTCCGTCCACAGTGACAGTTATGAACTTCCCGTTGGCCATAACCACACCGGAGTCGTCCAACTGGCGCGAGTCGATAACGGCGCGGGTATTGCCAATGACCTCCGCAATTTTGGTATGCGTATAAAAATCGCCTGAGCCGCGCGAGCCCACGCCATAATCGCCCATGGTAACGCCCGCGCTCAAAAGCCGGAAGACCTCGCCTCTGGGGTTTAGAGTCGCTTCTGCCTCTTCTATCACGGCAGCAGCCAGAACGGCGGCCTTATCCTCTGGTATCTCTTTTACTTCTCTGATCAGTGAGATGAGCTTGGATTTTATTTCTGGGTCCTTTCTCTTCAGACCCCTTTTGGCAAAACCTTCCAGATCCATATGAGGCCAATTATCTGCCCCAAAGATAAGTTCATCTCCTCGCGAATAAGCGCTCCAATTGGTTCTGGTCTATTACAACCATCACCGGCCTTCCATGCGGGCAGGTGAGTGGATTGTCGCACTCTCCCAGATCTTGCAGGAGACGATTCATCTCCGCTACCGTAAGCTCTTTTCCCGATTTTATAGAGCCCCTGCAGGCCAGAAGCTTGAGGATGTCGTCTCTGTTCGTAGAATCTGGTCCGACTTTGCCGCGCAGGAAGAGGTCCCTCAAGATGTCGTGCACAGCTTCTGCACTCTCCAGCCTTCGGCCTAATGCCGGCACTGCTCTTACGCTGTAAGTGTTTCCACCGAAGGGTGAAAATTCGAATCCTATGTCTTCCAGAGTCTTCTGCCAGGATATTATCATGATCTGTTCGCTGGGTGAAAGCTCAATGGCGACAGGTTCGGCCAATTCCTGTCGGATCGACCGGCTTTGGTAAAGCTTCGTCAATCGCTCAAAACGAATCCGCTCGGCTGCTGCATGCTGGTCGACAAGCACAAGCCCCTGTTCGCCCACCGCTACGATATAGAGCTTTAGAATCTGGCCCAGTATCTTCAGCTTCGGTCGTTCCTCATTCGCCTGCCCAGGCTCAACCGGCCCCATCATGATGGGAAGAGTACTCTGCTCGCAGCTCTGGGCGATGGTTTCGAAGGTTCCTGGGTGGTCGGCCAGCGACTGCTCGCCCAGCTCGCCAGACGAAGCGGGAATTGCCTGGGCGGGTTTGGCATGGTCCGCCAGGGCCTCTGCAACCCTCTGGAAGAGAACTGAGCTGATCTCCTCTTCGTGGAGGAGTCTAATCTCTCGTTTGGCAGGGTGAACATTAACATCCACGAGCTCCGGACTTATCTCCAGGGAGATTACGGCCATGGGGCTCTTTCCCAGGGGAATGATGTTTCGATAGGCGTCTCGCAAGGCGGTGGCGATAGTTTTGGAAGAGACCGCCCGGCCGTTGACGAAGATGAATATCCTGTCGGGACTGCTCCGAAGGCTCAGCGCGTCTCCTACTACTCCCGAAATGCTCCAGCCCCGGCCTTCCGCCTGCAGGGCGGCCATGCCCTGCAAAGTCTTCAGACCGAAGAGGCGCAAGAGCACATCGTCCCAGCTGTCTGATTTTGCGGACTTGAATAGGGTGCGTTTGCCTGTAAATAGATCGAAAGCGATATCGAAGTGGATGATGGCTAGTTCAGTGATAATATCCGTGATATGAACCAGCTCCGCCTCTGCCCCTTTGAGGTGCTTTCTTCTGGCAGGGACGTTGTAGAACAGGTCCCACACGGTGATTGAGGTACCAACGGGACATCCTATCTCCTTCGTCTCCGCTATCTTGCCGTTCTCCAGGCGGAGATAGGTGCCTGAGAGCGAGTCTAGCGTCTTGGTTCGAACCTCGACGCTTCGCGAAACGCTGGCGATGCTGGCCAGAGCCTCTCCTCGAAAACCCAATGTCGCGATCTTCTCCAGATCTCCAGCATCTCGGATCTTTGATGTAGCATGCTTTTGAAAGGCGAGAGTGAGATCCTCAGCATCCATGCCGCAGCCGTCATCCGTTATCTTGATGAAGCTCCTTCCACCATCTTTGACCTCTATCAAGACCCGGCCGGCGTTAGCGTCTATGGAGTTTTCTACCAGTTCTTTGACGACAGATGCCGGTCGCTCGATAACCTCTCCTGCGGCGATCTTGTTTATGGTGTCCTCGTCAAGAAGTCTGATCTTGGCCATTTCTCTCTCGATGTCTTTTCTGGTATTCAGCAAGACGGTTCAGGGCATCGCGTGGCGTCAGGGAGTCCAGGTCCAGACCCATGATCTCTTCCAGTATGGGGTCCAATTTTGATGCCGCAAGGATCTTTTCGCCCTCGCCCGGGCCTTCAAAGAATATGAGCTGGGTATATCTTGAGGCCTTTTTCAGCCTGCTGCCTTTGGAAAGTGGCTCTATCACCGCCTCTTTCTCTATCTCCTTGAGGATCTCATCAGCTCTCCGGGTCACGGCCTCCGGAACTCCTGCCAGGCGTGCGACATGCACGCCGTAGCTCTTGTCAGTGGCTCCCGGAACTACCGTACGCAGGAAGGTAATGGTCCCTCTCTCTTCTTTTACTGCTATGCTATAATTTCGAACTCCTGGCAGAATGCTCTCAAGCTGCGTAAGCTGATGGTAGTGCGTGGCAAAGACACACTTGCATTTGATGGTGCTGTGCAGGTATTCCGATATAGCCCAGGCAAGGGATAGGCCGTCGAAGGTGCTGGTTCCCCGGCCGACCTCGTCCAGAAGAACCAGGCTGTCTTTCGTGGCGGCAGCGAGGATGGTGGCAATCTCCGTCATCTCAACCATAAATGTGCTCTGGCCGCTAGAGAGGTCGTCGTATGCTCCAACCCGGGTGAAGATGCGGTCGACTATGGAGAGCGAAGCAAAAGTGGCCGGCACAAAGGATCCTGCCTGAGCCATGACGGACGAGAGCGCTATTTGGCGCATGAAGGTGGACTTTCCTGCCATATTCGGGCCGGTGAGGATGATGAGCCGGTTATGATCTCCGTCCAGGAGAACATCGTTAGGGACATAGCCCCCACGCATGGCTTTGTCCAGGACTGGATGCTTGTTGCCGCGCAGAGTCAGCTTTCCTTCTTCATTGAATTCGGGCTTGACCAGGGCGTTTTCCACGGCCGCCGCGGCCAGGGCGAGCAGCACATCCAATTCCGCGAGTGCGGTTGCCCTCTCCTGGATAGATCGGGCCTGTGCCCCGATCTTATCTCGCACTTGATTGAATATCTCCTGCTCCAGGGAGGTCGCCCTTTCCTGGGCGGACAGGACTTTGGATTCCATCTCTTTCAGTTCCGGGGTGATGAAGCGCTCTGCATTGGCCAGAGTCTGCTTGCGGATGTAATTCTCAGGAACCAGATGCAAATTCGTCCGCGAGACCTCCAGATAGTAGCCGAAGACATTATTATATGATATCTTGAGAGATTTGATGCCGGTTCGCTCTTTCTCAGCGCTTTCCAGACGTGAGATCCAGCCCTTCCCGTCTCGCAGCAGCTCTCGAAGCTGGTCTATCTCCGGATCGAAGTGGTCTTTTATCACGCCGCCGTCTCGCAAGTGGACGGGAGATTCTTCAATTATCGAACTATCTATGAGGGAGACGATCTCCTCCAGAGGACAGAGCTCGCCAAAAAGGTCTTGCAGGTAGATAGATTTCGCATCTAGCAGGGTCTTTTGGAGACGCGGCAGCCTTTCCAGTGTGCTCTTTAGGACCACCAGCTCTTTTGGATTGGCGGACTTGCAGGTAACCCGGCTCACCAGCCTCTCCAGGTCGGAGGCGCCCTTCAGCTCTTCGGCAAGTCTTGTGCGGAGCCTGGAGCCCAGGCAGAGCTCTTCTACGGCGTCCAGCCTTCTCGTGATCCGTTCTTTATCGAGCAGAGGCATCTGTATCCAGCGACTCAGGGTCCGAGCGCCCATGGCGGTCCTGGTCTGGCTCAGAAACTCCAAGAGAGTGCCTCGCCGGGAACGGTCCCGGATGTTTCTCAAGATCTCCAGATTGCGAAGCGTGACCTCATCCAGCACCATGTACTCGGTACCAGAGTAGAGCCGAATGTCATTCAAGTGCCCCAATGCATCGAAGTGAGTGCTGTGCAGATAGGTGAGAATGGCTCCGCAGGCCCTCTGAGCCAGGGGCTTCATCTCCAGCCGAAACCTCTGGGCCCAATCGGAGCCGAAGCGGCTCTCCAAGGCGGCTGCGGTCTTTTCAGGAGCGAAGGCCGCCTCCTCCAGTATCTGCAGGCTGGTGCCCTCCCACTGGATGGGGTTGGATGCGATGCACTCGGCGGGCCGGAACCTAGCCAGCTCAGAATGCAATCTCTCCGCCGGGATCTCTGTGGTCAGGAACTCGCCGGTAGAGACATCCACAAAAGCAAGCCCTACTTCACCCTCCTTTTCCACAACGGCGGCAAGAAAATTGTTGGAGGCTTCGTCCAGCATGGAGGGCTCGATGATCGTGCCCGGAGTAACAACGCGGGTGACCTCTCGCTTCACCAGGCCTTTAGCGAGCTTGGGGTCCTCCACCTGGTCGCAGATGGCCACCTTGTGCCCGGCCCGGATGAGCTTGGCCAGGTATGCATCCAGGGCATGGTAGGGTACACCCGCCAGAGGAATCTTGTTCCCTTCGTCATCCTTCTGGCGTGAGGTGAGGGTGATGTTCAGATCGCGGGCGACGATAACGGCATCCTCGGCAAAGGTCTCGTAGAAGTCGCCAACCCGGAATAGTAGTAATGCATCCGGGTACTGCTTCTTCTCCCGGTAATACTGCTCCATGAGGGGCGATAGCTTAGATGCGGGCATTATGGTCCATTGGTATTGAAATCCTTGTGCTCATCTTCTTTCGATTTTTCCTTTTTCGATTGAAATGGCTTTCTTATTGCATTACCGTTCTGCATAGCCAACCAAAAAGGCTTTGGTTGAGGATATTTCAACTTCAAAGTATTCTCTACATATAAATATATGTATTTTTAATGTTTTGGCTTAACGAAAGATCACAAGATATATCTAGTTACAGTCCTTACAGCGTTGCCATGCACAAGGGCGTAGGCGGAATTGAAGCCAGAGGCATGCTTGTGCCTGAATCTATGAATGCTGCTGAGGTGAGGCAGGGCGCATGAATGCCAAAAAACAGACGAACGCACCCGGAAAGAAACCGGCGTCCGATCATGTGGCCGCAAGAATGCCCGCAACTAGCCGAATTCCCGTATCGAAAGTTGTTTGGGGGGAGCTAGCAGGGCTCAAAAAACCAGGAGAAACTTACGATCACCTCTTAGAGGGAATGATAGAACGAGAAAAAAAAACCCGGCTATTTGAGGATATGGACCGCATTGAGAAGAGAGGCCGGTTTGTGGCAATGAAATGGTAAACTTCTGTGTTCTTATCGATGAAGATGCACAGGTGTTCCTTGATAATCTGCCAATAAAGAGTCATGATATAGTAAAAGCTAAGCTCCGGGTCCTTGAATATGATCCCTTCCCAGGCAAAGGCGGTGACAAAGAGCTGCTCAATTCTCCAAAGCACAAAGGACTTTATCGACTGCATATTGCCAGATCATATACTGCTTTTTATCACATCTTTCTCGATGAAATGACCGTGAAAATCTTATGGCTCGGCACCATCGAGCAGGCACATAAGCAATACGGTCGATCCAAAAAGAAATGAATTGAGATCGTTTGGAGCCTCTTCTTGCGTGAAACCGCGCTCTACCGACTACGGCCACACGGAGTCGCCGAGCGGGCTGCCCTGTCTCCCCTTCGGTTTTAACCGGAGGCTTGCGATGTTTCGACCACAGAGTTCACGAAGCTCACAGAGAATGTTCGGAGACGAACTAAAGACCGGAAAGCCATAGTAGCCTGAGATTGGTGAATTGCGTTGCCTATTTGTGCCAGACGATCGTATATCTTATCGATTCTTGCTTCTGGTAACATTAACTTTGCCTGTTGTATTCTCGGAGCCGCTTACTATTATCTGTAAGGCGTCATTGAACGCTTTTGATCCGTCAGGTCCGGATGCCTTAATAGTTGCATTATAAGCGCCAGATCCTACGCTGACATTCCAGATTCCGGAATATTCATTCTCAGACGATTGTTTCAAATTCACCCTGCCAGCATCCAATCCGGCTGAATTCTTGATGTCCGCGTAAACCATCAAATTGGTCAAATCTGCCGCTCTCGATGGGCTATCTCGAGTTGCTAAGTTACGGCTGATGTTCCCGAAGACTGCTACTATTTTGACCTCATCATTGAATTTTGCAGGATTGGGCACAGCATACAAGTCGTTAAGATGAATGTCGAATATTGATGTAGAGTTGTGCTCCGGCGTTGCAGCTATGTTATTCGCTGTATTTGATTCTTCACTAGCTTTTTTCCTGGCATCGATTTGTGCATCCAGGAGTCTAGCCTGCTGCGCGCCATTCAGAGTGGATGGCGTTTCCTGTATAGTGTTTCCATCTAAAAAAGAAGTTGCACTTTTGGTCCAGTCCGGTTGCTCTCCACTGCAAGCCGGACATGTCGCCAATGTCGCATGAGCTGAACTGGATATGAACATAAGTGCGAGAATCAGTAGGATCTCTGAATTTCTCATAATATCTCCTTCTTGAATTCTAAACTCGGGCCAGAGTTCATTTCATGCCCCTGCCACATTTCCTATCAGGTCCGGACTTATCTTCTTGGCGCTTCAACACGCTAAAGGCCAGATTTCCACGAGCTATACGAGCGGACCCAAGAGGAGATCGGGATTGTGGAAGGGAACCAGACCGCAAACTTTTGTGGTGCATCGTTTGCATCGATCGAGCAAGGGGCAAGCTTATATTTCAATACCCTCTAATATATATAAAAATTTATGAGGATAGATAATGACGAAGATTTTACTCTTGCCCATAATACTCGCAGTTTTTCTGGGCACAACGTTGGCTTTAGATCTAACTGGCGATTGGAGAGCGAGCACTGGCGAGAATTTCTATATTAGACAGGTCAATAATACTGTCTGGAGTTATGGTGAATCGATCCCAACGAATGGGAATTGGACCAGTGTCGCCTATGGCACCTTAGAAGGCAACAAAGTGTCGCTGGACTGGGCCGATGTGCCCAAGGGAAATGCATCTTTGATGGGTACTCTCATGCTGAATGTCTCCTCCGATAACGAGCTGCAAGTGATAGATCAGACTGGCGGATGGGGTGGCAAGGAGTGGAAGCAAGTCAAGTTAATGAAGATTCGCGGTGGGTTTTGATGATCTACGCGATCATCGCCTGGTAGAGAGCGAGGGTTGACGAGCGGATCCCAGCTCTAAGCAGTGCGTGTAACTTGAAATACGCATCCTTTTTTCCGGCTATCACTTAACAGGTCCTAAATCACTTCCGGCAAACTACACATTCCAGTACACTGTGGAATGATCTATCGGCAATTGTCCGATACGGTTAATCAGATCAGCATCAGCTAGAATCAACGGCGAGCATATTATCCCAAATTACTATGCATGGAGCCAAACAGGTAGCAGTAAATCCAAATTAGTAAGTTTGGCAAGTGTTTGTGGTTTAACCGCGACAATCAAACTGCGTGCGGCCACCCCACCCTAAACTAAAGGATGGGGTATGCTTCGGGCCGCACGCCCTCACGCCCGGTTCTATGGAATCCAGAAATAGTGGCAAATGGCCTCTACATTCTCCATGTTACCGATTTTCTTTAATATCATCTTTTCTATCCCTTCTTCATCTCATCTAGATCATTGATAATCTCGACGTACTGCCGGACCAGGGATTTACTCATCTCCAGCTCTG
>CAIQHB010000014.1 GCA_903871465.1 uncultured Methanosarcinales archaeon
CGACTCGAGCTTTACAAGCACCGTGGCATCCAAACCCAACGTTACCCTATTCAATTTAACCAGAGGCGTATTGCCAACGGTCTTGGTTAGATCTTCATAGATCCTTCCCATAAGTCAAACCTCTTTCTTATGAATTGCCAGCGACCTATCTCTTGTGGAGGTGGTCCCTCAAATATGAAACGCAAGGATGGAATAAGGGAGTCCTTGCACTCTTGGCTACATACTGTAACCCGGGCTTCGAAAAGATAAATGTCTTTGTAGCGGCAATTTCGATCTATTTTTAATTTGGCTATTATTTTTAATCGTATTGGCCTCAATCCGCGCCTTTTTGTATCTTCACGCTCCCAGACTAGATTTGATACGCAAACGGATTTGGGAATCGGAATGTATCGAGAAAATGCTGCACGAGAGTCAACGAACTTGATTTACGGTGGCCATTGTGTAATTTTTTCTGAGGTCAAAGATGCGTCATCCAGAGAATTCAAGGCCGCCATGGAGATCTATATGGCCTCCTTTCAAGAGAACGAGCGGCGTCCCAGACCATCCATAATAGAGATGCTCAATTGCGGAAGGTGTCGCCTGATAGTAGGGGATACGAGAGATGGTATCGTCTTCATGGCATTGCTCTATCCACTAAACGGCACATCCTTCTTGCTAGGAGATTACCTGGCCACTATGGAATGCCATAGGAATCTCGGCATCGGTGAGGCATTCTTGAGATATATTTTCGATGAAATGAAGAATATGCCGTTCAATCACTTCCTCATCCAAATAGAGAATCCCCATGATGGTTGCGACGAAATGAAAAATCGGCGGCTGAATTTTTATAAAAGGCTCGGTATGAAAGAGCTGACCGATGTACGGCATATTCTTCCTCCGCTTCAAGGCACAGAGACTACGGACTTGACGTTAATGACAAATCCCAGGGGAGATGAGCAATTCCAGGAGGGCGAGATTGTAAGGAATTTGGTCATCCGCATGTTTGGGGAGCTCTATGATAGGCATGAGGGCGATGAGTTATTGATGCGAACGCTGGAAACCATCCCGAAACTGGTGCGATTGGATTAGATCCGAATGCCAGCCATCTTCTTACTTAAGCTGAAAGCGAAAAAGCTAAAATTCGGAACGTATGTTGTAAAGATGAAAGAGAGTTTTCGTCAGTAATTGTTCCATAACTGAAACGTCCATGGGCCTCAGGACAGGGCTCATAGACGCAGCTGATAAAATTGGCAATCGATGCCAAAGGAGAATAAGAATGATTGAAACTAGAAAGGTAGCCAAGATCCTGAAGAGCAAACCCACAATTGAGGGTGCCGGAGTGCACCTCAAAAGGGCCTTTGGCTTTTCCCAGGTTCCTGCATTCGACCCATTTCTGATGCTGGACGATTTCCGATCGAATAATCCAGAGGACTACCTCAAGGGATTTCCCTGGCATCCCCATCGTGGCATCGAAACCATCACCTACGTCCTGAAGGGCGACGTTGAACATGGGGACAGCATGGGAAACAATGGGATAATCTCCTCCGGGGATGTACAATGGATGACCGCCGGAAGCGGAATAGTCCATCAGGAGATGCCCAAGGGAGACAGAAACGGCTCGATGTACGGATTCCAGCTCTGGGCTAACCTGCCGGCGTCTCATAAGATGATGGACCCGCGCTATCGGGACGTAAAGAGCGATCAGATCCCGACTGCTGAAATGGAGAACGGCACAAAGATCAGGATCATTTGCGGAAAGATAGGAGATGAGCCTGGACCGGTGCGAGACGTTGTCATCGATCCAGAATACCTGGATATAACCGTCCCCGCCCGATCGGAATTCACGCACCCCACCAAGCGAGGGCATACCGTATTTGCATACGTCATCGACGGTAAGGGATACTTCTGCCAGGAAAAGAAGCCTTTCTCTTATGAGATGGAAGGACTCAACTACTTTGATATGAAAGCAGATCCCTTCCTCGGCAACGGAGATCTGGTCCTCTTTGCGACTGGAGACCAGGTCATGGTCTCAACAGAGGGGGATCCTGTCAGGTTCCTGCTCATATCCGGAAAGCCTATCGGTGAACCGATCGCTTGGTACGGTCCCATCGTCATGAACACCAGAGATGAGTTGCGTGTCGCTTTCGAGGAATACGGCAACGGGACCTTCATCAAGCACAAGAAATCCGACTGAGAAAGAGGATTTGCCAAAAGATTCTCAGCAGACAAAATTTGGAATATTAGCCGGACCGCCAAGCATGTCAGATGAAACAAAGGATGATTTGAGCTACGAGGCAGACGTGGTAGTAGTGGGCAGTGGGGCCGCGGCCTTTTCTGCTGCCATCACAGCTAGATCGCACGGATCTGAAGTTATCATGGTAGAGAAGGGCTCTTCGCCCGGAGGAACGACAGCCAGATCAGAGGGGGGCTATTGGATTCCCAATAACCGTTTCATGAGGGCACACGGGCTGGAAGACCCGAAAGACGACGCCGTTCGCTACATGGCACGCTACTCCTACCCGCAGCTCTACGATCCGAACGACCCGCATCTAGGCTTACCTGAGAACGAATACAACTTGGTCGCCACCTACTACGATAGCGCATCCGTGGCCTGCGATTTTCTGGCTAAGATCGGCGCTTTGCAGTCTATGATGTCCGTAGGTTGGTCTGGCTGGCCAGATCCCGACTATCAGGAGAACATGCCTGAGAATAAGGGAATCCGAGGAAGGCTGCTCTTTCCGATGAAGTTGGATAATAAACAGGGCAATGGCCAGGAGTTGATTCGCCAGTTCAAGGTCTGGTCCAAAGAGCATGGAATCAGTCTACTCCTGCGGCACCGGATAGTTCGTCTGATCTGCAACCAGAGAGGCGAAGTCGCAGGATGCGAGGCCATTTGCGATAGAAACCTTCTGTGGACCATAAAAGCGAGGAAGGCTGTGATCTTCGGATCGGGCGGCTTCACAAATAACTCGGAGTTGATGCTGCACTTCCAGCGGGGCCCCCATTTTGGCGGGTGTGCTGTGCCAACCAATACCGGTGACTTTGTGTACATGTCACAGAGGATTGGAGCAAAGCTGGGAAATATGGCCGGAGCTTTTCGTGCCCAGATTGTTCTGGAGCGAGGTCTCGACAAGGCATTTCCTGCAAGTGCCTTCCACATAGCTGGTGATAGTGTTATCCTTGTGAATCGTTTCGGCCAAAGGGTCATGGACGAGAAACGAAACTGCAGCGATCGAACCATGGTGCATTTCGTATTCGATCCCGCCCGCGGGGAATGGACCAATATGTTCCTATTCCTAGTTTACGATCAGAGGACGGCCGATCTCTGGCAGGGCTTCTTTCCTATTCCTGAGCAGGACGAAGCCATGCCGTATGTTCTCAGTCGCCAAACCTGGGAGGAGCTGACATTTGCTATCGAGGATCGTCTGGCCGCTCTCACGACCCGAACGGGCGTTTTCCGGCTTGATGGCCAGTTTGCAGAGAACATCCGGCAGACAATCGCTCGTTTCAACGATTTCGCTAAGGCTGGAGTGGACGCACACTTCCATAGAGGCGATTTCTCGTACGATAGAGAAGTCAGCACTTTTCCGCCGCTTATCTCAGGATTTCAGTGGCCATCGAATGATCAGAAGAATGTTACCATGTATCCCTTCCAGCCGCAAGGACCCTATTATGCAATCATCCTGGCGGCAGGAACTATGGATACCAACGGAGGCCCGATGATCAACCACAAAGCGCAGGTGCTGGACCTGGCAGGCGAGATCATTCCGGGACTTTATGGCGCAGGCAACTGCATCTCTTCGCCTACGGCCAATGTCTGCTGGGGAGGAGGAGGCACTATAGGTCCTGCGCTCGCCTATGGATATTTGGCTGGCATCAACGCAAGTAATGAGACAATCAAAGATGTATGAGCCACTTTATACCCAAGTTGAAGCGGTTAGATTTGAAAAATCAAACTTCATGCGGCCCCCCCACTCAAAAGGATGGGGTATGCTTCGGGCCGTATGCCCTCACGCCCGGTTTTATGGAATCCAGAAATCGTCGAGTCTTCATTGATCAGATTCCCTCGATCAACACATTTGAAACTCTGCTTTCGGTTTCTTCGAGCATCATCAAAATGCACGCATTTATCACTTAGAGTCCTTCAAAATACTTTTTAATTTTCTGTGACATGAGTTTGCGACGTTCAGCTAGGAAGTCGGAATAGCCATCGACTGTCATATTCTCAATGCCATCTTCAGAAATGCAATATTCGGGAATGCAGTTCATGCGGAAATTTTCATGCAAACTATCCATATCAGCAATATTGCCGTACTTCTTCTGCCCTCCATTACATTGATCAAATATCTCCTTAAAATATTCTCTTGGTTCCTTATTGCTGATAGCAATATCTATCGGTTTCTCGCATACAACGTAGTTGGCGATTTGATTGTATTCACTCGGTTTTTTCCCTCTATTTTTGAGGTAATCACGAGGAAATAAGTGATGCACGTCTGACTGGATTTTGACTAAATGCTCTACTGTACTATCGGATAGGAATCCTTTATCATTCTTATTAATTTGCGCGGCCTGATATAAGTGGAAGTAAGGACTGGACGCGGCAGATGTTTTCAAATCCTCAGGTAGACTAAATTCCCAGAAAGCATCAGAGAGTTCACTCTGAACTATGCTATCAAAATAGTCTATGATACCTGGTTCGTGAATTTTTTCAATATCTTCACCAAACTTCGATTCAGGTGAGCCAGAATAGCGCCCAGTAAGAAGGGACATTACGAACCAACGTCTAACAGAACGCATGATGTCAGCATCATTCCATTTTTGTTCCCGCAAAGTCAAATAGATGATATAGGCAAAGTTCAAAGCATTTTGCGAGCTGATCATGGAAGCCTTGACGAAGCCTGCTGATTGGATCTGGATGAGAAACTGATTGAAATCAAACTCATTCATATACCGATTGATGCTACTTTTCAGCCTTCTGAATGAATCCTTAACAATTGCGTCTTCATCCTCTTTGGTTTCGAAGTTGCGGCCCGATAGCAACGCAACAAGGTCTTTAAGAGGACCTCGCTTAAATTCAGTCGTGAACGCTACACGCAACATGTCGCTGTATGAAGGAATATAAATGTCCAACTTCTTTTTGTGGAGCCAGTCCATCTGGGGGAAGAATTCACTGGATGTAAAATTAGTGATCTTCTTGAGTTTTAGATAAAACGAAGGATCGGATGCAAGGTGGCAAAAATGATCAATCGCATTGCGCAGCATATCACCCCCATCGTCCTTATTCGCGGCTATCTTTGACATAACAAAGTCGGCCTGACTTAGGGGCACCCCTTTCGAATTGATACGTATAAAGATCTCTGTAATCCTTTTGAGACTAAGCGATTCAAACAGATCAATTTTACCAATTTGATAGGTTTCAATGGCTTGCAAAGACAAAAGGCTGACCAGAATATCGTCCTTTTTTACACCAGGATTGTGGGTGCAATATTCATCCAAAAAATCGGAAAGACTTGTCTTTGGATCGAAAATCTTCGAAATGTCTTCAACCCATCCCTTATTTATGGTGTACTCAATGGGATTCGCTACTTGAAACTTTTTTGTTATTGGGTGAAATGATATGATGATTCTCTTGTAATTGTAGTTTTTGTCCATTACGTCGAATCCGAGGAGCGATGTCTGCAGAGCTTTAACGCGCTGTTGACCATCAATGAGAATATAGCGATCTTTGGCGGTGCCTTCTGTTACACCAACTTTTGAATTTTTCCAGGTTATTAGGTATCCTGTTGGGAAGCCCCTAAAGAGGGAATCCAGGAAGTCGCGCACATTAACTGCATCCCATACGAAGGGTCGCTGGATCTCAGGGATAGCTATCTTACCTGATGTTATATTGTTAAGAAGGGCACCGACTTGTATCTGTTCAATGGAAAAACACATTGTAATCATAGAAAACACCATATGGTTTTTTATTTTAAGATTGCTGAGGGGCAAATTTCAATGCTCCATGCTCCCAGCCATCGCTAGGAGCAACTCTATGCAACATGACGATCAATATCACCCTTCGCGTTCATACTCGAAGTAAACTCTACGGTGTGCAGAAGATGTCTAACATTTTAAACTTTGCCAATGATCTGATGAGCCTGTATAGTCCCTAAATCTCAGTTTATAAAGGATTCAATGGTCATTGATTTAAGAGGGTCGGGGTATTCATGACCCTCCAGGCTCCCGATGTAAATAAAATTACGTACGCGGCTATAATTTTATTCCTTGTGACTCACCAGCCCCTGGATTGCAGAGCTTCCGCTTCGGGAATCGATGCGGCATCCAGGCCTTTCATTGCGGCGCCCAGACCCTTGGAGGCCTGTGCTAAAAGCTGCGGATTGTCGAAGTTGTGCACCGCCTGGACAATGGCAGAGGCCATGGCTTCCGGATTCTCGGACTTGAAGATCCCGGAGCCCACGAAGACTCCGTCCGCTCCGAGCATCATCATCAGAGCTGCATCGGCAGGCGTAGCCACACCGCCTGCGGCAAAGTTGACCACGGGCAGACGCTGCAGGCGAGCGCATTCGACAACAAGATCACGATTGGCTTCGATCTCGCGAGCCACCTTCATCAGCTGCAGATCATCCATGCCCTTCAGGCTTCTGATCTGGCCCTGGATCATCCTCATATGCAGCACGGCCTGGCTCACGTCGCCAGTTCCGGCCTCTCCCTTGGTCCTGATCATAGCTGCGCCCTCTTTAATGCGACGCAGAGCCTCGCCCAGGTTCCTGGCTCCGCAGACGAATGGGATGGTGAACTTTGTCTTCTCGATGTGAAACTGGTCGGCAGGTGTGAGCACCTCGGACTCATCCACCATGTCTACACCCAGGGCCTCCAGAATCTGGGCTTCAACAAAATGGCCGATCCTGGCTTTGGCCATGACCGGTATAGTTACGGAGTTTATGATGGCCTCAATTATGGTAGGGCCAGCCATCCTGGCCACTCCGCCCATCTTTCGGATGTCCGCGGGAACGGCATGAAGCGCCATGACAGCGACGGCTCCTGCATCCTCGGCGATGGCCGCTTGCTCCGGGGTTGTGACGTCCATGATGACGCCGCCTTTCTGCATCTTGGCGAAGCCGCGCTTGATCAGCTCCGTCCCAAATCTCAGGTTCTCAAGTTCCAGTACCATGAATTACCTCTGCCTTTCCAGGCCTTCCTGATGGGTGCAATATTGATAGGAATTAATAGCTATGCATCGCGGCAACTTGATATCTGCAAAAGCATCAAGCCAAAGCTGTCAGCGTTCTCAGCCTGGCCAGCTCTTCATCGTCGAGGAAGCCCGCCCTGATCATCTTCGCCTCGCTGTCAGGAAGTCTCTTGTAAGAAATATCGGCATCGTGCTTGCCATCCCGATCGCAATAGCGGGCCACTATTCGGCAGGCAACTTGCAGAAGATCCGGAGAAAATGAGCCCTTTCCTACAGCGGTCGGGCCGTTGATGGTCGCCGGTTCAAAGATGTAATCGCCTTCTTTTGCCAGCAGTGTGAGCATTTTGTTCTCATTTTCATTTCTGCCTACGATTAATTTTGCGCTGGGAGAGAGCCGGAAATATCGACCTGCCTTTAGCAGATCGATATTCTGCATATCCAGCTCGTCGTGTTTTATGAGATCCCTGATCCTATTGGCGAACTCAGGATCCGTCAGGAGGCATCCTCCTGCCGCGCAGGGGTAGTCGTTTATGCCCAGGTCCTTAGCCAGAGCCATCTGCGGCTTCCTGGAGCGCCCGGCAATGTCCAGCATCCTCTCCCGGCTGATCCATCCATTCTTCTCAGGAATCGTGGGCGGCAATAGCCTGGCCGAGAGCGGTCGCACCACAAGCCCATCCAGGCCCGCCTCCCTCTCGATAAGGTCCATCTGCCGTCTGAACTGACTCATGGGCCGCTGGCCCAGGACCTCGCCGGTGATGATAAAGGATGCTCCATTCTCTTCCATCAGCTCTTTGCTCTTCTGGAAGAATAGGATCCGGCAGTCGATGCAGGGATTCATATTAGCCCCGTACCCGTGCTTGGGTTTTTGCAGCACCTCCAGGAAATCCCTGGTGGCATTGATGATTTTCAGGTCTATTCCTAGACCTTTCGCCACCCGGAGGGCGTTGCTGCCGCACCCTAAATTTGAAGAATGGCGATCGCAAAGGCAAAAAGGAGTCTTGAAGTTCACAGCCAATAGCTCGAGACCTTCCCGATTCATGAGTTCTGCGGCTAAGGTGCTGTCCAGTCCTCCGGAAAGAAGTATTATCGCTTTCATTTTTAATCGATCTCATTCAGGCTTTTTTCACTATTATCTGCCAAACTTCCCCAGATACAGCCTTTAGATCCAGGATCTCATGACCCTCACTCTTCAGGCTCTTGGAGATGTTGGCCGTTGCTGCGGAGTCGTCCAGCAGGATGATCAGATCCTGTCCGCTGTCCAGCTCTTCAAGTCGAAGCTTGGTCTTGACAAAGGTATACGGGCAGACCTCGCCCCTCAGATCAAGTTCCTCTGTCAAAGTCCGCACTCTTCCGCATTGTTTTCCAGGTAGTTATTCTGCTCAATCCTCGTGATCTCGGGCTGATCTCCACAGATGGCGCAATCCTTCCTTTTCTCGCAAGCGGCCTCATAGAATGTCATATCCAGGGCATTGAAGCAGAGCAGCCTGCCCGCCAGCGACTCGCCGATGCCAAGGATGAATTTCAGGGCTTCCGATGCCTGGATGGTGCCGATGATGCCAGGGAGTATGCCAAAGACCCCTGCCTCCTGGCAGCTTGGAATCAAGCCCGGTGGCGGGGGCATTTTGAAGATGCAGCGATAGCACGGCCCAAGCGGCTTTAAGGTCGTGACATATCCCTCATACCTGAGGATGCTGCCGTGGGAGCAGGGCTTCTTCTCCAAAACAGAGGCATCGTTTATAAGGTAATGAGTGGGAAAGTTATCGCTTCCGTCGACCACGAAATCATACTCCTGGACGAGCTCTCTGGCGTTGTTGGCAGAGAAACGCTCCTGGTAGGTTACGACATCGACATCGCTGTTGAGGCTTCGGACGAAGTTCTCTGCTGATTTTGCTTTTGATAGGCCGATATTGCCGCCGTGGATGATTTGGCGCTGCAGATTGCTTACTTCCACGAGATCATTGTCAACGATCCCCAGGGTTCCCACGCCTGCTGCCGCCAGGTAAGCGATGGCCGAGGAGCCAAGGCCGCCGGCTCCGACGACAAGCACGCGAGAGGCCAGGAGCCTCTTCTGGCCCTTGCCTCCCACCTCGGGCAATATTATTTGGCGCGAGTAGCGCCTTATCTGCTCGTCTGTGAAAGAATCCGACATTTTATTCTATCCCTCATTACTGCAATACTGCAGCTTTGAATCTGTCCATCCCGACACGACGAATCAGGTCGCTTAATCGCTCCTTTTTGTCGCCATATTGCAGGTAGAAGTCCAGGCAGCTCTGAATTATCCTCAGGCCCTGCTCCTCGTCCACGAAGTCGGCGATCTTCTCCGCTAATCTAGGGTGCCTGCCCATTTTTCCTCCGGCATAGACTGCATAGCCCATCCTCTCAGTCTTCCAGGCATCTGTGGGACAGCTTTGAATGCAGTCACCGCAAAGGATGCAGCGATTCCGATCGAGCACGGGTTTCTCGTCCTGCAGAATCAGGGCCTTCTCTTTGCATATATCCACGCATAAGTTGCAGCCCATACAGGCATCTGCATCCAGACGTGGCAGCACAGCCGCGCAAAAGCCGATCTCGCTCTCACGGGGCCTGGAGCAGGCATTGGGACATGCGGAAACCGTGGCTTTGAACTTGTGGGGAAGCTGCAGGCCGCAGAATTCCCGGTCTATCTGCAGGGCGAAGCTCCGGCTGTCAGATAACGCTCTGCGGCAGACGGGCAGGCGGTCACTGTTCGAAAGCGCGGGCCACAGGGGCCCAAGGCCAGGCGCGCCCCGGCCAGCTCCTTTCGGGCGGCCTCGATCTCGCCGAACTTGACCCAGGGAATCTCGATCCCCTGCCTGGCTGTTAGACGGACTTCACCCCGGCCATACTGCTTGGATACTTGGGCGACTTTCAGAAGCTGATCGTTGGTAATGCAGCCGCCCGGCAGCCGCAAACCGACGGCAAAGAAGTCGTCGTCCCTCTGCATGATTATGCCCCCGGACTTCAGGGCGGCGTAGTCGATGCGCATTGCGGGGTCGAATGCTGTCATCTTGGGCCTCTTGACTAAAAAGAAACGGGTGGGGAAGGGTTAATGAAGGTTTGCATTGCGGCAAAAGGAGAGAGGAAATAAGTCATTATTTTTAAATTGATACTCCCGCAGCTTACAGCTTGGAAGTTAATACCGGTAAATTCTCCGCTTATCACAACGGCTTATAGAATCGGTAAGAAGATAGGCATTTGAACCCTCAAACTCGTCTGGTTTTTGTACCTTTGCAATTGCCTCAGAACGCTTTTTAGGGATTATCAGCAGATTCACCATTCGCTCGGGATTGATGACTCGGATAAATATTCTGCTTTCGGGCAATCTGAGCAGGAGGTTTGCCGTCCTCTAAACCAGCTATTACCGATATCTTTAAGTCTCGGTCGTTGCGCCGCCTAGTTTTCTTCATGTACGTCCATTCATTAGTTGATATTGCTTAACTCATTGTCCGCTCGGAGTGGTTTACTCTAAAGACAAACGATCAATTTAGTACTCAAATACGTCTTCACCACCAAAGTCTTTCATTACTTCGAGGTAATTTTTGAAAGTGCCACATGAGTCCCTAACGATTGCCTCATACCTTACGATTTCTGCAATATTGCTGCACTTAAATGTATGTCCTTTTACGAGGTTATCGATTGTAATACGCACATTTAATTCTATACCCAATATGTTAACTTTGCCAACAAAGAGAGTTTCCTGATTGGTGTTATATTTCTTAATTAGCTTTTCTTCTTCATCAGTCAATTCAACTTTCGAGTTGAGTTCGAATTTGACGTTGCCTAACAATCCTTTTGCCTGGTTTCTTGTAATGTGTAGTTTCAAGCGATTCCTCTCCTAGATTTTTAGTGTATGTCGACTGCAAATATAAGGTTGTTCCTTTGTGATATCTTTTCTTCCCGATACAATGCGTTTTCTTCAACGGCACCTAACTCTTTCCTCGGATGCGCGTTTGGTCATAGTTAGAGATTTCTATCCTCATCTCCTGGAAAAATTAGGCGCATGCACAATATGGTCGTGTAAGATTCTAACTGAAAAATATTAATACTACTCCGTTTATAATCCAAATTGGGAGTAGCAATTTGATCTGATATGGATTTATCGATGTTTCTGGTGTTGGCATGAAGCTTGCCCAGATTAAGGGAAAAAAGACACGGGGAATATTGTTCTGAAAGAATTCTATTTTCGTTGTCAACCGCGCCCATAGATCCAGAATGCAGCCAAAATGGATGCTCCGCCGATCAAAAGCAATCCAATAACCATAGGGGCATAAGGATATCTTGCTCCATTTTCGGAATTGGATTCGAGGTCTGTTTGATTAGGCATAGATTCCAGTAATTCTTGCCTCGGCTTCTTTTCCCCCTGATTTGAAATATATTCCGGGATAATTCCTTTCAAGACACTTCCCATGATGCCACTCCATATTCACTCGACTTTTGCTAATCTCTACTTAATCAAATCCTCTCGCCCATTCCGTTGAAGTGAATGATAAACGAACATGAAACCGATATCACCTAAACAGATATTTGTGCCCCAGGTCGATATCCTATTAAGACTTCAAATGCCTCTGTAGGTCTATTTGATCATCGAGATGATTCATTATTCGTTGTACCAGACTAGGTCTCACCTGGAATGATAGATGCACCTACTACGGTCGTATTTAGAGGGACTTGCACTCTTTTATAGTCACCGGGTTTCGCATATTCATATTTTATATTTTCTTGCACTCGTTCCAAGGTTACGAAACTTATTCCATCTCTGGTATAGGCAGTTTTGGTGTCCGCATGTGAGACTTTGGGGACATCATTGAACGAAGGAGATATTGAGTGAGAATCGAACAATACGCTTGTCATGAAGTTATAACCATAATATAATATAACTATAAAGATTAAAAATTTTATATAGTATGATAATCCTTTCTTTGACGAAGAATTTTTGGTATTATTTACAGCATTTTGCTGATTGACACCATATGGCTTTACTATTGGTTTCTTTTTTGTTCGGAGCTCTACTCTTACTTTTGTCTCCTGTTCATCTAACTTGACTTTTATATCTTCAAGATAGCTTTTATTCCATTCATTGCCACTAGCCTCAATTTCTACCCTAAAAGGTAGTTGATCAGTATTGTTAACTGAATCACCACTTATTACCCTCACCCAGGAATCTGGATTATCGACCCATAGCCTATTATAGAGTCCACCTGCGTTTTGGATAATAAAGGAAGCATGCTTTTTTTCTCCAGCGTCAGCTTCCCAAAAGCAAATGTTCTGCGGATCAACAACAGGTCTCGGTTGTATGAGGGAACTCTGTCCACCTGCATTTATTCCATTGTTATGCGGTTTTTTTTGATCCCATTCTGAATTGTATTGATCTCTCTTTTGTGAGTCTCCTAAGAATTCGTAAGCTACATTTAATTTTTTTAGCTCTTCTTCAGCTCGATTTCTTACGGATTCAGGAGCATTTGTTAGTCTATCCGGGTGCTGAGTAAAAGCCTTGAATTTATATGCTTCTCTAATTTCCTGCTGAGTAGCATTTCGGTCGACCCCTAATACTAGATAGTGATCTTGCCAATCGGACATGGTTTATTGTCCTTTCATTTTCCGGGCAACATCTTTGCTGTCGAAGCGATGGTTTGTTCAAATTGATTTCTTGAAACCTTTATTCCTAATTCTGCTCGTGTGGCCAGTTTTTTGAGAAATTCATGATCAGCGTCATCGGTCCCAATAGTGATTATATCTATTCTATTTTGTTTTGCGTTTTGAGCTGCATTCAGGGTCGTTTGGGGATCATCAGGGAACCCATCAGTAACAATACATATGACCTTTGCAGCATCTTTATTTAAGAGTTTCTGAGTTGCCAGCCTGATAGCGTCGGTCATGTTTGTTGAGCCGCAGATTTTCATAGCCATTAAGGATCTATCAAAAATCGTGAGTTCTCTTTGTGGATCACAAAGATGGGTTGCATACGATCCGAATTGAATTAGTCCTACGCTATATCCTTTAGAAATCGCTTCCTTTGCGAATTTCAATAATCCACTCTTAGCTTTGGTAAATTTCTGACCATTTTCCATACTTCCAGAACAATCCAATAATAAATAAACAAGGCTGTTGGTGCCAAAATGTGAAGGCTTATTTTGATAACGAATCTCTACTCCGCCTTTTGAGATAGCTATATTTTGCCTAACCAAATCTATTCCTTTCTCAGGCGGCATATAGTACGACTCCTCTTCTTATGTCAGAAATAGGTTTCGGTTGGTTTTTCTTAAGTTTAGAGTCCCGGAACTATTTTGCACCTACATAAGCTCCGAACTCGAAGTTCGAATAGAGATGCTTAATATGATTGGGTCTGCTAGGATTGATAAAGCCGTAGTAACTTCATAAAAGAGGGGCCAGGGGAAACCCCCGTTATGATTGCTATCTGATATTTTTCCCATGATCGGCTCTAAGAAAAGGTGTTTGAAGCGATTCCAAACTTGCCGGATCATCAAGCTCATGCGAAAGAACTAAATCTTATGTACTCACTTTTGAAGGACATAACATATCTTTGAGATATGATATTAAAAAACAGAGGGAGTATTCTTGCAGCAGATAACAAATATAGAGAATAATAAAGAAGATGATGAAATAAAACAGAGCAGAAAATGGACTGGTAGAGCGATGTATGGGACATGGGATGGTACTGGAATATGGCATCTTGAGGATAAAACATGGAATGGAAGTGGACCATGGGAAGGAGGAAAATTAGGTGGAACCTGGAATGTAGATGGAAAATGGACGTCAGAAGGTAACGACTATGGAGGATGGGAAGGGAAAGGGGAAATGATAAGCAATATAGACTTTTTGAATCATATGGATAATTATGTTTTCATTGGAGGATGTATTATAAATGTTATAGTCTCTGGAATTAATTATTTTATTGGAAAAGGAGGAGATACTGCAACAGGTATTGTTTTTGCGGTTCTCTTGGTACTAACCATAATAGGTACTTTGATTACACGATCAACAACCAAAGGAAAATTAAAATTAAAAGGATCCTGGAAAGATACCGGAGAATTTCGCATATTAGATATTAATGGAGAATGGAGACTCGGATATCATACTGGCACATTATACGGAAAAATGAAAGATCGCAAACCCATATAAGACTGCTACAAAATAGGTTTCGAAGCTTTTAGAGGAATCCTAAAAACCTGCCAAAATGGGTGTACTTACTCTGGCAAGAGAGGAGTATGATATAGAAATGACAAAAACAGAAAATATGGAGCAAGACGAGCATGAAATACTGCAAGAAAGAGTATGGCAGGGTAGTTCGATGATAGGAAACTGGACGGGTACTGGATGGTGGAATGAGGGTAAATATTGGAGAGGACTAGGAACATGGCAAGGAGGACTATTAGCTGGAACATGGGATGGAATGGGAGAATGGGAAACGATAGGTGACGAAAAGGGTAAGTGGAAGGGTAATGGTGATTTGATAAGTAGCATGGCATTTCAGAAATATGCGGCATTCCTTTTTCTTATGAAGGGATTAGCTCCAGTTATCATAGGTGCCGCTATTATAGGATTAGCTGCAATTATTGCTAGGGGATTGATTTCAAGTTGGATAGGAGTTGTTATAGGGTTTGCGGCGATATTGGTTCTATTTCTGGTAAGCATCGTAATAGGAAAACTAGAAACAACCAAAGGAGAATGGTGGGGAGAAGGAACGTGGGAAGATGACGGGGAATTTCGCATATTAGAGATGAACGCAAAATGGAAACTTGGATATCATGAAGGCATATTTAGAGGAAAAATGAAAGATCCCAAACCTAGATGATTCATTTCGTCCACAGCCAATATAAATCTGGGATATCAGCAGCGATTTAGGCCCACAAAATTACCTCAAATCCTCACTTATCGTCCCCTTCATTATAGAATAGTATATAAAATAAAATATAAATATTTACATCCGAAAATACCCCTACTGGACATAAAATATATACCATGAATAAGAACTCTCCAATTATGAACTATAAGAATGCTGCTGGAGTGCTTTTATTTATCGGTGCTGTTTTGTTCATCTTAGGAATGCTAATCGCAGAGTTTCTATATCCGGGATATAGTGCCTCTGCAAATCACATAAGTGACCTTGGAGCTACATGCCATAATGGAACTTGTATAATATATCAACCTTCGGCTCATATATTTAATACTTCTATATCCTTTTTTGGATGCCTTGCTCTTATAAGTTCATATTTTATCTGGCGCGAATTCCAAAATCATTTAATTTCTTTGTTACTCAGTTTCTCGGGCATAGGATTGTTAGGAATTGGACTATTCCCTGAGACTGCAGGTATAATTCATTTTATTGTATCTTTCATAACCTTCTTCTTTGGAGGATTATCAGCTATTGCCAGCTATAAATTGATGAAAGGGCCATTTGCATACTTATCTGTGTTGATGGGAGTCATGGATCTAATAGCTTCCGCGTTATTCGTTTCAAAAATTTTTTTGGGATTGGGGCCAGGAGGAATGGAAAGAATGATGGCATATTCATTATTGTTCTGGATAATAGGCTTTGGAGTCAATTTAATGTCCTCAGAACGTAGATGTACTCCGAGGGAAAGTAAATTTACATAGCTCTTCATGCAGGATTTCCAAAGCCCGCTCATCCATTAAGATGGCCCTATCGGCCTGAATAACTTCAAGTAGCCATTTTTTCAGCAGCAAATCCGGGTACTCGTTCACCGTTCTAAAATTCAAATTCATCTGATAGACTATTTTTGTTTTTACTTGGCCCGTCGCGACAGGATGGAAGCTTTCCGATCTCCTTGTTTATGTACCTACGATTCTGCTCGGTCATGGCCTAATGTATATATTTTAGATTATTCTAGGACGACAATAGATGAGTATGCCAATGTAGCCATTTCTTTCTCTTCAGGGGGGCGCAAAGCAGATGTGCTCGAATTATCAAAGCTATACTAGATCCTCCTATACCAAGATTTGTCAGGTCCGTAAGAAGCTTATTGGATCCGAAGTCTATTCATAACAAGAAATTAGATAATTCGATTCGAAAATTTTAATTCGTAACGAAGCAAGAAATCAATATGTCAGACTCATCCAAAAGAAGCGTGAGAGCATGAATACGCAAAATGAAGCGAACGAAACAGGATGCTGCCCTCGATTTAATCCTGTTGCATGGGATGAAAAAGAGATAACATGGACCGAGAAACTATTTGTCAAGGATAAAGTTAGGAGCTTTCTTCATATTCCTCTCAATTTCGGGCAGGTTATGGTGAGGAACATGGAAAAGATCCAAAAAGCGGGAGCCTCTGCCAAAGAGGTAGCTGTGCTATCGGATGAAAAGTCCATGTGGGGATCGGATATCTATATCGCAGTCGAAAAGGACTTCCCCGGATCTGATTCAGTAAGAATTTCAGGAACATTTTTGACCAAAGTATTTGAAGGGCCGTACAAAGACACGGGCAAGTGGATGAAAGATATGGACGCATTTGTCACATCAAAAGGGAAAACTGCCAAGAAGAAATACATTTTCTACACAACCTGCCCCAAGTGCGCCAAGGTCTATGGCAAGAACTACGTGGTTATCCTGGCAGAGGTATGAAACCGCAATATTGGATGGTGGCTGCAGAATTCGCAAGGAGAATAATTCTAAAAAATTTTAATTTATGTGACGTCCTCATGTTCTATCTTCTCTGTGGCCATCTTCCATAGCTGGAATAGAACGCCCACGATGCGATTGCTGAGCCTCACTCGTTCCAAGACTTTTAGCTCTCATGATAGTTGTAGCTGCCTTTCAGCTCGTGCAAAGGTATTGGCTCCCAGGCCCTTCGGCTGAGGGGCCTCGTTTTCATCAACCAGGGCAGGGCCAGGCCGGAGATCACCGTTGTCGCCAGGGCCATAACTACCAGTGCCACAAAAATGCGCCCTTCGATCAATCCATAATCCAATGCCGCCGATGCCAGCACAATCTCCATCGCACCCCTTGCATTCAATCCAAAGCCGACAGCTAATGCCTTTCGTTCTGTCATTCCTCCGATAACGGCCCCCAGACTTGCTCCTGTGATCTTGCCGATGCAGGCAACGGAAAATACCAGCAGAACTACGGCCAGATCGAAGTTGGCTGCAAAGTTGGCTTTAAGGCCGATCGATACGAAATAAATCGGCGCCAGAATGGTCATAACCGGAAGATAGGTCTTTTTCAAGATGAGAATTCTTCTCGCGCTTCTTTGAGAGAGAATTACTCCCGCCAGGAATGCCGCGAATATGCCGTGCACGCCCATGAACTCAGAAGCAATTGCAGCCGCTAGCATAGCCAGAGCGATAAGGTCTATGATGCCACCCGGCAGAGGAGCAGTTAGCCAGGCTCTGTTCCTATTGGTCAGATAAAGTATTCCGGCGGACACGACAAGGACTCCGGCAGTGAATCCCAGATTTAGACCAAGGCTGATGTTCGTCTTCAAGCTGCTGAGGATCAGAGCAAAAATTGACCAGCCGATTATGTCGTCTATTGTTGCAGCACCCATAATCATCCCTCCCAGCTCCGTTTTCAAGAGATCGAGATCCATGAGAATCCTGGCGATGACCGGGAGGGCAGATATGGAGAGAGCAGTTCCCATGAAGAGAGCAAAGAGTTTCTGGTCTTGAAACGGTATGCTCCAAAGCCGGGGCGCGAGCATAACCATTCCGAAACCTAATGCAAAGGGAAGTATGACGCCCGAGATACTTGTGATCAATGTGCTTTTGCCCTGGCGTCTTATGCAGTTCAGATCCACTTCCAGGCCTGCGATGAACACGAAAGCGACCAATCCCAAATAGGCAATGAGATGGAGTATCCAGGATGATTCCCCAGAAGCGGGAAAAAGCTCGGACTGCATGGTCGGTGCTAAAGCGCCCAGTAAGGTTGGGCCGAGGATTATGCCTCCAAGGATTTCTCCCAGGACGGGAGGCTGATTCAGCCTCTTCACCAGGCCCCCGAAAATATGGGCAAAGACCAGCATAACAGTGATCTGCAATAGAATCAATGCATCCAAAGTCTTACCTCACTTTCCCTGCTAATTGGCGCTTCATTTTGTCGCTTGAGATTTTCTTATGCCAAAAAGTTCAACAGACGCGCACACAAATAACAATTGTGATCTCCTAACAATTATTATCATATAAGGATTGTGGATCGGAGGGAGCTTTTTTGAGCCTGGTGCCAAGCAACCAGGCTCAAGGCTATTTTTGCCTCAATGTACAATCTTACATATCAGGTTGATCAAGAGTCTCATCGGTCCAAATCTCGAGAATAACAATCGCATCTCCTAAGCTCGGCAGAAAATCTTAAATATGATAACGATTGTGATCCCCAATTCACAATTGTGATCCTATCAGAATTCAAGGAAACCGGATAACAGGTGCGTGAATCATTCATCGAGACCGTGACAATTGGTTACTAAAATTAGAGAGGAATAAAATGAGTGAAAAGAAATATGGACTAAGCACTCTGGCGGTTCATGCCGGTCAAGAGTCCCCGGACCCCACCACAGGATCGAGAGCTGTCCCCATCTATCAGACCGCATCTTATGTCTTCAAGAGCACAGATCACGCGGCGAATCTCTTTGCGCTGAAGGAGTTAGGCAACATCTACACCCGGATCATGAACCCTACCAGCGATGCCTTCGAGAAACGGATAGCTGCCCTGGAAGGCGGCGTTGCAGCTCTGGCTGTGGCATCCGGCCAGGCCGCCATCTCACTGGCCTTACTCGCTATCACCCAGGTGGGGGATGAGATCGTGTCCGCCAACAACCTTTACGGCGGAACTTATGAGCTATTCCATTACACTTTTCCGAAGCTTGGCCGAAAGGTCATATTCGTAGACTCCACGAAGCCGGAGGAGTTCCAGAAAGCCATCACTCCCAGGACCCGTGCCATTTACGCCGAGACCATCGGCAACCCCAAGCTGGACGTGCCGGACTTCGAAAAGATCGCCAAGATCGCTCACGATGAGGCGCTGCCCTTTGTGGTAGACAACACTGTGGGTATCGGCATAGTTAGACCTATCGAATATGGTGCGGACATTATCGTGGACTCCGCGACCAAGTTCATCAACGGCCACGGCAACTCCATCGGCGGTGTCATTGTAGACTCAGGCAAATTTGACTGGTCTAGGGGGAAGTTTCCGGAGTTCACGGAACCTGATCCCAGCTATCACGGCCTGAAGTACTGGGATACCTTCGGCAACTTCCAAGGCCTCGGAAATGTGGCTTTTATCTTTAAGGTAAGAGTCCAGCTTCTTCGTGATCTTGGTCCGACTGTGAGCCCCTTCAATTCCTTCCTCTTCCTGCAGGGAGTGGAGACGCTGGCTTTGCGGCAGGAGAGGCATTCAGAGAATGCTCTAAAGGTGGCAAAGCACCTCAAAAGTCATCCTGCGGTCGCTTGGGTCAATTATCCCGGCCTGGAGGATCATCCCAGCCATGCTCTGGCTGTGAAGTATCTGAAAGGAAAATATAACGCTATACTTGGATTCGGAATCAAGGGCGGCCTTCCATCGGCCAAGAAGTTCATCGAATCACTGGAGCTGCTCTCTCATCTGGCAAACATCGGCGACTCCAAGAGCCTGGTCATCCATCCGGCATCAACCACGCACCAGCAACTCACGCCGGCTGAGCAAGCGGCAACGGGAGTCACTCCTGATTTCATCAGAGTCTCTGTAGGCATCGAAGACGTTGAGGATATAATCGCGGACCTGGATCAGGCCCTGGCCAAGGCGGTGCAATGAAGCGAGAATCAGCGGGCCTGGTCGAGACCCAAAGCGTTCGAATTCCTGAAGCGATAGCATTGGAGCATGGCGGCCAGCTTTCCGATGTTAATGTAGCCTATGAGACTTATGGCAAACTAAATAGCGAAAAGAATAATGCCATCTTGGTCTGCCACGCTCTTTCTGGTGATGCCCATGCAGGAGGCTGGCGCAAGGGAGAAGAAAAGCCTGGATGGTGGGACATTATTATCGGCCCGGGTAAGGCCCTGGATACCGATAAGTTCCTTGTAATCTGCTCCAATGTACTGGGCGGTTGTAAGGGAACTACCGGCCCCTCTTCTATCAATCCCGTAACCGGGAAACCGTATGTTCTGGACTTCCCCTTTATCACCGTGAGGGATATGGTGGACGTCCAGAAGAGGCTCCTGGAGCATTTGGGCATCGATAAGCTATTTGCTGTCATCGGCGGTTCCTTTGGCGGTATGCAGGTTCTGCAATGGTGCATATCCTATCCAGAAGCTATTCGCCTCGCCATTCCCATAGCCACCAGTGCCTATTCCTCGCCCCAGCAGATTGCCTTCAATGAAGTGGGCCGCAGAGCGATAACCTCTGATCCTGACTGGGATAACGGCAACTACTACGGCAGGTCTCCTCCCGCCCGCGGTCTTTCTCTGGCCAGGATGATCGGACATATCACTTACCTCTCAGATGAGTCTATGCACCAGAAGTTCGGACGGCGGCGGCAAAGCAAGGCGGAGTACGGTTTCGATTTCACGACCCTGGACTTCCAGGTGGAGAGCTATCTAAGCTACCATGGCGATGCCTTTGTGAAACGTTTCGATGCCAATTCGTATCTCTACATCACCAAAGCAATTGATTACTTCGACCTGACGAAAAATGGCGCTCAATCTTTGGCTGAGGCCTTCAAAGGTGCGAGGTCAAAGTTCCTGGTCATATCTATAAGCTCCGACTGGCTTTATCCGCCTTACCAGTGCAAAGAGATCGCCGAGGCTCTCAGTGCCAGTGATATCGATGTGCGACACTGCGAGATCAAATCAAACTATGGGCATGATGCTTTTCTTCTGGAATCCGGGCAGATGAACTATACTATCCAGAATTTCCTCTCCCGCATATCTGTTGGAGATGTAATGATCAAAGACGTTGTAACCATTCCGCAGGGCTCCCGTGTAGATGAGGCGGCCAGTATCATGATGACAGAGGGAGTGACTCACCTGCCTGTGATCAGCGAGGAAGGAAAGCTGGCAGGAATTGTCACCGCCTGGGATGTGTCTAAGGCTGTGGCCTTGAAGTACACTCTACTGGAGGAGATAATGACCCGCAAGGTGGTCACCTCCGTCCAGGAAGATCCAATCGAGCGAGCCGCCAAGCGAATGAATGAGCATAACATCTCGGCTTTGCCGGTCGTAGATGCTGGTCAATTGGTCATTGGAATGGTGACAAGCGATGGAGTCAGCCGGTTGATCAGCGTATGCAGATGATGATCGACCTCGTTGCCTTTCAGTACTATCTTGAGGAATATTGAGGATAAATGATCGTACATATTAAGGCATTTGCAAACTTTCGCGAGATCCTGGGAAGAGATATCCAGGTGGAGCTCGATGATGGCTCCAGAGTTATGGATCTCCTGGATAGCCTTTGTCTATCTCAGCAAGGGCTGAAATCTGCCCTATTTGATGAGTCAGGAAAGGTTCGAGATTATGTTATTCTTATGAAGAACAGAAAAGATATAGATTCATTCCAGGGGCTGGAGACAACGCTTTCAGATGGCGACGAAGTGGCCATACTTCCGCCGATTGCGGGAGGATGATTTTTGAGTGTTCTATAAAAAATTTAGAAATAAAATCCATCATCATAATCATCATCCACGTTTTCCTGGGGCAATTGTGTTTGTGGCAATGAATTCAGATGTTCTTCAATTGTTGTGCTGTAAAGATGGTCCCCTCCCAAATTAGAGCTAAATATCCCCAGTGCCCTGACGAAGAATCTGCGTGCCTCCTCCGGCTCGCCCTGCGCCCGGGCCGTCTTTCCGAGATTGTTCAGGATAACTGCGGCATCCAGATTGTCCGGACCGTAAGATGATTCTATGATTTGAAGAGCTCGAAGATAATGTTGCCTGGCATCATTCAGACCGCCGAGATCGCTGAGAATCTCTCCCAGATTGAAAGATCGCAAAGCCACCTCCGGGTGACTGGGGCCGAAGAAGGCCTCATCAATCTCCAGCGCTCTCTGGAAATGCAGAAGAGCGTCTTTTATATTTCCCAGGGACATAAGCACCCTTCCCAGGTTGTTCAGGCTTATGGCAACGTGGGGGTGGTTTGAGCCATGGTCTGCCTCCTCGTCCTCCAGATCCTGCTTGTAGTGCTCCCGAGCGAGGGTTAAGTTGTCGCTTATCTCATAAAACGGTCCAAGGCTGATGGCATTCCAGGCACTTCGGGAATTGATTCTGCCATGAGTTTGTCTTATCGTTGCTATACTCGATGAGTTTGATTCCTCCTTAACAAAGTAGATCCCTCATTTATGGTCACCATACCATATTATCATTTAAAACGTCTTAAAGGCTGGTTTTGAGGCAAAAACCGCCCGGGTTTGGCAAAAAATGGGAATTGCAGCCTAAAGCAATTCGAGAGCCTCTCGGCCAGTGAGGCCGATCTTCAATCCCAGCTTCTCCGCACTGGGATTCACTTCCTTGACGATTCCTTCCAAAAGGTCCTCAATAGTGGCAATCGAGCTTCCCCGGGACGGCCTGACCTTCGCTGCCGGGTAGCCGAAGTTGTTTAAGGCCGCAACATCGAAAGCACCGCAGCCCACCATTCCCACATCGGTGACCACATTGACCAGGCTTACCGGCCCAAGAGGAATCACGTATCCATCTGCCTGCTTTCCAGATAACTGCACTTTTATGTGATTCATAGCACTTCACCCGATTTTCAGATCATTTTCTCAATCTCATATTTATCAATTATCAAATTTCAATTGACTATGCCATATCATGTCATATTATTTGGCTTTAAAAAGAATCAAATAAATAGGATAAAGATATGACTATGCAGTCATCACCTCCTGGGATGGGACATTAAGGCCATAGAGGCTCTGGCGTGCATCCTGGAAGTAGAATCTTCTCAAGAGAAGGTTCTCTTCCTTCAGCCTGGTTAAGGCGTATCTAACGGTTCTGGCCGGAAGGTAGGTCTTGTTTATGATCTCCTTTTGGGTCAAAAGGCTTCCCGATTCCAGCACCTTGATAACCAGCTTGGCCGATGGAGGCAGGCGATCTAGGTTTGAGCTATTCGGTTCGAATTCAGCGTCAGCAAAGACGATTCCTCATTTTTCATCTCACCGATCACAATTGTTAATTGGGGAGTTATTTATACCTTTTTATTGAGGCAATTCGCCAGGACGCGCCTAACCTCGTCTTTGGAAGCTCACAAAACCCGGGCTCCGGCCAGGAAGCAAAAGGCTCTGCTCTTCCCGGCGTTTCCTGGGAAATACCTGCGGTCCTGCGGGAAAGGGCGGGAACTTCGCAGCAGCTGGAAGCATAAAGCCCAGAGCTAGTGCCGAGAATAGGATTGTGAATTTCCGGAGATCAACCATTCATCTCCAAGCGAGATGTTGCAGCGCAGGATTAAATACGAGCATTAGATATTGTATAATTTGGATGAGAACGCTTCGCTATAGAATTCTGATCAGGCCGGAGACTGACGGAACATACACTGTAATCGTCCCATCTCTTCCCGGATGTTTGACCTTTGGCGATACGATTGAGGAAGCCTTAGAGATGGCAAAAGAAGCCATCGAAGTGTATATCGAAAGCCTCGCCGCCAGAGGCAAAGAGATCCCTGTCGAAGAAAATCAGATCGAGGCAACTATAACAGTTGTTGCAAATGCCTAAGCTGCCTGTCCTGTCACCAGAGAAGCTTGCCAGAGCTCTTGAAAAGAAAGGATTTGTACTGGATCAGGTTAGGGGCAGCCATCATGCTTATTGCCATCCTGATCTTGATGTCACGGTTACAATCCCATTCCATAAAGAAGAGGTCGTTTAGGGGACTGCTTATCGAAATCATGAAACAGGCAGGCATAACCCGAGAAGAGCTATTGGATCTTTTATAGATAAAGCAGGCGAATCATCGGGTACTTTTGTGTCGGCGGCCTTGCCGCTTGCTACTGATCAAGGCTTCTCCCGCCCTGTCTATAAGATTACGTCTGTGTCTCTGCATTGACGGGATAAGAGTAAGGTATTTTCTCTTGCCGAGGAGGCCAGCGGATCGGGCCCGGGAGATGTGGGCCCGATCTTCAGGTGCTGTTTTCATAGCACCCTTGGCTGAACGTGATTTGAATAGACCAAATCCAATGATCGCATCGCCATTTACTCAGCCACCACCCCCACGGTCTCCGGGTTCAGTCCATAGAGGCTCTGGCGCGCGTCCTGGAAATAGAATCGCTCTTGAAGGATGTCTTTTTCCTTCAGTCGGTTCAGGGCGTACCTTACGGTCCTCGGAGGAAGATATGTCTTGGCGACGATATCTTTTTGCGTCAGAAGGCTCCCTGATTCCAGCACTTTAAAGACAAGCTTTGCCGATGGTGGCAGATGCTCTATCTTCGTGCTGGTCGGTTCATTTTTGGTTTCAGCAAAGTCGATCCCTCATTTACAGTTCACCTGGCACTGGCTTACTACTCCCTATATTATTAAACCTATTATTGCGGCAATAATGGCATGCATGTTCACCAGAAGTCAATCATGAAGATGCAGGAAAAACAAAGATGGATGAAGAGGGCATCTAGAACGCTGAATCGGCGAGATATGGATTAAAAAAAAGTTAAGAAAGTGTTTGGTTTTGCCGATCATCTATTTAGACACTCCACAAGACTTTTTAATGGAGTACTTGCCCTTACCCGCTTTTTCGTCCTCAAGGACTACGTTCAACTCATTCAATCTATTACGGATCTCATCGGCAAGCTGCCAGTCCTTTTTCTCGCGTAACTTCTGCCGGATCTCAATGAATAGCTCGATCAGGTTGCCAGTCTGGTCCTCTGCGGTTCCAGTTGGCCCTTTCTCTGTCACGGAAAAGCTCACGCCGAGGATCTCTCCGAACTCGCGGAGCAGCTCCTTTACATCATTTAAAGCCCTTCGAGAAATTGTCTTCTCGTTTATGCGGCGGTTTACATCCCTCACCAGCTCGAAGACGGTACGAAGAGCATAAGTGGTGTTGAAATCATTATCCATATGCTCTATGAACTTGGCTCTGGCTTCGATAACGTTGGCATCGATCTCATCACTCTCCAGGGAATCGCCAGGGGTCTCCAACTGGGCATCAATAATCTTAACCAGCTGACGAATTCGCTCCAATCCACTGCAGGATTGTTCAATGGCCTCCAGAGAGAAATCGATGGGGCTTCGATAGTGGCTGGACAGAACAAAGAATCTGAATGAGTCTGCATCGCACCTTTGCAGCATATCCCGGATGGTGGTGAAGTTTCCGAGAGACTTGGACATCTTCTCGCCCATAACATTGAGAAAACCGGTGTGCATCCAGTATCTCACCAGCGGCTTTTTTCCAGACGTCGCCTCCATCTGGGCGATCTCGGCCTCGTGGTGAGGAAATATGAGGTCCATCGCTCCGCCGTGGATATCATACTGCGCTCCGAAGTACGTCTCGGTGATGGCTGTGTCCTCAATATGCCAGCCTGGTCTGCCCTTTCCCCAGGGCGAGTCCCATGTCACCTGCTCTCCGTCCTGCCTCTTTTTCCAGAGGGAGAAGTCACCCGGATTTCTCTTCGATGGATCCGGCTCAATCCTGTGCTTCTCTAGATCCTCGGCGCTCTGGTGCGACAACTTTCCAAAATCTTCAAAACGTGATTCATCAAAGTATACGCCCGTCTCGGTCTCGTAGGCAAAGCCCAACTCGATCAACCGCACAATCTGATCAATGATCTCCGGGATATGCTCCGAGGCGCGAGCATAGTAGTTGACGTTAGTCACGCCCAGTGCTTGCATATCCTCCAGATATCTCTGTTCGAACTTGCGGGCGAGCGACCGGGGCGAGGTATTCGTCTCTGCAGCTCTCTGGATGATCTTGTCGTCTACATCGGTGATGTTCTGCAGATAGAAGACGCTGAAGCCCTTGTACTTGAGATATCGCGCCACCACATCAAAAGCAATGTAGGTTCTGGCGTGGCCAATATGGGAGTCATCATAAACAGTGGGCCCGCATACGAATAAATTGATGCGATTATTATGAATTGCTAGGAAATTCTCCTTATTTCCAGTCATGGTACTTTGGATCTTCATGAGGCCGGGATTGGGAGTCGAACCCAATTCTCGCGGTCTGCAGCCGCGCACTTAACCGGTCAGTCATCCCGGCACCTCTATTTCCCTTCTAATTACATAAGTTGCACTAATACTTGAGGGTAGCGGCAATGATTATTGTCGAAATGATTATTAGCATTATTGCAGTTGATCTTTATTGACAGAAGGCCATCATAGATGTAGAGTCCTAAAAGCTTGGCTTTTGTATACTCGTCAACTCCGATATAGTATGGGCAAAGGCAGAAGAAATAAAGCTTTGAGGCTGACTCCTGCCAAGGTCAATTACATTATCCGAGCTAAAAACAATGACATCCGCTCTCGAATCATAGCGATAGAAATGAAGGTTAGCATTCGAACAGTGAATAGAGTCTGGGGATACTGGATGAAGAGTCAAACGACGGCGGAGCACCCCGATGCAAGCTGCGGGGTATTCGAATAAATAAAAAAAAGGAAAGCGCGGCAAAGAACAGGAAGAAGCCGGGCAATGTCATTAAAGGTCGTGGCTCTTCAGCCCCAGGATCTCGTCAACCTTGACGCCCGCCAGCTTCCAGACCAGGGTTCGCTCTCCGGTCAGCAGTGCCTCTACCGGCTCTTGGGGTGAATGGCCAAGAGCAGAGAGGACATTGGATGAGAGCCCTTTGCTTTTGATCAATTTCACAAAGCTCTCCCTAATCCGGCTTTTCTCTCCAACATCATCTATCTCCACCAGCCGCCCGGGCAGGACCACAAAGCCGAACGAGGAAAGATCCGGCGAATAATTCTCTATCTCCACAGTCACGCTGGGGTTATCCCGGAAGTATTGCACCTTCCTGCCGTAATTGGTGGACAGGAAGTACATGAATCGGCCATCAAACACGTAAAGAAAAGGCGCGATATAGGGATGTTCCTCGCCCTTGAAGGCGATTCGACAGATGTACTGCTCCTTCACCAGCCGATCGTATTCCGATTTTCCCATGCGGGGCATCTTGAAGATATCTTCGGACATTTCATCTTCCTCTGCCAGAGCGTTCGCACAAAATCTGCATGACCCTGGCCTCGAATGCAAGTCTCTCAGATTCTCGAAATGCTCACGCAAACTATATCAAATTGTATCAAACGGCGTCAATCGGTATCAACTTTATATCTGGAATATCAAAAGGATTCCATAGGGATGTCAGACACAGTGCAATCAAGTCGAAAGCGCCGCAGTAGCACAAATCTTGATGAGGATTACTTTCGCTCCGTATGCGCATTGGTTATAATCCATTAAGTTCGGTTAACCATCTGGATGGTCACACTGGACAAGATCGCTCACCTGGCAGAGAATTGCAGATTCGACTCACTCGGGCCTGCTGCAAGAGCGAACCCTGAAAAGCTCAGTCTCCTGGGAGAAGGAACACGTCATGACGTATGCGCCTCCACATACTCACCTCGCGAGACGCCATTGCCCGGAATTTGCCATTCATTCACCCAGGACGGCAGGTGTGTCAGTCTCTTCAAGACCCTTTATACCAACCACTGCAGCCATCAGTGCAATTACTGCACCAACGCCACAAACTGCAGTCATAAGGCAAAGACGTTCTCGTACACTCCGGAAGAGCTGGCGAGCATCACACTCTCTCTTTACCGGTCGAACTACATCGAAGGCCTCTTTCTCAGCTCCGGCGCAGGCCGAAATGAGGACGACATCATGGAAAAGATGGTAGAAACAGCGCGTTGGCTCCGGCAAAAGCACGGCTTCCGAGGATACATCCATCTTAAGATCTTGCCGGGAGCCTCCCATGACCACATTCAGGAAGCTATGGAACTGGCAGACAGAGTCAGCATAAACCTGGAGGCATCAACTGCAACGCATATGAATGAGATGTGCGCCACCAAGGACTATGAGAATGACATCCTGCAAAGGCAAAGATACATCCGCGACATGTCGACCGCGGCCAATCTTCCTGCCGGCCAGACGACTCAGCTCGTCGTGGGGGCAGGCGGGGAGAGCGATGAGGAGATCTTCCAGAGAATCATTTACGAGTATAAGGAGATCGGCCTGAGGCGAGCCTACTACAGCGCTTTTTGCCCGCAAGAAGGCACGCGCTTCGAGCATAAAGAGGCACAGCCCCAGTGGAGGGAGCACCGCCTCTACCAGATAGACTGGCTCTACCGGGTCTACCATTTCCAGCCCCTTGAGATCCGCCAGGCCTTTGATGAGAATGGTTTTCTGCATAATAATGATCCCAAGATGGCCATAGCCCGTGAGTTCATGGATTCGCCCGTGGACCCCAATGTAGCTACTTCCCGGGAATTGCTGAGAGTCCCTGGCATTGGGCCCAGAAGTGCGCAAAGAATTGTGGCCCTCAGGCAGAGGCAGAAGATTCTTGCCAAATCGGATCTGGTGGCGGCGGGCGTTCGAGTCAAGAGGGCAGCGCCCTTTTTGAAGATCAACGGCTGGAGGGATTCCACGCTGGAGATGTGGTCCGATTGAGAGTCCCGGAAGACTTCCACTATTACCTCTCCAGGCATCAGGACTGCAATGAACGGCTGCTCGCCAGGGCCGGGAGTTTTACGCCAAGGGATCTGGAAATCTCAACCGATCCGGATGCGATGCGTATGAGAAAGATGATCTATGCAGTCACGGGAGAGGTGCACAGGATGCTGGCTTTTATAAGGCTCAAGCCACTCGGATCTCAAGTCCTTTACGGATATCTGAAGCCGAGACATAGGATTGGAGAGCATGTCTGCGATCACTTCGCCCGCAGGACTCCTGGAATAATAGCGGTCCTTGGCAACGGAAGTGAGAGCTGGATCTCGCTTTGCCGGGAGGGCAGAATTATGCGAGATCATGGGCGGGGAATAGCTGAGACATTGGAAAGATTGAGATCGGCACTTGGTCTCCCGGAAGATGATCCTGATGCGGATAATTCCAACATGAGTGATCTCAATTTAGACGACCTCTGGCAGGTCTACTACGACAGCCAGTACTGTCCGGAGAAGAAGAACCTGGCCGTCTTTCATCAGCGCATGCCCAGAAGGGATCAGGATGCTGCGGGGCTGCGGATGGTGCAAAACAAGAAAGAGGTTACTCTGGATGACTTCCTCGGCGACGGCCGGAGCACGGAACATCCCCTTAAGGACCCGTGATATCTGGCGAAAAGAATATCCTTCCCTAAGTAAGAAAAAGCAGATACACCGGATTTTGATATCCTGTATCTGCTCGGCGTCATATTTGATCAGATCGCAATTTGCCGCGAAATCGCTCCAGTTGAGCTAAATCAAATCAGTCTCCCTTTGCGAGCCGTCAAACCTACAGCAACCAGACAAATCATGGCCATAGCCATCAGCGTCTCGAAACCGGGTGTCGTTTTTTCGGATGGAGCCGATTTTGCAGTGCTTTCAAATTCACCGACATTCATCATAGTTGTTGCATTTTCTGTTGCCGTTTCCGTGATGAAAATTCCTGTCTGCGTTCCTTTGGAAGCGAATCTCTCTTTATCACTCAGCATCGTCGTGGCATTGAGCTGCACATAGTCCCGTCCCTGTCCGACGATCGTGGAATTGCTCCAGATCAGGACGTCAACAACGTAGTTGTATCTGTCCGGAACGGTAAGGTTCACGCTCCTTATCGCTGTCGCATCTGGAGCGATTAATCCGGTATTGCTCCACTGCTTGTCCGCCACCAGCTTAGAATCAATGTCTGTAGCCTTTATCATCAGCTGGTATTCCTGGCTTGTCCGAGCTCCGAAGTTCGTCACATAAATATCACTTTGGATGACGACCCTTCCCTCCGCCGCCTTTCGCACAAGGAAGTCAATGCCGTCGATCCGCAAGCCTGTAACCATGCTATCGGCAGGCAGGCTTTCTAGGTTGTAAACCGTTCTGGATCCCCAATCAACTTCTTTACCTTCCTCAAAGAGCAAAGCTTCAAGCTTATAACCACCCTTTTTCGGAAGCAGTAAGGTCTGGGTTACATTCACGGTCTTATCCGGCGCGATCTTGCCCACAAAGGTCGTGGTCTGGTTGACAAGGAAGTCTTTGTCGGTGCTCGTGGCCTTCAACTGCAGTGTGGTGTTTTTGCTGGTCAATGGCGCAGAAGCACCACCCTTGTTCTCTATATAGGTGGTGACTTTCAACTCGATGGTAGAGGTTTTTGTCTGGCCCGGGACAATGTCCATATTCTTTACCATCAGAGTGTACTTCTGAGTGTTCTTATCTGAACTCTCCAGACAGCCGCTCAGGGCGACCACTGCAACTAAGAGTTCGTAACGAAATAACTTAGGTATATTCACATATTTTATTTTGGCTTAATTGTATAATTCCATTCGTCATGAAATTTCTCAATTGTTAGGTTTATTTCTTTTAATTCATTGTCAGATATCTTAATGCCTTTTC
>CAIQHB010000015.1 GCA_903871465.1 uncultured Methanosarcinales archaeon
CCCTCATCAGTCTGTTCTGGCTCGACGGATAATACGGCTTCAGTGCAAGATGCGGGTTACGGTGTGACATATGATTGGTCGATCAATGGTGGCTCGATAACGGCTGGTGCGGGAACCAATGAGATCACCTGGACAGCTGGAGATGCGGGTATAGCTCAGATATCCGTCACAGTTACCGACAGCAATGGCTGTTCAGCAACTTGTACGAAGGATGTATCTGTAAAAGCTCCACCAGATTGCACAATAACCTCAGCCTCACCAGTTAGTTCAGGTTCGAGTAATACGGCTTCAGTGCAAGATGCGGGTTACGGTGTGACATATGATTGGTCGATCAATGGTGGCTCGATAACGGCTGGTGCGGGAACCAATGAGATCACCTGGACAGCCGGAGATACGGGTATGGCTCAGATATCCGTCACAGTTATCGACAGCTACGGCTGTTCGGCAACATGTACAAAGGAGGTAACTGTAACTGCACAAGGCTACACGCCTTTTAGTCCGACTTCAAATAATCCGACTGGGCTTCCAGGATCACTGCAGGAATGTGAGACATCTTTGACATCTACCTCTAAGGTTTGTGGTACATGGACTCTGCAAGGTGATCAGTACTATGCCAATTGGGAAAATGGTGATATTGCGACCTTGAACGTAGACAGTTGGGGTGCTTCTGGCGTGGTCATCACCCGCTACGAAGCTGGATTGTCGGGGCGCTACGAAGGCCAACTTAATGGGAATACCATCGATAATGGCAAAGCTACCTGGACATGGAATGGATCTACTTATATTGGTACATGGAACGCCAACTGGTGAGATTTTTGTCAGGATGGCAACAAGGTTAGCGCATAAGACCAGAGGTCTTCTCCTAGAGTGGGGGCATAATGGAATCCCAGCACCGAACGGTGCGTGCAACCTGTAAGCCCTCCTCCAATTTTTCGACCCTGTTTGAATCACATAGAATTATTATAAATAACTTCTCATCATCAATCTCCCTTATGTTGCGCTCCAAGTTCCACATATTCGGAATCGATAGCATTAGGATCTTTTGATCGATAGCAGACACCGCTCAGTTTTACTTGATTACTATTCTTATAAGATATGGAATGTGAACTTTGCCTGAAAAGGATTTAGGTCGATTTTTGGGAGATTGCACACAGTACTATGGATAACTCGCAAATTTTGGCGCGCCTGTCTCAAATAGTTCTATGGCATTTTCATAAGTCTTAAATAGAATGCCATAGAATTATATTGCATGCACCGCACCCCCTCAGGCGATCGCAGGCAGCCCCTCCAGAAGGAAGCCCGGGAGCTGGCCAGGGATGCCCGAGCCCTGCAGAAAGCCGCCCGTGCACCCACGGCTCGCCTGGAAGCGCAAAGGCTGCAAGGAGAAGCAGATGCAGCCCTGGCAGAGGCCGAGGCCCTCAAGCTCCAGGCCAGGCTGGAGGACCTGAATGTGTGGCAGATGGAGAAGGTCAAGCAGAGCCGCAAGGGCTCCAAGACCTACACCTATTGGATGGCATCCTGGCGCGAGGACGGCAAGACGCACAATGTGCATTTGGGGAGCAACAGGAAGATGGATGCTGAGGCTGCTAGGCGGAAGGCCAGGGAGATGAAGGCAGAGGCGCTGGGGATACAGGGCTCGTAATCGAGGATTAAGCCCACTGGGCCAATGCTGCCAGCGGCTCGTTCTGAGCAAGTTTTAGATATCATCTGCTTTCTTGGAGTGGATAATGAATTCAGATCCTGTGACCAGGTGGGAGGAGATCCTGAGATCCCGGTACTGGGACGAGATGCTGGCGCTCGCAGGTTCTGATAAGAGCAGCCTCTATGTCAAGTTCTCCGACCTGGAAAGATGCGATACTGAATTTGCCCGTGAACTACTTGAGAGTCCTGAGAAAATGCTGGGCTCTGCCAGGGCGGCCCTCCTACAGATAGATTTGCCCAAAGATGCCCATCTGGACCGGGTTCAGGTAAGAATCACAGAGCTGCCAGGCCGTTTCAGGATCGGACATCTTAATAGCGCCCATATTGATAGGCTGATTGCCATCGAAGGCAGGGTTGTGAAGGCGGACAAAGCAAGGTCCAGGAGAGTCTCTTCAGCAGTTTTCCTGTGCCTGCGATGCGGAAACGTTTTTCTTCAGGACCTCACAAGCGTCGATCGATCGGATCCGGAGATCAAGTGTTCAAACCCTGAATGCAATCGAAGGGGGCCTTTCAGGCCGCTCGTCAACAGTAGCGGGTATGTTACCGCCCAGAAGATCAGATTGCAAGAATCCCTGGAGGATATCAAAGAAGGAGTGCCGCCTCGTGAGCTGGATGTTGAGCTGGAAGACGACCTGGTGGGAAGAGCTCTTCCTGGTGACAGAGTTATAGTCAATGGAGTCCTCAAATTCTATCCACGAAAATCTCAGGTGAGCAAGAGCACCGACTTCGACCTATTCTTTAAAAGCATCTCCATAGAGAATATGGGAGCAGGAGTCTAAAGAGGCCGAAAATGCAAGTCACATGCCCCCAATGCAGAGCCCTGGCGGATAGAACCTATGATCCTCCTCTCTTCCGGCGCACCAAATGCCCCTACTGCGGCTACGACCTGGAGGAGATCAATGCCAAGGAAGCCGCAAAGATCGCAGACATCTTGGAAAAGGAGAAGGAGCGCGAGATAGAAGAGAAGACGAAAAGGGATGTGGAGTCCCTTCGGCAAAAGTATAGCGAATATCAAAAGAAGTGGCTCGAAGATAATGCAGGCATCTGCACTCCTATGTGGTGCCGCCCCATTCCTAAAGAGAAGATCCCGCCCGAGGGCTATTGGCGGGAGCCGAGGACGCTCCGGGAATGGCTGCAGATCCTCGGGGTGAAGGACATCGACGCTGCCGAAAAGAAGGTCAGGAAGACCGGGCCGTTCAATATGTGGAAGGAGACTGCCTGGCGCCTCTGGTGACAGGGCGAGATATGAGGAGATGCTTGATTGAGAAGATGGTGGTGCTGTGAAGGGACTTAAGATAAAAGAGGAGATGGCCTCGGCAGATGAGATGGTGAGATCCGAGGAAAATGAGATCGTCATTGCCTCAGAAGAGCTTGTCGGCAGCATCAGGCCCCTCATAGAGCAGGCAAAGGCCCGTGTCGCTCAATCAGTCAACTCAGAGCTGGTGCTTCTTTACTGGAGGATCGGGAAAACGATACGAGAGGAGATATCTGCAAGAAAGATTGCTGGCCAGGAGACGGGAATCGTGGATCTCCTCAGCGAGACTCTCACCAGGGAATACGGCCGCGGGTTCAGCCGTCGCAACCTGTTTCATATGATCCGGCTGGCCGATACTTTTGATGATGAGAGGATAGTGCAGACACTGTCTGCACAGCTCTCCTGGTCTCATTTCATTGAGATCATCTATCTGAAGGATCCTCTGCAGCGCCAGTTCTACGCCGAGATAGCCAGGGTGGAGCGCTGGAGCGTGCGGACCTTGAGAAAGAAGATCAATGGCATGCTTTACGAGCGCACAGCCATCTCCCGCAAGCCCGAGGAGCTGGCCAGGCAGGAACTTGAGGCTCTGCAGGAGGAGGACCGCATGACTCCCGATCTGGTCTTCCGGGATCCTTATCTGTTGGACTTCCTGGGGCTGGAGGACACCTATAGCGAGCGCGACCTGGAGGTGGCCATATTACAGGAGCTGGAGAGGTTCCTGCTGGAGCTGGGCACGGACTTCTCCTTCATCGCTCGACAGAAGCGCATGACCATCGGAGACAGAGACTTCTATCTCGACCTGCTCTTCTACCACCGGAGCCTGCACCGTCTGGTGGCCATAGAGCTGAAGCTGGGGAGCTTCGATGCTGCTTACAAGGGCCAGATGGAGCTCTATTTGCGCTGGCTGGACAGGTATGAGCGCCGGCCGGGAGAGGAGCCGCCTATCGGCCTGATACTGTGCGGCGAAAAGAACAGGGAGCAGATAGAGCTGCTGCAACTCGATCGGGGCGAGATCAGGGTGGCCGAGTACCTGGTGGAGCTGCCGCCCAGGAGACTGCTGGAGGCCAAGTTGCATGAGGCCATACGGCTGGCGAGAGGGCAGGTGGAAAGAAGCTCAGAGCCCTGAAAGGGATGCCTGGGCGCTGGCTAGGATGCCCGAGCCCTGCAGAAGGCCGCCGCTCGTGCACCCGCGGCCCGCCAGGAGGCCCAGCAGAGGTTGCAAGGCGAGGCGGATCTGGTACTGGCAGAGGCCGAGGCCCTCAAGCTCCTGGCCAGGCTCGAGGACCTGACGGTATGGGGGATGAAGAAGGTCAAGCAGAGCCGGAAGGGCTCCAAGACCTATACCTACTGGATGACCTCCTGGCGCGAGGGCGACAAGACGCGCAATGTGCAGCAGGGAGTGCCAGTAATATGGATGCCAAGGCTGCCGGGCAGATGGCTAGATGGGGAAGTTATTGCAAATATTCCAAAAGATGTATTAATCAGAACTAGTCATTAGTAACATTCATGGGCAATGACATCATCGACCATTTGCAGACTGAGGAAGAGTTACTCAAAGCCTTGCAAGCCGCGCAAGCTCGTATCGCCCAGTACGAGCAGGCAGTCTCGATGATATCCGATATCGTCTGGCGCTATGATGCCGATACCAAAGGAGAGCATATAGGATCCTACATATCCACGGCCGCAAACAGGATGCTGGGACTGCCTGAGGGCACCATCAGCGATAGCTTCGAAAAATACTTCTCCTATATCCATCCTGACGACTTGCCCGTCATGCAGAAGATACTCTCCGAAGGGATACGAACTCTTGAAAAGGATAAAACCGCAGAATACCGTATACGAAAGGCCGACGGCAAGATGCTTTGGGTTCGTTCCAAGGGTTCGGCTTATTACTACCCGGACGGACGAGTCACCGTCTTTGGCACGACAAGCGATATCACGGAACGCAAGCAGATGGAATTGGCCCAGCAAGAGAGCGAAGAACGTTTGCGAGAGGTGCTGGAGAATTCGCTTGATGCATCTTACAAACGCAATTTGCAAACCAACGCTTATGATTATTTGAGCCCCGTTTTCGCCCGGATTTCCGGCTACACCTCGGCCGAGATGAAAACCTTGCCTATCGAGACATTTTTGGGTTTGATTCATCCCGACGATAAAGATGAAATCGAACACAAGATAGACGAGTCCGTGTCAGGCGCTCCCGGCGCAACATATCAAGTGGAATATCGTTTCAAGCACAAAGATGGTCAATATCGGTGGTTTCGTGATCAATTCACCTCTTTGAGCGATGCGAACGGACATCCCTTGGCGCTTATTGGAAGCGTGAGGGACATAACCGAACGCAAGAAGGTCGAGGAAACACTGAAGGAGAGCGAGGAAAAGTACCGCCTGCTGATAAACAATGCTGGTGAATCAATCATCGTCGCGCAAGACGGTCTGCTCAAGTTTGTCAATCCCATGACGCTTGACCTGTTGAGGGGGTATTCTGAACAAGAACTCATTGATAGTCCTTTTCCCAAATTCATCCACCCAGACGATCGGAGCATGGTAGTTGAAAATTACAGGCGACGGATCGCAAACGAGACATCACTGTCCAGGTATGCCTTCAGAGTGGTTACCCGTGATGGTATTGTCAAGTGGGTGGAAATCAATGCAGCTTTGATAGAATGGCAAGGTAAACCAGCCACGTTGAATTTCCTCACCGACATCACCGAGCGCAAGCGCGCAGAAGATAAGTTGCAGGAATCCAGGGACTACCTGGACAAGATAATCAATTCCATAGGCGATCCCATATTCGTCAAGAATCGGCTGCATCAGTTTGCTTTGGTGAACAACGCATTTTGTGCATTACTGGGCCACAGTTTTGAGGAGATCATAGGAAAGACCGACTACAACTTCTTTCCAGCGGAGCAAGTTGCCGTTTTTTTGGAGAACGATGAGCAGGTCTTTGAGACGGGAAAAGAGAATTTGAATGAGGAAACAATTACTGGTTCCGACGGGATCGATCGCACCATAATAACCAAGAAGACATTGTATACGGACACTTCCGGAAACAAGTTTAATGTGGGAATCATCCGGGATATATCCGAACGCAAGCGAATGGAGGAGGCGCTGCGGGAGTCGGAACAGGAGAAGGTGGCAATTTTGGACGGCTTAAGGCACGTTGCTGTGGAGCACTTGGACCCAAGCCTGCGCATCATCTGGGTCAATAAGGCCGTGCAAAAGTCCCTCGCATCATCGATGGACGAACTGAGGGGAAAGCACTGTTTCGAGATCATTCAGGGCCTGAAGGAGCCTTGTACGGGATGCACGGCATTGAAAGCTATCGAGACTGGTCACTCCCAGCAGGGAGAGCTAGTGACCCCAGATGGCAAGACCTGGATATCTCGCGGCACTCCTATCAAGGATTCCGACGGCACTGTCAAGGGCGTAGTCCATGTGGCCTTAAATATCACCGAGCGCAAGCGGACAGAGCAAGAGCTGCAACAAACCAATCAGGATCTGGAAATTGCCATTGAACAGTCCAATGAATTGGCCAGGCAGGCCAGGAAGGCCAATGCTGCAAAGAGCGAATTCCTGGCCAACATGAGCCACGAGATTCGCACTCCCTTGAACGGCATCATCGGTATGATCGGACTGCTGCGGGATATGGATTTGAATGCTGAGCAGCATGAATATGCGGAAATCGCCTATAGTAGCGGCGAGATGCTTCTCTCTCTCATCAACGACATCCTGGACTTCTCTAAAATCGAAGCCCGCAAACTGGAGCTGGAAATTCTGGACTTCGATCTGCGCTCAATGCTGAAAGATACTGCAGATCTCCTGGCCATCGGCGCTCATGAAAAAGGGCTGGAGTTGGTCTGTCTGGTAGAGCCAACAGTTCCGTCACTCTTGCGCGGAGATCCGGGAAGGCTGCGCCAGATTCTAATCAACCTGGGAGGCAATGCCGTGAAGTTTACCGAGACGGGCGAGATAATTATCCGTGTCAGCCTGGTGAGCGAAGATAAAAAAATGGCCAAAATTCGCTTCCTAGTTAACGATACAGGCATCGGCATCCCGGCAAACCGGCAGGATATTCTTTTTTCGCCTTTCACTCAGGTTGATGGCTCGACAACGCGCCAATACGGTGGTACTGGCCTCGGGCTGGCTATCTCCAAACATCTGGCGGAATTGATGGGCGGCAAGATCGGCTTGGAAAACGAGGAGGGCGAAGGATCTACCTTCTGGTTCACAGCAGTGTTTGAGAAGCAGACAGCCGGATCTGGATCGACAGATGAAAAGTTTGTCAAAACTGAGGATGAGGGAGCTATAGAGCGCTCCGACGCTGAGCCTATTATTTCTGAAAACGCAAAGCGCAAGATACGCATCCTGGTGGCGGAAGATAACCCCGTAAACCAGAAAGTGGCGCAGGCCATGCTGAGAAAGATGGGACTTCGGGCTGATGTGGTGGCCAATGGTCAGGAGGCCATCAATGGGCTGCAGATGATTCCCTACGACCTGGTGCTGATGGACTGCCAAATGCCCGAGATGGACGGTTTCGAGGCAACGCGGAGCATCCGCCAGGAAGGATCAAGGGCACTCAACCCTCAGATTCCCATCATCGCCATGACCGCCTCTACCATGCAAGGGGACCGGGAGAAGTGTATTCAAGCCGGAATGAGTGATTTCATTGCCAAGCCTGTCCAGAAAAGAGAACTAGCAGAAATAATCGACCGATGGTTGGCGATAACGACGAACGACAACCTGCCACGTGAATAGGTCTTATGTTGGCTGATAGAAGGTGCCTCAGACACAAGACACTGCTGGAAGATCTTCGGGAGGGGGATTAGTTCATGGGAAGGAGGCCACAGTTAGGTAGCGTTACTGGTAATTAGGTGCAGGGAACAGAGAGCTAGAGATCGCGGAGGCCAGGGCCGCCCTACCTATCCCCTTTTGACTAGGATCAGAGGCCACTTCGTTTCGTGTTGATGAGCTCAGTAGTTGTTACGAAAACGCTGCACTATTGTATTTGTAAAAAGATAGTAATAGTTAATGCTCAACATATTTGAAAATATTTTTAAATTCCCATTAGCTATAAATAGATCGCATATCTAACTTGGAGTTAAAATGGATTAGGGATTGGCGAAGAATGAAGGCAATTAAAATTGCGAATTTAATCCTTACATTTATATTGATTTTGTCATCCTTGATTTGTTTATCTACCGGGAAAATGGGCTATGATATTGATGTTTCTGTAGGGAGTGCATCCTGGCATATCAACCGCTTTGCTCAAAACATGAGTTTTTATAATAAAGAGGCTGTATATGGTAGTGGTAATTTCTCTAGATATAGTCATTTGAAAGCGACTTCTGATCAGGATTTCTCTGAGAAAACCTCCGTGGTTCGAGGTGGCAATTTATCTCTTGAAGGGGATACCCGTTCCATAAGCGTGGAAGGCCCTGTCTCCGTATCATATAATCTTAATAGCTTCATCAATGGAACAAATGCAAATTTGGATTCCAATGAAAATGCAAATATTACGATAGACGAGGCATGGCCTTCTCGCTTCCTCAATTATAAAACGGTCCAATATAACGGGCGTGAAATGAGAACATCAGAGAGATATGATAGTGAAGGTGAAACCATCTCTAGCAGTTCGGATTCATCACTTCTCCAGAAGGTAAGCGCCTATGCTGCTATTAAGAATAGATTGCAGATCTCAGCTCAAATAACACCTCAGGACGTATTTGTGGAAAGGAATTCAAATAGGACGATGGCATATATCTTAAGCTTGAAATCCAAGGGAAGCCTTTCGACCTTGGATGTAATTAAAACTCAGCCTACAGACGAAAAAACATCAAAATTACCTCTTGAGACATTGCATCTCTCTCAGGAATACAGGGGCCTTGTGAATATGGGCGTGAAGATTAATTCAAATGGTACAATTCCTGTAACAAGTAATAATGTAAGTAGCGCCTCCGATTATCTTCCCTGCATCGGATGTGAGTACAATTCCTTTAATGCAGATAGCGTCTTTAACTGCTCCTGTGTATAATTATGCTTGATGCAATTCGTATTTATACCGATAAAAGAGGTAAATTTATATCGGAGGATGCCCAACACATTTGTAATGTGATGGCTATCGCAACGGCATAATCTCGCGACGACTTAGGTTCATGGCCATTGAGGAAAGAATGATGACCGGAGGAAGAAATGCTATAGAAGTGCTTATTGCAATGCTCCTAGTTATGATGCCGGTTTTCGCAGGTGGACTTGTTGAATATAATCATACATTCGATCATTCCATAAAGTTGGACGACGTGTTTCTGAAGTCCAAATTCTATGATATGGGCATTGTATCTGGGACAGGGCCCGGTAGCGATACGAATGAACGATTTGATTCGAACGTGATCACAGGACTCACAAATTTCGAGGCGAATTTGAGCGATAACAATGCCTATCTTGCCTATACAAAGGGGAAATATCTTATTCAAGCCGGACAAGAAGGAAAGATTCCTCTCAATAAATCGGTGACTGTAAACTCATACGTCATCATGACCGGCAAATTCGATTCGATTCAAAATATCGACATGCATTTCTCTGAAGAGAATCTCACTCAAGCGAATATGATAATTAATCTCACTTATAAAGGCAAAACGTACCAATTTGAAGCACCCGAAACAAAGATAGGAAATGAATCGATCTTCAACTTGTTTTTGCAGCCCTTCTGCAATGAATTCGAAGAAGTAGGTCTGGACGACACTAGAAGCGACTTTAAAGAGACCGCAAGCTCAGATGGATTAGACTACAGCGGAAGCTTGACAATAGAGGCGCTTAAAAACTAGGGTTAGGTGGTTGAGTTGAAATTAAGAGATGATATAAATATAGCGAGGCTCAGTGTCTTGGCTCCCCTGATGATCTATTTCTTGATCGTGATGATCGGAGCGGCCACTGTTAGCTTTTCGGGGACTTTTTATAATTCAGATTATTCTACAGGAATTTTCGAGAGCGAGGATAATGCAAATTCCGCTGGCTTCGCAGCAATTATGCCTTCGGGTGGTCTGGATGGAACTCCCTATTCCATCTGGGCAGGCGGAAGCGCCTGTGCTAACAGCGGAAATGCACCAACCAAGTTCTCATCCACCATAACGGCATCAGGTAAAGGAAAAACTGTTGACACTAGTGCGAAGATCCGGGAAGATCCTGAACTAAAGCCGGTCCTATCTGAGAAATGGAACTATGAGACCATTCTGGGGAATACTGCTCAGGGAAATGGTGAGGCGCAATGCTCCCTGTCTCAATCCATTGATGTAATGTCGACCCCGGGATACTTAACATACCCCACTTCAGCAAATATTCATCCAACTACCACTGTGGGCATAACCTTTCAAGCATTCAGCAAGAATGGTACTCCTTTGTTTGATACAAAGTACGTCCCTCCATGGAACGAATTTGGGGAACCCCTGCTAACTCTGGGTGTGTGGCCCTCAGAATATAAAAATGTGTATATGGATAACAAACTGGTGATGAACACGAAATGGTGATGGAGAAGGAAATCATATGACAACAAAAATTGCGCTGATAATAATTATGGTTGCTCTGCTCTCTTTTTGCCAGGCATCGGCAGAAATTGTGAAACTCCAGCGATACGCGATAGATACGGGCTCTTATGTTGTTCCAGCAAATTATAAGATCCAAGAACCTGCGTCTTTAGACGGAGTGTACTACGAGGGCCTTACCTGGGATGTTGGTAGAACAAAGCGCACCATGGTCATAATAGCCGAGTGTGCTGTTCCTACTGACCCCCGGGCTATACAATATGCTTTGATGGCCAATTCTCTATGCAATAAATCGCAGGACCTAAAGAACAGCAGCAATTACTTTCACCTGGAAAAACCTTATCCCGGATGGATAACAAGTTGCAAAGGACTAGGATATGGCACCCAATTATTAGTTTACGCAGGGTCTGTCGATAATAAGACCATACTGACACTCAGCACAACAGAAAATCCAGACGATGCAGCTCGCATCCTGGGGAACCTCAAGGTAATTTCCGTGAAAGAGGCAAACTAGTACATCTGGGCTTAAATAAGCCCAATTTTAGGCAGTAAGTGCGCTCCCCCGATATGTCCATTTGAACGGCTTTGCCATTGTCTGGTTGAAGTACTCGACAAAGGCCCTAACCTTTGCTTTCAAATCATTGATGGAAGCAAAGGAGGCTCGCCTGAGCAGCTTCCGGACTAAGATGCTAAACCAACTTGGTTCATCCAAGAAGCGTGTATCGGCGTGTAGTGAAAGACGATAGAATGGGATGGATCAGTCAAGAATGATTCACGAGTCTCGATAGACTGTAAAACACCGCTTTTGCCTTTGATTCCTAAGTCGATGTCCAAGCCAGATACGTCTGCCACATACTTCACGAGGGACTCTGATTTATGGATATTGAGGTTGTCGGCGACAAAGTGCCAGCGTGATGTGGAAAAAGAGCTTTCAATCACCTCCTTGATATGCGATACAAAGTCTTCTTCATTGCGCGTATCGCCGCAAGAAATGGTGTCAACCCGTCCGCATGCCACCGCAAAGCTCACGATGAATGATTGAGTTCCATGTCTGATGTATTCAAACTCTCTTCGTTCCACTTTTCCTGGTGCCATTGGTAATCCAGGATGTTTGCGTTCGAGAGCCTGCACACCAGTCATTTCATCGATGCTCATTACGACTTCGCCTTTTTGAGCCAAATTCTGGGCTTGTTGATACAATGAATTGATGTCGTCAATCTTTTCGTCGAACCGTTCGTCCGGTGCAGGTGTTAGCCAATAACGAATCAAGTGTGGTTGGAGGCCATTTTTTTAAGAATCCTGGCAGAATGACGAGCTGAAATCATATCTACAATGCCCCGCTTTATTATTTCAGCTGCAATCTCACGACTTGTCCATTGGCTAATTGGACGGCCAGATTTTTCGGGTTTTTCACAAGCCAGCTGTTGGATCTGACAAATCTGGTTTGCAGTTAAACGAGGTGGTGCTCCAGGTCTTGGCAGGTCATCCAAGCGCTCTTCAATACTCAGATCGCCCAAAGAAATCGGCTGCAAGTCCAGCCATCGTTGCCGCCATAATCGAACAGTGTCCAAGGACACCTCCAATTCATTAGCGATTTTGCGATTGTTTTTCCCCATCGCAGCTAATAAAACAATTCGTGCTCGGATAACTTTTTGCTGTCCTGTAGTATAACGACGAACAAGCAATTCTAAACCTTGGTGCTCGACGTCGTTTAAGTTGATTGCTGATGGTTTCGGACCCGGCATGATACTCCCCTTGTTGTTGAGTATCTGTCAATGATTATATATAAAACCTTATCCTTTGGTTTATATCAGCCCAGATGTACTAGTGATGCAGTCGTCTCCCTCACATTTTCCTGAATAAATCAGACCAAGTTTTGGCCTCCGTTGTCTCGAGTGGGTGTGGGTAGAGGCGCAAATCATTTTTAAGGTTACCACATCCGGGAAGTCGTTATTCCATGAAAATGTCCTCGATTATATAAAGGATAGTTAAATATTATACTTTAAATATATTAATTAAGTATATACGGTCCAAACAATCAGAATCGGAACGTCTCATGCTAAGGAAAATGCAAAACCTTATAATCATGGAGTGCTTAAAGAAATTTAGTTAAATCTCTCTAAAAGTGAGAACGACGGAGGAAATAAAGATGAAAGCAATCTTGTGTGCAATCCTGATAGGATTGAGTCTTATAGGATCGGCTGCAGCCGCAGACATTACAGGTTTTGATACAGACTACTCTACGTGGCTTGAATTCTCATTGATAAATCTGGGATATAATACGCCTGCATTTGCATCAGGATGGGGCCAGGCAACTGCGAATGCCACGTTTGATCCTGATGTTTATGGTGTCGAGGGATTGAAGCCATACACCGTAGCCGATGTTGTATTCAGTGACCCCAACGGCGCTAAGGTTATTAATTTGCCCCGTGACCCCGATGCAACACTGAATTTTACCGTTGTATCCACTTCGGCCCTAGGAGCTACAACTCTTAAGACTGCTGATATCAGAGCCGGAACACAGGAATTCGACAGCTATGCATCTGCTGCAGGAATGGCCTATACAGATGTAGCTGCCACCAGAAATGCTTGGACTGCCGCCGCATTCGATATCAAGACGGATGTAAACCCAATCTCTTCGACTTCTAGCGCCATAGGTTCTGCAACAGCAATTGCGGACAACATCCACGTTCCATACCTCCCGTAAGTAAATCGAAACTCTTCTTTTCTTTTTTTATTAATTAAATATAATGCGCGTATTTTCCTAAGAGGACCGAGACCTTAGGATGATGACATGAGCCAGGTCCGGAATCGGATACATAAATATCTTTCATCAAGCCGGTGTTAAGCTCAGTTCTACAATGGACGACATATGAATGGTGTGGCCTCAATCCCGGAGAAAACGAATCTGCAGGCAAAAAGAAAAAATGTGGAATAACAAAGCGCTGTTCCAAGTACATCAGAGTTGTGCTTGTCCAGGCTGCCCAGACCATATCAAATATGGGAAGGACAAAGCTGTCCAGATTCTTCCAACGATTGATCTAAATGAAGGTGTGCAATGTAGCGATTATATCGCTTTGGCCAGGAAACTTATCTGTCTCATTTATCATCTTCTGATCAACCAGGAGCTGTATCAAGAAGATGAATGCAGGATGAGGAGATCGAGTCATGATAAGTCCTGCCAGGCACCTTCATTTCAGGAAGAGCATTTAACGGATAGGGTCGCTGCAATTGTGGATGCATTTTATCACATGAATGAACGCAGCAGGAAGAATGCTCTTATGCGTGAGATCACTGACATTTCCGGGATCAAGGTCGGCCAGAAGAGGCCATCTAATGGAGGTGGATAATCGTCTCTTGTTTTTGGTTTTACGTGGTTTTCCATGGGAAACGCAATTTCTTTTGGCCTGAACTGTGTTCTGAATTCTCAGAGTGGCTATCAGTAATTTCAAATTCAGATGGAGCGATTTGCATCTCCCACGCTGTTGCAGACGAGCTTAAAGAATGGCTGCACATAAATGACCTGAAACGCCTGCGTCCCTTTAGAATCGGTTGTTTCCATCTGTGTGCAGATACGAAAAATTCCGCGCCCACTCGCGGCCAACCGGATGATGCGAAGCGGGTTCTTGCTCAGCTTGCCGTTAGTCCCAGCTTTTTGATGGTAGGCACCATAGAACCTCGTAAAGGGCAAAAACAAACTCTTGCTGCCTTTGACCATCCCTGGGCAGAAGGGTTTGGATGCCAACCTCGTCATAGTCGGCAAGCAGGCCTGTAAGGTGGAAAAGCTGGTAGAAACCCACCCTGAACGGGGCAAAAGGCTTTTTAGCTGGAGGGAACCAGCGATGAATACCTGGAGAAGGTCTATGCGGCCTCCACTTGCCTCATCGCAGCCTCCGAAGGTAGAATGCTTTGGTCTGGCCGCTCATCGAGGCCGCGCAATACAAGCTGCCCATCATTGCCCGTGACATTCCCATCTTCCACGAGGTAGCGGGCGATCATGCATATTACTTCAATGGCAAAAGCCGGATGATCTAGCCAGGGCGATAAGTAAATGGCTGGAGCTGTACCAATCGGGCCGACATCCGAAGTCGGACGACATGCCGTGGCTGACCTGGAAGCAGAGCACACAGCAACTACTGGATGCAATTCTGCGAGAAAATTGGTATACAGAGTGGATGCCTCAAAAAGCCGGAAAATAGAGCTGTAATGATCCCATAATCGAGGTCACAAATGTCTTTCACAACTTATGCACAAAATTTTGAAGATGTGATGCTCTGGCGAGCACTGAAGCCTGTTGAGGATGGATTCTATATCGATGTGGGGGCATGGTCTCCCGATTTTGACTCTGTTACGCGAGCTTTCTACGAGCATGGGTGGCGAGGTATTAATGTCGAACCAAATCCTGGGTCTTACGGGCAGCTTCGGGCACGTCGGCCTCGTGATATAAATGTGCGCTTGGCTGTTGGTGACACTCGTGGAACACAAATTATGAACTTTTTAAGCAATTCCGGTTTATCGACTCTGAATGAAACCATCGCACAAGAACATGCCCGTGCAGGTTGGACAATTGATAAACAGGTGATAGAGGTCACTACCCTTGCGACCCTGTGCGAACAACATGTACCAGAGGGCCACGACGTTCATTTCCTCAAAGTCGATGTCGAAGGCTCTGAAGAAGCAGTATTGCGGGGGAATGACTGGTTAAGATATCGCCCCTGGATCGTCGTCGTTGCGGCAACCTTGCCGATGTCCCAGCAGGAGAGCCATGATGCATGGGAGCCGCCCCTTCTCAATGCGGGTTACCACTTCACCTACACAGATGGATTAAATCGATATTATGTGGCGAATGAGCACGCTGAACTTCTACCTGCGTTTAAGTACCCGCCCAATGTCTTTGATAGCTTCAAGTCAAATTTGCAGAAGCAAGCCGAAGCAAGAGCAAATGAAGCTGAAGATAAATTACTGGAAGCCCATCGTGAGCTTAAAGCCACGTATGCTAGCTACTGCTGGCGCATTACCTTTCCCCTGCGCGCTGCCTTCGATTCGTTTCTCTGGTTAAGGGCGATGCTTTCGGACATTCCACAAACCGTTAAGCGTTGCATTGGAGGTCTGCTCAACCCTGTCTTATCGATTGATGATAACGACTTGATTGAGCTATCTCCATCCATAGCTGATACTTTTTGCACTGAGGAAAAGGAAAACCGCCCGCCCAGGCTATTTGTAGATGTTAGCAGCGTCAAGCAGAAAGATCATCTGACAGGTATACAAAGGGTAACGAGGGCTATTTGCACTGAACTCCTTAAAAATCCACAAAAAATTGATATCGAACTGGTATATACAACACCAGATGATCCTGAGTTTCATAGAGCAAACGTATTAATAAATAAAATTTTGGAAATCGACCTGAAATGCGCTTATGATGAGTTGATAGAGTTCTGCCAGGGTGACATTCTCCTGTTCCTTGATCTTCATCCTGGAGTAGCGATTTCGCATAGTGGAAAGATACAATTTTTGAGAAAAAAGGGGATCCGCGTCTATCACGTTGTCCATGACATTCTTCCTGTGTCGGAACCGGCGTTTTTTGGGCACGAGCTATGTTCCGAATTCCATAAGTGGTTATTGGCTATTTCAAAATCGGATGGCGCAATTTGCGTCTCTCATGTGACCGCGGAGGAGCTTGCGGGTTGGCTCAAGGCCAACACTCGAATTGGTCTATGTTCTTTCAAGATCGGATGGTTCCATAATGGTGCAGATATCGAAAACTCGATCCCCACCAGCGGTCTGCCGGATGAAGCGAAGCAGGTTATTGTTCATCTTGCCTCCCGCCAGAGCTTCTTAATGGTGGGTACCATCGAGCCGCGCAAAGGGTACGCTCAAACGCTCGCCGCCTTTGAACTGCTCTGGGCAGAAGGAGTGGATGTCAATCTGGTCATAGTCGGTAAGCAAGGCTGGATGATGGAAAAGTTGATAGATACTCTTCGGCGCCACTCCGAACAGGGCAAGCGTCTCTTCTGGCTGGAAGGCATCAGCGACGAATACCTGGAAATGGTATATTCAGGTTCCACTTGCCTCATCGCTGCCTCTGAAGGTGAAGGCTTCGGCCTGCCGCTCGTCGAGGCCGCGCAATACAAGCTGCCCATCATTGCCCGTGACATTCCCATCTTCCACGAGGTAGCGGGCGATCATGCATATTACTTCAATGGCAAAGAGCCTGATGATCTTGCAAAAGCGGTGCATGAATGGCTGGAGCTGTACCAATCGGGCCGACATCCGAAGTCGGACGACATGCCGTGGCTGACCTGGAAGCAGAGCACACAGCAACTACTGGATGTAATCCTTCAAGATAATTGGTATACAGAGTGGATGCCTTAAAAGGCCGGATAATATGGCCTCAAATGCAGGCCATGGGTGTACATAAACTAGTACCCCTCTGCTAGAATCTGTCTTATCTTATGGCTTTGTTCGATCTGAATTCAGATTTAACCTTTAAATTTAGGATAATTTTTTGATAAAATTTGAGGAATGGATTGAAACTTTTTTCTTTTTTATTAATTAAATATAATGTCTTGCTGTTTGCTGCGGGGTGCGCGGTTTGACTTGATTGCAGTCCCCGGGATTTTGTTCCTTCTCTATGCCGCTATTCCGAAAATTGTGCATAGAAGTACTGGATGAAAAAGGATAGATTATTAAATAAAATTAAAATAGTGCCACTCTAGTGGCCTACAACATCGATTACCTTGTAGGCCACAATCAAGAAGAACGTCAAGACCATAGGCGCGATTGCCAGGTTAAGCATGGTGGCCAGGCGTTCATTCCAAACCTGGGACGCTGATAGGATCTCGGATGCGCTCAGGAGGGCGATTAAGCAAACGACAGTGATAATGCTGATGTCTGATACGCCTAACGTGGCAAACATACCCATGACGGATGAAGTTGTACTCAAAGTGCTGAGAGTACTTGTGGCACTTAACGTACTTGTGGTGCTCAATGTGCTGCTTACTGTACTTAACATAGATGATAACAAGACAACCTCCCTGGGCACCAGGCACTCAGCCCATATTACCTCTCACTTTCCCGGAAAGGTATAAAGAGATTTCCCAACTTAGCCGATTGAATGCGGCCGTAAATGTAAAGAAACGCCATCGGAAAACTTCACTCCAATTTATCCGGCGGAAAGTTGGGGTGAAGTTGAAGACTCGGGCTTGAGAAAGGATCGCCGGAAACGGCAAAAGGCTTCGCGACATCAAAAATCCTTATAAAAAGTGGAGCGGAATTTTGGCGGCTCCTGCGATCTGGTGTTGAAGCTGGTTAAGATTGGTGGCGCAGGGAGGAGGTGATCTTGGGCCTTATCGACCTCTTTTGTTTGCGTGCTGGAAAATTCTTCTGCAGTGGTTCATGCGCTACCATGCAAAGAAAAATGGTCTAAAAATGGGCAAAAAATGCCGTCTTTTCAATTTGCGAGGTTAAGGTGTCCCCATCGTTTGGGGTGCGGTAGTCGGCGCACCAGTTAGCTAATGGGCGTCTTAAGTATCTAAATTTTACCGGTATCGATTTCTAAGTTACTTTAGGCGGGGTGTGCAGTCATCGTTTGACTTCATGGATCTCTTTAATTAATTTTTATACATATTTCATATCCAAAAATTATTTAAGTATCTGAGTGATAGATTAGTAAATACTGGCGAAAGAGCCTGATCGAGGTTATCATATTGGGAGGGAGAGTTTTGAAAAGTAAGTATAGGATCGCGTTTCTGGCTGCAATACTATTTTCTATGATTTTGGCGGGGTTATCCTGCGGTCAACCTGAAGTCAAATTGGATTCTGGAATTATATATCACATGGATCAAAATGTGAATGGAAACGGCTTTTTCAGCGCTTATCAGAATACCGGTGTCACTAACCTTAGTCTGAGCAATACGGCCCATGGAAGCGGAAGCTTGAGCCACGAGTCGAAGCTCGATTCTCGTAATGGAGCCAAATTCGATACAAAACAGGACGATTATACCACCACGAGCGATAGGGGCACGACCTTGATTGAGAGCACTGACTTTTCATATTCACCAAGAAGTATGCAATTGGGAAAGTACTCCCTGCCGGTAGTCTTTCAATCGAAGGGAGCGGAGGAGACCTGCCTCAAGAATTATATCTCAGGCATCTCCATGGATGCCAGGTTCGATTATCTAGATACGCTTAGGGATTGACGCAAAATAAAATGAACACATTTATATTGTAGAACGTCATCTACATATTATGGACGGCGAAGTAGATTACGAACCATTCTTAAAAGCGCTATCTGGTGCAGATCCAATTCAAGCAAGGCGTTTTGCAGCTGC